>NZ_WRPM01000081.1 GCF_009758175.1 Nesterenkonia alkaliphila
GAAGGCGCCGCGCCACCCCCAGGCCTCGGCCACTAGGACTGCGCCGCCGGAGGAGATCGCCGCCGCCCCCACCATCGCCGCGGTGTAGACCCCGGTCATCATCGGCACCCGGTCCGGGAAGTCTCGCTTGACCACTGAGGGCACCAGCACGTTGCCCACCCCGATCGCTGCCGAGAGGAGCGCGGTGCCCACGTAGAGCGAGACCGCCTGGGGCAGCAGGCCGTTCTCCGGCACCGAGCGCAGAGCGGTGCCCACAGCCAACACCAGCAGCGAGACCAGGATCGTGCGCTCCGGGCCGAAGCGCCGGCCCAGCAGGTGCACGACCGGGGACACCACCGCGAAAGCCACGATCGGCACCGAGCCCAGTGCGCCCAGGGCAGAGGGGCTCAGCCCGGTCTCTGCGCCCACCCGCTCAATCAGCGGGCCCACCACAGTGATGGCCGGGCGGAGGTTGGCCGTCACCAGCAGTACGGTGGCCAGCAGCATGAGCCGGCCGGAAGCGGCGGAAGACATAAGGCTCAGCCTAAGCCAGGTTCCGCTCCTCGGAATCCCGCTTCTCCACCAGGGCCACATAGCCGCGGTGACCCAGTTCCACCAGGCCGCAGCCCATCAGGGAGGCCACAAAGGTGGCTGCCAGCAGTTCAGCACTGGGCAGGGCGAACAGATGATACTGCTGGGAGAGCGGAATCAGCAGTACTGCGGCCAACAGCAGGTACATCGCCACGATCAGCGAGATCCGCATCAGCGTCAGCGGACGCAATGCGGTGTTGAGCACCCACAGGCCCACCAGAGTCAGGCAGATGAAGCTGGCGGTCTGGATCTCTGCGGCCGGGTCCTCGAACCGGCGGCCGAAGGCAGAGACCATCACCAGGCTGACCACGATCGCCAGCGCGGGAGGTACGGCGAACAGGGCGGAGCGTTTCAGGAAGCCGCGCCGGTAGCGCTGCACATTGGGCATCACTGCCAGCACGAAGGCGGGCAGGCCCAGCATCACGAAGTCTGCGCTGGAGAACTGGCGCGGCAGGAATGGGAAGGGCCAGAAGGCCAGAGCGAAGAACAGGCCCAGCAGTATGGCATAGGCGGTCTTGGCCAGGAACAGATTGGCCAGCCGTTCAGTGTTGGCGATGACTTTGCGGCCCTCGTCCAGCACCGCAGGTAAGCGGGAGAACTTACCGTCCAGCAGCACCATCCGGCTCACCGCCTTGGTGGCCGGGGCTCCAGATCCCATGGCGATGCCCAGATCGGCCTTCTTCACGGCCAGGGCATCATTGATGCCGTCGCCGGTCATCGCCACCACATGCCCGTTGGCCTGCAGGGCCTGCACCAGCGCGGACTTCAGCCCTGGGGTGGCCCGGCCGAAGACCTGGTGGGTGGCCACCGCCGAGCGCAGCACCTCGGGGTCCTCAGGCAGGGTGGAGGCATCCACTCCGTCTCCCTCGAACTCCATGCCCACCTCGCGGGCCACTGCGGCCAGGGTTTTGGGATTGTCCCCTGAGATCACCTTGAGGCTGACCTGCTGCTCCCGGAAGTAGTCCAGGGTGGCTGCGGCGTCCCGGCGCACATTCTCCTTGAAGGTCACCAGCGCCACCGGGCGCATCCCGGCCGGCAGCTGCTCCCCGCGCTGCAGCGGCAACGTGTTGGTCTCATCCACCGGCCCGGCCAGCGGAGCGTGGGCCAGCAGCAGGGTACGCAGGCCCTGAGCGGCGATGCCGTCGGTGTGCCGCAGCATCTGGGGCACATCCACCTCAGGGGAGGCCTGACCCTCGGCCATGATCTCCGGGGCCCCCAGAACCCAGTGCCCGGCTAGTTCCGCGGCGTCGGCATCAAAGCTCACCGCTGACCAGCGGCGCATCGAGGAGAACTGGACCTCGTAGACCGGCCGGTGCCGGGGCAGCGCGGTGAACGGAACGGTCAGGGCCGCGGCAGTGGGGTTGGCGTCCACCCCGTGGCCGAAGTGGGCCAGCACCTGCTGCCAGGCTTCGGTGCCCTCCACTGCGGTTGAGCGGGGATCGCGCACCCAGCCGGTGGGCTGCCCGGCTGCATCCAGGGCGGTGGACCCGTGGAAGACGATGGTCCCGTCGGTCAGCGTGCCGGTCTTGTCCAGGCAGACCACATCCACCCTGGCCAGGATCTCCACGGCCGGTTGTTCCTGGATAAGCACATTCTCCTTGGCCAGTTTGACCGCGGCCACGGCGAAGGCAATTGTGCTCATCAGGGCTAGTCCCTGCGGGATCATAGCGGTCACCGAGGCCACTGCGGTCACCAGCGCCTCGCGCCAGGCCCCGGTCTCCCATGCCTGGGTCCAACCGCCGTGGGCGCGCATTTGGCCGTGGAATACTGCTGCGGATATCGGAATCAGCACCATGGAGAGCCAGAACGCGATCCGCTCCAGGGCACGCCGGATCTCGGAGTTGATCTTCAGGTACTTCTTGGCCTCAGTGGTGATCTTGACCGCATGAGCCTTTTCGCCCACTGCGGTGACCACAAACCGGCCCGAGCCCGAGAGTACAGCGGTGCCGGAGAGGATCGCGTCCCCGCGCCGTTTGGAGACCGGTACAGACTCCCCGGTGAGCATGGACTCGTCAATGTCCATGTCTTGGGAGGAGAGTACGACGCCGTCCGCGGGTACCTGATCACCGCGGCGCAGCTCCAGCACATCATCAAGCACCACTTGTTCGCGGTGGATCTGCATGATCTGCCCATCGCGCAGCACCCGGATGTGGTCCTGGTGCAGCAAGGCGATGGCGTCCAGCTTCCGCTTTGCCCCGTACTCCTGGACCAGTCCGATAATCACATTGCCCACGGCGGCGACGGCGAACAGCAGGTCCAGCCAGCGGCCCAGCACAATAATGATCACTGCGCAGACCCCGATGAGCAGGTTGAAGGTGGTCATCAGGTGGGTGCGCAGAATCTCCAGCACGGAGCGGGAGGTGGTGTGCGGCTGCACATTGGCCAGCTGGAGATTCATCCGTTCGGCCACCTGGACCGAGTTCAGACCTTTTGACTCCAGGATTCTGGGGTCGGGTGCGGACCTCAGTTCCGCGGGATCGCGGTCTTCGGTCTTCGCTGTAGCCACAACAGGTCATTCTACGGTGAGGCTGACAGCGGAGCGATCCAGCCGGATTTATGCCGTGATGGCCGGCACCGCAGGGGCTAGCTGCTGCCTCGGACAGAGACGACTAGGTCCTCACCGCTGGCGCCGACCTGGATGTCCAGATCAAAGGGGTACTGCTCGGTCTGCTCAAGCTCCTCACCGGTGTGGTGGTGCCGCGCCTGATAGCTGATCTCGGCCACCGGATCCTCGAAGTGAACGTGCCAGCCTTCGGCGTCGAAGCTCAGCTCGAAGTCCTCCGGGTCAGGGAAGCTCCACTCGATGGTGTCAGCGTCCACCTGATTGGTGGTGGAGTGCCCCACCGGGCAGCCTGAGGGCATCAGCACCTGCTGCTCACAGCTCTCGAAGTAGGCGGCGAGTTCCTCGTGCAGCAGGTCCACCGCCTCATCCGATGCCTCCAGCTCCATCACCACCTGCTGGGCCGCAGCGCTGGGGTCCTCGGCGGCCACCACTACATGCTCTGCTGAGCCCACCAACCACTGGGAGTCGATGCTGATCTCCGCCACTGTGGGCACCAGGGCGGAGAGCCGGGCCGTCTCACCCTCAAGGTTCACCGGTTCGCCATTGACCCGGATCTGGCCGATGGCACCCTCCGGAGCACCGGGAACCTCCACTTGGAACCAGGTGACCGCCTGCGGGGCCACCTCCCAGGTGTCGAAGAAGCCCCAGGTCGAGCCGGTACGGGTCAGCGGAATTTCGGTGGTGAACTGCTCACCCAGGGCAGTGAAGCTCAGTTGGGCGGCGTCGTCCCCTTCACTGAGCTGGGCAGAGCTGATCTGTTCCGCAGAGTAGGCCAGCGGAGCCGAAGTCAGCAGGAGGTTGTCTACCTCACTGTCCCGCGCGAAGCCTGGCACTGCGCTGAATTCACCCAGCGCCTCGGCGCTGCTGGCGGAGGACACCGCTTCCCAGTAGCGCTCTGCGGTGACCTCAGGGGAGTAGAGCCGCTCATTGACCTGCCAGACCGCCACCACTGCAGCCACCGCGGCCAGCACCAGGCCCAGCCCCCAGGCCAGCACCGGTAGCAGCAAGCTCCCTGAGCGCGCCGACTCCGGCTGCGCCGGTTCACCGGGAGCTGAGAGATTGGGAACCGGCGCATAGGTGGGGGAGCCCGGATGCGGAGCCTGCTGCGAGTGTCCTGGGTGGGACTGTCCGGGGTGGGAGTGCCGGGGCTGGTTCATGAGCTGATGACCGTCCGGTGGAAGTTCTCGTGGGAGCGGCTGGCGGTGGGGCCGCGCTGCCCCTGGTAGCGGGACTGGTGGGCCTTGCTGCCGTAGCCCTTTGAGGCGGGGGAGGAGAGCCGGAAGAAGCACAGCTGGCCAATTTTGGAACCGGGCCAGAGCTTGATCGGCAGGGTTGCCATATTCGACAGCTCCAGGGTGACCTGGCCGGTGAACCCCGGGTCGATGAACCCGGCGGTGGAATGGGTCAGCAGGCCCAGCCTGCCCAGCGAGGATTTGCCCTCTAGCCGGGCGGCCACATCATCGGGCAGAGTCACGGTCTCATAGGTGGCGCCCAGCACGAACTCCCCGGGGTGCAGCACAAAGGGCTCCTGGGGGTCCACCTCCACCAGACGGGTGAGATCAGGCTGCTCAGCGGCCGGGTCGATATGTGCGTATTTGTGGTTGTCGAAGAGCCGGAACATCCGCTCCAGGCGGACATCCACACTGGAGGGCTGAATCATCTGCTCATCCAGCGGGTCCAGCTGGATGCGCCCGGCCTCAAGCTCAGCGCGGATGTCATTATCGGAAAGCAGCACGGACCTAAATTACCGCATATGCCGCCTGACCGGTGTGCTCAGGCCAGGCGTGGGCAGGAGTATCGTTGTGCGCGGCAACGATCTTAAGCGGTCCCCGGTGAGGAGGGTGCATGGCAGCGGTGCTGTCCGGCTTCACGGTGGTCTGGCTGATCATCGCAGTGGGATTCGTGCTCGGCCGGCTCCGAGTACTGGGGCCCGAGGCGCGGGTGGTGCTCTCCCGGGTCGCGTTCTTCGTAGCCTCGCCCTGTCTGCTGTTCCTGACCATCTCAGGCTCACCGATCCGGGAGGTGGTGGGCCCCCAGTTCGCCATCGCCGCGATGAGTGCATTCGTGATGCTGGGCGTGTTCCTGCTGGTGGGCAGGTTCCTGCTGCCGGGCCGCTCCGGGGCCGATCTGGTGATCGGCGGGATGAGTGCCTCGCTGGTCAATTCTGCGAACCTGGGGTTCCCGATCGCCGCCTATGTGCTGGGAGACATCAGCCTGGCCGCCCCGATTGTGATGTTCCAACTGGCGCTCTACACGCCCATCTATGTGGCGCTGCTGGACCAGCTGACCATCGGAAAGGACAGTACGGTCAGAGTGCGGCCCCGGGCCCGCACCGAGGTGCTCCGCCGGGTGGGACAGACCCTGTTGAACCCTATGATCATCGGCTGTGCGTTGGGTCTGCTGTTCTCCTGGCAGGGCTGGCGGCTGCCGGAGCAGATCCATGAATTCGTGGAGCTGCTGGCCGGAGCCTCCATTCCGCTGATGCTGCTGGCCTTCGGGCTCTCCCTGGTCGGTTCCCACCCCCTCGATAAGGCGAGTGGGCGGCGTCGTGATGTACTCATCGCCACCGGAATCAAGCTGCTGCTGCACCCGGGGCTGGCCTACCTGCTGGCCGCCTTCGTCTTCCAGCTGGACGGGGTGATGCTGCTGGCCGCGGTAGTGATGGCTTCCCTGCCCACCGCCCAGAACGTGCTGGTGGCAGCGGTGCGCTATGGCACCGGGGAGGCCATCGCCCGGGACACGGTGCTGGTCACCACCATCCTGGGCATCCCGTCGATGGTCGCCGTCGCCCTGCTGCTGGCATAGGAAGCCCTGTGCGGGCGATCTGCTGCGCTCCGCTCGGTCGCGGTACCTCACGGTTCGTACCGCTTCCCTCCCGTCCCTTGCATCTCATCCCGCACAGAACTTCCCCATTCATCCCGTTCACCTGTCCTTAACCTGGGGCCCGCTGCGAACCCGGGAAAAGTTCGCCTGCAGTTCATATTGGTCTCAGCACCGGTTCACCCGCAGCACACACCATAGTGATGAGGCACTGGGAGCATGTTCACCGCTGGTGCCGCACTCACTCACTGAACCTGTTGGAGGGACCACTATGCCACGCCGTCTGCTTGCACTTTCTGCCGCTGCTGCCACTGTTCTGACGCTCGCCGCCTGCGGCGACAACGGAGAGGACGAGGGCGAGGACAACGGTGCCGAGGCCGCCGGCAGCGGCGCCGAGGTCACCGAGGTTGAAGGCGGCGAGGCCTGCGCCGAGCACGAGCCGCTGATGTTCTCCGACACCGGCGTGGACGGACTGGAGACCCTGGTGCTGGAGTTCGAGGACTTCCGGGTGGCCCTGGAGGAGGCCACCGGGCTGGAGGTCGACTTCCAGCCGATGACCTCGCGCACCGCCGCCTCGATCGCCCTGGAGAATGACGACCTGGACATCCTGCTCACCGGTCCGGCCGAGTACGTGGTGCTCAAGGCTGAGGCCGACGCCATCCCGCTGGTGGGCGTGACCCGCGAGGACTACCGTGCGGCGATCTTCAAGCGCTCCGACGACGACTCCCTGCAGTCCCTGGAGGACCTGCAGGGCAAGACCCTGCTGACCAAGGACGTCGGCTCCACCTCCGGGCACCTGGGCCCGCTGGAGATGCTGGTGCACGCCGGGCTCGACCCCAACGCCGGCGATGTGACCGTGGTGCCCCTGGACGGCACCGAGCGTGAGGCCTTCGCCGCCGGCGACGGCGACGCCATCGGCACCGGCATCAAGGACCTGGAGGACCTCCAGGACCTGATGGGCGAGGACGCCGTGGAGATCCTCGAAGGGGGACCGGACCTGCCCAACGACCTCTTCGTGGCCCGCGTGGGCCTGGGCGAGGAGTGCGCCGCCTACATCCAGGAGGCCCTGTTCGAGAACCAGGACGTGATGATCGAGGCCATCGTCGCCACCGGTGAGAACGACAAGTACATCGGCTCGGAGTTCGTCTACGCCGAGGACACCGACTACGACGACACCCGCCGCGCCTTCGAGGCCGCAGGCTTCGACAACTACGCCGACCTGCCCGACGAGGACGAGTGATGACCCTCTCCCCGGCAGAGCACGGCTACTCAGGCCCGGTGATCGAGGTCGCCGGCCTGGTCAAGGAGTTCTCAAACGGCACCCGCGCCCTCCAGGGAGTGGACCTGCGGGTCCAGTCCGGGGAGACCGTGGTGCTGCTGGGCGCCAACGGCTCAGGGAAGTCCACCCTGCAGAAGTGCCTGACCAGGCTGGTGGCCCCGACCTCGGGAACGGTGCGGGTGCTGGGGACCGAGGTGACCACCGCCTCGAAGCGGGAGATCACCCGGCTGCGCTGCGACGTCGGCGTGGTCTTCCAGAAGATCAACCTGGTCCGGGAGCTCTCTGTGCTCACCAACGTGATCCACGGCTCCCTGGGCCGGGCCGGCTCCCCGCGGAACTGGTTCGCCATGACCGCACGCTCCGAGCAGCGCGACGAGGCCATGGAGGCCCTGGAGCGGGTGGGGCTGGCCCATGTGGCCAGCCGGCGGGCCGAGCAGCTCTCCGGCGGCCAGCAGCAGCGGGTGGCCATCGCGCGCACCCTGATGCAGCGCCCCAAGATGATCCTGGCCGATGAGCCGGTCGCCGCCCTGGACCCCAGGGCCGGCCGCCAGGTGATGGACCTGCTCTGGCAGGTCACCGAGGAGGAGGGCCTGACCCTGATCTGCACCCTGCACCAGCTGGAGCTGGCCCGGATCTACGGCCACCGGATGGTGGCCCTGCGCGAGGGAAGAGTGGATATGGACACCTATATGCACCAGGTGGAGGATGAGCAGCTCGAAGGCCTCTACACCGAGGAGGACGAGGCTCCCCACGCTCAGCATGCAGACCAGCACGAACACCCCGAGCCGAGCCTGACGAACCTGAGCGGAGCCGCCCGATGAGCGCCCCGGTCTCGAACGCCGTCCGGCCGGTCTCCGGCGCGGCCGGCCAGCACGAGCTGCCGCCCAGGTTCCGGGCTCCCCGCTGGAGCTCTGTGCTGGTGCTGGCGGTGATGCTCGGACTCTCCGTGCAGGGTCTGCTCCGGATGGACATCAGCTGGAGCAGAGCCATGCAGGGTCCCTCCAATGTGTGGGACTTCTTCATGAACTCGGTGCCGCCGAATGTGGGTCGTTTCGAGAACCTGGCCCTGCTGATGCTGGAGACGTTGGAGATCGCGCTGATCGGCACGATCATCGGCGTGGTGCTCAGCCTGCCGGCAGCCCTGATAGCCGCCCGGAACACCACCCCGTGGCTGCCGCTGGCCTGGTTCATGCGCCTGGTGCTCACCACCCTGCGCTCAGTGCCGGACCTGGTGTGGGCGCTGATCTTCGTCATGGCGGTGGGGCTGGGGCCCCTGGCGGGCATCCTGGCCATCGCCGTGGACGTGCTGGGCTTCGCCGGGCGGTTCTTCGCCGAGCGGATCGAGGAGATCGAACGCGGCCCGATGGACGCGGTGCGCTCCACCGGCGCCTCCGGGGCCGCTGTGGTGGTGGGCGCTGTGCTGCCCGCGGCCTTCGCCTCCTTCACCGCCACCAGCCTCTACTGCCTGGAGAAGTCCATCCGTGGTGCCACCATCCTGGGCATGGTGGGAGCCGGCGGCATCGGCATGGAGCTGACCCCGGCCTTCAACCTGCGCCAGTACGATACGGCGCTGATGATCATCATCCTCATCCTGGTGGTGGTCCTGGCCGCCGAGCAGCTCAGCTCCACGGTGCGGAAACGGATGCTGGGGGCCGATCAGCTCACCCGGGCGATGTAGTGGGGAGGGCGCGCAGGTCAGTAAGATTGCCTGTGTGTCCCCCTTCTCCGAGCCGCACTCCGGCAGCAGCTTCGTCATGCTGCTCACCGGCCCCGGCTGGGGCAAGAGCACAGCCGCCTTCGGCTATGCCGCCCGGGCCGCCGGCCGCGGCCACCAGGTCACCATTGTGCAGTTCCTCAAAGGCGGGGCGTGGAACCGCCCGGAGGCCTCACTGCTGACCGGAGAAGGCATCAGCTGGCCGGTGCTGACCAACGCGCTGACCTGGCACGAAGACCCCAAAGGCTTCGCTGCTGCCGCCTGGGGTGAGGCTCAGCAGGGGCTTGCCCGCCCGGGCCTGCTCATCCTCGACGAGCTCACCCGGGCGGTGGACCATGACCTGCTTCAGGCCGCTGAGATCGCCGGAAGCATCCGCAGCCGGCATCCCGAGTCCAGTGTGATCATCACCGGCAAGAACTCCATGCCCGAGCTGGAGGAGGTCGCCGACATCATCACCCGGTTCGACCTGCTCAAGCACAACGAGCGGATCGGCAAGCCCCTGGCACCCTAAAACCTAGGCAGGGCCCTCGGCATTTAGGTGAGGTGGTGGTCCGGGAGCTTGGCATACCCCTGCGGAGCCTTGACCTTGCTGAAGAGGGCCAGGCCCAGAGCCAGGATGAGTACCACGGCCACGATGATCGCCTTATCGGCGTTCTCCACATCAGGGTCGCCCAGGGCAATCCACAGCAACACCGCGATCAGCCCGGAGGTCATGAAGTCCACGCTGCGCCCGGCCGTCTGGTAGAGGCCGAAGAGCTCGGAGGCCCGGTCCGGCGGTGCGATCCTGCCCAGGAACCCGCGGGAGGCCGCCTGGGCGGGCCCCACGAACAGGCACAGGGCCAGGCCGAAGACCCAGAACGAGGTGGTGGGGGTCAGCGTGATGCCGAAGATCTCCCGCTCCACGTCCATGAAGAACAGCACGACGCCGGAGACCACCAGGGCGCCCACCGAGAACCGGATCACGTTCCGGGGACCCACCCAGTCATCGATCCACCCGCCGAGGATCGCCCCTGCTGCGGCGATCACGTTCCCGGCGATGCCGAAGAGCAGAATGTCCCCGGGGGAGATCCCGTAGACCGAGGTGCCCAGGATGGCCCCGTAGGCGAAGACCCCGGAGAGCCCGTCGCGGTAGACCGCCGAGGAGACGAAGAACCAGAAGGTGTTCCGGTCGTTGCGCCAGAGTCCCACCACAGTCCGCCACAGCCGCTTATACGACTCCCAGATGGAGATCCGCTCCCCGATCTGGTCCTGGTCCGCGGTCTTCACCGGAGTCAGCAGCAGCGGCAGCGCAAAGATGAGGAACCAGGCGGCGGCGGCCACTGCCACCATCCGGATGTTGAAGGAGTTCTCGGTGGGCAGTCCCAACATCCCGCCCTCCCCGGAGACCATTCCGAAATAGGCGATTGCGAGGATAAAGATGCCGCCCAGGTAGCCGGCGCCCCAGCCGATCCCGGAGACCCGGCCCATCCGCTTGGAATCCGAGATATCGGTGATCATCGCGTTCAGATGCACATTGGCCAGGGTGTCGACCAGATTCATGGTGGCTAGCAGTGTCACCCCGACCAGCAGCCAGCTGTCCTCCGGGCGGACCAAGAAGCAGGCCGCCACCAGACCGGTGACAATCAGGGTCAGCACGGTCAGCCAAAGCTTGCGCTTTCCTGAGCGGTCGGCCCGCTGGCCCACCACCGGGGCAGTCGCGGCGATGATGATGCCTGCAATCAGGTTCGCGATGGTCAGCCACTGGGTGCCGTTGCTGTTCTCACCGACCACATTGACCACATAGGGGGCAAAGACAAAGGTAACCATCACAGCTGAGACGGTGGCGTTGCCCCAGGACCACAGGCTCCACGCCGAAATGATCCATTTGTTCAGCGGCTGGTCCGGAGAAGACGGCGCGTCCGCGGCGCGCAGCGCATGCTCGCCCGGATCTGTGGTGCGGCTCATGGGCGCATGATAACCCGTAGCTGTTAACATGAAGGGAACTCCCAGAAACGCGGCATAAGCTTTTCGCCTCTGTATATGCCGCGCACCGGGTGTATATCTTCAGAGTCAGTCGTTGCCACCAGGAACGGAGAGGGCCCCTACATGCTCATCATGCTCACTGCGCTGTTCGCGGTGAGCATGCTGGCTCCGGTGTTCTATTCCTGGTGGGGGCGCCGGTCCTTCTACCTGTTGGCGGCAGTGCTCACCGTGGCCTTCGGCTGGGTCCTGGCGCACATTCCGCAGGTGGTCAGCGCCGACCAGTCCGCCGGAATCGGGGAGCCCAACGCCCCGCCGGCAGTGGTCTTCGAATGGATCCCTCAGCTCGGGGTCGAGCTGGCATTTCGGATGGACGCCCTGGCCCTGGCCCTCTCCCTGCTGATCACCGGCGTGGGGGCGGCCGTGATGCTCTACTGTGCCCGCTATTTCCCGGCCGTGGAACGCGCCGCCGGACCCTTCGCAGCCCAGCTCTTCGCCTTTGCCGCGGCCATGCTCGGTCTGGTGCTCTCCGATGACCTGGTGATGCTCTTCATCTTCTGGGAGCTCACCACAGTGCTCTCCTTCCTGCTCATCGGCTACTCCGCGCACCGGATCTTCGCCCGCCGTTCGGCCATCCAGGCCTTGGTGGTCACCACCCTGGGCGGGCTGGCCATGCTGGTGGGCCTGCTGTGGGTCGGTGAGCTGGCCGGCTCCTACCGGCTCTCCGAGATCCTGGCACAAGCGACCGAGCTCAGCGGCACCGCAGTGGATATTGCCATGGTGCTCATTCTCATCGGCGCGGTCTCAAAATCCGCCTTGGTGCCCTTCCACTTCTGGCTGCCGGCCGCAATGGCCGCCCCCACCCCGGTCTCGGCCTATCTGCACGCGGCCGCCATGGTCAAGGCAGGGGTCTACCTGGTGGCTCGGTTCGCCCCGGGCTTCCACGACACCGCATTCTGGCTGCCGATCGTGCTGACCCTGGGACTGCTCACTATGCTGGTGGGCGCCTACCGGGCGCTGCGCCAGACCGATATCAAGCTGGTCCTGGCCTACGGCACCGTCTCCCAGCTGGGCTTCCTCATCATGGTCAACGGGCTGGGCACTCAGGACGCGGCCCTGGCTGGAATCGCGATGCTGCTGGCCCACGGGCTCTTCAAAGCCGCTCTCTTCATGGTGGTCGGGATCATCGACCACAAGACCGGCACCCGCGACCTGCGCACCCTCTCCGGGCTGGGCCGGACCCAGAAGCCGCTGTTCGTCATCTCCCTGGTGGCTGTGGCTTCCATGGCCGGACTTCCCCCGCTCTTCACTATTGATGGTGTGGACCGGTTGGTCTGACTCCTAAGGGATGTGGCGGCTCACGG
>NZ_WRPM01000082.1 GCF_009758175.1 Nesterenkonia alkaliphila
AGTGGCTTCGGCTCGGGAGTAGCCGCCCGACAATGCCAGCACCCGGAGCACCCGTGGGTGCTCTACGAGCTCGTGGTAGAGGTTCGCGACTTCGGGAAGCGTCAGTTTGAGGATGACTGACTGGTCCTCACCGAGATGGTCCAACTCACTGTGGAGTGCCGCTTTGAGCTGCTTCTCCGTCTCAGCCTTCCGGGGGCTATGGATATCGACCTCCGGCTCAACAATAGGGACCAGACCGAACTGGAGGATCTGTTGAGCGATCGCGAATTGCTGCGCGACCACAGCGTGGAGCCCCTCCCCTGGCTCTTTGATGAGCGAACGCATTTTGGTGCCGAACATGCCTTTGCTGACCGCACTCTTGAGCAGGTTGTTTAGGTCAGGGATGGGCTTCATCACCTGAGCTCCGTGTGATTCTTCAGCCAGTCCCTTGTCGATCTTGAGGAACGGCACGATGCCCTTGACGTCCCAGAGGTAATCTCCCGTGGGGGTTCCTTCGATGTCACGGTTCATCGTGTCTTCGAACAGGATAGCCCCGAGGATGCGGGCACCATCGAAGCTTGGGCTTGTGATAATCCGGGTCCGCATCTCGTGCACTAGGTCGAGCATCACTTCCTGGTTGGGATAGGCGTCCGCCTCGATTCCGTAGAGTTTCAAAGCTTTCGGTGTGCTGCCCCCGCTTTGATCTAACGCTGCGATGAAACCGACCTCGTTCTTGACCCTGTCCTGTTTAGCTGAGTCCATGGCTCCCCCTCGGTGTACTCGAACTGCTGCTGTGCTTCTTGAGCCTACTGTCCCCCACAGTTATTTGTCTCTTCCCTCGGACCGACGCGAGTCGTGCAGCCTCGATCTGTCATGTCGGCGCCATCTTCGGCTGCCTGTAAGGGTCGTGCAAATGGATCCCGATTCACGGCAATTCGAAGTTAGCAGTCACGCTCGCCTTCGTCTTCTCGGCGGAGGATCATTCTTCATCGGCGCGATAGGAAGAACAGCCATCAATACGCACTACGTGATACCCCGAAAAATCATCGCCTATAAGCAGTCGGAGAACAGCTCTTGTAAACGGACCGGCATTTCCTATCGGTAGGATGACGGACCTAACCACCAGTCGCCCGATCGGTGTTGAGGGAGGCCTTCATGGTCATCAATGAGGGCCATCCGCAGCTCACGACTGCGGCTAGATTGGAGTTTTCTGCGGTCAAGTCCTGAGTAGTGGTGTATGAGTCGTGTTCGCGGTGTGCTCTCGTTTCAGGGTGTGTTCAGGCGGGGATGGCTTCGAGGGTGGGCTCTGTGGTGCTCACCTCCTGACTGCTGGTGGGCTCGAGGGCCTGGGCTGCTTCGATGGCTTCCAGCGAGAGGTATCGGCGGGCTTCTGCCCATTCATCGTGCTGCTCAGCCAGCACCGCACCGACCAGCCGGATGATGGAGTCGCGGTCGGGGAAGATCCCCACGACATCGGTGCGGCGGCGGATCTCGCGGTTGAGTCTCTCGTTGGGGTTGTTGGACCAGACTTTGCGCCAGATCTGCTTGGGGAAGGCGGTGAAGGCCAGGATGTCTTCCCGGGCGGCGGCGAGGTGGTCAGCGACCTTGGGCAGCTTGGCATCGAGGTCCTCAACGACTCGGTCGAACTGGGCATGGACGGCCTCAGGGCCGGGCTGGTCATAGATGCTGTGCAGCAACGCCCGCACTGCTGGCCACTGCTGCTTGGGAGTGATGCTCATCAGGTTCACCGCGTAGTGGGTCCTGCACCGCTGCCAGGCTGCCCCAGGCAGGGTCGCGGCCACCGCGGCCTTCAGCCCCGGGTGGGCATCAGAAGTGACCAGCTTGACCCCGGACAGGCCCCTTGCGACCAGGTCGCGGAAGAAGGACAGCCACCCGGCTCCGTCCTCAGCAGAGGTGACCTGGACCCCGAGGATCTCACGGTATCCGTCGCTGTTGACTCCGGTAGCGATCAGCGCGTGGACGTTGATCACTCGCCCATGCTCACGGACCTTGATCACCAAAGCATCAGCGGCGACCAGGGTGTAGGGCCCGGCATCCAACGGCCGGGTGCGGAAGGCCTCGACCTGCTCATCGAGCTCGGCGGCCATGTCACTGACCTGGGACTTCGACAGGCTGGTGATCCCCAAAGAGCCGACCAGCTTGTCCATCCGGCGGGTGCTGACACCGAGGAGGTAGCAGGTGGCCACCACCGAGGTCAGAGCCCGCTCCGCGCGTTTCTTGCGCTCCAGCAGCCAGTCGGGGAAGTAGGAGCCTTCCCGCAGCTTCGGCACCGCGACATCGATGGTCCCAGCCCGGGTATCGAGCTCTCGGTGCCGGTAGCCGTTGCGCCGGTTGCTCCGGGATGCATCACGGGCACCGTACTCGGCCCCACAGACCGCGTCAGCCTCGGCCGAGAGCAGGGTGTTGATGAAGATCTGCAGCAGTTCCCGAATCAGGTCCGGAGAGGCCTGCAGGACCTCTTTCTCCAGAAGGGCCTTCAGGTCGATACTGGAAGGGGTGACGGTCATCGTCGTGGCTCCTTTCGAGAGTGCTGTGAGAGGTTCACTGGAAAGAACACGCGGTGGCCGTCACTGTCATTCCAACAGCCAGCTCACCGAGGCTCGTACACCACTATCCCGGACGCTACTTTTTCTGCTCTTAGCCTGGTGTTTAGCAGGCGTAGTGTTCCCGTCCCAGCAGATTCCTATGAAGCTTCTATATCTCGTCAACCCCTTGCTGAAGTCGAGGCTGCGGTGTTGAGCTTTCTGTAGATGCTTCGGGCGAGGTAGCGTTTGAGGACCCTTCGGGTCTCGCGGTCTGTTTGGCCTTCTGCGCGGCGTTTTTCCACATAGGTGCGGGTGTCCGGGTCGTGGACCATGCGCACCATCGCGATGACGTTAAGCGCACGATTGAGCTGTCGGTCACCGCGGCGGTTAAGACGATGCCGAACCGTGTTTCCGGAGGAAGCAGGGATCGGGTTGACCCCGGCGATCGCTGCGAAGGCGGCCTCGTTCTTTATGCGTCCGGGGTGGGACCAGACCACCAGTGCTTTGGCTGCAGTGACTGGGCCGACCCCGGTCCACTCAAGGAGGCCTGCAGCAGGGCTGGCGGCCACAAACTCAGTGAGGCGGGCATGGTTGTCTCTGAGGTCGGTATCGATGGCGGGGATCCGCTTGGCCAAGCGGACCGCCTCTGTTCGTGCTACTGCTGCGGCGGGTTCTTCGGCTCTGGTCCTCCACCGTGCGATGTCAGTGATTTTCTCAGCGCCAAGCGGCTTCCGAGCATCGATGCCGAGGTCGGTGATGCGCAGCAACGCGGTCAGAGCCTTGACTGCCCTGGTGCGTTCGTTGGTGAGATGTTCCCGGGAAGTCAACAGCACCTGGACTGCTGCCCTGGTGCCGTCTTCTTGGCGTCGATGTCGTAACTGATCTGTGGTTAGAGTCAGTGTGGCGGTGGCGATGTGACGAGCGTCGAGGGCATCAGACTTTCCCTTGGCGCCTCTGTCGCGGCGCGGCATGGGAGAAGCCTCGATGAGTAGCGTCCTCTAATGTGGTGTACGGCTCCCCGGTGAGCACGTCGTTCTTACGAGAGT
>NZ_WRPM01000083.1 GCF_009758175.1 Nesterenkonia alkaliphila
GCCGACCCCACCACCCCGACATTCAAAACCAAGGAAATCCTGCCAACTACTTGACGCGGGACACCACCACGGAAGCCCCACAGGCCGGCGCGCCGAATGTGGTGTGGGCGGTGGACTTCCAATTCGACACCGATGAGACGGGCCGGGCGATCAAGATCGCCTCGATCGTCGATGAGCACACTCGCGAATGCCTGGGCGGGATCGTGGCCCGCAGCATCACCGGTGATGACCTCACCGCCCACCTCGACGCTATCGCCGCTGACCGGGGGCTTCCAGAGGTCCTACGGTGTGACAACGGCCCGGAGCTGATCTGCCACGCGATGGCCGACTGGGCCGGGGAGGTCACGGGGATCCACTACATCCCACCCGGTGCCCCGTGGCGCAATGGGTACGTGGAGTCCTTCAACAGCAGGATCCGGGATGAGTGCCTGAACATCACCAGCTTCTGGTCTTTGACCCATGCTCGGGTGATCATCGGCG
Source organism: Nesterenkonia alkaliphila (assembly GCF_009758175.1). Lineage (GTDB taxonomy): Bacteria > Actinomycetota > Actinomycetes > Actinomycetales > Micrococcaceae > Nesterenkonia > Nesterenkonia alkaliphila. The sequence continues at coordinate 481 of NZ_WRPM01000083.1, forward strand.
ATTGGAAGAAGGAATACAACACCATCCGGCGCCACTCAGCGCTCGGGTACCGCAGCCCGGCTGAGTATGCTGAAATCTGTACCCATTGAAGAAACCGCGGCTCGCATACTGCCCGGACCTACTCCCGGGGGCAACCCACTCCCACCAGGTTCCATAGTCTCGGTCCTGGTGCTTCTCACACATGGCGCTATGAGCCTCTGTCACGCGGTCGCAGCGGTCGTCGTGGCGCGGCCAGTAGTGGCAGGTGTCGAGTCCGGCGCAGGGGTCGGTGGTCACTGGTCATCCTTTACCTTGGTCCGGTGCCGGACGACGCCGACGATGGTGATGATCGTCAACCCAGCGAGGATAAGGACACCCGCACCTATGACGCTCCAGAGCACTGCCCCGGCTGTCCCTGTGGCCGCTAGTGTGGCGGCCTGTGTGCTGTCAGATCCGTACATCGGGGGCCTCCTTCTGTGGTGTTTCGACGTGGTGCCAGCTGCCTGCGGAGCCGGTGAGCTTCTGCCACACAGCTGCGACGTAGCTGGCCTGTAGGAGTAGCGAGTAGACCAACTCGGGGATGATGAGTGCCGCGAATACCCTGTAGCGCACCGGCTGGTCCCAGATAGTGAGCACCCGCTCGATGACGAACACGCCGCCAACGGCCAGCCAGAACAGTTGCGGTGCCTGCCAACCGTTGATCGCCACGGATACTGCGGTGGCGACGATCAGGGTCCACAGCAGGAGCACGGACACGGCGAGCATCACCTGTTGCCCCCAATAGGGTGCGGTGACGCGAGTGAATCCCATATCCATTACGTTCTGTAAAGCGCCTAAGTACCAGCGGCGACGTTGCAAGAACAGCATTCGTGGGGTGGGCATCATCTCTGTGATGGTCTTGCAGGCAACTGGTGACCGCAGTGTCCATCCGCACTCCTTCAGTGCGAGCGTTATCTTCATGTCCTCGGTGATGGTGGCGGTGTCGTACCAGTGGCCGAAGCGGTGTCGCACGTCCTCCAGTGCTTCCCACCGGATGAGTGCCGCCGTGCCACTGAGGACGAACACCTTGCCCGTGCGGTCGATCTGCTCGGCGTAGCGTTCCCATTCCAGCTTCTGGCACAGCTGCAGGTAGCCGTCTGGTTCGCCGCCGTGGAAGACCGCACCAACGCCGCCAACAGTGGGGTCGTCCAGCTCACTCAGGGCGGTCTCGATCCAGGTCGGCACCAGCTCAGTGTCGGCGTCCATCACCAGCACCAGTCCGGTGCGGTCCAGGGTTGCGAGCGCCTGGTTGAGAGCGCCTGCCTTGCGTGCCGTGTTGCCGATGGTCTCCATGACATCGACGCCAAGCGAGCGAGCGACCTCCACCGTCTGATCGGTGGAGTTGTCGCTGACCACTAGCACCCGGTCTGGTGAAACGGTCTGCGCTCGTAGGCTGGCGATAGTGGTCGGCAGCGCGTCGGCCTCGTTGTGCGCGGGGATGATGACGGTGATCATTCTGCGGCGTCTTTGCACGCTTCTGAGAAGAAGCCCCAGTCGAATCCGGCGTCTTCAAGCTGCGGTGTCAGCGCTTCAATCTCTGCCGATGCCGCATTGATTCCAGCAATGTCCATCCGAGCGGAGGTGTCCATCGCCTACGCCAGTGGCGCGGCGACGATGCCTACGATCTTGGTCTTCTTGGACAGCTTGGGCTTGGGGGTGTTGGGTGTGGTGCTCATGGTTTGGTCTCACATTCGTTGCAGAGTTTTCGGGCTCATCCCAATCGGGGGTGTAGGAGTTGGGGTCTGAAGCCGCCGGTCTCGAGCAGGCTTCGGGATTCTTCTGCTCTGGCATGACTCCATGATCCTTTCCAAGCAATGGAGTCTCCAACAAACCCAGGGCACTTCAAACCGGCCCAAGGAGGTGCACCTGGGCCTGGCCGACCCCACCACCCCGACATTCAAAACCAAG
>NZ_WRPM01000084.1 GCF_009758175.1 Nesterenkonia alkaliphila
TGACTTCACCCATCAGGAAAAATGGAACGGTCGGATCAAGGAAGGATTCGACGCTCGTACCTCTGTTCCTTGATCCACGGCTCAACGTGAAATCACGTTCTCAGCAAACGAACGCAAAGACCCTGCGAGAACTGCTGACCCTTCGGACATCAGGGGATCAGACGAGAGTCCCTCTACATAGACCTGATCCCCACCGTCCTCCTCAACTATCGCGATATCGACCGCAGCCCGGCGAAGTTCGGGAACTGCCCGCACCGCCCTCACTGCTAGCTCAGCGACTTCTCCTAGGTGCTGCTGGGCTACGCTTTGTTCATCTCCTTGCCCGAGAACCAGAAGTGCAGCGTCACGCGAACACACGACGGTGAATCGGCTACTTTGCGAGTGCTCCTGAACAACAAGTGATCCCGACTTACGCAGAAGCGAAGCAGCACTTTCCACTCGTTCTGCGGTGAAAGTTTGACGCCGAGCGCCTCCCCAGCCCCGTAGGTATCCCACAATATCGACAGAGCCGTCTATTTGCGTAAGAAACTCTGCCAGATCCTGGTGTGTGCGGACTCGGCGACCCCGCGCAAGGTTCACCTTCTCTGCTTCTAAAATTCGTCGAACTGTACCGTGACGACTCAGAACAGCACCTACTGCGGAGAGGTCCTGGGTGGTGCTGCAGCCTCTGAGCCACTCTATCGGCACACCAGCCTTCGAAACCTCATATGTACCCCCACCAAGATGCTCGACCCCATAGTCAAGTTCTGCTGTGAGAGCACTTCGTAGCAGATCCGAGAGGCGGGATCCGGACTGCCCTAGATACTCTGGATCTTCACGGAGTGCGGGGACCTGAGGTTCACCAGTTGTGTCAGCTGACGCGCGGCATCGACGTTCTTTCCATATGCGCTCAGCAATGTCCTTCGCTTCACCTTTCATCGGGAAATGATGGGACCCAATACCACTGTTCGAGTTCACTTCGAGCACATAAGCCAGACCGGATTCGGACGAGACCACCACATCGACCCCAGCCCATGTCATACCTGGAATGGCTTGGGCAGCCTTAACTGCGGTGTGTTTCAGGTCTTCACTGACTGTGTCTGAGCACTCAACAACATCGGACCCCTGACTGAAGTTGCCAACGGGGCGCACGAAGACTTCTATGCCAGGCTCCGGTACGGAGTTCAGTCTGAGATCCTGCTGCGAGAGGTAACGAGCTGTATCCTCATCTGTCGGAATCAGCTTCTTATGAAGATAGGGATTCTCTCGACGGATTTTATTCTTGTCGTTAATGAGCTGCTCGATAGTACTTCGGCCATCTCCGACGACATAGGCCTGTGCCCGGTTCACAACGCTCATACATTCGTCCTGGGTGACGAGGCACCGGTATTCGACACCCTTAATGTACTCTTCGACCAGGACTCCGCCACTGGCGTCATTCTCAGCTCGTTCAAAGGCTACACGAGCTGCCTGTTCCTCCTGAACGTTGACTGTGACAGCCCGACCTCTGTCGCCTGCGCGGGGTTTGACCACCACTGGTCGCCCCATCCGTTGAAGAATGCCAACGGCCTCCTCTGCCGTGGATGCGAGGTACCCCTCGGGTGAGCGGGCTCCACTTTTCTGAAGGAACGTCTTGGTGAGGTACTTGTCTTTGATGATTCCCGCACCAACAGAGGATTCTGTGGCCCTGTTCCCCTGCAGGAGAATGCGTTTATCCTCCCAGGCAAGTGCACATGTTGCTCCCCCATACCACTGCACTTCAGCCCCGTCGGCAGCAGCGCGATCAGCAATGAGTTGCGTGCCCAAAGTACGCCCACGTTTAACAAGATCAAGTAACCGCGCGTCGCCGGTCGGCTCTTCCTGGGTCGAGCGTCTTGGACCGGAAAGAAGGCCAGAGTCCTCCTCCACTGCGGGTCGTTGACGTGACGACTGTGACGGCAGACCTCCGCGGCTACGAATCTTGCGTACGGCACGCTGAACACCAGGAATCTTCTTCAAGCCAGCGCGCACCCGTGCCGAGATATCCGGCCCAGAATCGGGTTCAGGTGCCTCACACCTCTTGATTTCAATCTGCAGGAAAAGACCGAGATCGTCTGCCCCACCCGTGATGTTCTTCGTCTCGAAGTGCTGTGCATCGCGTCGATACAACACCTGGACGATCTGGTTGAAGTCTTCCTCGACCACAGGGTGAGGCTGAAAGTCTGTACGTTTGTTGTCCGAATACACTGGATAGAAGCGGGCAAAGACCCGCGTCGCCCCATTCGACTCGACCTCAACGGTCAGCATGGTCCAGAAGCTGTATGGCAAAATGCCGTTCTCAGCGACAAACGTCTCAAAACGGCCCTGCGCCTGAAAGTGGCTGTTACCAATGCCGTAGGCCACCCACTTCCCCTGGTAGCGGCCGAACTCTTGAAGGCAGTGGGCACCGTGTCCGATGATCAAGTCGGCGTTATCACGGAGCAGTTCCTGTGCTGCCCTGCGCTGACGAGGGGTCCGCCATTTGTAATTCGGGCCCCAGTGGGGAAACGCCACCTCGAGGTGGAAGGCAGCTCCGTTGCCACTGGGACGCTCAGCGAGCGTACTGGAGAATGGTGCGCATCCAGACTGCGATTCTTTGGCAAACGGATCGAAACCAGAACTAGAATTCTTTGGCCCCAGCATCGACCCGTGAACGGCTATACTTCCTCCACCGAGGCCTTTCGGCAGTCCGATGTGAAGGGGTCGCTGAGCTGCGGCTAGGTTCTTCCCCGCACCAAAAACCTCGACCCCAGCTCTACGTAGCACCTGGAGAGAATGCTTGAGCCCTTCCCGTCCATAGTCCAGGGTGTGATTATTGGCCAGACTGACGGCGTCAATCCCCAAGTCTTTCAGTGCCGCAGGAGCGCATTTCGGGTCGGACCAGTGCAGAAACCTCTTCTCTTCCAGAGGGGATTCAATTTGCTTCGGGTCGACAACTGGGGTCTCCAGGTTTGCGACAGTGTAGTCAGCGCGATCGATAAACTGCTTCAAGTACTTGGTGCCATCTGCATAGCCTCGCTCAGGAAGAACGGTCCCACCACCGGTTATGTAACTTTCCCCATAGTGGAAGTCCCCCATGAAGAGCACTCGGAAAACCTGGTCGGGGCCCGCGTGAAACTTGGGTGGTGCGTGCAGAGTCACTCGCTTCTCAGCCCCGAACGGATCATCGTCCGGACCGGATCCCTTAGGAAACCACGCCTGACGATGAACGAAGCTGCGCACTGCCTCTTCATCCAGGGCACCGCCGATGCCGGGTAGCCCTGGATCGGCATGTACGTTGCTCTCTGCATCCTTGAATGCTGTCAGGGGCGCGGAGATGCGTTTTGCCACATTCCCAGGCGGCACTGCTGTGATGTAGTCGATTCGGGGAAGCGTCTTGGCCAGACTGATCAGCGACCAGGTGGTGATGTCACTGGTGCCAACCATTCCCCCAATGCAAATGTTGACCTCTGGTTTGAGCTCAACGGCTTTCTTGGCCAAATCCAGGCTCGCGAGCAGACCACCTGCCTTCGCGGTCTTGATGTTGAGAGCCCGGCAGCCATGCTTGCCGGTGACCAGATGAGCATCCTGGACATCCCAGAGACTCTCATCCGGCATGATACGAATCTCACCGAAGCCTCGAGCGATAGTCAACTCATCGGCCAGCGCTTGGAGCTCGGGGAGTCGGTCGCCCACAGATTTATGAATCGGCTGCTCGATCGTAATGACTGGGGGAAGCCGATCGGCGCTGATTTCCTCGGCGATATGAGTGATAAACCGCTTGGCCTCATCTACATCAAAGCCTTCGTTGTTGTCCATCCAGATGTTCTTAGTGCGCCCTGCAGCCAAGTTTGCCTCATGGACGATACGCAGCAGTTCAGTGTCCTTGTCGAACTCTCCTACGCCTTTGACCCGAACCATCGGGTAGCGTTTCTGGCCGCCGACTTTACGCCGAAACGCCTCCGGCGAATTCTGGGTAGACAGAGTCGAGACGGTGATCGCAACCTCATCCCGCTGCTCGCCAAGAACCTGAGACAATGGCAGGCCAAGTGCACGCGACACGAGGTCCAACAAGGCGACCTCAATCCCTAGCAGCGTCCCACGAAACGGTTTCTCAGCATTTCGCTCATCTGCCTTGGACTGAGCAAGCACTGCAAGTTCAGACATCACCGCACGTACAGATTCCACCGCCGATAGCGCGTCAGTGATATCCAACGCTCGCCCTGGCAGAGTTTCGGCGGCAGTCTGTAAGAAACCCCAGGCGACGTCAATCGAGATATCCCCGGTCAGACGATGTCTTGGTTGAGACTCTCCCACGCCCGCTAGACGGTCCCCGTTGTATTCGGCCAACAGTCGCACCAAGAAGTTCTTCGACGACTTGGTCACGCCTCGTGCTGTTCCGTAGGGGCGCTTAAGCGGCATCCGGTAATCGAGGGTATTGACACGGGAGATGACAAGCTCAGGCATGTTTCTCTTCTCAATCAGGGCGCGTGCCGGGTCTCCACCAGCATGGCGCGCTGGCCGCGGATCCCGGTGTCGAGCAGTTCTTCCATGATGCGTGCAATCTCGGCGGGGTCTCCGGTCACCTCGCCGGTGATGGTGCCCATCGCTTGGTCTTCCAGCTCCGCACGCCCTGAGACTTCAGCCTCAGCGAACTCCTCGCTCAGTGCAACGAGCAGGTCCTGGGGATGGACGCTGCCGTAGATCTGGAATTCCACCCGCACCGTAGAACGTAGGTCCGTGAGCGGACTGTCCAAGCCGAAGGCCAGGATCCGGTCGGCCAGCTGTTGGGCCAGTGCCGCATCACATGCGTGCTGCACCTGAAGCCATGGACGTTCAGAGTACTCCACGACGGGGGCATCCGCAGCCTCCGCTGGCTTGGTGTGATCAGCGACCACCAAGTCAATCGCAGCAAGACTGATCCCGGGGATTGCTGCTGTCACTCCCGCCGCGATTTGGTTCAGAGAGGGGTGTACCTCTGCGGTGATGTCCCGGATTGCCTCAGGTGAGGACCGCCAAGGACCATCCGGGCAGTGCAGCACGTTGATGATTTCTCCGTCCAGCACCAGAAAGCGCAGGTACTCTCCCGCCACTTGCTTCTCGAGCAGGAACCGGTAACCGGGCGGTACGACAACGCGCCCATCCTCTGTGATTCCAGGCTCACGCAGCTCGGTCAGCGCGTAGGCTGCGCGTGTGTATCCTGGACGCTCTGTAGGGGGTGTGTAGAAGAACTCCACAGCACGCTGGAGCTCTTCCACATTATTGATTCCGCTGATCACATCAATGGTGTTGTCCCCGACGGCAGGTTTCATCACCACTGGGAAGCCCAGCTTCTCCTCTGCGTAGCGGAAAGCTGCCTTCAGGCTGCCGCCCATGGAGAAGGTTGCACCTGTAGGCACTGCGTATCCGGCACGCATCACCATGTCACGGCGCATCCGCACATCCTGGGCATAGGTGACCGCAGCGAGAGTGGTCTGCTGAGGAATTCCATGGCTGAAGGCTGTCTTCACGCCAGTCGGCTCGTGCTCCACCTCCATCACCTGACGTGGCAGCAGCACCACGTCATAGCCATGCGCCAGGGCGCTGCGGTGTACCTCGTATCCGTCGCGGAGTGCTCGGTCCATCATGCAGCACCTGCTTCCTGGGCGTTCTTAGGGCGGTAAATTTTCAGGCGACGGGCTTCTCTGCCGGCCTGGACCGTCACCTTCTTCGCCAGGTTCTTGACCCTCACCGCAGTGTCTTCTCGGATCACGAAATCCCTTACATCCGGCTTCTCAACGTGCTGAGCCACATAGCTAGTCGGAACTGCCGCACGCGGACCCAGGATAGTCGCCGCCGCCACGGCCGTTGCAGCAACAGTCTCGCCGACCAGAACAGCCTCTACTGTCTTGCGGTCAACATTGCGCACCCACCCGGTCAGCCCGGAGCTGCGGGCTCGACGCTGGAGCCACTTGCGGAAGCCGACCCCGGTCACCTTGCCCCGAATAGTCAGGTGCAGGGCCACTTCTTCAGCCGGCTCAGACCGGGCGGTGAGCCCGTAGTGGTCAATGCAGGCTCGCATAACGGTCTCTGCCACAGGCTTCCCGGAACCGAACATCGGGTACTCACAGTTGCCGATCGCAGCGTGGGCGTTGAGCTCACAGATCCCGGCGTCCTGCTGGTCCAGCGGCTTGGTGTGGTCCTCCAACAGGAAGTCCACCCCGCAGTACTCCAGCTGGGGGATCGCGTTGACCGTCCTGATACATGCCTCAATAATGCTGGGGTGCAGCTCATCTAGGACATCAATGGAGTCTCCGCCCTGAGAGAGGCTGCAGGTATTAGCCAGCAGCACCCGTTCCCCCTGGGCGGGAACAGATGAGAGTGTCATCCCCGCTTTCTTGAGTTCGTGGCGAGCCGCGGCGTCGTACTTAGCCGGCCTTGCCCACAGGTGGGGGTTTCGCTTGCGGGCGATGTTCTTATTCAGGAGCAGCTCTGCAATTGTGCTCTCCCCGTCGCCGAATACGGAGGCCGGCTCGCGCTGAATGGCTGCGATGACCTCGTCCCCCACCACCACTATGCGGTAGTCACGGCCGTTGATGTGCTTCTCGACGATGAAGTCTTGCTTGCCGAGCTTGGATGAAGCCATGATGTCAAAAGCCGCTTCCAGCTCTTGTTCGTTCTGGATACCAGCCACCACGCCGATACCGCGAACGCCCATCGCAGGCTTGACCACCACGGGATAGCCGATGCGGTCCACGAACTGCTTGGCAGTGGCAAAGTCCCCATTGGCAAAAGTCCGCCCCTGGGGCACCGGCACCCCAGCCCGCTGCAGCTGCATTCGTGTTCCCTCTTTATGCGTGGAGAGAGCCAACGACGCCGCCGAGGACAGCGGGTTGCGAGACCATTTGAAGATCAAGGGGGCCCGACTCCCGTCACCGGCACGGAAAGCGCCCTTGGAGTAGCGGGTGGTACTCAGCCCCAAAGCTAAGGCCTGACGCTCCAACAGGTGCCCTTTGGAACCGTTGGGCCCGAGCGGATGGAGGTGATCGACATCATGGTAGACCGCTACAGGCCTGCCCTCATAGGTGGGCTGTGGCGGAGCAGGGTAGGTGGTCATCTCACGGACATCACCCACAATGGCTTCATAGGCCAGAGCAACACCGTGCCCGCTATCGGCCCCGTGAGGCGCGCCAACAGGGTACTCTCCACCGTCTGCAGCATCAGTGATGTGCGCACGGGCTCCAGGGCAGGCGCGCGCCAGGCTGCGCAGCGCAGCCCGGCTGAGACTGGTCGCGCCCGGGAAGTCCGCCAAGAGAAGCACCGCCTCCGGGTGCTCCGAAGAGATCCGCTCCACCGCCTCTGCTGTGCGCAGCAGGCTCCCATACTGGGTGGGCCGGATCACCTGGACTGAGGGACGGCCGGAGACCTGCAGCTGCCGGCTGGGGGTCTGGTGATCCCAGTAGCGCCACTGGTGGTGCAGCTCGACCGTGATGTCCCTGCGGCCTGATGCTCTCAACGCGGCGTCGGCCTCATCCTGCAGCAGCTGTGTCCGGCCGCGGTGATGGCGCGGCAGCACCCGTTCCAGAATGACGCGCTTGGGGAGATCTCCCTGCACCGCCAGTGCCACTACCCGGCGGACGAAGGCCTTGCCGGCCCGCATGTCCAGCAGGCCACCCAGGTCAAGGCCCAGCACACCCTGGGAGTGATCGGCTCGGCGTACGGCAGTTTCCAGGATGAGCAGGGCCTGGAGAAGATCATCGTGCTGAGCCACAGGGACCGTGTCCTGCTCCCAGTCAAAGGGTCTGCGCGCTGCTCGTTGGAACTCGTCGCTGCTCTCTGCCCCAGCGGCGGGGCCGGCGATCTCCTGGGGAAGGTCTGAGTCCCCAGCGGTGTCAGCACCGGCGCCTTCTGTAATGAGTGCAGTCAGCGGCACGGAGAGGGCTCGGGCGGTGAGATCGAGCAGTGCCGTCTCAACAGCCAGCAGGCTGCCACGAAAAGGGTGCCGGTTTACCGAGTCGGGGGAACGCTGTTCTGCCAGCGTGAAGAACTCTGCCATCTGGGTCTGAACACTGGTGACCGCCCGGGCGGTGCTGCTGATATCCAGCTCAACGGATTCCAGTCTGCGGATGACCTCTGAGAGGAACCCCCAGGAGTTCCCGGCATTATCACCGGTCATCCAACCGCGTGGCTGACCCTCACCGCTGCCTTCTGAGATGGTGCCATCTGAGGCCTCAGCAGTCAGCGCTACTGCATAGTTGACAAATTTTGGTTGTGAGGAGCGGGTCTCCGGAATCCGGTACGAAAGGGCTCGCGACTCGGTGATGCGTAGGGTGGTCTGGATCATGGATTAGTGCTGTGCTTTCAAACGTCGACGTCAGCCGTTCCGGGCCGAAAAAGCTTCAGCTGATCCTAGCACTGCTGTCTCATTTTTCACTTGCGGCACCCGGGTCCTATGCGGCGGTCTCCTGTCGAAGCCGCTGGGACACTACACGAGTGGAGCCGTCCTGTCGCATGGATACCCCGTAGAGGGCGTCAGCGATCTCCATAGTGCGCTTCTGGTGGGTGATCACGATCAGCTGGGAGCTCTCCCGGAGTTCCTCGAAGATCACTAGCAGTCTGGACAGGTTGGTGTCGTCCAGTGCAGCTTCTACCTCGTCCATCACGTAGAACGGGCTGGGCCGGGCTTTGAAGATCGCCACCAGCAGGGCCACTGCCGTCAGCGAGCGCTCACCCCCGGAGAGCAGGCTCAGCCGACGGATCCTCTTGCCGGGCGGCCGGGCATGGACCTCGATACCGGTGTTGAGCATATCCTCCGGATTGGTCAGCTCAATCCGGCCCTCGCCACCGGGGAAAAGCCGGGCGAAGACCCGCTCGAACTGCACCCTGGTGTCCTCCCATGCCTCAGAGAACACCTTATGCACTGTGGAATCCACTTCGGCAATGATGTCCAGCAGGTCCTGGCGGGACTTCTTCAGGTCGGCCAGCTGACCCTGCAGGTAGCTGTGCCGCTCCTCCAGCGCTGCATGCTCCTCCAAGGCGAGGGGGTTCACCTTCCCCAGAGCCTTCAGATCCCGGCGGGCAGCCGCCAGGCGCCGCTCCTGCTCGGCCCGCACGTAGGGCACCGCCGCGGCGAGGTCGTCCTCATCGGCTTCGGTCTCCGGCACCGGCTGGTCAGGGCCGTAGTGCTCAATGAGGTACTCCGGGGTCAGGCTGAGCTCCTCCTCCGCCCGGGCCTCAGCGGCCTCCATGGCCAGGCGCAGCTCCGTCTGCTTAAGTTCTGCCTGGTGCAGCCGGTTGGTGACCTCCTCCAGCTGCTGGGCGGCCCCAGTGCGCTCCTGAAGGATCTCAGCGGCCTGGGACTTCAGCTGCGCATGCAGCCGCTGGGCACCCTCCTTGGCCTCCAGCACAGCCGCCAGCTGCTCCTCGATACCCTCTACGGCCTCGTGAGCCTCCTGGGCGATCTGGTCAGCCTGCTCGGCCTTCTCGCTGCGCGCCGCAGCGGCCCGTCTTGCCTGTTCCCGGCGGTGCTCCTCCGACTGAGCCGAGCGGCGCAGGCCGGCAGCACGGTCCAACAGCTGCTTATGCTGCTCCTCAGCGGCACGCAGGGCCAGCCTGGCATCCACCTCATCCCGGCGTTGGGCGGAGGCCTGTTCGGACAGCCGGTCTCGCTCGGAGGTGGAGGGCTCCTCCACCAGATCCTCATTCTCAGCGGCCTGAAGCCGGGCGGTGACCTCACGCAGCTGCTCAGCCGCATCAGCTGCCGAGGCCTCAGCCTCCTGAATCTCTTTGGTGAAGCCCGCGATCCGCTCCTGGGCGCGGCCAGTCTCCCGCTTCAGCCGAGCCAGCTGCTCCCCCGCTGAGGCCAGCGCCGTCTGATTGACCTGCACCGCATCCGAGGTCTCGTTGACCGCCAGCTCGGCTGCGCCGACCTCGGCTTGGCTCCGTTGCACCTGCCCGCTGACCTGCTCGAGCTCTCGCTCCGCGGCAGCCAGGGTCTGGTGCAGCTGTTCGACCTGTTCACTCAGCGTGGCCTGGGAACGGCCTGAGGAGTCTCCGCTGATCCGCTCGCCCTGTCTGATGACTACCTTGTCCAGGGCCAGTGCCGCTGCAGCCTCTCCGCTGCTGACCAGCTCGGTGCCGAAGCTCTTGTCATCCACCAGCACCACATCAACCAGGGCGCTGCGCAGCGAGCCCTCAATCCGCTGGTCGGCCTGGACCACTTCCACACTGAAAGCGGCACCGGGCTCGTTGAGCTTGACCGGCTCCTGGGCGGCAGCGATCGCTGACTCTAGGGCGGAGAGCTTGGCTCTGGTCTCACTGACGGTGATCTCCAGCCGACGCTGCTGGGCCACCAGCTCGTCATGGGCGGCTTTGCGCTGCTGGTAGTGCTGCTGAGCGGCCTGGTAGTCCTGCTGCACCTGCGCCTCTCCGGTCTCGATCTCAGCGATCCGCTGCTCCAGCTCGGCCAGCTCGGCCTGCGAGTTCTCCAAGGAGACCTGCTCGGCCTCCTGCTGCTGGGTGGCACGACGACGCCGGGACCCGGCGGCATCTGCCCGGCCCTGGGCCGTCTCCACCCGGCCCTGCAAAGTTGCCAGACCCGCCCGCCGGTCCGCCACGGCGCGCAGCTGTTCGGTGATCCGGGTCTCCTCAGCCTTCAGCGCCTCCTCCGCCTCCGCCCGGGCTTTGCCGATCTGCTCCAAGGCCTGCTGGGCCTGCTCGACCGCGCTGCGCTGAGCCTGCGCCTCTGCTGCCACCTGTTCTGCCTGTTCGCGCAGCGCTTGGGGGCCACGGCCTGTAAAGCTCTCCTCCGCAGTGGAGCTGCGCAGATTCCGGGCTCGTTCGGCGGCCAGAGATGCCACTGAACGCAGCCGCTCCTGGGCCTGGGAGAGCCGATGATGGCCGCCGGCCAGCTTCTCGGCCCGGCTGCGCTGGGCCTCAGCCTGAGTGTTCAGCTCGGTGAGCTGGGCATCGTAGTCAGCTAGGGCAGATTTCAGCCGTCCGGCGGCGTCGTGGTCTTCCTGCTCCCCCTGGGAGGAGGCGTGCAGAGCGGAAGCGGCAGCCACCAGGTCATCGGCGATCAGCCGGGAGAGCGCATCGCGCACATCATGCTGAATTCGCTGGGCCCGGCGGGCCACCTTAGCCTGCCGGCCCAGAGGAGCCAGCTGGCGGGAGATCTCTCCGATGAGATCCTCCAGGCGCTCCAGGTTGGTCTGCATCGACTCCAGCTTGCGCACTGAGCGTTCCCGGCGGCGCCGGTGCTTGAGCACCCCTGCGGCCTCCTCGATGAACCCGCGGCGCTGCTCAGGAGTGGCCTGCAGGATCTGGTCCAGCTGTCCCTGGCCCACTATGACATGCATCTCCCGGCCTAGCCCGGAGTCCGAGAGCAGCTCTTGGATATCCAGCAGCCGGCATTTGGTGCCGTTGATGGTGTACTCGGATCCCCCGGAACGGAACATGGTCCGGGAGATGGTGACCTCGGTGTAGTCGATCGGCAGAGCGCCGTCGGTGTTATCGATGGTCAGCGAGACCGAGGCCCGGCCCAGCGGCTGGCGCTCGGCGGTGCCGGCGAAGATGACATCCTCCATGGAGCCGCCGCGCAGGGACTTGGCTCCCTGCTCCCCCATCACCCAGGCCAGGGCATCGACCACATTGGACTTCCCCGAGCCGTTGGGCCCCACCACAGCGGTGACCCCGGGCTCGAACTCGAAGGTGGTGGCCGAGGCGAAGGACTTGAAGCCGCGGATGGTCAGGGTCTTCAGATGCACCTTGGCGCGGCCTCCCCTCAGCTCTCGTTGCGGTTCCCAGTGCGGACAATGCCCACTATTCTGCCCCATCGGCGGTAGCATCGCCTCATGCATGAACAGCCCCCCGCCTATGAGGACGAGCAGTATCAGGACGCTGAGCAGCAGGATGACCCGGACCTCAGCGAGGGGGCGCCGCCCCGGTACAGCACCGGATTCGTCCGGCCCGGCTTTGCCAAGCGCGCTGCCGGCCGGGCGCTGCAGAACCTCAAGGATCCCAAGGGCATTCCCTCCCGGGCCGCAAAGACCTACCGGTACCGGCGCCGCCAGTTCGGGGCCGGGCGCCGGTTCCTGCGCAAGGAGTTCCGCTGGGAGACCGACTGGTCCAACCGCAAGCCCGATTGGTGGCGCAAGGGCTTCCTCTCCCGGTCGGTGACCCTCTACGGGTTGGAAGAGGGCAATGACCCCGCCCTCTACATCAATGATGTGCAGCGCTACTTCCGGACCAAGCGGATGGTCAACCCGCATCTGCAGGAGGTGCTGGACAATAAGTTCTCCTTCTTCCTGCTGGTGCGCAGCCTGGGCCTGGACTCCGATGTGGTGGACCTGCTGGGCCTGCACACCCGCGGCTATGTGCACCCATTCCCGCAGAACCGCCGCGTTCCGCTGCAGCAGTTCCTCGCCGAAACGCTTCAGGAGCGGGGGCACATCTTCGTCAAACCGCTGCACGGGGCTGAGGCCAACGGGGTGCGGTCGTTGAAGCTCACTGAGGCCGGCTACCGGCTGGACGGGGCGCCCAGCAGTCTGGAGGAGATCACCGCCTGGGTCCGGGACTTCCCGCGCCCGGTGCTCTTTGAGGCTGCTATCACCCAGCACAGCGCCCAGGCGGAGCTGAACCCGCATTCGACCAATACCATCCGACTGCTGACCATGCCGGATGTCACCGGGGACCACTCCCCCTTCATCCTGCGCGCCTCCCAGCGCATCGGCTCGGAGCGCTCCGGGCATATCGACAACTGGACCAAGGGCGGGCTCTCGGCCAATGTGGACTTAGAGACCGGCCGGCTCTCTGCTGCAGCCCAGCTTCCGGAAGGCAATGAGCTGCACTGGTTCAGCGCCCATCCGGACTCCGGGGCGCAGATCGAAGGCCATCAGGTGCCGTTCTGGGCGGAGACCAAGGAGCTGATCCTGGAGGCGGCCCAACGGCTGGCGTTCATGGAGTACATCGGCTGGGACATTGTGATCACTGAGAGCGGTCCAGTGATCCTGGAGGCGAACATCAACTCCGGAATGAATGTGCTGCAGGTGCATGGGCCCCTGCTGGCCGACCCGCGGGCCGCCGCCTACTACCGCGCCCGGGGCGTGGTCTAGGCTCGCTCAGGCCTTCTCCACCGGAGTGTGGGTGCCGGTCAGCGCCAGCAGGGCCGCGGTCTGCTCCCGAGGCGGGGAGCCCGGTTCCAGCCGTGCGGTCCGCTCTGCCCCGGCGAAGTCCTGCACCTGGGGCAGCAGCGGCTGTTGCGTGACCGCCAGGTGGGTGACCACCGCGGCCAGGGGTTGATCCAGCTCCTCTGCTGCGGTCACCAGCAGCACCGTGGGCACGCTATGCCGTTCGGCCGCAATCAGCACCGGCAGCCAGGGCTGCGGGATCCCCTGCTGCCCGGCGGGCACTGAGACTACGACGACGTCACACCGCCTCACCTGCCCCGGGCCGCCCGGAGCGGTGAGATCAGTGGTCGGCAGATCCAGCCCTGTGCTGCCCAGGGAACCGATACTGGGCCGGAGCCGGCTGCGGGCGGTACGGACCGCTTTGCGCGCTGCCCGCCGCGCACGATGTGCCGCCGGCAGGACCCGGGTGCCCAACCAGCTGGTCTGGATCGGTTTGTCAGGCATGGCTGATGCTCCTGACCTCGGTGTCGGTGAGCTGCTCCGCGTAGTCCTGCAGCCAGAGAGTGAGCATGGCCAGGCCCCGGATCAGGTGCTGGGGTCGCTGGGTGCTCAGCAGCCGCTGCCAGGTGATGACTCCCTGCGGCTCCGCCGGGTCAGCAGCCCGCAGTCCTTCGGAGAGCAGATCCGCTGCCGGTCCGCCGCGGATGAGTCCGGCCAGCTCCCGGGCGGCCTCCCGGCCAGCGATCCGGCGCTTATGGTGCCGGGTGCCGGTGAGGTCATCGGCGGTGGGCATTCCGCGCAGCCTGGGGTCTGCGGCGGCCAGCAGGGCCGGGTACCAGGCGCCCTCGGCTTTGGCCTCATGCGGCAGGCTCAGCGCAATCTGGGCCACCTGGTCGCTGACCATGGGCATCACCGCCGGCTGTGCCCCGCCCAGCACCTTTGCCGGGGCCGGGGCCACGCTCGGGGCTGTGCGGATCAGGTAGGAGGTGAGGGTGTGGGCGTTCGGGTGGCCCAGGTACTGCTCAGCAAGCGGCAGCGCCCCGGCCTGCGCCCGGCGCCGCAGGGCTGCAGCGGCACCTGGTGAGAACACTCTCTCGGCCTCGGTGAGATAGCGTGCCCGGGCCTGGATGCGCGCGGAGAGCAGCTCCTGGGTGTTCATCCGCTCAGCATGGCGCGGGTCGGCGAACCCGCCGCCTAGCAGCACTCCGCCGCCGATTCCGTCGAAGACTGCGCCTGGGCTGCTGCGCAGCTGCCGGGCCACCGGCATCAGCCAGAAGTGCAGGGAGGACTGGTGGTCCACGGCGTCGGCGTACTCGGCGAAATCCTGGCCGAACTGGCTGTAGCGTCCGGTGATGATCCGGTGCTGCAGGCCCAGCTCTGCGGCCACCTGTGCCGCTACCAGTTCCTCCAGGGCGGATCCGGCGTCCGAGCTGGTGGACCAAGCGGTCAGCGCACCGGGGTCCGCTGCCTCGCGCCGAGCCAGCGCGGTGAGCATCCGGGAATCCCTGCCGCCGGAGAGCATAGGATTGGCCGGGCTGTGCAGATGGGGGCGCATCAGCGCCGCCATGGCCTCGACGGTGTCCTGGGTGGCGGCGTCGATATCTGTTCGGGCTTGGGGCGCGTAGTCCTCCCAGGGCCAGTGCTGCTGCTTCAGCTGCACTGTTCCGGAGGCTTCTGCCTCCACATATTCCATAGGGCCCAGCCGGCGGATCTCCGTGAAGGTGGTGCGCCCGGCCAGCGGTGCCCCGAAGCTGATGATTTCGGTCCAGGCCTGCCAGTCGGGGCTCAGGGTGCCGGCTGTCTCAGCCAGCCAGCGCAGCCGGGTGGAGAAGAACACTGCTCCCCCGGTGATGTGGACATAGAGCACCTGGCAGCCGGAGACGCTGCCGTGGACCACCCCAGTGCCTCGGGCCGCGGCGCGGATCCCGCAGGCATCGGCCTGACGCGCCGCGGCGGGCCACTCCTGCTCCAGGAGGGAGGCCGCCAGGCGGCCGCCGGCGTTCCATGCCCCGGCAAGGTGGCGCTCACCGCGTTGAACCACTGCTGCTGCGTTCACGCGCAGGCTCAGCCCGGGCAGCAGATAGGAGGGTGCCCAGCTGACCCCTTCGGCCTCAGCCAACTCCGCCATCTGATCGGCCCGCTGCCGATGGGCCTCGGTCATCCGCCCCAGGACTCCGCAGACTGCGGTGGGCGGCAGCGGTTTGACACTCATGGCTGTGACTCCCCTGTGGCGCCGATCCCCCGCTGGGCCAGCCGCGCCAGGTGCCGCTGGGGGCCGTGCGCTGCGGCGAACTGCTGGCCACGCCGGGACTGCTCCAGGAACGCTTCTTTGTCCTCCCAGTACCGGTCCACCAGGGGACGGACCTGGTGCGGCTCGGCGTAGCGGGCAGCGTCGCCGAAGATGGTTTCCAGATACGGCGGGAGCACTACCAGGCAGCCGGCGGCGAGCGCCTCGATGATTGCCCGGCCGAAGGCCTCCCGCCAGCCCGGATGATGCATATAGACCCAGAAGTCGATGCCCTGGAGGAAGCGGGCGGGCTCCTCGGCGCCGAAGGGAAGCACCTGCCAGTTCTGCGGGGTGTATCCCAGCATCTGCTGGGGGATCTCCGCACCACCGAGGATCTCCACCCGGTAGTCGGGGCTGTCCGGATAGGCGGCGAGGATCGGTTCGGGCGCCTCGGGCCATTTCTCCTTCTGCGGCCGCGAGTGCCGGCCGATGACTGGTGTTCCAGCGGCGAAGCCGGTCCGTGGCCTGGTAGTCAATTCAGTGCCGAAGATGTTGACCCAGTCCTGTTCAGCGAGCTGGACGGTATGGGACTGCTCTGTGAGGCTGGCTCGGACCACCGGGCTGATCGGCGCCCACACCGGTGCGGTGCCGAACCGCTGCCGCACCGCTGCATCGGCTGCCGCGACGTTGTACTGCTCCGCTGCATGGGAGTCTGCGGCCGGATGGTTGGCCACGATCACCACCTGTTCGGCAGTGATGCCTCGGAACTGTGCAGCAGCGGTGGCGATGACCTGCGGATGGCGGATGACCAGCAGCTGGGTGCGCAGCTGAGCGCGCGGGGAGACCACGTGGACCCCGGGCAGGGCCAGCAGCGGCTGGATGTGCCTGCTGAACCCGGTGGCGGTGCTGGTGATCTCCGACTGGGCGTGGATCAGGGCGGTGGTGATCCCTGCTTCGGCCTGGGCGCGGACCTCCTCAGCAATGGAGGCTGTGGTGCCCCCGGGCAGCCGGAGATCGGAGAGCAGGGTCACCTGCGCATGCTGGACCGGCTGGTGGCCGGTCTGCTGCAGCTGGGCGGCCAGCGTGCTGACCTCCCCGGAGAGCTCCGCCAGCTGGGTGCGCAGCGCCGCCAGATCAGCTCCGGTCACGCGCTGCCGCAGGGCTCCGATCCGGCGCCGCAGGTGGTGGGTCGTGTTCATCACCGCCACTTTATCGGCTGGGCCTTATAAGCTGTGCATCGTGTCTGCCGCGTCCTCCGTCCCCGATGCCCGCCGTCCGATCGGGCGGTTCATCACTGAGCAGGTGCTGCCGCGCTGGGAGGAGCTGAACAGCTATCCGAGGGCGGTCAGGCACAACCAGACCATGGACTACGGGCTGCGGCACCGGCGGATCCTGGTTCACGGCTTCCGCCGCAATACTGCGGCATTTCTGTACAACGGCGCCGTGGTGGGCGGGCGCCAGGGCCGGCTGACCACTTTGGTCAGTGACCAGGCTCTGGAGGCGGCCTCCTCCAAGACGCTGTTCCAAACCTATGCCGCCGCAGCCGGGCTGCCGGTGGCCGGCGGTCAGCTCTTCTCCGCTGAGAACTCCGCCCAGGCCCGGAAGCAGGTGGCGGCCGGCGGCGAATGGGTGCTCAAGCCGGATACGGTCCGGCACGGACGTGGACTGAGCTTCCGGGTGACCGCTGAGACCTTCGATGCCGCCTGGCAGGAGGCCTTGGAAGTCTCGGCCAGGGGCTCCGCATCCACCGAAGGCGTGGTGGTGGAGCCTTTCCGGGACGGGCTGAACCTGCGGTTCTTCGTGGTCGGAGGCAGCGCCCGGGCCGTGGCGCTGCGGGTGCCGCTGTTCGTGGTCGGAGACGGGTCCCGCACCGTGGGCGAGCTGCTGGCTGCCGCCCTGGAGCACCGGGGCCGCAATCCGCTGCTGCGCGCCAACCTTCCGCCGGCAGACGCGCTCACCCCGCTGCCCGGGGCTCCCGAGACCGAGGAGGTGCTCCCAGCCGGTGAGCTGCGGCTGCTGCAGGAGGAGGGCCGGATGGGTACCGGGGGTCTGCCCTATGACATCACCGATGAGGTCTGCCCCGAGCTTGTCACCCTTGCCGAACAGGCCGCTGAGGCGGTCCCCGGCCTGGGGGCTGCGGGAATCGACCTCGTGGCAGCCGACCTGAACTCCGCAGAGGGTGCGGTGGTGCTTGATGCTGACCCACGGGCCAGTGTCCGGATTCACCGCTACCCGGCGTTCGGTCAGCGCCGGCGGGCGATGGCGGATCTCACCCACCTGCTCCGGCTGCGCGCTGAGCAGTGGGACCGGCAGATCGTGCCCGTGCTCGGCGCGGAGGACGACGATGATGGCTGAGCGTGTTGGTAGACTGGGCCGCGCTTTGCCCCGTTCAGTGAGCAGGGTACGCATTTCATTCGGGAGGAACATCTATGGCAGCACCGGCTGCTGAACAGCGGCATACGCCGCGCTTCGAGCTGGGTCCGGCACGGATTGTGCAGATGGACGGCAGCAAGCTGGTGCGGGTCGGAGCCCGGCCTGGTTTCTTCCAGTATCTGCGCGAGATCTGGCGCTTCCGGCACTTCTTGCAGTACGACGCCCATGCCCGCACTTCCTCGCAGAACAATCTCGACTCGATGGGGCGGGTCTGGATGGTGCTCAACCCGCTGCTGCAGGCTGCGGTCTACTTCTTCATCTTCGGCTACATCCTGGAGACCCACCGCGGTGTGGTGAACTTCATCGGTTACCTGATCATCGGCGTGCTGACCTTCCGGTTCATCCAGGGCGCGGTGGTCAGCGGCTCCAATTCGATCGCCAGCAACCAGAACGTGGTGCAGTCCTTCAACTTCCCCCGGGCCACCCTGCCCATCTCATCCACAATCCGGGAGCTCTTCGCCACAGTGCCCACTTTCGTGGTGATGGCGCTGTTGGTGTACTTCATCGGGGACTATCAGATTGGGGATATGGAGCGGGCTCCCATCACCCTGGACTGGAAGTGGCTGATGTTCTTCCCGGCCATCTTCCTGGCCCTGCTGGTGATGACCGGCATCAGCCTTGTCCTGGCCCGCCTGGTGGCGCAGTTCAACGATATGAAGCACATCATCTCCATCGGCGTGCGGCTGTGGTTCTATGCCTCGGCGGTGATCTTCAGCGTGGACCGCTTCGCGGACCGTGGGCACGACTGGATCATGACCGTCATGCACTTCAACCCGGCCTTCTGCGTGCTGGACATCATCCGAGATGCCTGGATGTACGACGGCATCGGAGAACCTTTCCGCTGGGCGGTGCTGGGCGGCTGGGCTGCAGGTGCCATGGTCATCGGCATGATCATCTTCTGGCGTGGGGAAGAGACCTACGGACGGGAGCGCTGAGCAGCCGATGAGCACACCGACCCCCAACTACACCCCGCGGCGGGCCAATTGGCTCAGCACAAACACACAGGGCAGTCAGGCCCTGGACCTGGACCCTGAGGCCTTCGACGAGGGTTTCGGCTTCGACGAGATCGAAGAGATCGCCTGGGACGCCGCCCCCCTGACCCAGGCTGCCCCGCAGGTGGAGACCATCGACGCCGCCAAGGTTTCGGTGGTGGTGGACAACGCATCCAAGGTCTACCGCATCCGTTCCAACAGTGAGCACAGGAAGAACACCAAACGGATCTCCCGGCAGGTGCAGAAGGTGCTCGGCTCCGGCTGGGCGGAGATTCCTGCACTGGAGGGGCTCAGCTTTGTGGTCAACCGCGGGGAGACCGTGGGTGTCATCGGCACCAACGGCTCCGGCAAGTCCACGTTGATGAAGCTGCTCACCGGCAAGATCCGGCCCAGCAGCGGGGAGGTCTACGCCACCTCCACGCCGATCATGCTGGGCGTCAACGCCGCCCTGGTGCGGCAGATCTCAGGGCGGGAGAACATCCGGCTGGGCTGTCTGGCCATGGGGCTGAGCCCCAAACAGGCCGCTGAGCGGTTCGACATGATCGTGGAGATCTCTGGACTCCAGGACGCATTGGATATGCCGCTGAAGGCTTACTCCTCCGGTATGCAGTCCCGCCTGCAGTTCGCCATCGCCACCGCGGTGGACCCGGACATTCTGCTCATCGACGAGGCGCTGAACACCGGTGATGCCCAGTTCCGCGCCCGGACCAAGAAGCGACTGGACGAGGTCCGAGCTCAGGCCGGGTGTGTGTTCCTGGTCAGCCACTCCCTGGGCACTATCAAGCAGATGTGCACCCGGGTGATCTGGATTGAGCAGGGCCGGATGCTCGCCGACGGGGACCCCGAATGGGTGTGCTCCCAGTACGAGGAGTACACCGACCATAAGTCCAGCGGGCGGATGCGCTCAGCGCAGATCGTCTATGACCGCACCCTGCTGAAGCTCTCCCCGGTGCAGGTCGAGTTCGAAGAAGGCACCCGTCCCACCAAGGCCGGCTGAGCTCCGCGCGCTAGCTGTAGTTCTTCGATACATTGTCAACGGTCCGTGACGTGAGCGGCGGTCTCCGATATCGATGTCGGGAACAAGGTCGCGACGTCCACGCCCGGAGCGGCGTCGAATGGTCCGCACACCCCACGCCTTGAGGCCATCCACTCACCAGGGGGCGAACAGGATCTGGTCAATTTGACCGGCACGACGACCTTCGCGAAGGATGCCGTCGCCCGCCTTGCCCAGCGCCATGGCATAGACGCCAAGTTCGCAGCACACCAGGCTGACATCAACAAAATGGTCGCCGATGCGCTCGCGAACGGTGGTTCTCGAGCAGCGTCCTCTGAAGCTGGTATGGTGCGCGGCGTCCACTATCTTCAGCTCGTCGAGCCGATTAAGCAGCTCAAGCGCGATGGTCGAATGGAAGACGCACTGGTGCTCTGCTACGCGGCGATTCAAGGTGCCGAAGCGGCCCGCCAAGGACGTGAGCCCGCGCCTTGGTACACAGAACAGGCTGCGATCATCCGCCGCAAACTTGGTCAGCGTGATGATGAGATTGCAGTGCTTCGACGGTGGCTCGCTATCTGCCCGCCGGATCGTCGTGAAGGCAGCCGGATCAAACAGCGGCTAGAGAAACTCGCGTAGAGCGGCATCAAGGATTGAGTGAACTGTAGAACGTCGCGCCGTGAGCAAAGAGACAATCAGGCGGTTCGCTGTGTGGTCCACCCGGGAGTCGGCCGAACTTGAGCGACGGGTGGTTCCACCTGGTCATGTTCGTACGGAGCGTTTTCAGCGATGTCTGGCTGAACGCCCCCAACGGTCTTGAGCCTTCAGCGCTTGGCTAGGTCGAGAAGCGGTGGTCGATGTTACTGCTGGTATGCAGCACTCTCACAACTCGAATGAGCTGAGGTTGCTCGACGTAGAAGATCAGGTACGGAAATCGCTGCGGGGCGATGTACAGGGCTTTCTCAAAGTCCGGTGAGTTCGGCGGCGAGTTCTGGGTCGCGTGCGTAGTGGCGTA
>NZ_WRPM01000085.1 GCF_009758175.1 Nesterenkonia alkaliphila
GTGAGCGGTGTCGATGACCAGTGGTGGGGCAGCAGAACGAGCCATACCTCATTCTACAACCCACCCGCTTAACTATTTACGAGACACACCACTAGCGACGATGACGCCGTTCCGGTGCGTGGGCATCTGCGCGCCCTCTAACCCCACCCACCCTCTGTCGCCTACCCATCCAGTGGCGGCGTTGAACACCTTCCGGGGTGGGGTGTGCACCTGTCGGGTATGAAGCTCCCTGAGTTCTCCACCGTGTTCTCCCGGCCCAAACTGCTGGCCGCACTCACCGCCGGTGTGGCCCTGCTTCTACTAGTCGCAGTGGGTATTTACGGGCTGGCCACCGGACCACGCCAGCCAGAGCCGCCCGCGCCGACGACTGCACAGACCCCAAACCCCACACCGACTGCACCTGACGAACCCACTGAACAGCCGGAGGCTGATGGTGTTGTTCGCCAGCCAGTGGTCCCACCGGTAGAAGGCTCCGCTGATCCTGAGACGTTCGCCCGCAACGTCGCTACCGCCTTGTTTGAGTGGGATACCGCCTCGGGGTTTATGCCCCTGGACTACACCTCCGCGCTGCTGGATGTTGGTGACCCCACCGGGGCCGAACAGGCCGGCCTGGCCTCTGATGTGGCCGCCTACCTGCCTACTCGTGAGGCATGGACTCAACTGCGCCAACACTCCACCCGCCAACACCTCAGCATTGATGAGGTCTATGTCCCCGAGGCGTGGGAAGAGGCTCAGTCCCAGGCTCAGCCCGGGCAGATCACCGAAGGCACGGTGGCCTACACGATCACCGGCACCCGCCACCGGGACGGCACCTGGAACGACGAACCGGTCACCAGTGAGCACGAGGTCTCCTTCACGGTGTTCATCGTCTGCGCCCCGGCCTATGAGACCTGCCACCTGCTGCGGCTCTCCGAACTCGACAACCCCCTCACCTAACCGCCCCTGACCCGTCTGGCTTGAAGGGAGGTGCCTGGCCGGTGTTGAAGAAAGCAGCCATCATCCTGGTCCTACTGGCCATGCTCGGCCCCTCGGTCGCCCTGGTCTCCGTTGGGGCGTTGATGAGCCCCGGTGCTGGGGCCTCCTGCACTGTGCCCGGAGCCAGCCCGCACCTCACTGTCGAGGAGGTCCCCGACGAGCTGGAGGTCACCACCGCCAAAGGGGAGACCTTCACCCTGAACCAGGATCAGCTCACCCACGCGGCGACGATCATCGAAACCGGCAGCGGCATCGAGGGGGTCAGCCGGGATGGGCTGGTGATCGCCCTGATGGCCGCACTGACAGAATCCACCCTCCGTCAGCTCTCCAACGAAGCCGCCTACCCGGACTCTGCCGATTATCCCAATGACGGCGACGGTTCCGATCACGATTCCCTGGGGTTGTTTCAGATGCGCCCGTCCACCGGGTGGGGCTCCGTCGAAGACCTCATGGAGCCGGTCTACCAAGCCCAAGCGTTCTTCGGCGGACCAGACGGACCCAACAGTGGATCACCCCGGGGCCTGCTCGACATCCCCGGCTGGCAGGAGATGGACAAGGGCGAGGCCGCCCAAGCCGTGGAGGTCTCAGCCTACCCGGACCGGTATCAGAACTATGAACCCGTCGCAGAGACCATCCTGGACACACTCACCACCAGCAACGGATCAGCCAGCCCAGCCTCGGTGCCGGAGTCCGGCAGGGTGGTCTTCCCCTTACCGGAAGACTCCGCGGTCCAGACCAGCGACTACGGGCCACGGGTCCACCCGGTGACCGGGGAAGACAGCTTCCACGCCGGCACCGACTGGGCAGCACCGGATGGCACCCCGATCTATGCCATCGCCGACGGGCAAGTTGCTTCGGCTGACTACAACGAGGCTCGCGGCGGGGTGATCGTCATCGACCACACCATCAGCGGTGAAGCGGTCTCCTCGGTGTATATCCATATGTGGGAGACCGGCATCCACGTCCAACCAGGAGACACGGTTTCTGCCGGGGACCACATTGGGGATGTAGGCAACTCGGGGCAGTCCACCGGCCCGCACCTGCACCTAGAAATCTGGCCCGGCGGCCGAGACACCGGAGAACACACCGACCCCGAACCCTGGCTAGCCACCCACGACGCCCACCCCGCCCCCGTGGGTACAGGCAGCGGCACCCAATCAGCCGCTGCAGAGGGCGAAGACTGCCCCACCGAACCTGATCAGAGCACCGAGGCTGACGCACCTGATCCTGAGCCGGGTGATGGTGATGGGTCGCAGATGGTCGATGACCCCACCACCGGTGGGCAGATCACCGCCCGGATGCTGCACCTCTACCAGCAGACCAGCGACGCCTTCCCGGAGACTTCCTGGGCCTGTTGGGACGAACGTCCCGGCCAGGACTCCGAGCACCCGCTGGGGCGGGCCTGCGATGTCACCTTCGGCAATCCCATCGGAAGCTTCCCCACCGAGGCCCAGCGCCAGGCCGGGTGGGAGGTGACCAACTGGGTCAAAGACCACGCCGACACCCTCGGGGTCGAATACCCGATCTTCGACGGCAAAATCTGGGTCGCCTCACGGGCCGATGAAGGCTGGCGGGACTACGACGGCGGCGGCATGCACGACCCCACCGACCCCACAGGTGGCCACTACGACCACCTCCACATCACCGTCACTGACTGATTAGGGACGACACATCTGCGATCAGGCTTGTTCATTCTCTGATCTTTCGAGCTGGGCACGCACCCCTATTCGATGCAGTACTTCTCGTACGGTGAAGTATGCCAACAGAGCAACAGGAAGCACCCATAATGTTTTTCCGCCGACCTGTTGATCTGCTAGGGCCGAAATTTGGAGTTCTTGGGCTAGGACCCCAAACCATTCGGGCTCTAAAACCTGAGAGGAGGCCGAAAGTACCGTCGCAAGTACAGCGAATAGCGCTAACAGCAGCACCAGTGCAAACAACCGGCTGGGTGTTCCACGTGCGTGACGCGCGTAGGCCCCGGTGATGCCGTAGGAGAAAATCAGGCCCACAGTAAGAAAGTGAGCAATCATCAGCCCGTTACCTAGAAGATACTCGAGTGAAAATCTGAAGGCCGGAGTGAAGGAGAACAGCACGCTAGAAACGCCTAAGTATATACCGGATACTAGCGGGTGCGCCAAGAATGAGAACACGCGGGACGTAAAAATCTGGCTCAGCCACTCCTTCGGACCTCGGGTACCGTCCTCTCGCCCTCTAGCCGTCCGCCTAGCTAGGGTGATTGGATCGGCGAACACGAGCAGCACAGGGATGAGGAAAGTTATCACCATAAGCTGCAGTATGTGGGCCGAGAACAAAACCTTTCCATACACTGCCGGCGCGCCAGAAGTCGCCCATACCAGTAGCACGACTCCCAGTACCCACGAAGCGCTTCTACTGAGAGGCCACTTCTCACCAGCGCCCTCCAGTCTCCACATACTTCGGAGATACCAAATAGCCATCGTGATAGCGACAGCGGTCCACAGCCAGTCCGGCCTCCAAAGGATCGCCCAAAGGGTAAGCTCCGGGTCAGGCGGCATCTCATAACCGGTAAGAATAAGAGCAGGCGTGGCGTCTAAGTACTCTTGCTCATTACTAGGCGGCGCGGTTCGCGCAAGCACAGTACTAACGCCAATGATGGCACCCATCAGGAGAGCCTCGACCCATATGAGTCGCCACAGCCTGGTCACAGGTCCGTGCTTAGAGTCATCATCGGCTCCCCGTATCTGCGGAATCACCCACTGTCGAAGAACGAAGCCGATACCAGCAAGAAGTACGGTCGCACCAGTTTTCACAAGGAGCATGACGCCGTACTCAGACGTCAGCAGTTCGCTAACGTTTCTTATCCTCAACATGCCGTTTATTACCCCTGAAGCGACGGTGAGAGCGAGCCCGACGCTCGCGACTCTCGAATAGCGGCCTACCACTAGATCGAGTTCACGACAGGTCTCACTTCTTCTGCTTCTGGGTGGTTTCTGTACCCATTGCGCCAGCCCAAGGAGTAGTAGAACAAAGAGGCCACCCACCCACAGGGTTAGTCCCAAAATATGAAGAACTAAAGAGGTGACCGCTTCCGTGTGGTTCTCAGCAGAGGCGGAGTGCCCGACGAGTGCAATAGGGATGATCGCGCTAAGTCCGAGCAGTACAAGTAGGAGCACTCCCTTTCTTGAGCGAAAACCAAAGAGGCCCGTAGTAAAAGTTGCTGAAATTGCCACTACTGCAATCCAGGCCTGACCTGTCTCTACCGACTGGACATAATTGAAGAAGCCGCGGGAGAACTCACGTGAGGCTGAAAGTGGCTCGCCTGCGATAAGTGAGTAGCTGTAGACCAGGACCGCAAGTGCCGCTCCCGTCCAGACGAGGCCTGCAATCCCACTAATGAGCAATGCACTCTTCATAAGTGGGGAAAGCTCGTCTTCCTCACGTACTTGCTGTGAAAATGAGCCTGTCGCGAGTTTCCCCCTCATAGGGAGGATTGCTGCAGCGAATAGCGCAGCACTGACAGCGGTCGCCATCGCTGAGTAGTGCACAAATCGCGCGATAGAAAGTCCCCATCGAGTTGCTGCCCCAGGATCGGAGAGTTGTGTGGATTCACCAACTCCGGTGGATACTCCGGCAGTGACAAGAGCGAGCAAGCCCGCAAGTGGGACTGCGCTAACTATCCAAGGCCGCGCGAAGTTTCTTAGTTTCGAGTGTTTAGAGTGGTTGCTAGCGTCAGACATATCCCTCGACCGTCCTATCTGTCAGTGGATCACGGTCTGGGCTCTTCACGAATGGAATCATCCGCTTTTTTACTTCTTGCCCGGCGACGCTCCAGCACAGTCACAACACCGGCAGCGATCACCGCGGCGATCACTGCAAAGACCGGCCACACCGACGTCGAATCAGGCTCGTCGGATGTAGTTCGGTCCTCGTCGCTCGGGACCTCCTGCCTCGGAGCTTGATCAGTAGGTTCCGGTTCTTCATCAGTAGTGGCACCGCTATCTTGCTCGTCCTCCTGCGCGTCTTCTACAGGGTTCTCTGGATTCGCACGCATCTCGAAGTCGAACGATTCTTCTTCAACATGGCCATCCGAATAGGCGACCCGATAGACGACTTCGTAAGAGCCATCGGGCAACCCGTCACCTAGCTCAGCAGTAGCGGTCGGACCGTCGACCTCAACATTGCCGGCCCAGTTCTCCCCGTCGGAGTCCACTACCTGGATCACGTTGTTAATAGATTCACTGGCAATTAAGCCGGAGCCAGAGAATTCCAGCTCCACTGCGTCGAGAGGCTCACTCACAACCTGGTCCGGCTCTGGGGTCGAGGAGAGCAGCACATCATGGGCCACCGCTGGCGCAATAGAGGAAAGTTGCGCCACCACGGAGGCGGAGAGGAATGCTCCGATTCCTAGCAGCCCGCGTTTCAGCGGTCCGTATGTTGAGGAAGTGGGATTGTGGTCTGAGACTACGGTATCTGAGGTTGATTTCACGGGGTGGTTCCTTGCGCGATGTAGGACGGCGTTAGAGTTCAAGGGAGGCTAGAGCGCGTAGTTCAGCGCGTTAGCGATCGGGGTCGCACGATGCGGTGACGGGCATGTCCTACTAAGACATCGCCAGGTGTCACCGAGGTAACGAGCAGGGGGGCTTCGGCGGGCCTCGTAATGGATTAGGGTTATCGCCAGGTCGCGACTCAAATGGAACCCACGCAGAAGTTACCGCCGGGACATGACTCGGATAACATCGCGTCGTGTTGACTTCTGGAAACGGGCTGAGGAAAGCCAGCCTAAGTATCTGCTGGAGAACGCGGGCTACCTGGTCCCCCTTTCGCACCGCAACGTAAGTGACTGACAACGCAATGATGTGAGTGAACAGAGCGCTGGGTTCCGTATGCAGCAGAAACTGATGGTGATGGTCCCCGACTGTTGCCCTCGTGTCTCCAAAGAGCAGATGAAGCGTTGATTGACCGAGTAGCACCGCCCCAACCAAGCGAAGTCGACTGCAGGGAACACCAGAGAGGGCTACGCAAACCGGACTTGTAATCGCAAGAGCCAACAAAATGGTAGTGACAGGCGGCACGTGTCCCGTGACTGCGTAATGAGCTATAGCGGTGGAAGCTACAGCAACAAGGCCAAGAACTATGCCTCGGATCGCCCGCCATGGCCCGTGAAGTTCGGAATCATGCCGAGTCTCCCTTCGGCCCATGCGACTACCTCCACGGCATCAGTTCGGGCAGTAGCCCAATAAGTTCTACGGCTTGTAGAAGTCTACTACCTGTGCACACCGACCCATGAGGCCGCGATCGGCGTGAGGTCCAGTAGAGCACCTAGTAGCTATGGAAAAGGCAAAAACTTCCAGGCGGCGTAAACCGCCCGGCGGCGGAAGCCCGTCATGAGCGTCTTTCCCGATTTTGAGGGCCTTTCCGGGATCGCTGAGCTGCGCGAGGTGGTCGGGGCTCTGCTGACCTTCGTCCTAGTGATCGCAGTGTTGATGCTCATCGTCTCCGCGATCATCTGGGGTGTTGCCTCGTCGAACGGCAACCAGGCTTCCGCCGTCAAAGGCAGGACCGGGGTGCTGGTCTGCCTCGGGGCAGCGATCCTCGCTGGTGGGGCGATGACCTGGATGAACTGGCTGATCGACCTCGGCGAACAACTCTAACCAGCCCCACCTTTACGGCCGCGCCTTGCTTCCGATCGGGTTCTCTTCAATAGCGGGGATGGGGTGTGCACCTGTTTCACGACCCACTCGTTTCTCATCTGAAGGAGCAGTTGTCGTGGACACTCTCATCACCCTCTCCGAGGCCATCCACACCGCCACACTCACCACCCCCACCCTGGTGGCCGACCCTGCGGTAGTGGTGGCTCAGATCGACATCAACCCGAACGAATCCGGGCTGCCGGGGATCAGCCAGCTGCGCACCATCGTCGGGGCGGTCATGACCATCGGCCTGGTGCTCTCCGTGTTGGCGCTGATTATCTCGGCGATCGTGTGGGGCTTCGGAGCCAACAGCTCCAACCCGCATCTGGCAGGCCGAGGCAAGATCGGCGTGCTGGTCTCCTGCGGGGCCGCGATCATCTGCGGAGCCTCCGTGACGCTGATCAACTTCTTCTGGAACGTCGGCCAACAGGTCTAACCCCCACCGTCTCCAACCCCCTTTGTTTGTGAAGGAGTGATGTGCGGTGGGCCTGTGCGATGTTCCCGTCATCTCCAATGTCTGCGATACCGCAGGCGAAGCAGCCGCCAGCCTCATCTCAGCCCCGTTCGACTGGCTGGCCCAGGCCATGGGTGCTGCCGCCGGCTGGCTGTTCGAGGCCGTATGGGCGGTGTTCGATACCACCACCTTGGTCGATGTCACCAGTGACGAGTACCTCGGTGTCTACAACATCGTCTTCGGCATCGCAGTCTTCGTGATGCTGCTGTTCTTCTGCCTGCAACTGATCACCGGCCTGATCCGCCGCGACCCCGGCGCACTCACCCGAGCCGCCCTCGGGCTGGCGAAATCCGTACTGGGCTCCTTCATCGCGGTCATACTGACCGCCCTGCTGCTGGAAGTCGTAGATCAGCTGAG
Source organism: Nesterenkonia alkaliphila (assembly GCF_009758175.1). Lineage (GTDB taxonomy): Bacteria > Actinomycetota > Actinomycetes > Actinomycetales > Micrococcaceae > Nesterenkonia > Nesterenkonia alkaliphila. Next base: position 7,516 of record NZ_WRPM01000085.1, read on the forward strand.
TTTGGGGATCATCCAAGCCGCCGGGGAAACCACCGAATCCATGGGCGACAAGATCGCCGCCCTGGCCGCAGGGCTGACCGCGATCAATATTGCCGCTCCGGGTGTGGGGGCGATCATCACCATCTTCATGGCCGGATTGGCGATTTCGGCTGCGGCGATCGTCTGGCTCTCTCTGCTGGTCCGCAAAGCCCTGATCCTCGTCGCTGTCGTCCTTGCGCCGTTGGCGTTTGCTGGGGCCTCCTGGGATGCCAGCAAAGGCTGGATCGGCAAATGGGCGATGTTCGTCATCGCCCTCGCGGTCTCCAAGCTGGTGCTCACCGTGATGTTTCTGGTGGCGATCACCCAAGTCTCGGCACCGATCGAGGCGGATTTGGCGTCGGTCAGTGATCCGCTGGCTGGGGTGGTGCTGATGTTGATGGCTGCCTTCGCCCCGTATATGACCTACCGGTTCCTCTCCTTCGTCGGAGCCGACATGTACCACTCCATCGGGGCTGAACAGGAAGCCAAACAGTCGCTGAACCGGCCGGTACCCACCCCGAACAAGCCCCAGGGTGAGGGGCCGAAGAAAGTCCTCGACGGCAACAGTGACCCCTCCAGCAGTGGTGGTCCGAGTGGGCAGAAACCCACCGGAGGAAAACCCAGCGGCGGTCCGCCGCCCAGCGGTCCAGGTGGTCCAGGTGGACCTGGTGCCACCGCCGGATCAGGCACCACCGCAGCCGGCGGCGGAACTGCTGGTGCAGGCGGTGGCACTGCTGGTGCGCGGACTGGGGCTGGGGGTCCAGCTGCTGCGGCGGTGATCGGAGCCAAAGTTGCCAAAGACTCCGCGACCGCTGGACCCAAAGCAGGCCAAGCCCTCGGCAACCAGGCAGAGACCGCCGCAGATGCCGCCGAGCAGAACACAGGCGGCCAGCAACCAGGACAGCCGGGCGGACCTTCCCCAGCAGGTCAACAGCCCTTATCACCTGGCGGCAACCCCTCTGCGCAGGGACCTCAGAGCGACCGACCTGGGGCACCGGGCCAGCCCGAGCCCCGGACGCCACGCCAACCCGCTGATCCTCCACCACCGCGTGCCCCAGCTCCACGAGCGTCGCAGGCTGATCCGCCGCAGCCGCAGGACCCCACCGCCGATGTGCACACCAAGGGAAGGAAGGAGTGAGACGCCATGCCCACAGAAACTTCCAACAGCAGTTCGTCGGTGGAGTTGGTGCCGGTGAAGTTCTCCCGGCTGACCCGCCGCGGCATCCTGCTCGGCCTCTCCCTGACCCAGCTGATCACCCTCGGCATCGGTGGACTGTCCCTGGTGGGTGCCCTCTACGCCGGCGGCGGCATCCTGCTGGCCTACACCGCACCCATCTGGGTCCTCGCCGCTGCACTGACCTGGATACCGGTTGCCGGACGCCCGGTGGTGGAGTGGCTGCCGGTCTGCTTCTGGTGGGTCTGGCGAACCACCGGCGGACAGTTGCTCTACCGACGCCGCATCACCACGCCCCGGCCCGAAGGCACCCTCGCTCTGCCGGGGGATATGGCCCGGCTGCGGGAATACACCGACCCCGAGACCGGGGCTGGAATGATCCACGACCCCACCGCCAACACCCTGACCGTAGTCACCGAGGTCTCCCACCCAGCCTTCGTGCTGCTGGACCCTGCTGAGCAGCAACGCCGGGTCACCGCCTGGGGCCGAGTGTTGGCCACGGTCTGCCGCTCCGGCCGGGTCGCCACCCTCCAAGTCTTAGAACGCACCCTGCCCGACTCCGGTACCGGGTTAGCCGAGTGGTGGGCCAAACACGGCACTGACGATGGGTCCTGGGCCGCTGAGACCTACGCCGAACTGATTGACCGTGCTGGTCCGGCCGGGGAACGCCACGCCACCACCATCAGCCTCTCCCTGGACATGAAGGCCGCCGCCCGGCAAATACGCACCGCCGGAGGCGGCATCCGAGGGGCAGCAGGTGTCCTCCGCCAAGAAATGAACACCCTGACCACCGCGCTGCGCACCGCCGACCTCACCCCATCCGGGTGGCTGACCCCCGGTGAGATCGCGGTGATCCTCCGCTCGGCCTACGACCCCGCCATCGCACCGGTCCTCCAACGCCACGGCGAACTGGGCCAGAGCCTAGCCACCGCCGGACCAGTGGCAGTCAACGAGACCTGGTCCCGGCTACGCACCGACTCAGCCCACCACGCAGTGCTCTGGGTATCGGAGTGGCCCCGGTCTATGGTCCACCCCGGATTCCTCTCACCGGTGCTGCTTTCCACCGGCATCCAGCGTTCTTTCTCGTTGTTGTGTACGCCGATGCGCTCCGACCAAGCAGCACGCGACATCCGCAAGAAGAAAGTCGAGCACATCAGCGACCAAGCCCAACGGGCCAAAATCGGCCAGATCGAAGACGCCGCCCACACCGCAGAGTTCGACGACGTCCTCCAACAAGAAGCCGACCTCACCGCAGGCCACGGCGTCCTCCGCTACACCGGACTGCTGTCCATCACTGCATCGACCGTGGAAGAACTCGACGCCAACATCGCAGCCATCGAACAAGCAGCCATCCAAGCCTCCTGCGAAACCCGCCAACTCGTGGGCCAACAAGCAGCCGCCTTCACCGCCGCCGCCCTGCCACTGTGCAGGAGGATCTAGTGAGGGCAGCATCCCCCTGGCACCAATGCGTGACAGGTCCGTTCCGAGTGGCAGGACGATAGGATTGATCATGCTTTCCACGGCATCTGAACAGTGCATCTGCTATCGAGGGCGGGACGGGAGCGGCCATGCGTATTGAGCCTGCTGAAGGCTCTGTAGCTGACTGGATTCTTCATGCCGATCTGCACTGGTGGAATCTTGTGACCCTGGGTCCGCCGGGGTATCCGGCTTATGGTCGCTTGAGATTCATCCCAGATCCCACTTACCCGTATCAGCCGGAGAGTTCAGTCTCTCTGCCTGCTGATCACCTCAATGAGGACCATCAGCTCGCCCTGGCCCTACGGACACTGGCTGGTCATACTGACACCCCGGTTCAGTGCTACCTGCTCGTCTGGGACGGCTGGGGCGACGACGCATGGACCAGGAAGCATGCTGAGTCCCTGACGAAAGTGTCGCTCCCTACCGGTGAGCGTGAGTACCACCTGGGCCGGGCACCCCTGACCGAGCTGATCACAGAACTCTCACCAGAACATGTAAAAGAGGCTACTCCTCTGCCCGGATTTGTATGGCCTGCTGACCGATCCTGGTGCCTGACCTCAGATGTCGATCCTCACTGGGCCGGCATTGCCGCCAGCGACCGGGCGCTACAGGCCCTGGTAGAGACGCCAGATCTTGACGTCGTTTGGACGCACCCGGAGGCCGAACACCTGTTCTACGTCTAATCGTCCTCCTTCACGGAGTGGAGGGCGCACCTGGTCAACGACCCAGCCGTTGATCAAGGAGACCCGAGATGGCCACGTTCTACGACCCCCATGCCGATGCGGAGGAAGCTTCCCAGGCTCTGCGCGGTTTGGCGCATGCCACCCGCAGTTTCGAAGACCCGTCGGTGACGTATACGGCGATTGGGGAACTGCTCAGCGGAGTCCGTTCCCTCCGTCAGGTCCTTGACCAGCTCTCCGAAGCCCACTTGCACCACCGGGGCCTGGCTCACGACGATGAGGGCAACCACCTCAACGGGGCACACGCCGCGCTGGCCGCTGCTGATGAGCTCCACCACGCCGGCACCCTGCTCGATCAAGTCCACGACCGGCTGGATACGGCGTCCCAGCATTCGGGGCGCATCGCCTGGCACCCCCAAACAGAACATGCCCCCGTCGCCCAGGAGATGGCCCGGCGGTGGGTCAATGTGGTCTTCCTTGACCGGGGTCAGGCCGATGGGGTGCTGGACCGCATTGATGAGGACGGAGCCCAAGCCGGGATCAGCCACCTTGCCCAGTGGGATACCGGCCAAGAAACCACGGATGCGGCGATGGAGAACGGCTATGTCTACGACCAGCCCCCGGCTGCTGATGGGGACAAGCTGATCACCGAGGGTGACTACACCATCTCCTATAACCAGCAGATGGGCCACGTCGCCCTCTACCGAACCATCCCCGCCCCTGAAGACCCCCTGCCCGCCGAACCCTCCCTACGCCGCAACGGGCTCTCCTACGCCCAGGCGGGCGGGCGCAGCCTCGCCGAACCGGGAGGCTCACCGGTGATGGGTGGGGCGGCAGAAGCCGCCTACGCCAGCAGCGCAGGAACACGTCGAGCCACCAGTCAGGACACTGGTGGGCGGCTTGGGGCTACAACGAAACAATGGGAGGCCCAGGCTCAGCGGGACTGGTACGCCAGCCAGAACCGCCCCACCAGCACCAGCACCCCTCGGGGGCTGTCTCGATGAGCCCGGACCCCGACCAGGAGAGACTGCATACCTCAGTGCTGGTCGCCCCAGCTGCTGAGCGTCGTCGCCTACGCAAACAGCGCCGGGAAGCTGCAGCCCGGCTCCGCGCCCAGCAGCGCCAGGCCGAGAAAAACGCCCTCCGGCAGAAAGCTGAGGCCGAGCGCGCTGAACGCAGGGCACGGCAGTACCTGCCCGCCGCCGGTGAACCCGGACCCGCGGCACTACGGAATCCGGACCGGTTTCGGTTGCCGCGTCATCAGGACACCAGCGCCAGCCTGGGCGGGGCATACCCCTTCCTCGCCGAAGGAGGCTTGGGGGCTGATGGGATGTTCATCGGCCAGGACCTCTACTCGGGGGCCAGCTTCGTCTATGACCCCTGGGTGCTCTACCAACGCGGGATCATCACCGCCCCCAACATCGTGCTCGCCGGGATCGTCGGCTCCGGCAAATCTAGCCTCGCCAAATCCCTCTACACCCGAAGCCTGCCCTTCGGGCGCAGGGTCTACGTCCCCGGCGACCCGAAAGGGGAACACACCCCTGTGGCTGAAGCAGTGGGCGGCAGGGCCATCGCCCTGGGGGCAGGATTGGCCAACCGGCTCAACCCCCTGGATGAAGGCCACCGTCCCAGCGGCCTGTCAGACGCAGAGTGGGCGACCACGGTGGCCTCGCGTCGTCGTAGCCTGCTCGGCGCGTTGGCAGAGACCGTGCTGGCTCGGGGGCTGACTCCGTTGGAGCACACCGCCATCGACCTGGCCCTGACCCAGACCGTGGCAGAGAACTCCGTGCCGATCCTGCCCATGGTCGTAGACCGCATCCTCGACCCCTCCGATGACCCCACCGGCCGCCTCGCCGAAGACGGCAGACTGGTCGGACACGCCATGCGACGCCTGGTCGCCGGTGACCTCGGAGGTCTCTTCGACGGACCCTCCACCGTCGAGTTCGACCCCTCCCTGCCGATGATCAGCCTCGACCTCTCCCGAGTCACCGAAAACAGCACGCTGATCTCGGTGTTGATGACCTGTGCCTCAGCGTGGATGGAATCAGCCCTACTAGACCCCAACGGAGGCCAACGCTGGGTGGTCTACGACGAGGCCTGGCGACTGATGTCCCACCCGGCACTGTTGCGGCGTATGGATGCCCACTGGCGACTGGCCCGCCACTACGGCATCGCCAACCTGCTGGTCTTCCATAAGCTCACTGACCTGGACAACGTCGGCGACGCCGGCTCCGCCATGCGCTCCCTAGCGAACAGTCTGCTGGCGAATGCGGAGACCCGAATCGTCTACCGGCAAGAATCCGACCAACTCGGCACCACCGCCCAGACCCTGGGGCTGACCGGCACCGAACAGAAACTGCTCCCCACCCTCGGGGTCGGACAGGGGCTCTGGCGGATCAAGGATCGCTCCTTCGTCGTCCAACACCAGCTCCACCCCGACGAACTCGCCGCCTTCGACACCACACGCCGCATGACCGGCGGTGCATAGCTGAAAGCGACCCGTCATGGTCGATGAACACCGTCAGCGGCTCACCCGGAACATGGACATCCTCACCCACGGGTTGGAACAGCTAGCCCAGGACTATGCCCGACACATCACCATGGCGGAGGAAGACCCCGAGACCTTCGGAGCCGGCCACTACGTCCTCTACCCCCACGGGCGCACGGACCGGCGGTTCGCGATCGAGGAACGCTACATCGACACCGACTGGTCAGACCCCGACCGACTACCAGCCTCCTGGACCTGGAAAGCCCAAACCCGGCAACGCCATTCAGACGGGTCTCACCCTTGGGTGACCACACACCAGGGTGTCGTACCGTCGAACTCCGTGCACCAGCTCCTGGGCTATGCACAGAAGTGGGCCGCCACAGTGCGGGCCACGAAGCTGCGTGAAGGGTTCTTCACCCACACCGCCCCGCCACAGCCTGGCCGGCACCTGCGCGTGGAAGGCCCCGAGCTGCCCTGAACTCGGGTGACATCTGACGCGGCGGCACTTGGATCGCACGGTGCACCTGGTGGGCATGAGCCACGACAACACCAGACACCCCTCCCGCCGAGCGAAGAAGACTAAGCCCTCAGAACAGGAGCTTGATGTTCCGGCGGTGCTGCCTCATGTGGTCATCACTGTCACTGACCCGACTGGGACTCTGGCGGTCACCGTGGATGGCGAGGACTTCCCCGCACCCGAAGACGGGGCATGGTCTCGTGCCCGGTTCGGTGAGGTGCTGGATGCGGTCACTGAGGACCGGACTCGGACGGTGCGGATCGAGGTCCACGAAACCGACGGGTCCACTTTTACTGACATTATCCGCGCCCGCCCCCGCACCCAGGCCGAGTCGGCCCCCGAGCAGGAACCGTCAGAGTCGGCACGGTCTAAGCCAAGCGGGAAGCAGGCTGCGGTCACGGTCTCGGGTGAAGGGTTCCTGCCCGGTGAGGACGTGGCGATCGCTGCGGTGATCACCGACACCACCGCCAATGAGGACGGGGAGGTCGAGGCCCGTCTGCCCCGGCGGCAGAAGGCCACTCTGCGTGCCGGTGCTGAGGTGCTGGTCTTTGGTCGGTCCTCGGGGACCACGCTGGTGAGGCGGCTGCCATGACCCGGGGTATCACTCCGGGGTCTCGGCAAGCCGGGGGGATGGGTGATGAGGTCACCAACGCCCTGATCATCCTGCTCATGGTCATCGCGGGCGTTGCGGTGATCCTGCGTGCCGCTGGCACTGTCGCCGCTTGGGTCACCGGCGCATCACTGCCGGAGGCTGGTCCGGCTGCCGGGCTCGGGGTTCTGTTCAGCCCTGGTGAGCCTGCCACCGCGCTAGCAGCGGAGGGGTTGCATCCGGTGGCCTACTGGATGACCAGTGGGGTGATGCTCGCCGGGCTGGCCGGGGCCTGTGCCTTGGTGTGGGTGCGGGTGCGCCGCTGGGGCCAACAGAAACAAGCCGATCCGCATCGACTGGCAGGCACCGCCACCAGTGCCGACATCGCCAAAGTCGCCACCTCCAAAGCCCTGTTACGCCGGGCTGAGACGCTGCGGCCTTCTCTGGTGAAGCCGCGGGCCGAGGATGTGGGCTACCTGCTGGGGACCTCTGCGGGCAAGCAGGTGTGGGCCTCGGTGGAGGACTCGATCCTGCTGATCGGCCCACCCCGATCCGGTAAGGGCCTGCATGTGGTCATCAACGCGATCCTGGATGCACCCGGGGCAGTAGTGACGACATCTACACGGCCGGATAACCTCACCGCTACGTTGCGGGCGAGGGAGAAGATCGGCCCGGTGGCCGTCTTCGACCCCCAACACTTAGCCGAAGGAATCCCCGCAGGGATGCGCTGGTCGCCCATCCGGGGGTGTGAGGACCCGCTGACGGCGATGATCCGAGCTACCGGCCTGGCTTCAGCGACTGGCATGTCTGCCGGCGGGGTCGAGTCCGGCGGGTTCTGGGAAGGCAAAACCCGCACCGCCCTCCAATCGCTGCTCCATGCGGCTGCGTTGGATCATCGGTCACCGGCTGAGTTGTTCCGCTGGACTCTGGACCCCTCAGCTGCCGCCGAGGCGGTGACCATTCTGGCCAGCACCCCGCGGGCGGCGACCGGATGGGATGACTCACTGGCCTCGATACTGGAAGCTGACCCGAAGACCCGGGATTCCATCTGGCAGGGCGTCTCCCTCGCTTTGTCGGCTCTGGCTGATCCTCGGGTGTTGGATGCGGTCTCACCCAGGGCTGGGGAGGACTTCGACCCAGAGCAGTTCATCCAGGACCGAGGCAGCCTGTTCCTGCTGGCCACCGGCGCAGGCGCCGGGGCCTCAGCCTCTCTGGTCGCCGCGTTCGTCGAAGACCTGGTTGAGACCGCCCGGCGTATGGCCGCCCGGTCACCCGGCGCGCGGCTCGACCCGCCGATGTTGTTGGCGCTGGATGAGATCGGCAACCTCGCACCCCTACCGTCGCTGCCGACGTTGATGGCCGAAGGTGGGGGCACCGGGATCACGACCCTGCCGGTGCTTCAGTCGTTGGCGCAGGCGCGGGAGAAATGGTCTGAGAACCAGGCCGGGGCGATCTGGGATGCCGCGATCGTCAAGATCATTCTCGGTGGGGCCTCGAACTCCCGGGACCTCCAAGACCTCTCCACCCTCATTGGGGAACGTGACGAGTACACCGATTCGACCACCGTCGGGGATCACGGCACACGCTCGAACCAGCGATCTGTTCGTCGGGTCTCGGTGCTGCCACCAGATCGGATTAGGACTCTGCCCTTCGGCACGGGGGTCACGCTGCTGCGGACTGCACCGCCGATCATCACTGACCTGCGCCGCTGGACCGAACGACCCGAGGCCGCTGAGTTGAAGGCCGACCGGGAGCAGATCGAAGCCATGCTTCAACGCCACTCGGGCACCTAATCCGTCGAGGGCTGTGTCTCGGGTGTGGGGGTGCACCTGTCTGGCAGAGGCCACCTACACAACAGCGGTGGCCGTGACAGATAAAGGAGCAGGCTCATGGCTATCCGCACGCAGGAATCTCTCTCCGGGTTCATCGCCACCGACCCGAAACTGACCTACACCGAGAAAGGCGAAGCCCGGTTCTACGCCCGCTTCGGCCAGGAGAAGTTTCTCCGCCAGGAGGATGGGGCGTTTATGAAGGTTGAACCCGATTTCGGCAACCTCGTCCTCTATCGGGCCACCGCCGAACGGGCCTATGAGCGCTTCTCTAAGGGTGACAACTTCGTGGCCGAGGGTTACAGCCACGACTACAGCTATGAGCGCAACGGGGAACAGATCAACGGCGAAGAGTTCGTGGCCAAGAAAATCGGCCATGACACCGCCCGGACCCGCTACGAGGTAGACCGCTCACCCCGCCGCAGTGTTGAACGCGACGCCGCAGGGTTCGAGCCACCCCAGCGGCAGCCCCAGCAGGCCGACTCGCCCAGCATCAGCCTCTAAGTCCAGCGGGAAGTGACCATCATGAGTGAACAGACACCACACGGACCGGCACCGGAACCCGAAGACTACGAGGACCCGGACCTGGACCCTGCCTATGAGCCGGATATGGCTGCCGATGTTCCGCAGCCACCGCACCCGATCAACTGGAATCTGCTCTCCGCCGATGACCTGGAGGCCGAATGGCTGGAACTGAACAAATGGGTCCACTGGCTACGGCGGACCTACGGATTACCGGCCAGTGTGATCCCGCCGTTCTGGCACCACCACCCGGAACTGGTGTGGGAGCTCTCCGCCCTGCACCTGCACTGGCTGGGAGCTTATGACCCCGAACAGAACGCCTCAGCGCCGATTGGGTGGCACCGGGACTTCGCAGACGCCAGAGCCCGGCTGCGCGAGTGGGTCGCAGCCTCGGGCACCCGGCTAGATAGGGACCGGCCCACCCGGCAGACCTCCTGGCCCGGAGAAGACCCCGCCCCACCGGTAGAAGACCTCACCATCGAAGACCGCGAAAACGAGTTCGTAGACTTCGTACGTGCCGAGGTCAGACAGCGCCAACGAGCCGAAGACGAGTTCTTCCGCCGCCTCGACGAGCAGGGCTGAGGCGTGATTCTCATGCCACGCTCCTACACGCGTAAGACCGCACGGGCCGAGGCTGACCGGGCCTTCGACCTGCGCTATGAACACCGCGACCAGCCCGACGCGGAGAAGATCGCCGAGGTACTGATCCGGCTGGCCCTGCGCACCAGCCATGAAGAACCAGCCGGCCAAGCCGGTCAGCGGCTACGTGAACTGCTCACCAGCTCCAGGTAGAATCAAGCGCACCAACACCCGTGCACACCCCGGCGTTGGTGGCACCAAACCCTAAGCCCCGCTCTGATGGGGTGTTCTGCTCTCTATCTTTCTGACGTGACCGCCATCCGGCGCCCTGACCCCTAGCCCCGTGCTAGGGAGCCCCCAAAGGCGGTCACCTCATGTCACCTCTGAACCTGCCCGATGGTATCGACCTGGTCCAGCTGCGCGCACTGGCCACCACCACACCCACGAAGAACCGGAACCGAACCGGTTCCGAGTTCCCCGACGGTACGGCACCAGCAATCGCCTACCTTCGGGTCTCCACCAAAGACCAGGCCACCCGCAATGGTCTGGAAGAAGGTCTCTCCATCCCCGCCCAGCGCGAGGCTGCTCAACGCAAAGCCGATCAACTCGGGGCATCCATCGTCGCTGAGTTCATCGAACCCGGTGAGTCAGCCAAGACTGCTCGCCGTAAGGCGCTGCAGAACATGCTCGACTACATCGCTACCCACCCGGTGCGGTACTGCATCATCAACAAAGTCGATCGGCTGGCCCGCAACAGGCTCGATGACGCGATCATTCACGCCACCCTACGAGGCTCCAACATCACTCTGGTCTCGGTTACCGAGAACATTGACGAGTCCCCCTCGGGGATGCTCATGCACGGCATCCTGGCCTCGATGGCCGAGTTCTACTCCCTGAACCTGGCCCAAGAGGTCACCAAAGGCATGATCCAGAAAGCCAGCATGGGAGGCACCCCCACCAAAGCCCCCATCGGCTACCTGAATGTGCGCACCGTCGATGCCAAAGGCCGAGAAGTCCGCGAAATCCAGACTGACCCTGACCGTGCTGAACTGATCCGGTTCGCCTTCACCGCCTACGCCAGCGGGGACTGGTCCCTTTCCTCCCTGGCCAAAGAACTCCAAGCTCGCGGGCTGAGCACTCGGCCCACCCCGCAATACCCAGCGAAGCCGCTGAACACCACGGGGCTACACAGTGTGCTCACCAACCCCTACTACAAGGGCATCGTCACCTTCCAAGGCATCACCTACCAGGGCAGTCACACTGCGCTGGTCGATGAGCAGACCTGGAACCGGGTCCAGGCCACTCTGAACGCGAAGAACCAAGTCGGTGACAGAGCACAGAAACACGACCACTACCTGAAAGGAACGGTCTACTGCTCCTGCGGGGCCAAGCTGATGCTTGAACGTCCCACCGGACGCAACGGCGACCAATACGAATACTTCACCTGCGCCGGACGACGCCGCAAAACCACCCGGTGCACCCGGTCTGCGATCCTCACCCAACGAGTCGAGCAGCAGATCGAGCGCGACTACACCCGCCACAGCCTCACCCCGGAACAGGCCCGACGGGTCAAAGACGTACTGCACGAGGTCTTCGACCAGCTCGAAGCCTCCAGCCAAGACGAACGCCACCTACTCACCAGCCAACGAGACAAGCTAGAAGCAGAGCGGCTGAAACTCATCCAGGCCCACTACGCCGATGCGATCCCCCTGGACCTGCTCAAAACAGAGCAAGAGCGGATACGCACCAACCTCGAAGCGATCAACAACCGACTCGATGCGCTATCTACGACCTACAGCGACGCCAGGAAAGGCCTAGACCAGATCACTGAACTACTCACCGACCTAGCCGACCTCTACAACAAAGCAGAACCAGCAGAACGCCGGATGCTCAACCGAGCACTGTTCACCAAGATCATCATCAACGAAGACGAAACCACCACCACAGTGCCAGCAGAACCAGCAGCCACAGTCCTCACACACGCCACCAGCAGTGGGACCACGACTGACCCGGGGCCAGACGCAAACATGCCCCGCACACAGGCGGGGCATGTTTCGAACTTCTCAAGTTACGTGGAGCATATCGGACTCGAACCGATGACCCCTTGCATGCCATGCAAGTGCGCTACCAGCTGCGCCAATGCCCCATATTGTGTTGCGCTGCCGAACCCGGAATCCCGCGTTGGCAACCCCTATACTTTACACCGTTGAGGGGCCCTCCGGCAAATCCATATCGATCTTGGGGACATCCGCGTAGAGACGGTCCAGACCGTAGACGGCGCGCTCCTGCTCATGCTGGACATGGATCACCATATGCCCGTAGTCCAGCAGCACCCAGGTGCCTGAGTCCTTGCCTTCGCGGCGGGCGGGAGCTGAGTTGTGCTGCTCCTTGAGCTGGTGCTCGATCTCCTCGCAGATCGCCCCGATCTGCCGTTCGGAGGGCGCGGAGCAGACCAGAAAGGCATCGGTGATGCCCAGCCGTTCCCCCACGTCGTAACTCACAATATTGGTGGCCAGCTTATCGGCGGCAGCAGCTGCTGCGGTCCGCAGCTCAGCAATCACAGGTTCAGGTACGGTCATCAAAATCAGAGCACCATAAAGTAGACAACAGCAGCAATGGCGGCCACCAGCAACAGCGCCAGGATCACCACGAGCCACACCAGCACATTCTGGCGGTCCGCCTGCCGGGCGGTGGCATCGATCATTTTGTTCAGGTCCAGGCCATGGGCCCCTTGGGCGTGCACCGGCTCGATCTGTCCGGTGGCATACTGCATCTCTTCAGGGTCCTGGTCCAGCGAGTCACGTACCATCCGCTCGGTGAGCACCTGGGACTCGGGGCGCTCACGCAGCTTGCGGCGGCGCTCTTTCTCCTTCTCCGCATGCTCCCGGCGCATCCGCTCCTGATTGGCCTGCATCGCCTTGGCAGCCAGTGCCTGCTGCTTCTTCAGCAGATCGGGGTCCACCCGGTTGGGGTCGTCGTTCTTGGCGACTTCGGCGTTGGTGGCGTCCAGCTCAGCCAGCAGCTCGGGGCTCAGCGGCGGGATGGACTGGGTCTCCCGCAGCAGCCTGCGCGCCCGGCGCGATCCCGGCAGATCATCCGGGTCCTCCGCCTCGGCATCAGCGATCTCCTCCTCAGGACGGGCAGGCTCCTCCGCCGGGCGGGGCGGCTCGGGCAGTCTCACTGCCGGAGCCTCGGCCGGGATCTCCGGGCGATCCTCCGCCACAGCCACATCCTGAGGCTCAGGCTCCTCGGCAGACTCGCTGGACTGGGACTCATCTGCGGGCTCCGAGTCCTCAACCTCGGCGTCGTCCTCTGCTGTGGCGTCGTCCTCGGCTGGTTCCCCGGGATCCGCCTCGGTCTCACCCGCAGGCTCTGCCTCCGGCTCGCCCAGCTCCTCCAGCTCGTCCGGCTCAGGCTGCTCAGGCTGCTCAGGCTGCTCAGGACGAACATCACCCTCAGCGGCCTCGGTGTCTGCCAGGGCGCGGCCGGCTATCTCAGCAGCGTGGTCAGCGGATGCTTCCTGCTCCGGGGTGGTATCAGCAGAGTCCTGCCCCGCCTGGACGGCCCCGGCCTCAGCCTCAGGCTCACGCTGGCCCACCAGTTCAGCCTCGCGGCGGCGGCGCAGCTCTTTGCGCGAGACAGGCAGATACCGGGCACGGAGATCATCTCCGCCACCCCTGTTCTGCTCAGTGGTGTCTGCGCTCATGAGGAAGCCTCCTGGTGGTTCTGCTCCATGGTATGCGAATCGGCCTGATAGAGCTGGTGTTTGGTGATGTACTGGACCACTCCGTCGGGCACCAGGTACCAGACCGGTTTGCCCGCCTTGCCCCGGGCACGCAGATCCGTGGAGCTGATGGCCATCGCGGGGATCTCCATCAGACTGATGTTCTCCGTCAGGCCGAAGTCCTCACTGCGGTATCCCGGCCGGGTGACTGACACGAAGTGAGCCAGCTCCCAGAGTTCCTCCACGTTCTTCCAGGACATGATCTGAGCCATGGCATCTGCCCCGGTGATGAAGAACAGATCCGCCTGCGGGTACATCGCGCGGAAGTCCCGCAGTGTGTCGATGGTGTAGGTGATCCCGCCACGGTCGATATCCACCCGGGAGACCGAGAACCGCGGGTTGGAGGCGGTGGCGATCACCGTGAGCAGGTACCGGTGCTCAGCGGGGCTGACCTCCCGCCCTTCCTTCTGCCAGGGCTGACCCGTGGGCACAAAGACCACTTCATCCAGGCTGAACTCCGCAGCCACCTCAGAGGCGGCCACCAAGTGTCCGTGGTGAATGGGGTCAAAGGTCCCGCCCATAATGCCGATGCGGCGCCTGCGGCCGTCCGCCCCGGCTGAGGCGAGGGTGCTGAAGGGAGGAGTCAAGTCAGTGGTGGCTCTGCGGGTCGGCAGGGAGTTCCTTGCCCTTGGAAGCGAACCCCAGGGTGATCAGCAGGCTCAGCATCAGCAATGCGAACATAACGGCGCCGTAGACCCAGGCTGGGAACGGCAGCTCCGTGGGGGTGGGACCCGCGGCGAGCAGTGCCAGAACAGGCAGGTTCATACCTCTCCCTCAGGACGAAGTGACAGTTTCTCCCGGCAAGTCTACTAGTAAACGTGACTTCAGGTGCGAAGGCGCCCTCAGCGGATCTGGCCCTCACCACGGACGATCCACTTGGTGGTGGTCAGCTCCGCCATGCCCATCGGTCCGCGGGCATGCATCTTCTGGGTGGAGATCCCCACCTCGGCCCCGAGACCAAACTGCCCGCCGTCGGTGAACCGGGTGGATGCGTTGACGATGACCGCTGCGGCATCAACCTCTGCGATGAACTTCTCCGCGCTGGCCACCGAATCAGTGACGATGGCCTCAGTGTGCCCGGTGCTGTGCCGGCTGATGTGGGCAATGGCCTCATCGATGGAGTCCACCACGCCCACTGCGATCTCCAGATCGTGGAACTCGGTGCCGTAGTGCACCTCGGTGACCTCATCAACGCGGCCGGTCTCTGCCGGCAGCCACTGCTGGGCGCGCGGATCAACATGAAGCACGACGCCGCCCTTGGACAGTTCTGCCAACACCTCCTTGGCGGCCCGCCCGGCCTCGGCGTGGAAGAGGACCGTCTCGGCTGCGTTGCACACGCTGGGCCGGGAGGTCTTGGCATTGTGCACTATTCGGCGGGCCAGCTGCGGGTCGGCTGTGGCGTCCACGTAGATGTGCACATTGCCCTCACCGGTCTCGATCACGGGGACCCGGGCGCTGTTGACCACATGCTGGATCAGCTCCCGCCCGCCGCGTGGGATGAGCACATCGACGCTGCCGCGAGTGGTCATCAGCTCGGTGGCGCCCTCACGGCCGTAGGGGTCGATGGTCTGCACGGCGTCCACCGGAAGCCCCGAGTCCCGCAGGGCGTTGCGGATCACGCTGATCAGCAGTTCATTGGTGGACTGCGCCGCAGATCCGCCGCGCAGCACTGCGGCGTTGCCGGACTTCAGAGCCAGGGCGGCGATATCCACGGTGACATTGGGCCGGGCCTCATAGATGACCCCGATCACGCCCAGGGGCACCGCCACCTGGGTCAGCCGCAGCCCGTTGGGCAGGGTGCGGCCCTGTACGACTCGGCCCACTGGGTCGGCCAAGCCGATGATCTCCTCAACCGCTGCCGCCAGTGCCTCGATCCGCCCGGCGTCCAGCCGCAGCCGGTCCTGCAGCGAGGTGGATACTCCGTTCTCCCGGGCCCGGACCAGGTCCTGCTCATTGGCGGTGATCAGGGAACCTGCGGATTCGCGCAGACGATCGGCCACGGCCTGCAGGGCGCGGTCCTTATGCCGGCGGTCGGCTCGGCCCAGCGGGCCTGCGGCCTGCCGGGCGCGGGTGCTGATCTCTGCAATAGTCATCGCGTTGCCTCCAGTCGTGCCATGTCATCAGTATGGACCACCGGGCGCTGGTAGTCCTCGCCGAGTTCCTCCCCCAGCTGTGCGGTCTTCTTTCCACGCATCCTGCGCACCTCCTCGGCGGAGAAGGAGCTCAGCCCCCGGGCGTGCACGGTGCCGGTGCCGCTGGTGATATCGACGACGTCGCCGGCTTCGAAGCTGCCAGTGACCTCAGTGATGCCCGCAGCCAGCAGGGATCGGCGGGCGCCGATCACCGCTTCCACCGCCCCGGTGTCGATGGTGATGCTGCCCTTGGTGTGCGCCAGGTGGGCCAACCAGGCCGAGCGAGCACCGCGGCGCTTGCCGCGGGGTAGGAAGAGGGTGCCGACTTCGGCGCCGTCAAACAATGCTGCGGCCTGCGCTGCTGAGGTCAGTCGGGCCGGGATGCCGTGGGCGGTGACGATATTGGCGGCCTCCACTTTGGTGACCATCCCGCCGGTGCCGATGCCCGCCCGGCCGCGCGGGCCCAGGGTGACTCCGCTGAGGTCCTCAGTGCGTTCGATCCTGGCGATCGGGCTGCCGCCTTCTGCCGGCGGGCCGTCGTAGAGGGCGTCCACATCGGAGAGCAGCACCAGCCCGTCCGCGTGGATGAGATTGGCGGTGAGCGCGGCGAGCCGGTCGTTATCGCCGAAGCGGATCTCAGCGGTGGCCACGGCGTCGTTCTCGTTGATGATGGGCACCACTCCCAGGGCCAGCAGCTTCTCCAGTGCGCGCAGGGCGTTGACATAGGTGGCCCTGCGGATGAGGTCTTCCACGGTCAGCAGCACCTGGCCCACCTGGGCGCCGTGGTGGGCGAAGGCCCGGGAGTAGTGGGCCAGCAGCTGGCCCTGGCCCACGGCGGCGGCAGCCTGCTGGGCGGCGAGGTCCGCAGGGCGGCGGTCAAGTCCCAGCGGGGCGAGCCCGGCGGCTATGGCCCCGGAGGAGACCAGAACGATCTCGGTGCCGCGGGCACGCAGCTGCTGGCAGGCATCCACCAGCCGGTTCAGCGCCTGCACACTGATCCCGCCGTCCAGGGTGGTCAGGCTGGAGGAGCCGACTTTGATGACCAGGCGTTTGGCAGCGGTGATGTCCCAGTTCACCGGCTCTGCCCCTCTTCGGGGCCCGGCTGGGTGTAGACGACTTCCACCTCGCTGCCGTCTGAATCATCGGCTGCGTAGAGCTCTTCCATCTCCTGGCGGACCTGCTGCTTGGCGGCTCGGCGTTCGGCCTGGTCCTGTTTCTTCTCCGCGCGGGTGGGCCGCTGGGTGTCCTCGAAGCGCAGGTCGGTGCCGCGTGCGCCGAGATGTTCGGCGCCGGCAGCCATAGTGGGCTCCCAGTCGAAGACCACCCCGTCCTCCTCGCGGCCGATCACCACCGCGTCCCCGGGGGTGGCGCCGAGTTTGAAGAGTTCATCCTCGATGCCCAGAGCCTGCAGCCGGTCGGCCAGGTAGCCCACGGCCTCGTCGTTGTTGAAATCAGTCTGCAGAATCCAGCGCTCGGGCTTGGTCCCGCGCACCCGCCACAGTGGTTCGCCAGATTTCTCCTCACGGGAGATGGTGAAGCCCTTGTCATTGATCGCCTTGGGCCGCAGTGTCACTGGGACCGGCGCCTCGGCCACCTCCTGGGCGGCCCGGGCCTCGGATACCAGCTCGGCCATGGCGAAGCTGAGTTCGCGCAGTCCTTTTCGGGAGATCGCGGAGATCTCGAAGACCTGGAAGCCGCGCTCCTCCAAGGTTCCGCGGACCATCTCGGCCATCTCGGCGCCATCGGGCAGGTCGGTCTTGTTCAGAGCGACCAACCGGGGGCGCTCGGTCAGCGGCAGCCCGTCTGCGGCGTAGGCTGCCAGCTCAGCCTCGATGGCGTCCAGATCGGCCACCGGGTCCCGGTCAGTCTCCAGGGTGCCGCAGTCCAGCACATGCACCAGGGCAGCGCAGCGCTCCACATGGCGCAGGAACTCATGGCCCAGGCCTTTGCCCTCGGCGGCGCCGGGGATGAGTCCGGGCACATCGGCCACCGTGAACCGGGTCTCTCCGGCGGCCACCACCCCGAGGTTGGGGATCAGGGTGGTGAAGGGGTAGTCGGCAATCTTGGGCCGGGCTGCTGAGAGTGCCGCGATCAGGCTGGACTTTCCGGCGGAGGGGAAGCCGACCAGCGCGATATCGGCTACCGACTTCACCTCCAGCACCACCTCGGCCTCCTGGCCGGGGGTGCCCAGTAGGGCGAAGCCGGGGGCTTTGCGCTTTCGGGAGGCCAGGGCGGCGTTGCCCAGCCCGCCCTGTCCGCCTTCTGCGATGCGTGCCCGTGCTCCGGCGCCCACCAGATCGGCCAGCACATTGCCGTCGCGGTCCTTGACCACGGTGCCGTCGGGCACCGGCAGCTCCAGGGTGGCTCCCTTGTGCCCGTGCCGCAGGCTGCCCTGCCCCACTCCCCCGTTTTCGGCGCGGCGGTGCGGGCGGTGGTGGTAGTCCAGCAGTGTGGTGGTGTTGGGGTCCACCACCAGATCCACGTGCCCGCCGTCGCCGCCGTTGCCGCCGTCTGGCCCGCCGAGGGGTTTGAACTTCTCCCGGTGCACGGAGATGCAGCCAGTGCCGCCGTTGCCACCGGCGGCGTGCAGCACCACCCGGTCCACAAAATGGGCCATTGATCTACCTCCGTGTCAGTGTGTGGGTACTAAAAAGCCCCGCCAGCGCGAACGCTGCGGGGCCATTTAGTGTGTTGCCGCAGTCTCAGACTGCCGCTGGAACGATGTTCACAACCTTGCGTCCGCGCTTGGAGCCGAACTCCACGGCACCGTCGGCCAGGGCGAACAGGGTGTCGTCGCCGCCGCGGCCCACATTGGTGCCGGGGTGGAACTTGGTGCCGCGCTGGCGGATGAGGATCTCGCCGGCGGAGACGGTCTGACCGCCGAAGCGCTTCACGCCGAGCCGCTGTGCATTCGAGTCGCGACCGTTGCGGGTCGAGCTCGCGCCTTTCTTATGTGCCATTAGTCTGCCTGCCTCTCAGGAATGTTATCTAGGGCTAAGTCTACCGCCGGATCAGGCGATGGAGGTGACCTTCACACGGGTCAGCTCAGAACGGTGGCCCTGGCGCTTGTGGTAGCCAGTCTTGTTCTTGAACTTATGAATGACGATCTTCTTTCCGCGGAGGTTCTCCTGAACCTCAGCGGTGACCTTCACGCCGGACAGCTCATCGGCGGAGGTGGTGACCTTCTCCCCGTCTACCAGCATCACCGCCGGCAGCTCGATGGTGCTGCCTGCCTCGGCGTCGACGCGGTCAAGGGTCACGAGGTCTCCTACCGAAACCTTCTCCTGGCGGCCGCCTGCGCGGACAATCGCGTACACCACTTGGGACTCACTTCTCTCGTTGAACATGTGCAAAAAAGATTCTGGGCGCAGATCAGCGCCAGCGATCTATACTACTCGGATTGGTTGTTACGGGCAAGTTCATCGGCGCTGACGCCGACTCCCAGCATCACCGGCTCCTCGGCCGGCTCGGCTTTGGGCTTGGCAGCAGATGACGACGACGCAAAGGTCTTCTCGGTGCCCTGAGCGGTGGTCTTGACTTCAGTCACCTCTCCAGAGGCGCCCTGGGCGGAGCCTGCTGCCCGGCGCCGCCTGCGGCTGCGGGTCTCCAGGGCACTCTCCAGAGCATCGAGGCTGGGGGCTTTCTCCCCGGTGCCTGGTCCGCTCTGGGGCTTCTGAGCATCTTTTCGCTGCCGGCGCGGGACCTCTACCGTCTCCCCGCCGATGGTCAATGTGGGGGAATCAGCCTTCTTCTCAGAGGGCGGAGCCTGCCGTTCCCGGCGCTGCCGCTGGCCGCCCTGGCCGCGCTCTGTGCGCTGCTGCTCGGGGGTTTCATCCTGCTTCTCCTCGGACTTTCCGTTGGTGGCAGCCAGCACCTTCGCCATGCCCTGGGAAGCCTTCTCGAGTTTCTTGAGCTCTTTGGGATCGGGCTGGTGGGCCTCGTCGTCGTTCTTCCTGCCCCGCTTCTTGCGTTTCTTGGCGTTCCTGCCGGTGTTCACCTCACCCTCAGAGGTGTAGGAGGGGCGGTTCTCCACCGGTTCGGGGTGGGTGATGATGCCGCGGCCGGAGCAGTGCTCGCATTCGGTGGAGAAGACCTCCAGCAGCCCGGTGCCCATGCGCTTGCGGGTCATCTGGACCAGGCCCAAGCTGGTGACCTCTGCCACCTGGTGTTTGGTGCGGTCCCTGCCCAGGCACTCCACCATGCGGCGCAGCACCAGGTCCCGGTTGGACTCCAGGACCATATCGATGAAGTCGATGACGATGATTCCGCCGATATCGCGCAGCCGCAGCTGGCGGACGATCTCCTCGGCGGCTTCGAGGTTGTTCTTGGTGACCGTCTCCTCGAGGTTCCCGCCGGATCCGGTGAACTTGCCGGTATTGACGTCCACCACGGTCATCGCCTCGGTGCGGTCGAAGACCAGTGAGCCGCCGGAGGGCAGCTTGACGTTGCGGTCCAGCGCTTTGTTCAGCTGCTCGTCAATCCGGTGGTGGGCAAAGATGTCCTCAGCCTGGCCCTCCTGCGGCTCCCACTGCTTGCAGCGGTCCAGCAGGTGGGGCGCTACGTAGGTGACGTAAGCCTCAATATTGTCCCAGGTCTCCTCGCCCTGGACCTCCATGGCGGAGAAGTCCTCGTTGAACACGTCGCGGACCACCTTGATGGTCAGGTCGGGTTCGGCGTAGAGCAGTTCGGGGGCCAGCACCTTCTTGTCCTGGGTCTGGGACTGGATGGTCTCCCAGAGGGAGCGCAGCCGGTTGATGTCATTGGTGAGCTCCTCCTCGGAGGCGCCCTCGGCCGCGGTGCGCACGATTACCCCGGCGTTCTCCGGCATCTGTTCCTTGAGGATCTTCTTCAGCCGGGCCCGCTCGGTATCGGGCAGCTTGCGGGAGATGCCGGTCATGGAGCCGCCGGGGACGAACACCAGGTATCGGCCGGGCAGGGAGACCTGGCTGGTCAGCCGAGCGCCCTTATGGCCCACTGGGTCCTTGGTGACCTGCACCAGTACGGAGTCCCCGGATTTCAGCGCGTTCTCGATCTTGCGGGGGGCATTGCCGATGTTCGCGCCCTCCCAGTCGACCTCGCCGGCGTAGAGCACCGCGTTGCGCCCGCGGCCGATGTCTACGAAGGCCGCCTCCATGGAGGGCAGCACGTTCTGCACCTTGCCCAGGTAGACGTTGCCGATCAGGGAGTCCTGGGTAGTGTGGGAGACGTAGTGCTCAGCCAGCACACCGTCCTCCAGCACGCCGATCTGGATCCGCTCACCGCGCTGACGGACGATCATCTTCCGATCAACGGATTCGCGGCGGGCCAGGAACTCGGCCTCAGTGATGATGCCGCGGCGGCGCCCGGAGTCCCGGGAGTTGCGGCGGCGCTGACGTTTGGCCTCCAGGCGGGTGGAGCCCTTCACCGAGGAAACTTTGTCTGAGCCGGTGCCGGAGTCCGACTCCCGGCCCGAGCGGATGCGAGTGACGGTGTGGCCGTCCTCGTCCTCAATCTCCATATCGGCGTTGCCGCGGCGGCGGCGGCGCTTCTTACGGATTACCTGCCCGTCATCGT
This sequence comes from Nesterenkonia alkaliphila, assembly GCF_009758175.1. Classification (GTDB taxonomy): domain Bacteria; phylum Actinomycetota; class Actinomycetes; order Actinomycetales; family Micrococcaceae; genus Nesterenkonia; species Nesterenkonia alkaliphila. The sequence goes on from NZ_WRPM01000085.1 coordinate 28,860, forward strand.
CCTTCTCAGAGGAGGCACCTTCTCCTCCGCCGCCCTGGGCTCGGTTCTGATCCTGCTGGTTCTGATCCTGCTGCGATCCGCCGCGGCCCTGCTCGCCCTGGTCCTGGTCGGCAGACTTCTCAGAGTCATTGCCGTCCTGATTCTCCCCTGACTTATTGCGGCTGCGACCGCCGCGGCGGCGCTTGCGCCGGTTCTTCCGGCCCGAGCCCTGGTCCTCGTCTGAGTCGTCATCGGTGCCCGAGGAGGAGTCAGGGCTCTGCCGCTCGGCGTCGTCGTCATCCTGCTGCGGGGCGGGTTTGGACTGTTTAGGCGGAAGTTTAGAGAGGTCGGGGGCCTGGAACATCACGTCCAGGGGGTCGGCTTCTACCGGTGCCGGATCCGCGGCGGTCTGCGCAGTGGCCTCTGCCCCTGGGTGTCCGGGCTCCGGGGCCGAGAAGGGGTTGAAGATCTCTTCAGGTTCATTGGTGGTGGATGTCAAAGCTTCTCCAGCCGCAGCCTGCACCGCCACACTCGGCGAGTCCGCGACATTGTCGGTATCGGTTCACCGGTCTGATCCTCACTGCCGGGCGCTGCCGTCCCGAGGGGCGGCGCGCTCTGCTCAGCATGAGCCTCCTACCGGTCACGCGCGATGGGTTTCTCTCACCGGCGGCATCTTGATGTGTCAGTTGTGCCGTGCGGACTGTTCTCTGTGTCCACGACGGGTGCCTGCCGGTTGGTTCTCGCGTGTGAAAGCCTTCTCAGAGACTCAGGTGTGGTCTGCGCCTCCGATCCATTCATTGTTGCATACGAATACGAACAGCTTTGCCTGCGGGCGTAGAATGGGGCTATGTCCACCATGGTTGAGGCCCAGGATTCCAGGGCCGATGACAGCGCCGATCTGCTCACCGACTCCTCGCCCGCCGGGCGTGTCCCGTCTTTTGCGCGCCCAGTCGGTTTTGTGCTGTGGCTGCTGGTCACCGCAGCGGTGGGGGCTGCCGCCAGCTTCCTGCTGCTCTATGAGCGGGTCCAGCTGTGGAACGACACCGAATATGTCACTGCCTGTGATGTGAACCCATGGGTATCCTGTGGTGCGGTCATGGAGTCCTGGCAGGCTGCCACGTTCGGGTTCCCTAATATTTTCATCGGTGTGGTGGCCTTTCCGCTGCTGATTGCAGTCGCGGTGAGCCTGCTGGCAGCCGGGGGCCGGATGCCGGCCTGGTACTACCTGGGATTGCAGGCCGGAGTTGTATTCGCCATGGGGTTCATCACCTGGCTGTGGTACTCCGCGGTGTACAGCATCGGGGTGCTGTGCCCCTACTGCATGATCGTGTGGGCGGCGGTGATCCCGTTGTTCGTGGTGACCACGGCACGGAATATCGTCCACGGGGTGATTCCTGCCCCGCCGGGACTGAAGCGGGTGGCCCGTGACTGGTGGTGGGTGGCCATTGTGGTGATCTACCTGCTGGTCTTCGCCTCGATCCTGCTGAACTTCACCGAGGCCTTCACCTACGGGCTCTGAGCAGCTCGGTGATAGTACCCACCACCTGAGCGGCGAACAGTAGGTCCAGGGTCTCCAGGGTGTCGGTGGCCTGGTGGTAGTGCGGATTCCGGAAGTTCGCGGTGTCGGTGATCATGATTCCCGGGATGCCCTGGCGCCAGTAGGCGGCGTGGTCTGAACGGCTGGCATTGCCGATGGCTTCGGCCGAGGCCACCAGAGGCACAGCGGGCAGCCCCTGAGCCTCCGCAGCCTCCAGCAGCGCCTGAACCCAGTCTGCAGCGGTCTCATCGGCCACAATGCCCAGGAAGTCGCCGGTCTGCGGCACCTGAAAGCCGCCAGCCTTTAGTGCCTGCTCTGCCTGGGGCGGCAGCTGCTGGGTTTCTCCGGTGTAGGCGATCATCTCCAGGGATATCCCAGAGAGGATCTGCTCGCCGCGGTCCAGTGAGGCGGCGAGGTGGGCGGTGCTGCCGGGCAGCCCTGCCGCCTCCTCCTCGGCGAAGAAGCAGAGCCGGACTGGGTGATGCGGCGGGTGCTGAGCCAGGTGCCGGGCGATCTCCAGCAGACCTGCGACCCCGGAGGCGTTGTCATCGGCTCCCGGGCTGTCCGGCACGCTGTCCCAGTGGGCGCCGATATCCAACACCGGCTGATCTGTGCCTGCCAGATGCCCTGTGTAGTTGGTCTGCACTGTGTAGTTGGTCTGGTGGGCGGCACTGCCGTACTGGTGGCGGGCGACGTCGTACCCGAAACCCTCCAAGGTGGTGGTGATGTACTCCTGGGCGGCGCTGACCGAGGCCGGGTTCACCGGGTGCCGCGGGCCGTGAGCGGTCAGCGCGGCGGTGTGCTGGGCCAGGCGGGAGGTGAGCTGGGTCATACCTCTATAGTGGCACCGCTGAGATCCCAGTATTGGGCATAGGTCTCCAGGACCGCGTTCTCCACCTCGCAGGGGGTCACCCCCGGGGCCACATCGGTGGCGGCGCCGGCAGTCAGTGGGTCCCATTCGATCCCCAGGGCGGAGTACACCTCGGTGAGCACCTGCCTGATCAGCGGGCCTTCGCTGACCAGCACCGAGGATGAGAACAGCCAGCCGGTGGCGATCTGGCGTTGGGCGGTGCCGATGAGCTTGACTCTGCGGTCCGGCTGCTGTGGATCCAGCCCGTGCACTGAGTGCTCTCCGTAGCAGTACTCCCCCGGCAGTGGGCCCACCTGAGCGGGTACTCCGGCGGTGAGGAGTGCATCGGTGAGCAGCTCGGCGAAGGCGGAGAATCTGGCCTGGGACTCCCGGATGGGGTCCGGGTCAGGTTCAATATGGTCGATGACCAATGAGCCGGAGTTGTAGGCGGCGGCGCGGCCCCCGGCGCGGCGGACAACCGGTTCGAACCCGTGCTCCCGTGCGGCCTGCTGGGCGGCCTCGAAGCCGGGGAGTCTCCGGTCCCGCTGTCCGAAGGCCACCGTGGGCTGCGGGCGGTAGATCCGCAGCGTGGGCGGGGTGGCCTCAGGGTGCTCAGGGTCTGCGGCGTATTGCCGGGTGCCCTCCAGCAGTTTCAGCCCGAGCTCCAGATCCTCCACCGCGCCAAGCGACTCCCGCTGCCTGAAGACTCTGAGCTCACCCGCTGACTGCATGATCCTTGAGTCTATTTCACCTGCTGTGCCCGGGGCACTCCGGGTCAGTTTGCTATGGCGATGTAGAGGTTGAGCGAGGCCGCATAGGCCACCCATCCCAGATAGGGGAGCAGAAGAACGGCTGCGAGGCGGCTGATCGGCCAGAAGGCGCGGATAGTCAGTGCGAGCACCAGGATCAGCCCTAGGATGACTGCCATGGCACCCCAGAGTGCGGCGGTGCCCCAGGCCGGGTAGCCGGCGAAGAACAGCGGGGTCCAGAGGCCGTTGAGGACCAGTTGGGCGAGGTAGAGGCCCAGGGCCGTCCTGACCGCAGCTGCATGGCGGTGCCGCCAGACCAGCCAGGCTGCCACGCCCATCATGATGTACAACGTTGTCCATACCGGGCTGAAGACCCAGCTGGGCGGGTTCCAGGGCGCCACCTCGGCCTCGGAGTACCACCCGTCGGTATGCTCCGAGGTGGCTTGGCTGCCCAGGAAGCCCACCAGCAGCGGGACGGCGATCATCACGGCGAGCCCAAGAACCTGGATAGTGCGGGTCTGGCTGGCCATATCAGTCCAGTTCAGAGACGGGCAGGTACCGGTCCTGCTCGATCTCCAGGTAGCGGCGCATCAGGGCTGCCGGGCCTTCACCGGCGCTCTCCGCTGCGAGGGCCTCCTGCATCCCGGGGGCCTTGGACAGTGCATACGGCAGGGGCGGCAGGACGGGAGCGTCGGCGTCGGTGCGCACGTCGATGACCACCGGCCGGTCTGCGGAGAATGCTCTGCGGTAGGTCTCTTCCAGTTCCTCCGGCCTGCTCACGGTCAGGCCGATCAGCCCGTTGAGTTCGGCGTACTGCGCGTAGTCGAACCCTGGGAGGGTCTGGCTCGCAGGGAACCGGGGCTCGTTCTCCTTCTCGCGCTGTTCCCAGCTGACCTCGGCGAGATCACCGTTGTTGAGGATGACCACCACAAAGCGTGGGTCCTGCCAGTCGTGCCAGATGCGACCGAGCGTGATGAGTTCGTTGACCCCGAGCATCTGGGCTGCCCCGTCCCCGCTGAGCGCCACGACCGGGCGCTTCGGTGAGGCGGTCTTGGCCGCGATGCCGTATGGGATGGAGCAGCCCATACTGGCCAAGGTGCTGGAGAGGTGGGCGGTGCCCCGCGGGGGTGCGATCATCTGCCGCACGTACCAATAGACGCAGCTGCCGACATCAATGGCCAGCATCGCGTCCTCGGGGATGTGGCGATTCAGCACGTCTGCGGCCGCCTCGGGGTTCACCTTGGGCATCTCCACCCCGGCCCGACGAGCAGCAGTGTTGGCCTCCTCCTCCACCAGGCGCCGGACCGTGTCCCGCCACGGGCTCTCTCCCCGCGGCTCCACGCGTTCGGTGAGCTTCTCCGCGGTGAGTGCGGCATCGCCTACGATCCCGACATCGACCGGGTAGTGGTTGCCGAGCTTCGCCGGGTCGTTGTCGATCTGGACCGTCCTGCAGGAGCCAGGAACCGGGTAGTACTCGGTCCAGGGGTTATTGGATCCGATGATGACCAGGGTGTCGCAGCTCAGGAGAAGCTGCGCGCTGGCCGTGGTGCCCAGGTGCCCCATAGTTCCGACCACCAGGGGGTGGGTTTCGTCCAGGTGGGGTTTGCCCAACAGGCTGGTGGTCACCCCAGCGCCCACCTTCTCGGCAAGAGCCAGTATCTCGGCTCCGCAGCCGCGGGCCCCTTGGCCCACGAGGAAGGCGACCTTCTCCCCTGCGGCGATGAGCTCTGCGGCATCATTCAGATCGGAGGCAGCCGGGTCCATGCGAGGGGTCTTCCACAGTGGAGTGCTCTGCACATATCCGTGCTCATGGGGAATCTCCGGTGCGGCACCTGTCTGAATGTCCTGCGGGATGATCACCACTGAGGGGCCTGAGGAGGCCAGGGCCCGGCGGAAAGCTGTGTCGAGGGCCAGCGGGAGCTGTTCGGTGGAGGAGACCTGGAGGGTGAAGCTCGTCACGTCCTGGAAGATGGTGTGCAGGTCCACCTCCTGTTGGTCTCCTGAGCCCAGCGTAGTTGTGGGTTGCTGGCCGATGAGCGCCACCACGGGCACGCTGTCGAGTTTAGCGTCGTAGAGACCGTTAAGCAGGTGGAGTGCCCCGGGGCCCTGGGTCGAGGTGACCACACCCACCTGTCCTGAGTACTTGGCGTGTCCCGCTGCCATGAACGCAGCCGACTCCTCGTGCCGCGCCTGGACGAAGGTGAGCGGACGATCGCTGCTCTGTGAACGTCGTATCCCTCAGATCAGTCCGTTGTTGCCGTCGCCGGAGTAGCCGTAAACGCAGCTGACGTCCCAGTCCAGCAGACGAGAGACGACGAAGTCGGCACCGTTGAGATGGTGTTCCTGAGTCACAGGTTTCTCCTCTCGATGCTGTGTAATTGAGGCCTGTCTCGAGACTACGGCCGAAACGGGAGGCTGGCTAGGGGGTCCGCATGCTCCCTGAGTCTGATGGCCCCCGCAGAACTGCGACTCTGGAATGAGGCGGGGTTCATCCCCTGCTCCGATGCGCTGCCGGGTGCTGGCCGGGCAAGCTGGAGGCCATGACAACAACAGTGACCGCCACACAGCTGACCAAGATCTATGGCACCACCACCGCGCTCGATGCCGTGAGCCTGAGAATCCGCCCCGGGGAGTCGGTGGCCATCATGGGCCCCTCGGGTTCGGGCAAGACCCGGCAGAGAACCCCTACTGGACAGAACGTGCGGCACTGGTCTTCAAGGACCCTGACCGCTGGTCGGTGGTCCTGGCACCGTGGGTCTTCGGAGCCGCTCCGGACTGATCCGCAGTGCTCAGGTCCGGAATGGCCGGTTCGCCCGTGCCCAACTGAGCAGCTCGGTCCACCAGTGCAGCTCGGCGAGGCAGTTCTCCAAGGCACCGCGGGCGCCCTCACCGGGACTGTAGACGCCTTGGGCGTTGAGGTGTTCCCAGGGGGCCTGGAGCCCGATGGACCGTGCAACTGTGACCATATCGAGTTCGTTCAGAACACCTTTCAGATGTTCCACGCAGGCGTACCCGCCGCGTGCCCCATAGGCGATGATGGCAGCCGGCTTGAAGCTCCACTCGGAGAGGTGCCAGTCGATGAACCGCTTGAGGGAAGCGGGGAAGGAGTGGTTGTACTCGGGAGTGACGAAGACGAACGCCTCTGCGTCTGCGAGCCGGTCGGTGGTATCGGTGCGCGGGCTGCCGCCGGGATAGAGCAGGCGGTCATCGGGCAGTGTGATCGAGGTGAGGTCGATCAGGTCAGGTTCGACGCCGCCCCGGGCTTCTAAGGCCGCGAGGGCCCAGTCTGCCACGGGCGGGCTCATGCGGTCATCACGGAGGCTGGAGGAGATGACGGCGATCCGGCGGGCAGCGGAATCTACCTGGGTACGCGTGGACTGGGGTGAGGGGCTGGGGGTCCGTGTCTGGGTTGTCATACCCCCAGGCTGAAGGTTGAACAAATGGTGAAGTCAAGCTGTGCTGGATGCGGGCGCAGTCATCTCTGATCCGGGACCTGCCAGTCCAGGAACCCTCCGCCGGAACGTTGAGCCAGGCCCGCTGGAATACAGCCGAATGCTGCATTGCGTACCCGCTGCTTCCGGCCCGAGCCAAGGTGTGCACCGATACGGGCTATCGCCGCGGACTGCTTGACCAGCCGCTGGGTGCGGCGGCGTCGTTGGTTGTCGAGCTCACACAGAGCGGCCGGGATATCTGCGGTGTGCGGCGGGATCAGGCGGCCCACAGTTACCCCATCCTCCAGCGCGGAGTTCGCGCCCTGCCTCAAGGTGGGCAGCATTGGGTGTCCGGCGTCGCCGATCAGCACCATCCGACCGCGCACATAGCTCTTCAGCGGCTTGTCTAGCACCCACACGTCATGCCGCATCAGATGATCCGGCTCCGTGCCGGCAATCAGGGCTTGGGCGGCGTCGTGCCAGTCTGCAAACCGCTGACGCACCGCAGCCAACTCATCGGGGAACTCAGTGCCGGGCGGATACTTGGCGTAGCCGTACCAGTACACCTCACCGTGACCCACTGGCAGAGCACCGAACTCGGCATGCCGACCCCAACTCATCGCGAATTCCTCGGTGACCAGTTCGGCAGCGGGGACAATGGCCCGCGCCGACCACCAGATCAGCTGGCACCCGCTGTTGCCCGTTCGCGGTGTCCACGAGGACCACGGCTTGCTGGTCAGTGCCACCGGGGTCGATCCTCACCACGCGCATACCGGTGCTCAGCTCGGCCTCCGCGGCGGCATCCAGCAGTGCGGTGTGCAGCCGCTGCCGGTGCATGCCGTACATCCGGGTAGTTCCGGCAGCGTGGTACGGCAGCTTCATCAGCCAGGAGCCGTCCATGAACTGCGTGCCTGCTGGTCGTATCCGTTGGCCCTCGCGTTCCAGCGCTCCGTCAGCTCCGATCGCGTCCAGTGCGCGCTGGTCGTTCGCTGTGACTCCGAGTCCAGCGCCCACTTCGGAGAACGACGACGCCTGTTCGATCACCCTGGTATGCCATCCCGCGCGCAGCAGACTCGCTGCCGCAGCCAGCCCGGCAATCCCGCCGCCAACGACCACAGCCCGAGGTTCTGCGCTCACTGGCATACCTCGAATCTAGCAGTCACGGCTGGATCGCCGTGCCTGAGGGAGGACTACTCCTGGTTGGTCACCGCAGATCCTTCTGCGTTGCATACCGTTTCAGCTTCACCTCAGATGGCGGGTACCTGCGGACGTGCTTCGGCAGCTGCAGAACGGCGCTCATCAGCAGTGCCGAGACGGCCAGGGACAGCGGTAGATGCAACCACAGCGGACCACCCAGACGAGAGCCCCCGGCCACAGACTCGCTGAAGTCCCAGTTCACCTGTATGCCCCCGCATATCCCCGCCCAGAAGAGGAGGACACCCAAGAGGAACAGAACAGCAATAACCGCCAGCTCCACCCACCAATGAGCGCGGATCTGTGACCGCCTGGCCTTATCGATGCTGTCCAGGTGCAGCAGTTGCGCAGATCGTTCCTGGGCACGCTGTCGCGTCCGCGCTCGGCGCCGCAACTCAGCACGGCTACCCATCACGCCGGCTCAGCCTGCTTTCGATGGGAACGCCGCAGCGCGATGCGTTTGATGATCATCCGCAGCCCCAGGTAGATGACCAGCAGAGAAGCCACCGGGAAAATGACAAACGCCATACGCGCCTGTTCCACATAGCTTTCCCAGCTTCCGCCGCCCAGAATATAAACCGCCCAGGGCATGAGCATGATCACTGCACCAACATAGGTCACGAATAGACCCAGCAGGATACGGCCGACTCCAGGTCTCTTGGTACGAGTCAATTTCTCAGACACAGCACTATTGTCATCGACACCTCTGTGGCTATTCATTCATCGTTCTTTCAGTGATCCAGGGCCTGCGGAGTGTTCCAGGAGATCTCAGACGCACCGAAGGGCTCGCCGGCACGTGGGCTCTGCGTCAGGAGCAACTGCCGACGTCGAAGCTCGCGAAGGCTTTCAGCCACATCCAGTTCCATGGGCGCTCCCAAGTCCGCCTCCCCAGCGATGTTCTGCCGGCCCTGGTTCGGTTCGCCCGGCCTGCCGGTGCCCGAGACCGCGTCGCTTTGACGATCTCAAGCGACTACCCCGAAGCGGTCACGCTGGTCAGCCGCCTATATGACGAACTGGGCTTCGATGCAGTCGACAACAGCCCGCTGAGCGAGTCCTGGCGCAGCGCCCCAGGCACCCCGCATGGGATCGATCCTTTGACGGACAAACCCGGGAAGAACTCATCTGCAACCTCCAACGGGCAACACCTCCCGAGCCCTATGGCAGGTTGTGGCACGAGATTGACGGGGTCACTGAGCCAAAATAGGGCTGGCAGTCCGCTCTGCTTGCACCCGGAAGGTGCGCGCATGCCAGTTTGGGAAAGAAGGCGTAGCGAAACTGTGGGAACTCACGCCATATAGGCCAGAGTTCCCACAGTTTCGCTACAGGATCCGGAGAGTCTTAGAAGTCCCAGTTCTTGCCTTGGGGCATGAACTGGGCTGGATCTTGGGGCTTCGGCAGCTCCGCAGAACGGGCGTGTCCCCTGCGTGCCCCTCGTGCAGGAGCCTCTTTTTCGGTCGAGCTACGAGGTGTTGGCACATCAATCAGCCTACTCCCCCGGCAGCCACTCTTGCGGGGAACGCCACACCACCTGCCCGAACAAGCAGAGGAAGACATGAACCTCTTAGCGACAGTGGATGGGACCGGATGCGAGGCCGGGAGGCCTCAGCGCGCCCAGCAGCCCCTCGCCCTCTTCCCTACTCAACTACTCAACTACTCAAGCAGCAGGAACATCCACAGAGCCGATCGGTGGATCAGGGTTTAGTGTCGCGCTCATCACGGCACCTTCCCCACCGGATACAACCCTGGCGTGTCAGGCCGGAGGCACCGTTAAATGCACAGTCCCCGTAGAAGCGTGGCGTCACCAGGGGATGGCACCGTCGTCGAAGAATCCTCCGCGCGGGCCGTCGTCGGGCAGGGTGACGAGGTGAAGGGCGATCGCAGCGCCCTGTTCGGGTGCCCGGTCGGAAGCGTGGCCGGTGAAGTCGGTGGAGACGTAACCGGGACAGCAGGCGTTGATGATCACTTTCGTGTCGGCGAGTCGGCGGGCGTATTGTGCGGTCATGCTGTTGAGCATCGTCTTCGACGGCGCGTAGGCGGCCATCTGTGGCCCGGTCTGCAGGCTCAACGAGCCCATGTTGCTGGAGACGTTGACAATCCGCGGTGCTGGCGACTGCAGCAACAAGGGCAATACCGCGTTGGTCACCCGCACCACGCCGAAGACGTTCGTGTCCAGCACCTGACGGACCACGTCCAGGTCGAGCGTCATCGGGTCTTACGCCCCGCCGTCGCTCCTGCCACCGATGTCCGCGTTGTTGACCAGGACGTCGAGCCTGCCGGCCTCGCATCCGATAGTCGCGGCCGCGGCCGCGACACTCGCCTCGGAGGTGACGTCGAGGGCAACCCCGAACACGTCGATTCCCTGGCCGCGCAAGAGCTCGACGGCTGCCTCGCGCCTGCCGTCATCGCGCGCACCCAGGGCGACACGGAAACCGCGTTTCCCGAGTCCTTGCGCGATGGCCAGACCGATCCCCTTGTTCGCGCCCGTGACCAGCGCTACTTTCACTTCGTTCATACGCCCATGCTAGGAACGGGGGTAAACGTCACCTACTCGTGCAGCAGTTCAATCCGACCAACATTGCCGAGTGCCTGACGGGAGACGGAAGCGCATGACGTTCCCCTTCCTCGTCATGAGCGCACGAAGCTGACGATCGCGGCGAGAGTCTCGCCGGTCTTTACATCTGCGTGGATTCCTCCGGCCTGGATGCCATCGGTGACGCAATGGTTGATGTGATCATCGGCTAGCCCGAGCGCGACCTCGTTCAGAACGGAGGTGATCCCGCCGATCTGGGTGAGGATTTCGATTCAGTTGGTGTTGGCCTCGATCATTCGGTGAATGCCGCGGACTTGGCCTTCGATGCGTCGCAGGTGGGTCATGTAGCGGTTTTTGTCGCTGATGTATCCGTGACTGGTAGCAGCCACAGGTCAGAGGGCGACGGTGGTAATGGTCTTATCTTCCGTGGCTATGCGCGTTCAAGGATGCGATCAGTGCTCACTTTGGGCCTGAGGTCCAGTCGGCGCAGCAGCTGGGCGTTGAGCGCGACGACTACGGTTGAAGTCGACATGAGGATGGCACCGACGCTCATGGGAAGTACGAATCCGATCGGTGCCAGCACGCCTGCGGCCAGGGGTACGGCGATGAGGTTGTAGCCGGCTGCCCATGCCAGGTTCTGTTTCATCTTCCTGTAGCTGGCCCTGGAGAGGTCGATGACCGAGAGCACCGAACGGGGGTCCGAGCTGGCTAAGATGACTCCTGCAGAGCCGATGGCTACGTCGGTGCCGGCACCGATGGCGATACCCACATCGGCCTGGGCCAGGGCGGGGGCGTCGTTGACCCCGTCGCCGACCATGGCAACCTTGCGGCCCTCATCCTGGAGCTCGGCGACTTTTGCGGCCTTGTCCTCGGGCCGGACACCGGCGAAAACCCGGTCGATACCCAGATCTGCAGCCACAGTGTCTGCGACTGCTTGGGCGTCTCCGGTGATCATCACCACCTGTGCGCCGACAGCGTGCAGCGCGTTGACGGCGTCGCGGGACTCGGCTCGGATCTCATCAGCTAGCCGCAGGGCGCCGATGACCTTGCCGTCGGCGAGCACGTGCAGGATGATGGCTCCCTCATTGCGCCAACCATCGGCGATGGGGAGTTCCTTGGCGTGGTGCTGGTCGAGCAGATAGGGGCCGCCGACCTCGACCACGGTGCTGGATCCGTTGGTATTAACGGTGGCTTTGACCCCGACTGCTGGTGAGGAGGAGAAGTCCGTTGCCCGGGGCACATTGAGGTCCCGTGCGGCCGCGGCCCCGACGATAGCGCGAGCCAGCGGGTGTTCACTGTCAGCCTCTGCCGCTGCCGCCAGCGCCAGCACCTGGTCACCAGTGCGGTCGCTGACTGGTTCGATGCCGGTGACGGTGGGTTCACCTTTGGTGAGAGTCCCGGTCTTGTCGAATAGGACGGCATCGATGGTGCGCATGGACTCCAGTGCCAGACGGTCCTTGACCAGGACCCCACCGCGGGCGGCACGTTCGGTAGCGATGGAGACCACCAGCGGAATTGCCAGCCCCAGAGCGTGGGGGCAGGCGATGACCAGCACTGTTACCGTGCGCACTACCGCTGAATCCGGGAGCCCCAAGAGCATCCAGACCATCGCGGTGATAGCCGCTGCCCCCAGAGCGAACCAGAACAGCCATCCAGCGGCAGTATCGGCAATCCGCTGCGCCCGTGAGGAAGAGGCCTGGGCATCAGCGACCAGCTTTTGGATACCAGCAAGAGCGGTATCTTCACCCACAGCACTCACCTCAACCCGCAGCCCCGAGTCAGTGGCAACCGTCCCGGCAACCACCTGTTCGCCGGTCTCGCGGCGGACGGTCTTGGATTCACCGGTGACCATGGACTCATCCATCGAGGCACTGCCCTCGACGATCCTGCCATCGGCTGGAGCAGCGGCACCGGGACGGACGATGACCACATCCCCGACGACCAGATCGGCCGGGGCGACTGTCACGACGTTGTCCCCGTCGAGCTTCTCGGCCTCATCGGGCAGCAGGGCTGCCAACGAATCCAGCGCGGAGGTGGTGTGCGCTAAGGAGCGCATCTCAATCCAGTGGCCCAGCAGGAAGACAACCAGCAACAGCGCCATCTCCCACCAGAAGTTCAGCTCGTGATCCAAGATGCGCAGACTCGCACCCCAGGAGGCGACGAACGCCACCGTGATCGCCAGACCGATCAGCAGCATCATGCCCGGTTTTCGGTCCCGGATCTCCGAGACCGCACCGGTCAGAAACGGCCATCCGCCCCAGAGGTAGATCACCGTGCCCAATAGCGGAGAGATCCACCACACCCAGTCTGTCTCGGGCAGGGCGTAGCCGATGACATCAGCAAACATCTCATTGAAGCCCACTACCGGGACAGCCAGGACCAGCATGACCCAGAACAGGCGCCGGAACTGAGCGACGTGAGCATCGTAGCCACCATGGTCACCGTGACCGGCGTGGCCGCCATGACCTGTGCTGGCTCCATGACCCGGGTGATCATGGTTGTCAGAGCGACCGCCATGGCTCTCATGCCCTCCGTGAGTGTCGTGACCATCCACCACGACACTCTCTGTCCCGGCGTGGTGGTGATGGTCACCGTGTGCCTCGGCGGAGGTGTCACGCGTCGCAGGGTGGCGATTCATCTCAGAACCTGGCATTTTACTTCCTTATCCCCTTGTTACTGGAATGTGATTCGGCCTATAGCATTGTTCATAGTTCTTCGAGCATTTGTTCCATTTCTTCGATCTCTTCACTCTGATCGGCGATCACATTCTCTGAGAGGTCCAAGGCTTCAGGATTCTGTCCATCCTCCAGGTGCTGCTCGGCCATCGTTACTGCGCCCTCGTGGTGCATGATCATTTGCTCTAAGAACAGTCTCGAGGCGTCTGTGCCTTCGGCGTCTTCCAAGTCTGCGAGGTCTTCCTCGCTCATCATCCCGTGGCCCATATCATCATCGCCCATATCGCCGTGGTCCATCCCCTCATGGCCACCGTTACCGGCGTCCTCCTGGTCCCATGCCTCAAGCCATGCAGTCATCTGCTCGATTTCAGGGCCCTGGGCCTCCTTGATATCTTCGGCGAGCTCAGTCACCTCGGGGTCGATATCGGTCTTAGCCAGTAGGAGGTCAGACATCTCGATTGCCTGCTCGTGGTGGACGATCATGCCGGCCGCGTAATCAACATCGGCATCATTGAAGTCGTCCGAGACCTGGTCGTCTGTCTGTTCTGCGGAGTTCGTGTCATCCTGCTGCTGCTCTTCGGGGTCGCTGCCACACCCGGTCAGGGCAATGGCCATCAAGGTCGTTGCTGCCAAAGTGGACAGGGAAGCCTTCTTCATAGAAGGGGCTCCTTTCACGTGCGGGATTTTCTGGTGTCTACATTAGTCAACCTGACGTTTTTCTGCGAACATGACTGCACCAGGAGCTCTTCAGAGAACCTTCATCAAAACTCCATGACCCCCTCATGGCTTACCGCGCAGGGGTCATCGTTCTCCACGATTTCCGCTCATAGCCGCGGTACCTGCAACACCATCTCCATGGGTCCTCGCCCGAGGCTGGCATACCACAGGGATGTGAAGGCGACCAGGGCGAGTACTGTGCCAGCTGTGGCCACGGCGCCCTCCAACAGGTCCTGTGGACCAGGTCTGATCACCGCTGCAAGTATGAATAGATGGCCGACGTAGGCGGTGAACGCCATAACGCCCAGAGCGAGGAAAGGACGCAGCCACCACCGGTTCCACTCCTGGATTTTCAGCAGCAGTCCGAGCAGAAGAACAGCGCTTCCTATCCCGCTGATCAGCCATAAGGGCATTTGCGAGTGGCCCACTGATGTGGAGAGGCGGTCCCAGCCCACGTTATCCTGCGGCTCGCCGAAGAAGGCTACCAAGATCTGTGATGCGGCTCGACCGGCGACTGTGGCTGCTGCTCCCCAGATGATCATGCGTGTGCTTGCCACCGATGAGCGCAGGTTCTGTCGGCCTAGCCACATGCCCAGCAGGAACGGGGCACTCCACACCACCAGCGGATAGGGGCCGGTGAGCAGCATGTTGTCCAGCACCGCGGCAAAACTGTCCATCTCGGTGACAGGTGCGCGACTCAATTCTGCACCCAGGAGCATCTGGCGCAGAATCCATATCAGGGGACCTATACCGGCGGTGATTCCTGCGAACACGATCAGCAGTTTCGAGGGCGCCCGGATCAGAGGTGCTGCTAGCAGAATCAAGGAGGCATAAGTGGGCAGAATCACCGCGACACCGTGGTCCGGCACTTCAAGAGCCAGGCCTACGATAAGTAGGATAACCACTCTCCAAAGGATCGCGGCCCAGGGGATAGTCGTGTTTTCCTCTCGAGTGCGCCGTGTCAGCAAGGACATTCCAATCCCGCCGAGAAGCACGAACAGCAGCGAAGCACGCCCATAGGGCAGGCGGTATAACACCTCGCTGAGGCTCTCACCGCCACGAGGGCCGATATTGACGGCGATCATCCCGACTACGGCCAGTCCACGTGCGGCATCAAGGGCCAGTACACGTTGCCTCTGATAAGACTGTCCGGTGCGGGCCGATCCCTGGAGGCAACCGGTCAACAAACTCTCACCTCCGACCCTGTCCTGGTATTGAAATACGCACAGCAGATCCACAGCACGGTGACTTAGGCTAGCTCTCCTGAACTCCCAGAACAGCGTCAGAATTGAAGCTTCATCGAATCTTTTTAGGAACTTCGCAACCCCGGGATAGAGTCACCGGCTCGAACTAGCGATGGGGAGCTCAATGGAAAACGTCGTCCCTTGACCTGGACCTTCGCTCTGAACATCCACGGTTCCCCCGTGAGCCTTGATGATTGAGCGCACGATGGCCAGACCGATACCTGAGCCGCCGTGTGCACGGTCCCGTGCTGTGTCAACGCGATAGAAGCGTTCGAAGACATGGGGAAGATGTTCAGCGGCAATTCCGTCGCCGGTATCTTTGACTTCTATCCGCACAAATGCTCCAGCCCGAGTTACGCGCAAAGTCACTTGCCCGGCCTCTGGAGTGTGCTGGAACGCATTGTCTAGAAGATTAGTCATGACCTGGCCAATCCGGTCTTTGTCGCAGCTGAGCACTAACCCTTTCGTAGTCTCATCCGCTTCGCTCTGGAGGCTGACGCTGCCGGAGGGGTTCTTATTGCGCGCCTGAGTGATGGCGCTCTCCAGGATCTCTCCCACCGTCAGGTGTGTGTGGTGCATGCTCAACGTGCCCTCTTCGGCAGTGCTCACCAGTGAAATGTCTCGAGCCAGGCGACTGAGGCGGTGTACTTGGTCACGGAGCATCGCCAGAGTGCTCGCATCGGGCTGCGCCACCCCGTCTGTAATTGCTTCAAGATACCCATCGACGGTGGCCAGGGGGGTCCGCATTTCATGTGCCAGATCGGAGAGAAGACGTTTCCGTGTCTGCTCAACGTGGTCCAACTTCCCTGCCATCTGGTTGAAAGCAGCGGCCAGCTCTGCAAATTCTGCGCCCATGCTGCCTTCGGGAACGCGAGCGGCATAGTCGCCCTCGGCGACGTGGACTGCGGCTTGTCGGATCCTGTTCAAGGTTCTCCCCATGCGGCGGGCAAGAAAAAAGCTGATCACTACTGAGGCGATAAACGCCGCGGCCAATGCCAACGACAGCGACAGCGTCCAGGCGGATTCAAACGCCTCTTGCGCGTGGGCCACCACAGGCGGATCTGTCGCTTCTGCCATGAGCATATGGTCATGGAAAATGGCTTGTCCGGTCAGGAAGGCGACCAACCAAGCTGCGCCTGCCCCCACCATAAGAACCAGGGCACTGGCAGCAAGCAGACGTGTACCTAGCTTCCAACCCCATTTCGGTTGAGATGCCATCAGCCTGTCCCCATTTTGTACCCCACAGCGCGCACTGTCCGGATAAACCGTGGATCAGCCGGGTCATCCTGCAGTTTTCGCCGGAGGTGCCCAATGTGGACATCGACCAGATGTTCATCGCCAATCCAATCTTGCCCCCATACTTCATTGATGAGCTCCCGCCGGGAGAAAGCCCTGTTCGGATCAGAGGCGAGCACCGCCAAGACATCGAATTCAGTGGGGGTCAGTTGCACAGGTGCCTCAGAGAGCTGCACTTCCCGACCGGTGAAGTCAACTCTTAGCTCTCCCACATCGATGACAGACGGATAGCTGATCGACAGCCGTCGAGGTCTGCGCAGCATCGCACGAACCCGAGCAACCAGCTCCCTGGGACTGAATGGCTTTACGACATAATCGTCTGCTCCCACTGCCAGCCCGATAAGTCGGTCGACCTCGTCCACCCGGGCAGTCAGCATCACCACATAGCAGTCGGAGAACGTACGAATCTGTCTACAGACTTCAACACCATCAATCCCGGGCAGGCCCAAATCAAGGATCACCACCGCAGGGTTTTGCTCCCTAGCCTGGTAGACCGCGTCCTGGCCATTGTCACTGACGAGCACAGAAAACCCGTCTTGTTCAAGATAAGTGCCCACCAGGTCCGCCAGAGGTTTCTCATCATCCACCACAAGGACTGTGGACTCTTCGACCGCAGTTGCAGAGCTCATCCCTCGATCGTAGAACACGAGTCGGGGGTGTTGGCTGATGCTTCTGGTCCGGTATACCAGCCCTACCGCTGGTCTGGAGTGGCATGGGCTAAGCTCCGGATGGATGGCTCATCTCTATGGCTTCCACCACCAGCCCCGAAGCGACGACGTCCGGAGAGAGTTATGAAAGCCTTGGTCATCGGCGCAACCGGCGCGGTGGGCTCAACTACTGTGTCGATACTGCGCGGCTGGGGACACCAGGTCACACCAGCCGGGCGCCAAAGTACCCACAATGGCGTTGTCCTCGATGTGGGGGCTCCAGACCTGCAACAGCTTGAGCTCCTGGCAGAGCACCACGATGTGATCATCAATGCTTCCGGAGTCGAGAACGAGTCTTTGGGACGTTCTGTCGGTCAGGCGGTGTTGATCGATATCAGCGCGACTGGCGCGTACCTTGCCGCTTTGGCTGAGAACGCACCCACCGCCGCCATGGTGCTAGGTGTGGGACTGGTGCCAGGCCTGAGCACAGTGCTGGCATCGGAACTTCGAACCTCTGCTGGTGATGCCCTCGACGTAGCAGTCATGCTCGGCTCAGGAGAAAAGCATGGTTCAGCCGCGAAAGCCTGGACCATCGGACTCGTCGGCAGCGAAATCACCGACACGGCCGATGCGGGTACCGTGTACAACTTCCGGGAGCGCCGCTGGTTCGCATCCTCCTCTGGAAAGCGGCACCTCTATCTGCGGGCGGGGTTCCCCGACCACGATCTCCTCGGCGCTGAGCGCGGAGTGAAGATCCGTAGTTGGCTGGCACTGAGCGATCAGACAAGCACCCGTGCTCTCTGGCTCATCAGCCGTTTCCCACGACTGCGAGGTCTGATCGATAAAGTACCTGAGTTCGGAAGCCAGGACTGGGCGGTGACCGTCGTCAACAGACGCACCGGCGAGACTCGCCGGGCGACCGGCACCGGCCAATCCCGGGCGACCGGTCACATCACCGCATTGGCCGCGGTGGCTGCCCTGAAGAACCGCCCCGGACGCCCGGTCACCCTCGATGCGATCCTCAGCTCTTCTGAACTTGCCATGCTTCTCGATATCGCAATTGAGACCGCGTGAGTTTTCCGGTTCTTGCCGGCAGAAAGCTTTCTGCCCGTCTTTGTATTGGCGTCCTGGTCGTGTCGCCACGTGTGTAGCCCATACCGAAACTAAACCGTCCTCGAGGCTTGGCGTATCCGATGTATGACCGCTGCGTTCTCGCATGTCCGTGTGTTATAGAGCTTTGATGAAGATTCTCTAAAGACCAACTAGTGGCGTCCTACCCATGGCGTGGCTTCCGGTTGACTGAGAATCAGGACGGCGAAACAGACAGCTCGACAACAGATAGCTGAGGGAGAAGGTACGGCAATGAGCAGGATACGAGTCGCGGTCAACGGGTACGGAGTCATCGGCAAACGCGTTGCGGACGCCGTGCTCCTGCAACCCGACATGGAACTGGCAGGAACTGCCGATATCACCAGCGACTGGCGAATAGCCCCCGCTGCATGCCGCATACCAATCTACGCAGCCACCGATGAGGCCCAACACACCATGCTCGCCTCAGGAATTCCCGTACAGGGTTCTCTCGATGAACTTCTGGACAGCTCCGATATTGTCGTGGACTCCACGCCGAAACATGTCGCTGCGAAAAACATTGAACGCTATCGCTCAGCAGGGCTAAAATTCGTCCTCCAAGGCGGGGAATCCCACCAGACCACAGGTCACTCTTTCGTCGCCGAGGCAAACTACCAAAGCGCCCTTGGGAGAGAAAGCACGCGGGTCGTCTCCTGCAACACCACCAGCATCGTCCGAGTCCTCGGAGCCCTGGACAACGCCAACCTGTTGCAGAAGGCGCGAGGGGTGCTCTTCCGCCGCGCCACAGACCCTTGGGAGTCCCATCTGGGCGGGATCATGAACACCGTAGTACCCGAAGATAAGATTCCTTCGCACCAAGGACCCGACGCTCAGACCGTAATGCCGGACTTGGACATCATCACCATCGCCGCGAAGAGCTCACACACCCAGACGCACAATCACTATTGGACCCTGCACCTGACCCGAGAGGCAAGCACCACAGAGGTGCTTCAGGCTCTGCAGAAGGACTCACGCATCGCGTTCATCCGTATGTCGGACGGCCTCAGCGCTCTGAACTCGACCGTTGAGCTCATGCGCGATATCGGCCGACCCCGAGGCGATATGTGGGAGGTTGCGATCTGGGAGGACCTGGTCACGGTTAACGGCAATGAAGCGTATCTGACCTATCAGGTTTGTAATGAGGCCATCGTGGTTCCGGACACGATCGATGCTATCCGCGCCCTTGACGGTAGGGTCGAAGATGCCGAGTCATCGATACGAATCACCGACCAGTCACTGGGAATGCGTCAAGACTTTCTCCGGAACCGGGACGCGGCCCTATGACAGCGCCCGACTCCGAGCACCAGGAGCCTCATCACCGGCATGCAGGACCGGTGTCCACCCCTCGCCCAGGTGGCACACCGATATATGCCTGGGGCGTGGTGGCACTGGCGCTCATCGGCATCATCATTTACCTTCTGGTCGACCATTGGCCCCACGTCGTGGCTGCCCTGCCCTATCTCGGGATTATCGCCATGATGCTGATGCACATCTTCGGACACGGAGGACACGGGAAAGCCGGCTCTAAGAACGGAGGCGGCCCCCACTCAGATCACTAGACGAGAGGCATCATGATTGAGGCTTCTCTGGCCGGCCTGACCGCAACTTTTGGCCCCATAAAAAATATTCTCCCTATGAACAAACGTCAGGACGTTGCAATGCATACCTCACAGACTGTCAAAAAAGATCGTCTCAGTGGTGTTGTCACGATTGTTCTCAGTGTCTTCACCCTCGGGACTGGCCTGTACTTTATGGTGCTGCGTCCTCCGCTTCTGCCCGAGGACATTCGGTTCTCCGGCATCGACACCTCCACGCTGCCACCTGCATTCTTGGATTGGCTGGGTGTGGTCTTCCCCACCTGGGGCGGGTTCATCACTGGCTTCGGCATCGTCCTACTGGGGATCGGCCTCTATCTGCTGTCAGGCAGGATACTGTGGCTCTACCTCGGTACAGCCGCCGGGATCTTGGTGGCCTTCGGACGGTTCGTGTACAGCAATATCGTCATCAGTTCAGACTTCCTATGGTTTATCACCGGCCTTTTCGCACTAGCCCTTGGTCTTGCCCTGATTCTGGTGCTGAGGCGAGGACGATGAACCACGCCACAGTCGGTCCAATAGCTTTGAAGAACGGGCGTTGCGACACCGCCGAGGTGCACGGCCTACGAGGTTACCGACTTAGTCCAAGTCACCTGCCAAGACCATCAGCAAGAGTTTCGAGCTGCGGTTGCCATCACCGCTGAAAGGAGATCATGACTAACTGGTATGTCATCACTGGCGGTCCCAGTTCGGGTAAGACCACGACGGTGAATATGCTCAGTGAGCTGGGCTACGCGACCACGATCGAGCACGCGCGTCACTATATCGACCTTCAGCGAGTCACGGGACGAACAGTCTCCGAGATGCGGGCTAACCAAGTGGAGTTCCAGCGCGGAGTCCTCGAGATGCAATTGGAAGAGGAAGCCGAACTAGATCCGCAGGACATGGTGTTCCTGGATCGAGCGTTGCCTGATTCCCTTGCCTACTACCGGTTTCTCGGACTGGAACCGGACCCACGACTCCTTCAGGCTCTTCACGAGGTGTCGTATAGAAAGATCTTCATTCTTGATCTCCTTCCGCTTGCACCCGACTACGCACGCACTGAGGACATTCCAGCCCAGAAACGGATCCACGAGCTACTGACCGAGGTCTATTCATCGCTGCCGGTACCAGTCGAGGCTGTCCCCGTCCTTCCTCTACAAGAGAGAACAGAATTCATCCTCAACCATCTTAAGTAGGCCGCAGAATGGTAGGCACTACGAGCAGACGCAGCCATTGCGATGAGCACTTGGCGTCGAACACGAAGAATCACGAGAGGTGACACCTATGGCAGGACTGAGGCTCACATCGCTGGGCGGAGCAGGCACCGTTACCGGTTCCAAGCACCTCCTGGAACGAGACGGTGACCGGATTCTCATAGACTGCGGACTCTTCCAAGGTCAGAAGAACCTGCGTGAACTCAACTGGAAGCCCCTGCCGGTGGAAGCCTCCAGCATCGACGCGGTGATCCTCACCCACGCCCACCTCGATTATTGCGGCTACCTCCCCCGGCTGGTCCGCGAAGGATTCACCGGCCCGATCATCTCCACGAAGGCGACTCGAGACGTCGCCGAGTTGATCCTCAAAGACAGTGCCTGGCTGCAAGAGCAGGACGCCGCATTCTTGAACCGCATCAAGAAGTCGAAGCACTCTCCTGCGCTACCGCTCTACGACTCCCGTGATGCACAGCGAGCTCTCGATGCGTTCATCACCTACCCGTTCGATCAGCCGTTTGAGACCCCGAACGGTGCCACGGTGCGGTTCCGGCGGGCAGGACACATCCTGGGTGCCGCCACCGTGGACATCCGATGGGATACCCGGCGGATCGTGTTCTCCGGTGATCTGGGCAGATATGACGACCCCGTCATGATCGATCCCGAACCCGTCCCAGAAGCGGATTATGTCGTGATCGAGTCGACCTACGGCGATCGTCTTCACCAGACCACCCGGGCCGTGGACGCCTTGGCCGATGTCGTGGAGCGAACGAGCCGGCGAGGCGGAACCGTGCTCATCCCCTCCTTCGCCGTCGGGCGGGCGCAGACCCTTCTGTACTACCTGTGGAGTCTGCGCCAATCCGGAAGACTGCCCCAGGTGCCGATGTACCTCGACAGTCCCATGGCGATCAACGCCAGCGACCTGCTGCATGCCCATCCCGACGATCATCGCCTGGACCCCCAGACCTGCGACGCGGTCGGCCGGATCGCCACCTACACCCGCGATCCCGAGGACTCCAAGCGCATCTCACGCAGCAGCGCACCGAAGATCGTCATATCCGCCAGCGGCATGGCCACCGGCGGCAGAATACTGCATCACCTGAAAGCCTTCGGCCCCGATCGACGGCACACCATCCTGCTCGCAGGGTACCAAGCCGCGGGCACACGCGGACGCGCGCTCCTCGAGGGGGCACAGGAGATCAAGATCCACGGGGACTGGATCCCCATCACAGCAGAAGTAGCCAATCTGCCCGGACTCTCCGCACACGCCGACGCCGATGAACTGCTCAGATGGCTCTCAGGATTCCGCAGAGCACCCGAGAAGGTGTTCATAGTCCACGGCGAACCCCAAGCCGCAGAAACACTGCGCACTCGAGTCGACCGGGAACTTGCATGGGAAGCGGTCGTTCCCCGACAGAATCAGGTCTTCCAGCTATGAACTGTGAAGCTTCGCCTACTTCGCAACACCACAGCCCTCCCCGAGAGGCCCACAGTACAGAGCGAGGTGCAAAGAGCACATTCCGCAGGGACCTGCCAGTGAGCTGGCTACTGAGCAACAGCCACCCGAAACGACCACCGACTCACAACCGATCTGAGCCAGAGAACAGTAAAGGAAACGATGCATCACCACCGGCCCATCAGACAGTTCATTGCCCCCATCGTGCTGCTGCTTGTAGGCCTGTTCATCGCCAGCTGCTCCACAAGCTCCGGCCCTTCGGCGACCGCCAAGGAGGATAGTTGGCTCGCTGAGTACAACCTCGACGGTCTCGATGGGCGAGAGATCACCGAGCAGCTGGATACTATGCCGGTCGAGGACCGCCCCGGTGACCTGATCGCCTCGGTTGAACCCAAGGAGCTCGTGCTCTTTGACGATCAGGAGAACGAAGCCTCGATCCCGCTACCGGCCGAGGAGTTCTATCTCTCCTTCGCCCCGTACCTGGAACAGACCCATGACTGCCACTTCCACAGTCTCACCACCTGCCTGGGCGAGATGCGCCATCAACAGATCGACGTCACCGTTACCGACAGCGACACCGACGTCGTGCTCTTCGATGAGTCCGTTCGCACCTACGACAACGGCTTCGCCGGGCTCTGGCTACCCCGCGACATCACCGCCACCCTCACCGTCACCCACGGCGACCGATCCGCTTCCATCCCGATCTCCACCGATGCCGAGGCCCCGACCTGCATCACCACACTGCAGCTGACCTGACCGACGAAAGGAACGACAGTCGCATCATGGAAAACACACTCTAAGCTCAGATCTATCAACTCACAATTGCGAAGGCGGAGACGATATGCGAGTTGCGGTGTACAGCGTGAAGTCCTATGACGAGCAATTCTTGGCTGCGGCGAACAGTTCTGGGGCTCATGAGTTCGTTTTTCTGGAACCGCGCCTGACAGAAGAGACCGCGCTACTTGCCCAAGGGTCGGATGCGGTGTGTACGTTTGTCAACGATGATCTCAGTGAAGTGGTCCTCGAAAAGCTCGTCCGTCTTGGAATCCGAGGGGTCGCCTTGCGCTCAGCAGGATTCAACCATGTGGATCTGGCGGCGGCTTCACGTCTGGGTATGCAGGTGGTTCGGGTTCCAGACTATTCGCCTCATGCGGTAGCGGAGCACTGCGCTACTCTTGTTCTCGCGCTAAATCGTAAGATCCACCGGGCCTATCAAAGGGTCCGTGAGGGCAATTTCGCGCTGGGAGGGTTGATGGGCTTCGATCTGTACGGCAAGTCCGTCGGAATAGTCGGAACAGGACAGATCGGGGCATGCTTCGCCGATATCATGCTTGGTTTCGGGTGCCGCGTTGTGGCCACTGACCCCTTTCCTGATCCGCACTGCGAAGCCAGGGGCGTTGAGTACCTTCCTTTGGACCGGCTGCTCAGAGACAGTGATATCGTCTCGCTGCACGTGCCTCTGACACCGGAAACTGACCGGCTTATCAATGCTGAACGTGTGGCGGTGATGCGTGATGGAGTCACTTTGATCAATACCAGCCGCGGCAGACTCATCGACACCCCTGCGGTGATCCAGGCGCTGAAAATCGGCAAGATCGGATACTTGGGGCTGGACGTGTATGAAGAGGAGGAAGGGGTCTTCTTTGAGGATTATTCAGAACGTGTCCTCCATGACGATGTGCTGGCACGCTTGCTGACCTTCCCCAATGTGCTGGTAACTGGACATCAGGGTTTCTTCACCGAGGAAGCGTTGCAGAACATTGCCGAGACCACTGTGAACAACCTAAGCGCGATGGAGAATGCCTCGACACTGGTCAATGAGGTCACCCTCGAACGACCTGACGGGCAGTGAATCGATGACCGCGCTTCTGGCAGCTCTGCCCGTTCTGGCAGTTCTGCTGCTAATGACTGTCTTCTCATGGTCTGCAGCGCGAGCGGGAATTGTCGCGGCAGTCTTGAGTGTGGTGTTAGCTGTTGCGGTCTTCGACCTCGGTGGTGAGGCCGATGGTTTCGGGGCTGTGGACGGGATACTCGGAGTGGTCGGTGAAGCTGGATTCATCTCTGCTCTGATCATTGGCATCATAGGACCGGCCCTGGGAATCCATCACCTCCAACAGCACACTGGAGCAGCGCAGAGTCTGCGAGCGTTTCTGGCCCGGGTCGATCCGGATCCCCGCATCGGAGCATTGTTGGTCGCCTGGTTCTTCACATTGTTTCTCGAGGGAGCCGCGGGGTTCGGCACGCCGGTGGCTCTGGCTGCTCCCTTCCTGGTCGCTCTTGGGCTCTCCCCGTTGCGGGCGGTAACAGCTGCATTGGCAGGGCACATCGCCGGGGTCTCGTTCGGGGCGATCGGCACCCCAGTGCTGGCCCAGTCAGCACTGATAGACGCCGACCCTGCCACCGTGGCACAGGCGACTGCGCCCTATCACATGCTACTCGGGGCGGGACTGGTCGCCGTAGTGGTGGTCCTGATCGGACAGAGTCTAGGACCGCAGAACCCCGACCGACAGGGAACAGGCCCCGCAGGAGGCTCCGGTTCCTCCCGGGGCTTATGGCGCTGGGGCGCACTCGCTGCAGCATCGTTCCTACTGCCCTACGGGGTTATCGCCACCTATCTCGGACCAGAGCTGCCCACCTTGGGAGGCTCAGTGGTCGGAGCCGGGATCTTCATGACAGTGCTCGTCATGACCCGTCGTGCTCAGCACCGTTTGCAAGAACCCTCGACAGGGCCTACGACTCCCACGGTGGCACCCTCGAACACCTACCAGATGCCGCTGATACGTGCGGGGGCCCCGTACCTGATTCTCATCCTGCTGGTGGTGGCCACCCGTCTAATCCCGCCGGTGCGCCAGACCCTTGAGACGATCACAGTTGAGTGGCAGACCTCAGGAGGCTTTACCGGCGCGGTCCAACCGCTCTACCACCCCGCAATGCTGTTGACGTTATCGTTCCTGGCCGGGGTTGTGGCACAGAAGGCCTCCTTCGGTGAGGCAGTGAAGGTCGTCGTCACAGCCACCCGGCAACTGGCCCCCGTGGTTGTTGCTCTGATTGCGGTGGTCACTGTCGCAAGGACCATGTCCCACGCCGGAATGACCGACGAACTGGCCTCCACTGCCGCTAGTATCGGACCGGGATGGCCGCTGTTAGCTCCTCTGGTGGGAGCTTTCGGATCGTTCGTCACAGGATCCGCAACCTCAGCGAACGTACTCTTCAGCGAGCTCCAAGCCTCAACCGCCCGCACACTAGAACTGCCCCTCATGCCCCTGCAGGGGGCGCAGGGATTCGGCGCAGCCGCAGGTAATATGATCGCACCACATAACATCGTCACCGCAGCAGCAACCGTCGGAGCAGTGGGACAAGAGGGACGCGTTCTACGACTGACCCTCCCACTGACACTGATATATGTGACCCTGGGCGGTGGGCTCACCCTGCTGTTTTCCCAAATGGCTGCATAGGGCATCCAGGGAAGCTCACCTTGCGAGGTGTTGGAACTTCCCCCGTCCCCAGTAGTCATGGGTTCCGCGCCTGCCGGGACGTGTGCTCGGGCAGGCGCGGAACCCTAGGTGTGGGTTTTCTA
>NZ_WRPM01000086.1 GCF_009758175.1 Nesterenkonia alkaliphila
CGGTGATGCTGCCAACCGGTCCGCTCTGCTACCGCTGCCGCCGCGACATCGCCTACCACCCGGCCGTCTGCCCTGAGTGCTTCGAGCTGCGCCCAATCGCCTACCCGTCGTTGACGATCTGCAACGTGCTGGTCTGCGCATGCTGCGCGAACGAAGAGTCCGTGTTCGCCTGCTCCGAGTGCGAACGAGAAGACCACCCCTACGAGGCAAGCCGCTGTCGCTTCGAGTGGGCTGGTACTCCCGGGGTGGGCATATCGAAGTATGAAAGCGAGAGGCGAAGGTTCTTCTGCGAACTGTATCCGCCCATGCGGCCGACGGAGTGGCTGATGATGCCGGCGGGGAGTCGTCTCCAGGCGACGTCCCCGTTCGGCTTGGAGCCGATGTCGATGGCGTTCTTCAAGCACGCGGGAATGGTGCGGTTGTTCTCCGGGGTGACGAAGAGGACGCCGTCGGAGGCTTTGATCGCGCCCCGGAAGCTCGTGTACTCGGGAGGGGTGGGCTTGTCGGTGACCTCCGGGTCGTCGTAGTCGAAGTCGTAGAGCGGGAGATCTCGGATCTCGACTATGCGGACGCCGTAGTCGTCAGGGAAGTAGTCGATGATGTTGCGCGCGATCTTGCGGGCGTAGGAGCCTCGTCTGAGGCTGCCGATGAGGATGGAGATGTTCTTCGTCACGGGAGTCTTTCGTCTGTTCGAATCTGTGCAGGGGCGTGGCAGGTCATGCTCAGAAGTCCCAGTCGGCGTCGCTAGTGTCTTCGCCTTTGCCGATGATGTAGGACGATCCGGAGCCGGAGAAGAAGTCGTGGTTCTCGTCGGCGCCGGGTGCGAGGGCAGCGAGGATTTCCGGATTCACCTCGGTCTCTTCCGGTGCGAACCGTGCCGGGTAGCCGAGGTTCATGAGTGCCTTGTTGGCGTTGTACCGGACGAACACGGCGACATCGTCCATGAGTCCGAGTGGTTCATAGAGTTCGCCGGAGTAGTGGAGTTCGAGTTCGTAGAGCTCTTCCAAGAGCGCGTAGGTGAACTCGCGCATGTCGGCCTGCTCCCGCCGCGTGTGGGTTTCGAGTCCGCGCTGGTACTTGTAGCCGGAGTAGTAGCCATGCACGGCCTTGTCGCGCAAAATAAGTCGGATCATGTCGGCGGTGTTGGTGAGGGTGGCGTGCACGGAGAAGTGCAGCGGCAGGTAGAACCCGGCGTAGAGCAGCAGGGACGACAGCAGCGTAGAGGAGACCTTGCGTTTGAGCGGGTCGTCGCCGAAGTAGTGGACGAGTACCTTTTTGCAGCGTTCCTGGAGTAGGTCGTTGCTGACGGCCCACCGGTAGGCGTCGTCGATCTCTGGCGTCGAGGTGAGCGTGGAGAACACCGAGGAGTAAGAGCGGGCGTGGACGGACTGCATGAAGGCGATGTTGGTGTAGACGGCTTCCTCGTGCTCGGTGCGGGCGTCTTGGATCTGGCAGATTTCTCCGACGGTGGCCTGCACCGTGTCGAGCATGGTGAGCCCGGTGAAAACGCGCATGGTGAGGGTGCGTTCCTCCTCGGAGAGCTTCTGCCAGGCGGGGAGGTCGTTGGAGAGAGGAACCTTCTCGGGGAGCCAGAAGTTCGCGGTGAGCCGGTTCCATACCTCCAGGTCCTTGTCGTCACCGACACGGTTCCAGTTGATGGGTCGCAGGCGGGCCGCGGGATCGTGCCTGTATCCCGGTGGCGTGACGGAGCTCTCGCCGAGAGTGCGGTTGGGGTCAATGAGAGTCATGGTGCTTCTTTCAGACGGCTTGCGTGGGAGGGGTCAGAGCGCGCAGGAGACGCAGTTCTCAATCTCGGTGCCTTCCAGCGCTGGCTGTCGCAGCCGGACGTAGTAGAGGGTCTTGATCCCGGCCCGCCAGGCGTAGATCTGAGCCTTGTTGATGTCGCGGGTGGTGGCGGTGTCGCGGAAGAACAGCGTCAGCGACAGCCCCTGGTCGACGTGGCGGGTGGCGGCGGCGTAGGTGTCGATGATCTTCTCGTAGCCGATCTCGTACGCGTCCTGGTAGAACTCGAGGTTTTCGCCTGTCATGTGTGGGGCCGGGTAGTAGACGCGGCCGAGCTTGCCTTCCTTGCGGATCTCGATCTTCGCCGCGATCGGGTGGATCGACGCGGTCGAGTTGTTCACGTAGGAGATGGAACCGGTCGGGGGGATGGCCTGGAGGTAGGCGTTGTAGATCCCGTGCTCTCTGACGGAGGCACGCAGGGCCTCCCAGTCCCGGCGCGTGGGGATCGCTACGCCTGCGGCCGCGAACAGTTCACGGACCCGCGCGGTGGCGGGTTGCCAGTCGCGCTGCGTGTACTTGTCGAAGTAGCTCCCGTCGGCGTAGGAGGATGAATCGAACCCGTCGAAGGTTTGGCCGCGCTCTATGGCGAGTCGATTGGAGGCGCGGATCGCGTGGTAGGTGACGGTGAGGAAGTAGATGTCGGTAAAGTCGATTCCTTCTTCTGAGCCGTAGTGGATGTGCTGGGAGGCAAGGTAGCCGTGCAGGTTCATCTGCCCCAGCCCGATCGCACGCGAGGCGTCGTTCCCGGCAGCGACCGAGGGAACCGCATCCACGTCGGTCTGATCCGACACGCTGGTGAGTGCCCGAACCGCCGTCTCGACGGTGGCACCGAAGTCGGGTGACGCCATCGCCTGGGCGATGTTGAGCGAGCCGAGGTTACAGGAGATGTCGCGTCCGACCTCCTGGTAGCCGATCGCCGCGTCATAGCGGGAGGGGGTGTTGACCTGGAGGATCTCGCTGCACAGGTTCGACATGTTGATGTGCCCCGCGAGCGGGTTGGCACGGTTGACGGTGTCCTCGAAGAGGACGTACGGGTAGCCGGACTCGAACTGCAGCTCGGCGAGGGCCTTGAAGAACTCGCGGGCGCTGATCGTGGTCTTGCGGATGCGGGGGTTGGCGACCAGATCGTCGTAGTGGTCGTTCACCGACAGGTCCGACAAGGCTGTCCCGTACTCGCGCTGCACGTCGTAGGGGCTGAACAGGTGCATGTCCCGGTTCTCCTTCGCGAGTTGGAAGGTCACGTCCGGGATGACGACGCCGAGGGAGAGTGTCTTGATGCGGATCTTCTCGTCCGCGTTCTCCCGCTTCGTGTCGAGGAACCGCAGGATGTCCGGGTGGTGGGCGTGCAGGTAGACGGCACCCGCACCCTGGCGCGCGCCGAGCTGGTTGGCATAGGAGAACGAGTCCTCCAGGATCTTCATCACCGGGACCACGCCGGAGGCCTGGTTCTGGATCTTCTTGATCGGAGCCCCGGTCTCGCGCAGGTTTGTCAGCAGCAGAGCAACACCCCCGCCACGCTTGGACAGTTGCAGTGCCGAGTTGACGCTGCGGCCGATGGACTCCAGGTTGTCCTCCAACCGCAGCAGGAAGCACGAGACCAGCTCACCTCGCTGAGCCTTGCCTGCGTTGAGGAACGTGGGTGTTGCGGGCTGGAATCGGCCGGACATCATCTCGTCCACCAACCGGGCCGCCAGCGCCTCGTCGCCTTGCCCGAGGAAGAGGGCGGTGGCGACGACCCGCTCGGAGAAGTCTTCCAGGTAGGTGGTGCCGTCGAAGGTCTTCAGCGCGTAGGAGGTGAAGAACTTGAATGCGCCCAGGAACGTCTGGAAGCGGTGCCCGGCTGCCTCGGCGTGCTCATGCAGGGCGATCAGGAACTCACGCGGGTAAGCGCCGAGGAATGCCTGCTCGTAGTAGTCGTTCGCGACCAACCACTCCAGCCGTTCCCACACCGTGCCGAACTGCTTCGTGTTGGGCGCGACGTGCTGACGCAGATACTCCTCGGCGGCTTCGCGATCCTTATCGAACTGGATCGACCCATCGGGGGCGAACAAGTTCAACTGCGCGTTCAGGGCGTGGTAGTCCTTCCTCGCGCCGATTCCGGTGCGCGCGGGGGCTTCTGGGTTGATGATGGTCATGCGGTCTTCCTCTCGGTGGATGCTTGATCGTCTGATGCCTGGTCCCAGAAGCGGGTCAGGCCGGCGTTGACGAGTTCGATGTCGCGCTGGGTGCCCAATAGCTCGAAGCGGTACAGCTCAGGCACCTCACACTTCGCGGAGATGATGGGGCCGGCGCTGCAGTAGTGCTCGCCGAAGTTCGTGTTGCCCGCAGTGATCACCCCGCGGATCAACGCGCGGTTGACCGGGTCGTTCAGGAAGCCGATCACCTGCTTGGGTACCGCGCCGGAGCGTGCCCCGCCGCCGTAGGTCGGCACCACCAGGACGAAGGGCCGGGAGACACGGATCAGCCCTTCTCTGCGCGGGCGCAGCGGGATACGCACGGCCGGCCGGTCCAGATGTTCCACGAATCGTCGGGTGTTCTCCGACACGCTGGAGAAGAACACCAGATCCGGCGACTGGGCGACCGGCAGCTCGCGCACCGGAAGCGCGTCTTGGGGTGATCTCGCCGGAGTCTGCACAGCGATCCCTCCTCACTCACTGGCCGGCCGTGCAATGACGCCAACCACTACATGTTGTGCTCGACTCCTGTTTGGAGCGGCTTATCTAGTAATAACATCCATGTGATCTTCTTGTCTACGACACGCCCACGTGTTGAACTACGGAAGGCCGAACATAGGATGTTGGGCATGCAGCAGTTCGCTGCGAGATGGGAGTGCGCGGTGACAGCGGAGACCTCACGGGAGGGCACCTGGTTGGAGTCGATCGGCCTGTTCCAGCAGGCGCGGGCGGGAGATCATCAGGCTGCGATGCGGCTGCTGGAAACCTCAGCGGACCCGGCCGCGGCAGTGCATGGCCTGTTGCGGATGCTGGTGGTGTTCCTGCGGGGCGAGGAGTCCGACAAGCTTGAACGGTTCGTAGATGCGTCACTGCGCGCTGGCGCGCCGCCTCTAGCCTCGCCGGTTCCTGGTCAGACCTTGCGGCATGCGGAGGGGTTGGCGCATCGGTTGCGAGGTGAGGTCCGTTTGACGAACCCGATGCGGGTTCTGCTTGCCGCCCAACTCCCGATCCTTGCCACTGCCGTAAGTGACGGGATGCCCGATGTCGGACCGAAGCGCTCGCTGCTGGTGTGGGACGAGCGCACGCTGATCTACAACGAGAACACCGCGGGGCAGCACTTGGCGAACATCCGCGCCGGCTCGGCCGCGGTGGTCGCCGTGATCGACCGCTACCGCTTCGTCGGAACGCCCGGGGGTCCATGAAGGGGGCGACGTGTTCGATGCGGCGGTCGAGTTCGCAGCCGAACATGGCATGAAACCGCCTGCCGCTGCGGTTCTGATCCACCTCCGCGAGATCCATTCGCTCGCACCCACTGCAGGAACGAGGATCGCATGAGCGCCATTGGCAGTGTCTTGGACGACGCGTGGCTGACGAATTCTGCAATTCGCGAGTTCGTCCAGGAGTGGGCGGCGATGACCACCCCAGGTCGAGCAGAGGTCGTCGGTGCCACCGACGACCAACGGCTCATCGCGGAGGCGTTGGACGCCGGCGAACTACTCCGAGCGGGCGAAGGTCGCTACTACGCGAGGTCGCACGTCAAGGACAGCGCACCCTCGTCGTCAGCAGCCGCGAGTCCGATCGCGGCGTCTACAACAACTGGCCTCCCGCTGAAGACGTCTCAGCCACCCTCCGTGATCGGATGCGCGGTGACCCGGCAGGGACAGGGATCATTGACCGCCCACTCAGCAGCGTCGCTGCACCCGTCACCGTACGGGTGACCGGCGTCGATGACCACGATCCCGACGTTCTCGAACGCTTCTATGTGCTCGGACTCATCCCTCGGGCTACGGTGCAGAGCACAGGTCTCGCTCACGCCACCGGCGTCATAACCCTGACCACGCCATGTGGCTCAGGGAGCATCGGACTGGGCAGCGCCGAACACATCTCAGCTATCGTCGCTCCCGCAATGAACGAGTTCTGACCCTACGACACCGGTGTCACCCATACGGCATCGGTCGCTGACCGGCCCAACGGCAACGGCGTCCCACCTTCCTCGGTCACCACTTCAATAGTGTCTGAATACGGAGCAGCTGGCCGCGTCTCCAGCACGGTCTCGTAGCCGATGCCGTGATCGGCAAAGAACTGCAGCAACTGCGAGTCCTCGTCCGAGATCCGCTCCACACGAACCCGTCGGCCCGACCCCAATCCCGTCAACAACACGGCATCAGGCCTGCTGACCGTACCGTCCGCGCCGGGGATCGGATCGCCATGCGGATCGCGGTCAGGATGCCCAAGATACTCAGCGATCCGGTCGATCATGAAGTCCGACACCGCATGCTCCAGCGTCTCCGCCTCATCGTGCACCTGATCCCAGCGGTATTCAAGCACCTTCACTAGGAAAGCCTCGATGAGTCGATGTCGACGCACCATCGCCACCGCATGCGCCCTCCCCGCCTCGGTTAAGGTAACCGCACCATACGGAGCATGCTCCAACAAGCCCTGCTCAGACAGCTTCCTGATCGCATCCGACGCTGTCGACAGCTTCACGCCCGTCCTCGCGGCCACCGTCGACGCTGTCACAGGCTCATCAGACCACTCCCCAAGGCTCCACACCGCCTTGAGATAGTTCTGGCTACTCGCGGAAAGGGCTGAAACCGTCACCCAACGAGAGTACCAAACATCCAAATACGATGCGCCGAACTTGCGGCCCGCTCCGTCGATTCCTTGACCCCTCAGAGCCTGGCAGCCGTGAGCGGCCGAGAGCCCGACATTTCCTCCACACGTCTGGCACTACGAGCGCGGAGAGCATACGAGCCTTTTGTGCCCGAGGCGTGACCTCTATCCTTGCGCCGCCGATGGGCTGTGGATAACCCTCCGGTGAGAGTCCTCGCGCGGTGGAATGGAAAGCGTGGGCAAACCCTGGTGGAAGGAGCCCCGTGATGGCAACACGAGTCCGTTCTCAGGCCGAGATCGACCGTATCAAGATCGCCGCGAACGCGGCCCAGCAGATGGCTGGAGCCGATGAAGCCCCCGAGGACATCGCTCTGCGCGAGCGGGTCCTACGAGGTGAACGCACCGCCGGTGAGGCCATCGAGGCGCGGCTGGCCGAGCTGAAAGCACAGTACGGCGCCCCGGCCGATAAGCACCGTATGGCCGTCCAGGACCCGTATGCATACCCGGGCACTGATGTCCTGATCAACATCCCTGGGTTCACCGACCCGGAAGGCTGGAAGAAAGCCGAGACTGCGGTCCAGGCGTTGGAGCATGATCCCCGGCCTCATAACCCGCACCGTCACGGGCCAGCACGAGAACTGTAGCCCTGAAGACTTCGATGAGGGCCTCTGAGATACTAGGAGGGCAGAAAGGAGGCGATGGTCGTGGTGTTCCAAGGCGAAGTGTTACCGGTGGGCGCACTGCTGGATGCTGCCCGCACAACTCCTGCCGCTGCTCCGAACCCGAGTGTGGGGGTGCGTCACACCGCCGCGCAGAACGCGGCAGCCTGCCGCACCATGATCGCCGCCGGGGAGTCTCTTGATGCGTGCTGGCGATTCGGAATCCTCCAAACCCTGGACGACTACACTTCCGTGCTGCGACGCGGCGGCCCCGAGCTTGCCGCCGAGGTCTTCACCGACGAACCGCCCCACACCGGCGCGGTTGAGGTCGATGCCGCGTTCGCAGCGCTGGCTGCCTACCTCGCTGAGCGTGACGGCTGGACCACACCCGCCTGGGCACTGGACCCCACCCGTCGCACCGACGCCTGGTACCCGGCTGTTCCGGTGATCTTCCGCACCGAGGCTGACCGAGAAAGCCCCGAGGCCTTCCGGCAGCGCGGGATTCTCATCACCTCCCGTTCCCTGGCCAGAGCATGACCACAGTCGGACAGCTCGATGCCAACGGGGTACGTGCCCTGTTCCACGAGCTGTCCGACCGGCTCACCGAAGCAGGAGTCACCGCCCAACTCTTCGTCGTCGGCGGGGCCGCGATGGCCCTGGCCTACGACGCCGAACGGCTCACCCGTGACGTGGACGCCCTATTCGTCCCCGCCCCCGAAGTACGGCAGATCGCCGAAGAAATGAGTAGCGCCCACGGGCTGGAACCGGACTGGCTCAACGACGCCGCCAAAGGGTTCATGCCCGGTGAGGACGACCAGCCCCGCACCGTGTTCGAGTCCGAATCCCTACTGGTACAGGTGCCCTCCCCGGGATACCTGCTAGCCATGAAACTTCACGCCTCCCGCGACGAACGTGACCTCGACGACGCCGCAGTACTGTTCAACCGGGTCGGCTACACCACCGCACAGGAATGTATCGACCTACTCACCGACACCTACCCGGCCGGGCAACTCTTACCCCGCCACCGGTACCTCGCTGAAGAAGTCGCCACCCGCGCACACGCCCAGCGAGAGGCCCCAACGACCAGCACCGAGAAGCCCAGGAGGAAACCACCGGCCCTCGATCCCTTCAGCGACCCCTGGCGAAACCGCTCACGGCCACCTACTGACGGGCCGGGACGCAGCCTCTAACCAGAACACTCCCGACAGCCCGAAGACCCGAGATAGACTCACAACCGCAGAAGCACGCCGATCAAGACGCAACTACTTTTGCGCCCCTACAGCGTCACCCATCCGGTACCCGTAAGGAGCCCGGCCCCCGTGCCATCTGCCATCGATAGCCTGCTGCTTCGACGCCCTCGCGACACGCCGAGCGGTGTCCGCTGAGGATTTGTTGGCCATCGCCACCAGCACTCGGGCCCTGGCAATATCCGAATCGTTATCCAGGCGCAGACTTCCGGTAGTGGAGAGCACCCGGAAGCCGTAGAGCAGCTTGGCGTCAATCAGGTCTTCCAGATCGCGGGGGTCACGCACGGCCCGATCGAGGTCATAAGCAATCATCGCCCCCGCCCCACCACGAGCCAGGAACGACAACAACGCTCGGAACCGGGGACGAACCACCCGGCGGACCTTCTCACCAGTGGGCAGGGTGATGGTGCGCTGCTTGAACGCCGAAGTGTCGTTCTCCCTGAACACCTCCACCACCGAGTAGCCCTGGGCCTCGGCATAGGCGCGGCAATCAGCCTCCTGCTGCTCCACGCCCTTCTCCAACCCCTCGGGATCATCACTGATACGCACATAAAGCACCGCCCGCCCGGGGGCAGGCTCTATGCTCGGCGTCGGCGCGGTGGTGCGGCCTGTTGTTGCGGTGGTCATCGCGGGTACCTCTTTCGTCTCTATAAGACGCAGGTACGTTTACGACCCCACGGGACGCCGTGCGTTCGCAAAGGTATGCACGTCTTGATCGGCATGGTTTCATGCAGTTGTTTCTCCCGGCGTTGGCGGTCTCACGACGATGACTGGCAGGGCGCTCAGTATCGTCCCTCTACCGAGAATCGACCTATGAAGGCGGCGGCGTTGAGTCCATGATCGTTCAAGAGGCTGGTGACACGAGCGGGATCACGGAAGGCATCATTCGAAGCCAGCCCTGTAGCGAAGGACGCTAGTGCTTCCTTTAGGCGTGCAAGCCGCTCCGTGGTGATAACCCGGCAGCCCGGCGGTATCGCAGCGCGCGAATCGAACCTCTCCTCCGGGTGGATCAGCACGGGTTCCGCTGTGCTGTTCGGATATTGCTCCCGGAACCAGTCCATCGCTTGGGAGAGCTGCCCGGCCCACCTCTTGTAGACAGGGTGCCCTGCATCCGCGTCGCTCTTCGCCTCAATGACATAGAAACTCCCGTCACTGAGGGCCCATAAGCTATCGGGTCCGGGCTTAGGAAGTTGCTCTGGCCGCTGTCCTACGTGCCCAATGTGATCGGCAAGATCACGCACCGCCTGCTCAAACTGGTCCGTCCGAGGTCCCCAATCTAGGTCTTGCGCCAGGGCGTTGAACCCGAGTAGTAATTCGTTCCCTGAGGCGTACCTAGCTTGCAGCCAGGATGATGCCTGCTCACCCTGCGGGCGGCTGGCCGCGTTCAATTTCTCGTACTGCACACCTACAAGAGGTCGAAGTAATTGCATGTTCGCGCGGTTGGCCGCCTTTTGGATCTGTTGCGCTTGCGAGGGATCGAAAAAGTTGGTGTAGGTCGCGAGTCGCTGTCGCTGCAGTGCCTGTGTCGCTTGGTCATCCGTGATGCCATTGACAACTGACTGCTGTTCTCGTGCCGCGGCCACATAGTCGCCACGCATCGAGGCGTATCTGAGTAAATTGACCAGTTGGCGGTTTAATTAGTCCGCATCCATGGTGGTCGG
>NZ_WRPM01000087.1 GCF_009758175.1 Nesterenkonia alkaliphila
CGAAGCCGCATAATCACCCAGCAACTCGGAGAGCCAGTTACACCACTACACGGGACTTGACCTCTGCAATGACTGCGAAGCCTGATTCCAGAAGTCGTGGTCCTTTGGTTTCTCGTGTCTACCGTCTAATCGAGTGACCGTGGTGCTACGGGCTTTGAACGGGTCGAGGGATATGTTGTCTAGGGGATGTCATGGGTTATTTACAAAGTTGTTGGTCCGTGTTGAACTTCTGGTGAGGGACCGAGAGGCAGAGACTCTGCCTAAGATTAGAAACCTCGAAATGGAGCGCAGACATTGTGAGTACGACTGCGGAGACGACCCGCACACGACTGCGAGCTGAAGGATTCACCTGCCCGTCTTGTGTGGCCAAGATTGAAAAGCGAGTGGGTCGCCTTGATGGGGTGACGCACGTGAAGGTTCATTTCAGTACGGCTCGGATCGACGTGGATCACGACCCGTCGAAGGTGACTCAGGACGATTTAGTGGCTGCGGTGGCTAAGGCGGGTTATACGGCTCGACCCGCTGCCTTCTGATGCCGAATGCTGTAGGTAATAGCGGGTGAAATCGTTGCGCCATTCGGCTAGAACCTGCCACGTCCATTAGTTCCAGTTTTCCGCCGTCGTTGACAGCTTTCACTGTTCTTACCCGGCAGTAACGTCATCTTCCAGGTTTCGGCTGACGTTCTGTGCAGCAGACGTTTCGTGACGGCCGAGCCCGGGGTTAATCTGCTTACCAATACTTTCATTACGCACCGTGGAGACGCAGACAAGCTCATAACAATAGGGGAGCAGGGCATGGACAGGATCCAGATGTGGTGGCACGGCAGGTGGACCGTCCCGGTGGTCTCGGGGTTGTTGATCATCGCTTCATTCGCCGTGACAGAGATCCTTGACGAAGGTTTCTGGGGAGATGTGCTGATGATCGCCGCAACCGTGGTGGCTGGCACCCCGGTAGTGATCAAGGCGGTCAGCGCGCTGATGATCAAGGTCATCGGCATCGACCTGCTGGTTTCTGTCGCGGCCATTGGCGCGGTCCTGGTGCAGAACTACTGGGAAGCCGCCGCGGTGACGTTCCTATTCGCCATCGGCCACTCCCTGGAATCCGCCACCTTGAATAAAACCCGGTCCGCTTTGGCTGAGCTGGTGGCGGTGGCCCCGGACGTCGCCATCGTCGTACGTGGGGACCAGCAGATCGAGATCCCCGCCGAAGAGGTGGCACAGGGCGAGACGGTGCTGGTGAAGAACGGTGCCAGGGTGCCAGTGGACGGGGTGGTCACCGGCGGCACCGGGGCACTGGATGAAGCCTCGATCACCGGTGAGTCGATCCCGGTAGAAAAGATGACCGGAGACACAGTATTTGCCGGCACGATCTCCACCGGAGGTTTCATGCAGGTCAAAGCCACCGGCGTCGGAGCTGACACCACGCTGGTGCGCATCATCCACCGCGTGGAAGAAGCCCAAGAAGCCAAGGCCAAGACCCAACAGTTCATGGACCGGTTCTCGAAGTGGTACACCCCGGGGATCATGGTGCTCTCAGTGGTTTTCGGGCTGCTCACCCAGGACATTGTCCTGGCGCTGACCCTGCTGGTGATCGGCTGCCCCGGCGCGCTGGTGATCTCAATCCCAGTGGCGATCGTGGCTGGCATCGGCCGTGGCGCCCGCGACGGGATCCTCATCAAGGGCGGGGAATACCTGGAGACCTCCGCCAAAATCGACGCGGTCGCCCTGGACAAGACCGGCACCCTGACGGAGGGCCGGCCCTACCTGACTGACGTGGTGGCGTTCCTGTCTCACATTGATGAGGACGAGGTCCTGCGGATGGCGGCGCGGGCTGAAGCTGGTTCCGAACACCCGCTGGCGCGACCGATCATAGAGGCCGCCGCTGAACGGGGGCTGCCGGTCCTTGGCCTGCCTCAGCACACCGAACCAGTGCCGGGCAAAGGCATCGTGGCCAGCCTGGACGGTCACCGGGTCGCTGTAGGCAATATGGCGCTGATGGAGATGGAAGGCGTCGCCGATCACGGTGAAGCCGCCAACGCGGCACAAGCCGCTGAAGAGCTGGCAGCCGCTGGTCGGACCCCCATGATCGTAGGCTGCGATGGCCGCATCATCGGCGTGCTAGGAGTAGCCGACCGTATCCGCACCGACGCCCCGGCAATGATCGCCCAGCTTCACGAGGCCGGGGTGAAGAAAGTCATCATGCTCACCGGCGACACCCAACTGGTCGCTGAAGCAGTCGCGAAACAGGTCGGGGTCGATGAGGTAAGAGCCTCACTGCTGCCTGAGGACAAGCTCAACGCCGTAGCCGACCTGCAGCGCCAGGGACACACGGTGGCGATGGTCGGCGACGGCGTCAACGATGCCCCCGCACTAGCCACCGCGGACATCGGTGTGGCCATGGGTGCCGCCGGCACCGGAGTCGCGATCGAGACCGCCGATATCGCGTTGATGAAGGATGACCTGCTCAAGCTACCCCAGGCGGTGCGGCTGGCCCGGCGCACAGTGAACAACATGCGCCAAAACATCGTGATCGCCCTGACCACAGTGGGTCTGCTGCTACTCGGGGTGCTGTTCGGCGGAGTCACCATGGCCATCGGCATGTTGGTTCACGAGATCTCAGTGCTAGTGGTCATCGCCAACGCGATGCGGCTGCTGCGCCGCCACGGCAACGACCGAGCCGCCAAAACAACGGAAACCCCCCGACCGAGTGAACAGCCTGTCGCTGCTCAGCGAGCCTGAGCCGCGATCACGCGGTTCAGCAACGGCACAACTTCAACGGCACAACTTAAGGAGTCATCATGGAGAAACATTTTGCTCTGGAGGGCAATGTCCAGCACTTCACCATTGAAGACATCGCTAAAGATACCCCGGACTTCCGCCGGGTACTCTGGACCGGGGAACACGCCCAGGTTGTGATCATGACGATCCCACCGGGCGAAGAGATCGGTGATGAAGTCCATGAGCACGGTGATCAGATCCTGACCTTCCTTGCCGGGACTGGGCATGCGGATCTCAGCGGGGAGACCCACCCGATTGAGGCCGGGGACCAGTG
Source organism: Nesterenkonia alkaliphila (assembly GCF_009758175.1). GTDB lineage: Bacteria > Actinomycetota > Actinomycetes > Actinomycetales > Micrococcaceae > Nesterenkonia > Nesterenkonia alkaliphila. Next base: position 3,052 of record NZ_WRPM01000087.1, read on the forward strand.
CGCGGTGCCTGCCGGGGCTCGGCACAATTTTCGCAACACCGGCGATGAGCCGTTGGTGCTCTACACCATCTACTCCCCACCAGAAGAGCACGCCGCTGAGGCTGCCTTCGCGACCAAAGCCGAAGCCGACGCCGCCGAAGAAGCTGGAGAAGACCAGCCGCCACAATCCTGACCTACAATCCCGTCTCGCCACCGAGGGTGGGCTCTTGACCGTCCATCTCTGTTCGTATGTATTTGAAGGAGTAACCCCAGATGTCCCAGGTGTATGTGTTCACTGACTATGGTGGCCCCGAGACCGAGACCTTGATCGACCGGGACGTACCTGAACCTGGTCCTGAGGAGGTGGTCGCGGACTTCGCGGCAGGCGATGAGGTGCTCGGCCCTCCGGTCCCAGGCTACGGTGGGTTCGCTGAGCATACCGTTGTGCGAGCAGATTCCGCGTTGCTCAAACCCGAGGACGTCTCTTTTGTCCATGCCGCGACGATTCCGGTGGCGGCCACGACCGCCTATGATCTGACCCATGTGGTCGACCTGGAGGCCGGTGCTTCCGTGCTCATCCTGGGTGCCGGCGGCGGCGTGGGTTACATGGCCGTCCAGATCTGCGCGGTGCACCAGTTCCGCACCATCGCGGTGGCCTCCGAGGCTAAACGTGAACTGTTGGAGTCTACCGGCGCTACTTTCGTGCCCTCTGGAGACGGGGTGGCCGCCAAGGTGCGCGAGCTTGCGCCCGGGGGTATTGACCTGGTGATCGACCTAGTCGGCGGGGAAGCGCTGCGCGGGGTGGCGGGGTTGGCGGTGTCCCCGGACCGGGTGGTCTCCGCCGCGGACCCCGACACCGCGGTCGAGCTCGGCGGCCTCACCCGGCCCAGTGACCCCGGGTCCATGGAGAAAATCGCCGAGGTCATCTCCTACGAACTCGTCGATCCCTATGTCACCGCCACCTTCCCGCTGACTCAAGCTCGTGAGGCACTGGCCGCAGTGGAGACCGGCCACGCCGAGGGAAAGGTCGTGATCACCCCATAGGCTTCTGCGGTGCCCCTAGACGACTGCACCGCCCGGAAAACTCTCCTGTGCAATGAAAGGGAATATCTGATGGACAAGACTCACCCGGAACATGATCGCCACGCAAATCCTCTACGGCCCGATAAGCCCGATAAACACGCCGAGCACCAGCGTCGTGCTCGTGGTGAGCATGAGGGTCATGGGCATGAAGGCGAACACCATGCTGGTCATGAAGCACACGGTGGACACGCCGGGCATGGTCGCGGTGATCGTGGCGATCATGTGGGTCAGTTCCGGCGGCTGTTTTGGATCATGCTGGTTCTGGGTGTGCCGGT
>NZ_WRPM01000088.1 GCF_009758175.1 Nesterenkonia alkaliphila
GAACGAGCCATACCTCATTCTACAACCCAACCGCTTAACTATTTACGAGACACACCACTAGAACTCCAATGAGGCCACATCGTCCACGGCGATGCGCAGCGCGCGGCCGGTGCCTGAGTGCTGGGCCGAGCCGGTGCGGCGGGCCCTGGATACCTCTGCGATCAGCTCCGCGGCCTGGGCGTAGGTGAAGAACAGCAACCAGCGCTGGGCGTTCTCACCGGCTGGCGCCGGGCCCACCCAGTCCAGGCCGGCGGGCAGGCTGATCTCGCGCAGCAGGGCGTTGGCCTCACTGGGCTGCCCGGTGATGCTGAGCATCCGCACTGCCGGCGGCAGGTTCAGCTCCAGCCGCCGGTAGAGCTCCCGCCGGGCGTAGCCTGCGGGGTCCCAGCGGACCAGGGCTCCGGTCAGTTCCGGGTCGGCCGCGGTGACCACCACGGCCCCCTGCTCCGCACGCGGCCGGACCAGGCTCGCCGCCCGGAACCAACGGGCCAACACCCGCCGGGGCACGTCGAGGCCCTCGCGGGCCAGCTGGGCATCCCCGTCCAGCAGCAGGGCTGCGGCGTAGCCGTGCTCAGCCGCCGGTTCCACCCCGGGGGTGCTGACCACCAGCGCTGGCCGGTCCCGGACCTCAGCCACCGGATGCTCACCGGTGGAGGAGATCACCGGAATGTTCGGGAAGGCCCGGCCCAGCTCCTGGGCGGTGCGGTCGGCCCCCACCGCGCCGGCCCGGAAGGCGGTGCTGCCGCATTCGGCACACCGGTGCCCCCGGTGGTGCAGCCCGCACCAGCGGCAGCGCAGGGTGTCCGACTGTTCGAAATGCCCGGGGAGGGCCAGGGGTCCGTGGCACTGTGGGCATTGCTGCCGGGCACGGCACTGCTGGCAGCGCACTGCGGGGATGAACCCGGACCGGCCCACCTGGATGAGCACCGGGCCGCGCTCCAGCCCGTCGCGGGCGGTCCGATAGGCCACCTGCGGCAGCCGGGCCCGGCGGGCGTCCGGATCGCGCTCCTGCTGGTAGGAGTCGGCGGAGGCGGTGACCAGCGGAGCCGCGGCGGTGCGTGCCCTGCGCTCCGGGCTGCGCTCGGCCAGCCAGCCGCGCTCCACCAGCCGCTGAACCTCCAGGCTGCGGTGGGTGGAGATGAACTGGATGCTTGCACCGGTGGCCACGCTGCGCAGCAGAGCCACCTCCCGGCTGTGCTGATAGGGAGCCCGGGGCTCCTGGTGGCTGGGGTCGTCGTCGTCCACCACGATAATCCGACCCAACCGGCTCACCGGGGCGAATGCGGCCGACCTGGTGCCCACTGCCACCTGGGCCTGGCCGAATCGCAGCCGCAGATAGGAGCGGTACCGCGGGGTTGGGCCCATCCCAGCGCTCAGCGCAGCGATGGCCTCGCTGCCCAGCTGCTCCTGAAGCTGAGGCAGCAGCAGATCCACGTCACGCTGGTCCGGCAGCACCACTACGGTGCAGGCTCCGGCGCGGTGGGTCTCCCGAACCGCATCGGCCACCAGGTGCGGCCAGCCCTGGGTCCCATAGGACTTCATCGCCAGCACTGCCTCCCGGGCGCCGGGCTGCTCAGCGGCAGCCGGGTCGGCCGGGGCGCTGATCCCTGAGTACTCCTTCTCCACTGAGGCAACACGCTGCGGGATCGCGGCCCGCAGCACATCTGCTGTAACCCCGGCGTATCGCTCAGCCACCCGGCTGGAGAGGTCCAGCACCTCGGCGGAGAGCAGCGGCAGGGGGGTGACCACTTTGCGGATCAGGGCCAGCTGATGCGCTTGCGTGGCGGCACTGCGCTGAAGCACCCAGCCGCTCATCTCCCGGCCGGAGAACGGGACTTTGACCCGGGAGCCTGCCATGATCTGCTGATCCAGGTCTGCCGGGACGGCGTAGTCGAAGGGCCGGTCAAGATGCGGAACCGGGGATTCCAGCAGCACCTTGGCAATGGGGTCTCGGGGCGCGGCTGACGCCGGGAGCTTTGGCTCGGCGCGCGTCTCAGCGATCCCGATCAGGGCAGGCTGCTCTGCGGCCCGCTCACTCATCAGGCGCCGAAGTAGGATTTCAGGGCGTCCACCCGGTTCAGCTGCTCCCAGGGGAACTGTTCACCGCCGAAGTGCCCGTTCTTTGCGGTCTCGGCGTAGATGGGCCGCTTGAGGTCCAGATCTTCGATGATGCCCAGCGGGCGCAGGTCGAAGACCTCACGGATCGCCGCCGGGATGGCGGCGGGGTCCACCTGTTCGGTGCCGAAGGTCTCCACGTAGACGCCCACCGGCTGGGCCCGGCCGATCGCGTAGGCGATCTGGATCTCGGCGCGCTCAGCGAGTCCGGCTGCCACGACGTTCTTGGCCACCCAGCGCATCGCGTAGGCCGCGGAGCGGTCCACTTTGGAGGGGTCCTTACCGGAGAAGGCGCCCCCGCCGTGCCGGGCGAAGCCGCCGTAGGTGTCCACAATGATCTTCCGCCCGGTCAGGCCGGCATCTCCCACCGGTCCGCCGATCACAAAGGGCCCCGAGGGGTTGATGATCTCCTTGACCCCGGCCAGCTCCAGCCCCGCGGTCTCCACCACCGGCTTGATCACCTCCGCGGAGATATCAGCACGCAGCTGGGGCTGGCTGATATCCGCGGTGTGCTGCCCGGATACCACCACCGTGTCCAGGCTGACCGGGCGGGCCCCTTCATAGCCGATGGTGACCTGGGTCTTGCCGTCCGGGCGCAGGTACTCCAGAAGGCCCTCCTGGCGCACCTCGGTCAGCCGGGCAGCCAAACGGTGGGCCAGGGCGATCGGGGTGGGCATGTAGCTTGGGGTCTCATTGGTGGCATAGCCGAACATAATGCCTTGATCGCCGGCGCCCTGGGCGTCTCGCGGGTCCTCAGTCTCCGCACCCGGCTTGAACACGCCCTTGAAGATCTCTGGGGACTGCTGCCCGATGCTGATGTTGACCCCGACCCGTTCGCCGTCGAACCCGTTGGCCGAGGAGTCGTAGCCGATGCCCACCAGGGTCTGGCGCACGATCCGGGGGATCTCCACATAGCCGCTGGTGGTGACCTCTCCGGCCACCTGGACCAGACCGGTGGTGGTCAGCGCCTCCACGGCCACCCGGGAGTCTGGGTCCACGGCCAGTAGGGCGTCCAGGATGGAGTCGGAGACCTGATCGCAGATTTTGTCCGGGTGCCCGATGGTCACCGATTCGGAGGAGAAAAGCCGCAGCGAGTCAGAATTCGTCACCGACTCATCCTAACCCCGGGTGCCGAACTCTCAGTCTGCGGCGGTCATATGTGTTCACGAACCGGCAGCGGCACTGCTGAGCAGAGTGGCCGCGCAGTCTACGACGACGCCGGCGGCCTGGAGTTTGCCCCCGGCGAAGTGCACTGGCACGTCCTGGCCCAGGACTGCTTGGGCGGACTCGGAGGCAAGGATGTGGATCTCGGTATCTTCCCGGCCGAAGACCAGGTTCTCCCCCACCCGGTTGAGCACCAGCAGGTCGCAGCCCTTGCGGGCCAGCTTCTGCTGGGCCAGCGCCAGGGGCTCGGCGCGGTCGTCTCCGGTCTCAGCGGCGAAGCCGATGATCACTGCTGGGCCGGTGCCGGTCTCGGTTCGCCGCTGGACTGTTTCGGCGAGGATATCCGGGTTGCGGCTCAGAGTGATGGTGGGGGCGGCGTCGTCGTTGTTGTTCTTGATCTTGGCCGCGGCGTATTCGGCGGGCCGGAAGTCAGCCACTGCCGCAGCCATGATGAGCACATCGGCGTCCGCGGCCCGCCGGTGGACAGCCTGCTGCAGCTCGGCGGCGGTCTCAATGCGCTCCACGGTGATATTGGGATGCCCTGCGGGCGGCTGACTCTCGGTGATCCCGGCGATGAGGTGGACTGCGGCACCTGCGGTGGCCGCCTGTTCGGCCAGGGCGAATCCCTGTTTGCCGGAGGATCGGTTGCCTAGGTAGCGCACCGGGTCCAGGGGTTCACGGGTGCCGCCGGCGGTGACCACCACGCGGCGCCCGGTCAACGGACCGCTGGGTGCCAGCAGCTGGTCGATCCGGGCTTTGATCTGCTCGGGTTCGGGCAGCCGGCCGGGGCCGGAGTCGGTGCCGGTGAGCCGCCCGGAGGCAGGCTCCATCACCTCTATGCCGCGGCCGCGCAGCACCTCGACGTTCTCGACGGTGGCCGGGTTGCGCCACATCTCGGTGTGCATGGCGGGCACCAGCAGCTTGGGCGCCTCGGAGGCCAGCAGCGTGGAGCTCAGCAGGTCACCGGCCGTCCCGGCCCGGGTCCGTGCCAGAAGGTCGGCAGTGGCCGGAGCTACCACGATCAGATCGGCCTGCTGCCCCAGCCGGACGTGCCGGACCTCGTCAACACCCTCGAACACGCTGGTGGTGACCGGACGGCCGGTAATCGCCTCCCAGGTGGCCCGGCCCACGAACTCCAGTGCGGCCGGAGTGGGGATGACCTCCAGCTGGCGGCCGTCCTCTGTGAGGAGCCGGGCCAGGATCACCGCCTTATAGGCGGCGATGCCGGCCGAGACTCCTAGGACGATGCGCACGTTCTGCGCCTGGTTACGCTGCTGCCTCGGCGGCGGGCTTCTTGACCAGCAGGTCCTGGTTGATCTCGCGCAGGGCGATGGAGAGTGGCTTCTCGTTGAGCTTGGTATCCACCAGGGGGCCGATGTGCTCGAAGAGGCCCTCGTGGAGCTGGGCGTAGTAGTTGTTGATCTGGCGGGCCCGCTTGGCGGCGAAGAGGACCAGGGCGTACTTGGACTCCGCCTTGCTCACCAGTTGGTCGATGGGCGGGTCAATGATGCCTTCAAGCTGCTCAGTCACAAAGTTCCTTATGCGTTGGTGGTCAGTTCTATGCCCATGCGGGCGATAAGCTCTCTGGCGGCCCGGTCGACATCGTCATTGATGATGGTGACGTCGAACTCCGGTTCTGCCGCAAGCTCTATTCTAGCGGTTTCCAGCCGGCGCTGCTGCTCCTCCTCAGATTCGGTGCCGCGGCCGATCAGCCGGTGCACCAGATCCTCGAAGGTGGGCGGGGCCAGAAACACGAACTGGGCCTCGGGCAGCTTCGCCCGGACCTGGCGTGCGCCCTGGAGGTCAATTTCCAGCAGCACGTTCTTGCCCTCGGCCAGGGCGTCCTCGACTGTGCTGCGCAGGGTGCCGTAGCGGTGCTTCTTATGCACCACCGCCCACTCCAGGAAAGCGTCGCGCTCCAGCAGCTGGTCGAACTGCTCCTCACCCAGAAAGAGGTAGTCCTCGCCGTGGACCTCGCCGGGGCGCGCCGGGCGGGTGGTGGCGGAGACGGAGAAGTGCACCTGGGGGAAGGTGCTGCGGATGTATCTGCTCAGTGTGGATTTGCCCACCGAGGTGGGGCCGGCGAGCACGGTCACCCGCGGCGTGGAATCAGTGTTCGGCATCAAGCCAATTCTGCCAGATACTCGGTCAGTGCCCGGCGCTGCTTGACGCCGAGTCCGCCGAGCCGGCGGTTGACCGAGACGCCCAGATCCTCCAGAATCCGGGTGGCGGTGACCTTGCCCACTCCGGGCAGCGCCTCAAGCAGCTCGATGGTCTTGAGTCTGGCCACTGCCTCGGAGGAGTCTGCGCGCTGGAGCACCGATTCGAAGCTGAGGGTTCCGGCACCGAATCCTCGTTTGACCTCGGCGCGCTCGGAGCGTGCCGCCAGCGCCTTCTTCCGTGCGGTGTCCCGCTCTTCCTGGGTCAGATCTCGCAGTGCCACAGCTATCTCCTTCACTTGCGTTGCGCCCAGCCGGACTTTTCCTATGTGCCAGAATGTAGCGGCAATTCCTGAATGGGACAATAGGACGTGACACTCATGCAGGGTGAGTAGACGGTGTCATTGCAGGTCAGAGCGGGATGACTCGATTGCAGAGATTAGATCTGCCTGGCGGGGGCCGGCGCGGAGAATACCTCGGGAAGAGCTGACCAGCACCTGGGGCCAGGCCGGACCAAAGCCGCTTCGCAGCTGCTGTGCGGTGGCACCCTGAGCGCCGTATCCCGGAGCCAGCAGGGGTGGGGAACCGGTAGTGAGGTCGATGCCGTGCTCACCGGCCAGATGCGCGGTGGTGGCCCCCACCACCAGTCCGATGCTGCCCAGCGGCTGGTCCTGGTACACAGCGTTCGACGACGCCGCCTGGGTGACAATGCTGCCGGCCACAGTGCTCTGCTCCCCATCGGAGTGTCCCTGGGCCAGCTGCAGCTGCTGTCCCTCGGGGTTGGAGGTCAGGGCCAGCACGAACAGTCCGGCCCCGTACTGCTGGGCGGCTGCCGCTGCGGGGTCCAGCGAGCCGTAGCCGAGATAGGGGCTCACTGTCAGCGCATCGGCTCCGAAGTCACGCTCCGGGTTCAGCCAGGCCTCGGCATAGGCGGCCATCGTGGAGCCGATGTCCCCACGTTTTGCGTCGGCCAGGACCAGCAGCCCGGCCTGCTGGGCGGTGCGGATGATCTGGGCCAGTGCTTCCATTCCGGCGATCCCGTAGCGCTCGAAGAACGCCACCTGGGGTTTGACCACACCGACCCGGTCTGCCGAGGCCTCGATGATCCGGGCACCGAACTCCTGGAGTCCGGCCCCGTCATCGCTCAGACCCCAGTCCTTGAGCATCCCCGGGTGGGGGTCGATGCCCACACAGAGCTGGCCATAGCGGTCCATGGCCCGGGCCAGCCGTGCGCCGAACGGCGGGCGGGGCCCGGCGCTGCTCATACGGCTGCCGCCACGGCCAGGCCTGCGGCGTGAAGAGCAGCGGCATGTTCCTGCAGGGAGGCCACTGACCAGCTGTGGGTACGCTGGGCCTCGATGGCCTGGATCGCGGCTCCGAACTCAGCGATGGTGGTGATCACCGGAACCCCGAGGCTGGTTGCTGCGGCACGGATCTCGTAGCCGTCGCTGCGGGCATCGCCTCCGCTGGGAGTGTTGATGATCAGGGCAATCTCCCCGGCCTCCACCAGGGGCAGCACGGTGCCCTGGGCCTCGGGGGTATCGGCAATCTTGTCCACCACCTCGCAGCTGATCCCGTTGCGGCGCAGCACATCGGCGGTGCCGCCGGTGGAGATGATGCTGAAGCCCAGATCGGCGAGCCGCTTCACCGGCATGATGACTCCGCGCTTATCTCGGTTGGCCACTGAGACGAACGCCTTGCCCGAGGTGGGAAGCGGGTTGTTGGCGGCCAGCTGGGATTTGGCGAAAGCGGTGTCGAAGTGGGTGTCGATGCCCATCACCTCGCCGGTGGAGCGCATCTCAGGGCCCAGCAGGGAGTCCACCACCCGGCCCTCGGGGGTGCGGAACCGGGCGAAGGGCAGTACGGCTTCTTTCACCGCCACGGGTGCTGCGGGGGGCAGCAGGGAGCCGTCGCCGGTGCCCGGCAGCAGCCCTGCGGCGCTGTGCCCGGAGCCGGCGCGCAACTGCGCGATGCTGATCCCGGTACCGATCAGTGCCGCAGCCTTGGCCAGCTGTACTCCGGTGGCCTTGGAGACGAACGGCACGGTGCGTGAGGCCCGGGGATTGGCCTCGATCACGTAGAGCACATCCGAGGCTACGGCGAACTGGATGTTGATCAGCCCGCGCACACCGACTCCTGCGGCGATGACAGCCGTAGCCTCCCGGACCCGCTGCAGCACATCGGGGCCCAGGGTGATCGGCGGCAGCACACAGGCGGAGTCGCCGGAGTGGATCCCGGCCTCCTCGATATGTTCCATGATCCCACCGAGGTAGAGGTCGGTGCCGTCGTAGAGGGCGTCGACGTCCACTTCGATCGCGTCCTCCAGGAACCGGTCCACCAGCACCGGATGCTCCGGGGTGACCTCGGTGGCATTGGCGATATAGCGCTCCAGCCCCGGTTCGTCATAGACGATCTCCATACCGCGCCCGCCCAGCACGTAGCTGGGGCGGACCAGCACCGGATAGCCGATGGCGTCTGCCACTGCCTTGGCGTCGTCGAAGCTGACTGCGGTGCCGTTCTTGGGTGCGATCAGCCCGCCGGCCTGCAGCACCTGGTCAAAGGCACCCCGGTGCTCGGCCAGGTCGATGGCCTCGGGGGAGGTGCCCATGATCGGCACCCCGGCATCGGCCAGCTGTTGGGCCAGCTTGAGCGGGGTCTGCCCGCCCAACTGCACGAACACTCCGGCCACTCCCCCGGTGCGCTGTTCGGCGGCGATGACCTCCAGGACGTCCTCAAGGGTCAGCGGCTCGAAGTAGAGCCGGGTGGAGACGTCATAGTCGGTGGAGACCGTCTCCGGATTGCAGTTGACCATCACTGTCTCATAGCCGGCTTCGCGAAGCGCCATGGTGGCGTGCACGCAGGAGTAGTCGAACTCAATGCCCTGTCCGATCCGGTTGGGCCCGGAGCCCAGGATGATCACCGAGGGCTTCTCATGCTGCTCGATCTCATCCTCCAGGTCGTAGCTGGAATAGTGGTAGGGAGTGAAGGCGGGGAACTCGGCAGCGCAGGTGTCCACTGTCTTGAACACCGGGCGGACTCCCAGGGCATGCCGCACCCCGCGCACCACAGCCGGGTCCATATTGCGCAGCTGGCCGATCTGGACATCGGAGAAACCGTGCCGCTTGGCGGTGCGCAGGGTCGCCTCATCCAGGGACTCTGCCGAGCCGATGGCCCCAGCCGTCTCGTTGATCAGCTGGATCTGGTCCAGAAACCAGGGGTCGATAGCGGTGATCCGGTGCACCTCTTCCAGATCGGCCCCGGCCAGCAGGGCCTGCTGCACCTGGTAGAGCCGCTCCGTGGTGGCGGTGGCCATGCCCTGAAGCAGCTCCTCCACCGGAGCGGTCTGCGGCGCGAAGGAGAACTCACTGCCGCGCTGCTCCAGGGAGCGCAGCGCCTTCTGCAGGGCCTCGGTGAAGCTGCGTCCGATCGCCATCGCCTCGCCCACCGACTTCATGGTGGTGGTCAGTGTGGGATCAGCCGCCGGGAACTTCTCGAAGGCGAAGCGCGGGACCTTCACCACCACGTAGTCCAGGGTGGGCTCAAAGCTCGCCGGGGTCTTCTGGGTGATGTCGTTGGGGATCTCATCCAGGGTGTAGCCCACCGCCAGCTTGGTGGCGATCTTGGCGATCGCAAAACCAGTGGCCTTCGAGGCCAGGGCGGAGGAACGGGAGACCCGGGGGTTCATCTCGATGACCACCACCCGCCCGGTACCCGGCTCCACAGCGAACTGGATATTGCAGCCGCCGGTGTCCACACCCACCTCGCGGATCACGTTGATCGAGATATCACGCAGCCGCTGATACTCCCGATCGGTGAGCGTCATCGCCGGGGCCACGGTGATCGAATCCCCGGTGTGCACACCGACTGGGTCCAGGTTCTCGATGGAGCAGACGACGACGACGTTGTCATTGGCATCGCGCATCATCTCCAGCTCGTACTCCTTCCAGCCGAGGATGGACTCCTCCAGGAGCACCTCGGTGGTGGGCGAGTACTGCAGGCCGGCCCCGGCGATGCGGTGCAGGTCAGCCTCGTTGTAGGCCATCCCGGAGCCGAGCCCACCCATAGTGAAGCTGGGCCGGACCACCACCGGGTAGCCGAGCTCCTTGACGGCCTCCAGGGCCTCTGCCATGGAGTGCACGATCGCAGACTTGGCGGACTCAGCGCCTGAGCGCTCCACCACGCCCTTGAACTTCTCTCGGTCCTCGCCCAGCTCGATCGCAGCGATATTTGCCCCGATCAGCTCCACACCGTACTTCTCGAGGGTGCCGTCCTTGTCCAGGGCGATGGCGGTGTTCAGCGCGGTCTGTCCACCCAGGGTGGGCAGCAGGGCGTCCGGGCGCTCCTTGGCGATGATCTTGGCCACCACCTCGGGGCTGATCGGCTCCACATAGGTGGCGTCGGCGAACTCCGGGTCGGTCATGATGGTGGCCGGGTTGGAGTTGACCAGAATCACCCGGATGCCCTCCTCCTTAAGCACGCGCAGGGCCTGGGTGCCGGAGTAGTCGAACTCGGCGGCCTGGCCGATCACGATCGGCCCTGAGCCGATGACCAGTACGGAGTTGAGGTCGGCGCGCTTAGGCATGGGCGGATGGTCTCCTGTCGTTCGGGGGGGAGGGTCTCGGCTCCGGTGGCGCTGCGGCCGGCCTGATGGGCGGCGATGAGCTCGGTGAACCGGTCGAAGAGGTAGGCGGAGTCATGCGGGCCGGCCGCGGCCTCCGGATGGTACTGGACACTGAATGCCGGGATGTCCAGGCAGCGCAGGCCCTCCACCACATGGTCGTTCAATGAGCTGTGGCTGACCTGGACCCGGCCGTAGCGGGATTCCGGAGCGGTGACGGTCTCACCCACCGGGGCGTCCACTGCGAAGCCGTGATTCTGGCTGGTGATCTCCACCTTTCCGGTGGCATGGTCCATCACCGGCTGATTGATGCCGCGGTGGCCGAAGGGCAGCTTATAGGTGCCAAAGCCCAGGGCGCGGCCCAGGATCTGGTTGCCGAAGCAGATGCCGAAGAACGGGGTGCCTGAGTCCAGGACCTCGCGCAGCAGCCCGATCTGGGCGCTGGCGGTGGCCGGATCTCCTGGCCCGTTGGAGAGGAAGACCCCATCCGGGTCCAGCGCCTGGATCTCGGCGAAGCTGGTGGTGGCCGGCAGCACATGGACCCGCAGGCCACGTTCGGCCATCCGCACCGGGGTCATGGTCTTGATGCCTAGGTCGATGGCGGCCACAGTGCCCAGCGGCTTATCCCGCCAACCGTGCTCGGCGGGCTCGATGACATAGGCCTGCTCTGTGGTGACCTCCTCGGCCAGCCGGGCGCCGAGCATATCGGGCTGGGTGAGCACAGCGTTGACCAGCTCGGTGTGGGACCGTGGTGCCCCGGCGTCGTCGTACAGGGCCTCCCCGGAGAAGATGCCGGCCTTCATGGCACCTTTATCGCGCAGGTGCCGGGTGACCGCCCGGGTGTCGATGTCTTTGATGCCGATGATGCCCTGGGCGGTGAGCTCCTCCTCCAGGCTGCGCGCACTGCGCCAGTTGGAGGGGCGCCGGGAGGCGTCGCGGACCACATAGCCGGCCACCCAGATCCGGCGGGACTCGGGATCCTCATCATTGATCCCGGTGTTGCCGATATGCGGGGCGGTCTGGACTACGATCTGGCGAGCGTAGCTGGGGTCGGTGAGCGTCTCCTGGTAGCCGGTCATCCCGGTGGCGAAGACGGCCTCACCCAGGGTCTGGCCGGCGGCTCCGTAGCCGCTGCCCGTGTAGACGGTGCCGTCCTCCAGCACCAGCAGGGCGGTGCCGGTCCCAGTGTTGCCTTCTCGTCCGGCTGCAGTGGCGCCGGACTTCACGCCTAAAGTACTCAAAGGGAAGTCTCACTTTCAGTCAGTGCGGTCAGCTCAGCAAGGAGGGTGCGGCCCTCCTGGACCCGGCGTGGCCGGAACCCGGTGTCCAGGGCATGCTCTCCCAGGGTCCAACCCAGGATGATAGCCCCGTCCTTCTCCACGAATTTGCCCACCATGCCGCGGTCGGTGCGGGCATAAGCCAGATCTGCGGCGGGAATGAAGAGGTTGCGCGCACCGGCCCGGAAGATGGCCACACCCTGTTGGTGCACCTCCACCCGACCGGTGGTGCGCAGGCCCAGCTGGTGTACTGCGATCCGGTCCAGGTACTCACCGCCGGTGACCGAGCCGATCACCATGCCCTCGGCGGCGGCACGGGGTTCCAGATCCAGCAGCTCGGCCGGGATGTCTTCAGGCTCCGGGACATCGGACTGGCGGCGCTTGCGGTGCTGCCAGCCCAACCAGATCAGCAGACAGAAGAGTACGACGCCGCCACCGGCGATCCACAGATAGTTCAGGTAAGTGCCGGTCATCTCTGGGTTCCGGGTCAGAGCGGGAACTGGGTGGCCCAACCCCGGAACCTGAGGTGACACTGCCTGAAGGGCCAGTGCTTGAAGAGACAGTGCCTGAAGCTCGGGGCTCATTCGGCGCTCCTTCCGCTGCGGCTTGTGGTCAGCTCCCCCTGGGCGAGCACCTGGTGCCCACCCAGGAAGGTGTGAGTGACCCTTCCCGGGAGCTCCAGGCCGCGGAAGGGTGAGTTGCGCCCCTTGGTGGCGTGCTGCTCCGGGGTGATGGTGGTGCTTGCGCTGGGGTCGACAAGGATGAGGTTGGCCGGCTCCCCTGCCGCCAGGGGACGGCCCTGGTGCGGGTGTCCGTAGATCTCGGCGGGGCGCTCTGAGGTGATCTCGACGAAGCGCCGCCAACTGATCAGCCCGGTCTCCACCATGGCGTGCTGCACGGCGTTGAGTGCAGTCTCCAGGCCGGTCATGCCCATGGCCGCCTGGGCCCATTCGCATTCCTTGGCCTGATCAGGGTGCGGTGCGTGATCGGTGCCCACGGCGTCGATGATGCCCTCGGCCAAGGCTTCCCGCAGCGCCTGGGTATCGGCCTCAGTGCGCAGCGGAGGGTTGACCTTGTACACCGGGTTGTAGGTGGCCACCAGCTCATCGGTGAGCATCAGGTGGTGCGGGGTGACCTCCGCGGTGACCTGGATGCCGCGGGCCTTGGCCCAGCGCAGGATCTCCACTGAGCCTGCGGTGGAGACGTGGCAGATATGCAGCCGGGCGCCCACGTAGTCGGCCAGCAGCACGTCCCGGGCGATCACCGCCTCCTCAGCCACGGCCGGCCAGCCGGGCAGCCCGAGGGTGGCCGAGACCCTTCCCTCGTTCATCTGCGCGGGCTGCTCGGTGTCCCAGGCCGTGAGGTCGGCATCCTGCGCGTGCTGGGCGATAAACCCGTCAATGGTCTTCACATACTCCAGGGCACGGCGCATCAGCTGGGCGTTGTTCACACAGTGGCCGTCATCGGAGAACATCCGCACCTGGGCTGCCGACTCGGCCATGGCGCCGAGCTCTGCGAGGGTCTTGCCCGCCAGGCCTTTGGTGATGGCTCCCACGGGGTAGACCTCGGTCCAGCCGGAGTCCAGTCCCAGCCGGTGGACCTGTTCCACCACCCCGGCGGTGTCAGCCACCGGAGAGGAGTTCGCCATGGCGTGCACGGCGGTGAAGCCGCCCTTGGCCGCAGCCCGGCTTCCGGTCTCCACGGTCTCAGCGTCCTCCCGGCCCGGTTCGCGCAGGTGAGTGTGCAGGTCCACCATGCCGGGCAGCAGGATCTGGCCCTGGGCTTGGACGGTCACTGCATTCTCGGACCCTGGAGCCCGGCCGGCATCGGGCCCAAGCTGCGCGATGCGCCCTTCGGTGATCAGAATGTCCTGGGGCTCCTCCCCGTAGGGCCGGGCGCCGGTGATGAGGTAGGCGGGGGTGCTCATGCGTGGTCTCCTGTCAGCAGCAGGTGGAGGACGGCCATCCGTACGGCCACGCCGTTGGTGACCTGTTCAGTGATGCGAGTCTGGGGTGCATCGGCAGCCGCCGCCGAGATCTCCACTCCGCGGTTCATCGGCCCAGGGTGCAGGATCAGCGCCGGGGACTGGGTCTCACCAAGGGTGAGGTCAGCAACGGTGGCCAGGCGTTCATCGGTGAGCCCCCAGCGGCGGGTGTACTCCGCGGCGGTGGGGAAGAAGGCTCCGCCCATCCGCTCGGCCTGCACCCGCAGCATCATCACCGCGTCCGGGGCGGCGGCCAGGGCCTGGTCCAAGCTGTAGTGCACGGTGACCGGCCAGCTCTCCACACCGAGCGGCAGCAGGGTGGCCGGGGCGGCGAAGTGCACTTCAGCCCCCAGAGTGCGCAGCAGCCACAGATTGGATCGGGCCACGCGGGAGTGCAGAATGTCTCCGACAATCAGCACCCGCATACCGGCCAGGTCGGTGCCGCGGGGGCTGGTGCTGCTGCCGCTGCCCCGGTGGGCAGCATGCCAGTCCCGGCGTAGGGTCAGCGCATCCAGCAGCGCCTGGGTGGGGTGCTCATGGGTGCCGTCCCCGGCGTTGACCACTGCGGCCTCGGACCAGTCGGAGGCGGCCAGCTGGGCGGCAGCTCCGGCGGCGGAGTGCCGGATGACGATCGCATCAGCACCCATCGCATCCAAGGTCTGCACGGTGTCCTTGAGCGACTCTCCCTTGGACACGGAGGAACCTTTGGCGGAGAAGTTCACCACATCGGCGGAGAGCCGCTTAGCGGCAGCCTCGAAGGAGACCCGGGTACGGGTGGAGTCCTCGTAGAACAGGTTGACCACAGTGCGTCCGCGCAGGGTGGGCAGCTTCTTGACCTCCCGGGAGGTGACCGCGGCCATCTCCTCAGCGGTGTCCAGGATGGTGAGGGCGTCGTCGTAGGTCAGCCCCTCCGTGGCCAGCAGATGCCTCATCGGGTGATCACCACCTCTTCGGCCTCACGGGCTATGCCGTCAATCTCAGCCAGGCGCACGGCTACCCGTTCATGGCGTGCGGTGGGGATGTTCTTGCCCACGTGGTCGGCCCGGATGGGCAGTTCCCGGTGACCGCGGTCAACCAGGACTGCGAGCCTGACCACCGCGGGGCGGCCGTAGTCGGCCAGGGCGTCCAGGGCTGCGCGGACGGTGCGCCCGGAGTAGAGCACATCATCCACCAGTACGGCCGTGGCACCGTCGATGCCGGCAGTGGGTAGGCTGGTGGGCTCGGGGGTTCGCGCTGCGGTGGTGCGCAGATCATCCCGGTACATGGTGATGTCCAGTGCGCCAAGGGAGCTTTCGGAATCGAAGCCGGGGTCGATGCTGGCCAGTTTCGCGCCCAGGCGCTGGGCCAGCGGAACACCGCGGCGCGGGATGCCCAGAATGATCAGGCCCTCAGTGCCGCGCTGGGCCTCCACGATCTCGTGGGCAATCCGAGTCAGGGCGCGGTCAATGTCCGGCGCTGCCATGACTTGAGCAGTCTCAGATGAGTGACTCATCGTATCGACTCCTTCCTCGCCTCACAGGACGATCCGTTAAAGGAGTGCTTATGTCGGGTCCACTCTATCAGCGCAGGCAGCCTGCGCCGTCCAGCGCGGCGGCCTGTGAGGAGTGCAACAACGGCTTTGGTGGGGCAGCCGGCCCCTGAGGTCCGCACCCCGGACGGGCCCGTGAACCGGGCGAGGCAGGCCAGGCGTGCCCGTGGAGACTAACCGAGGCTGGGCTTGAGCTTCTGGAGCCGCCCCAGCAGGCCGTGGACAAACCGCGGGGACTCGTCAGTGGAGAACTCCTTGACCAGCGCCACGGCCTCATTGACGGCCACCTCGTCGGGAATCTCCTCGTTGTGCAGCAGTTCCCAGGCGCCGATCCGCAACACCACCAGGTCTACCGGGGGCATCCGGTCCAGGGTCCAGCCCCGGGCGTAGGTGGCCAGCAGCTCATCGATCTCGTCCTGCCGCTCGGTCACGCCGCGGACCAGGGCGCGGACGTAGTCGTTGAACTCGATCTGAGACTTCTCGGCACGGTTGGTGAGCACCTCCTCGGCGGGGGTGCCGCGCTGCTGTGCCTCGAAGAGGACCTCTAGGGCCCGCTGCCGGGCCTTGCTGCGTGTGCGTTTCACGGGAGTTGGGCGTCGTCGTAGGTAATCAGTCGGTGACCCGGCCGAGGTATTCGGAGGTCGAGGTGTTGACCTTGACCTTGGTGCCCTGCTCCACGAAGAGCGGCACCTGGATCTCGTGACCGGTCTCCAGTGTGGCTGGTTTGGTGCCGGCCTTGGAGCGGTCGCCCTGCAGGCCGGGATCGGTCTGGGTGATCTCCAGCACCACCGAGGGGGGCATCTCCAGGTAGAGCGGAGTGCCCTCATTCATGGCGATGGTGACCTCCTGGGACTCCAGCAGGAAGTTCGCGGCCTCGCCCACCACTGCCGCCGGGACGGTGATCTGATCGTAGTCGCGCAGGTCCATGAAGACGTAGTCCTCACCGTTCTGGTAGAGGTACTGGTAGTCCGAGCGATCCACAGTGGCGAACTCAACTTTGGCACCGGCGTTGAAGGTCTTATCGACCACCTTGCCGGAGGTGATGTTCTTCAGTTTGGTGCGGATGAACGCCCCGCCCTTGCCGGGTTTGACGTGCTGGAAGTCGATCGTGTTCCACAGCTGGCCCTCCAGCTTGAGCACGGCGCCGTTCTTGATGTCATTCGAGGTAGCCACAGGTTGGAGCTTTCTTGTCGGTCGTCTTCAGAATCACCAGCTGACCATCCTACCTGGTGCCGGGCTCAGTCCAGTCCTAGGGGACCGGATTCCGGGAGTCATACCGGAGGAATCCGGGCAGCCACCGGATGAGCAGGGCGGCGATGAGGGCGCAGGCGATGCCTCCCACGATCATGACCCAGTGCTCGCCGATGGCCTCTCCCACCGAGCCGGAGACCATATCGCCCACCCTGGGGCCGCCGGCGACCACCACGATGAAGACGCCCTGCAGCCGGCCGCGCAGATGATCCGGCGTGGCCGACTGCAGAATGGTTGAGCGGAAGATCATCGCCACTGAGTCTGCGCTGCCGGCCAGCAGCAGGAAGATCGCAGCGGGCCATACCCACCAGGTCAGCGAGCCGCCCTCGGGTAGCGGGTCTCGGGAGGCCAGGAGTACGACGACGCCGAAGCCGCTGACAGCCAGCCCATAGCTCACCACGGCCCAGAAGGTGGCTGCCCCGTGCCGGTTCATCCGCGTCAGCGGTCCGCTGAAGACCCCGGTGAAGAAGGCACCTGCGGCCATGGCGGCCATCAGGATGCCCACGGTCAGTTCCCCGCCACCGATCATCAGGGCACCGATGGCCGGCAGAACCGCCCGGGGCGCGGCCATCACCATGGCGTTGATATCCAGCAGGAAGGTCATCCGCACGTTCTTCCGGGTCGAGAGGAACTGGAAGCCCTCCAGGACGGATCGCAGCCCGACCCGGCGGCTGCGTTTGGGGTCCAGCTCCCCCGCTGATCCGGGCGGCAGCGCGGGCAGCAGCCACAGCGCCCAGAGCGCGGCCAGGAAGGTGACGACTTCGATGGTGTAGGTCCAGGCGTAGCCCACGGTGAGGACCAGGGTCCCGGCCAGCAGCGGGCCGGCCATCATGGCGATGGAGGCGGTGAGCATATTCAGCGCATTGGCTGCCGGTAGCAGCTCCCGGCCCACCAGGGCAGGGATGATCGCGCTTCTGGTGGGCTGATTAACGCCCTGGGCTGCCGAGTGGAGGGCCACCAGCAGGTAGAGCACCCATACATTGCCCAGATCCAGCCAGGCTTGGGCGGCGATCCCGGCTGCCGAGAGCCATAGGGCCAGCCCGGAGATCAGGGCCACCTTCCGCCGGTCGAAGTTGTCCGCGATCGCCCCACCGTATAGTCCAGCCGCAACCAGGGGCACCAGCGCGAAGAGTCCCACAAGTCCCACATAGAGGCTTGATGCGGTGAGCTCGTAGACCTGAAGGCTCACCGCAGTCAGGGTGACCTGGACTCCGACCGCGGAAATCGCATTGCCCAGCCAGAGCCGGCGGTATGCCGGAGAGACTCTCAGCGGGGTGAGATCAGCGAGCAGGCGGGACACCTGCGAAAGTCTAGCCCCACCGGCCCATCCCCCCGGCCTGCTCCGTCCACCCGTATTCTGTATGGCTTTGCGCTCTGCATAGGGTTATATCCCGATGCAGAGTGCAAAACCTCATGCAGGATGGTCCAAAGGTGAAGCTCCCTGGCAGACCTGGATCCAAGTTATCCACAGGCTTGTGGAAATTGTCTGCGGAAACCCTAATGTTCCGCCATCCTTATGTCATGGACACAACGCTAAGCCCGCTGGCCCGGGCCTCGGCTTTGCCGGACGGCAGCCACACAAGTACTGATTTCTCCCGGGCGGTGGCGCAGGGCCGCCTGTTGCGGCTGCGCCGCGGCGTGTACATCACGCCCCGATTCTGGCTGAATACTCAGCCTTCAGCGCGGTACCGCCTGATGCTTGCGGCCACCGCGCTGCAGCTGACCGATCCTCTGTTCTGCAAGGACTCTGCTCTGGAACTGCACGGACTCCCGCTGCTGAACCTTCCGAAGTCCGTCCACATCAGGGCACGCTCACCCGGTGGAGCGCGAACCACCCAACAAACGCCCATGACCGGCAGTCTCGCTGTCCCGGACTTCCTGAAGAAGGCCCGGAACACCGTGCACGACGAAGCGGAGGTCCCTGCCGTCGCACTGCGGGGCTTCCCCACTCAGCGGCACCGGCCATTGCCCGGCGGCAATAGTGAAACCACCAGGCTCGATCTTGAGCTCCCCACCGACCCTGATCAGGCGGTTGGGCCCTGCCCGATGAGCGTACTGGCGGAGAGTTTGGAGCTGGCGCTAGCAGACACAGTCCCGCGCATGCCCTTCGCTGGTGCTGTGATGGCGCTAGAAGCGGCACTGCGGGGCGGAGACAAGCGAGCCCCGGTCAACGCCGAGGCGCTAAAGAATCGTGCGAAGGCCATGCAGCTCGCCCAGCGCAAGCTCTATGCTGTGGAACGCCTGCTCAGCTTCGCCTCTCCCCTCTCTGAATCGCCGGGTGAGTCGCTCCTGCGGGTACGCCTTCATGAACTGGGCCTCCCTCAGCCACTGCAACAGGTGGTTGTACACGTGGATGGGCGCAGCTATCGGCTCGATTTTCTGTGGGAGGAGCCCAGAGTCGCCCTCGAGTTCGACGGCTGGATAAAGTACCGCCAGCAGAGAGCGACTTTCGATGAGCTTCACAAGCAGGAGAAGCTCCGGGAGGACGCTATCCGCAGTACCGGCTGCACAGTAATTCGCGTGTACTGGGAGGACCTGATGGAGCCTGGATTAGTCCGCCTCCGCAGCCTTCTGCAACGCCACCACATCCCTAGGGAAGGGTGAGATCCTGTCGAGGATCTCTGGATCGCCCGGGGTCCCTGGCCGCTCATCCGTCAAACCTCCACACACAACCTGTAGCGCTCTGCGCACTGCATAGGGTTATTTCCATACGCAGAGCGCAAAACCCTATGCGGCGCGGGCTCACAGGCTGATCGTGGGGCTGGCCGGCTCGGCGATCTCCTGATACGTGGCGAAGAGGATTGAAGGATCCGGGATCTCCACAGTGGCCGGTTTGCCGATCCCGGAGAGCAGCACGAACCGCAGCGTCTCCCCGCGATTCTTCTTGTCCCGGCGGATGCCCTCCAATAGCTGGTTCCACCGGTCATCGCGGTAGCTGACCGGCAGGCCCAAGCTGGTCAGCACCTCGCGGTGCCGGTCGGCATCCCCGTCGGAAAGTCTGCCGAGGCTGCGCGCCAGCTCAGCGGCGAAGATCATCCCCACCGAGACGGCCGCACCGTGGCGCCACTGGTACCGCTCCGCGTGCTCAATTGCATGCCCCAGGGTGTGCCCGTAGTTCAGCGATTCGCGCAGCCCGGCCTCGCGGACGTCCTGGCCCACCACTGAAGCTTTGACCCGGATGGCGCGCTCGATCAGCTCGCGCAGCTCTGCGGACTCGGGGGTCTGGGCAGCCTCCGGATTCTCCTCGATGATCTCCAGGATCCGCTCATCGGCGATGAACCCGCATTTGACCACCTCGGCCAGCCCGGCCACCAGCTCATTGCGGGGCAGGGTGGCCAGGGTGTCCAGGTCTGCCAGCACGCCTGCGGGCTGGTGGAAGCTGCCCACCAGGTTCTTGCCCTCTGCGGTGTTGATGCCGGTCTTACCGCCCACCGCGGCGTCGACCATACCCAACAGCGTAGTGGGCATATGCACCACCCGGATGCCGCGCAGCCAGGTGGCGGCGACGAACCCGGCCAGATCGGTGACTGCTCCCCCACCCACGGCGACCACGGCATCGGTGCGGGTGAAATCGTTCTGGCCCAGCACCTGCCAGCAGAAGGCAGCCACCTGGATGTGTTTGCCCTCCTCGGCGTCGGGGATCTCCGCAGTGACCGCCTGGTAGCCCGCCTTCTCGAGGTCCTCACGGACCACATCACCGGTTGCGCGCAGTGCCCGGGGGTGGATCACCAGGACCCGTTCTGCCTGGGCGCCTACCAGTTCGGGAAGCCTGGCCAGCAGACCATTACCCACGACGACGCCGTAGCCCAGTTCCGGACCGCCAGTACCGTTGCCCTGCCCTACTGTGATCACAGTGGGCTCGGCAGCTGCCGCAGCGCTGCCTTCTGATGCTGATTCACTCATACCTGTTCCGCACGTCCTTTCCGCATGGCCTCAACGATGGTATCGACTCTGTCTTCAATGCTTGCTTCCTCGGCGCTGACCACCAGGTCCGCCAGCTGCCGGTAGAGCGGCTCACGCTCTGCGTAGATCCGCTTCCAGCGCTCAATCGGCGGGTCATCTGTACCTTCGGTGAGCACCGGCCGGGTGGCGGCGTCGCCGATTCTCAGCTCAGCCTGGGCTGCGGTGACATCTAGCATCACCACAAAGTGCTCAGTCAGCAGGCTGCGGGTGGCGGCGGAAGTCACTGAGCCTCCGCCCAAGCTGATCACCGAGGGGCGTGGGGCATCCAGCAGCTCGGCCACTATCCGCTCCTCCTCAGCCCGGAAAGCCTGCTCGCCGTAAGTGGCGAAGTAGCGGGGAATGGGACCGTGGCGGGCGACGAAGAAATGATCGGTGTCCACATGGGGTCGGCTGAGCCTGCGGGCCAGAGCCGCGCCCACGCTGGACTTTCCGGACCCCATGGGGCCGATGAGCACTATATTGCTGGGCATCACGACTGCATGGCGGCCGGCGCCTGGAGGGGGTCGCCCCCATGGCCGGCAGCCTCCGGATCTGCCCCAAGCTCGGGCAGAGCCGCCAGGTAGGTGCTCAGGTTCCGCTGCACCTCGGCGAGGCTGTCCCCGCCGAACTTCTCCAGTACGGCCTGGGCGATCACCAGCTGGACCATGGCCTCAGCCACCACCCCGGCTGCAGGCACCGCGCAGACGTCGCTGCGCTGATGGTGGGCTGTGGTGGGCTCGCCACTGGCGAGGTCTACGGTGCGCAGCGCCCTGGGGACAGTGGCGATGGGCTTCATCGCCGCCCGGACCCGGATGCTGTCGCCGATGCTCATACCGCCTTCGATCCCTCCGGCCCGGTTGGTGCTGCGCCGGATGCTGCCGTCCTCAGCGAGTTCGATCTCATCATGGGCGGCGGTGCCGCGGCGGGCGGCGGTGCGGAACCCGTCGCCGACCTCGACTCCCTTGATGGCCTGGATGCCCATCAGCGCACCGGCCAGCCTGGAGTCGAGCCGACGGTCCCAGTGCACATAGCTGCCCAGCCCCGGGGGCACTCCGTCCACCACTACCTCGACCACCCCGCCGAGGGTCTCCCCTGCCTTATGGGCGGCGTCGACCTCGGCCACCATAGCCTCTGAGGTCTCGGCATGGTGGCAGCGCAGCGGGTCTGCGTCGAGGCTCTGCACATCCTCCGCCGAAGGCACGGGTGCCCCCTCGGGTACGCTCACGCTCCCCACGGCCACTGTGTGCGAGACAGTGTGGATGCCCAGGGCGCTCAGCAGCTGGTTGGCTGCAGTGCCCAGTGCCACCCGGGTGGCGGTCTCTCTGGCGGAAGCGCGCTCCAGCACGGGGCGGGCCTCGGCGAACCCATATTTTTGGATGCCGGTATAGTCGGCGTGGCCGGGCCGGGGCCGGGTCAGTGGGGCGTTGCGGGCCAGACCCTCCAGCTCCTCGGGGTCCACCGGGTCGGCAGCCATGACCTTCTCCCATTTGGGCCATTCTGTATTGGCGATCTCGATCGCCACGGGTCCGCCCATGGTTACACCGTGCCGAACGCCGCCCAGCAGCTGGACCTGGTCCTGCTCAAATTTCATGCGGGCGCCGCGCCCATAGCCGAGGCGGCGGCGAGCTAGGGCAGCCTGGACATCGGCGGTGGTCAGTTCGATCCCAGCGGGCAGGCCCTCAATGATTCCGACGAGGGCTTTGCCGTGGGACTCTCCAGAGGTGAGCCAACGAAGCATGGAGTTCATCCTAACGGTGATCCACCGCCGCCAGGCACCGGCAGTCCGATGGCTGCACGCATCCGGTCCACCATTGCCCCGTGATCCTCGAACGGCAACTTGTCGGCGGGGTTGGGAGTTCCGGTGGTGAAAAGCTCCACCTGTTTCACCGCTTGGTGCAGCAGCATGTCCAGGCCGCTGATCACCGTCCAATCCCGCTCGGCCCAGGCCTGGGCCAGTGCTGAGGGCCAGGGGTCATAGGCGACGTCGAGCAGGGCCGGGGCTACCGGACCGCCGGGGGGCAGCTGGCTGACCAGGGAGTCAGCTGCCCGCGGCGGCAGGGTGGAGACCACCACGTCGAGGAGATTGCCGTGCAGGTCCTCGCCCAGCTGGTCCAATCGCCGGATGATCAGGGGTAGGCCGAGCTGTTCTGCCAGGGGCGCGGCGGCAGCGGCCTTCTCCGGGGAGCGGGCGTAGACCCGGGCTTCGGCGAAGTTCAGTTCCGCAGCGGCAGCCAGCGCAGCGGCCGCGGTTCCCCCCGCCCCGAGCACTGCGAAGACTCCGGCGGCGGGTTCGTCCCGGGTCACGCCCTGTTCTCGCAGGGCATTGGTGATCCCGTCCACATCGGTGTTCTCACCGTGCAGAGTGCGGCCGCCCTGCTCGTCTTCGGCGACCACCACAGTGTTGAGCACTCCCAGCAGATCCACCCGGCGAGACACTGTTGTCATATGAGGCAGCATCGCCGCTTTCAGCGGCATCGTCACCGACCATCCGGCCCAGCCTGGCTCAGCTCCCTCTCCGGAGAGGAAGCCGGTCAGGGCGGACTCGGGCACTTCGATCCTTGTGTAGCTGAGGTCAACCCCCAGATGTTGATAGGCGGCGGAATGCAACTGGGGCGACTTGGAGTGGCTGATCGGTGACCCGAGCACAGCGGCTCTCAGGTGCGCCGCCCGGCGGCTCATTCCTCGAGCTCCTCCTCGGCAGCCTGCTCATCGGCGGGGCTGCAGGCGCCTGGATTGTCCTCACAGAACTGATTGAAGACTGCCACATCTTCCAGATGTTCGTCATGAGTCCGATTGAACTCGGTCTCGCCGGTGTTCGGGTTAACCGTGACCCAGTAGAAGTAGTCCGTATCTGCAGGGTTCGCGGCGGCGCGGATGGTGTCCCAGATCGGTGTTCCGATCGGACCCGGCGGCAGCCCCGGGTGCACATAGGTGTTGTACTCGTTGTCCTCATCGAGCCGATCCTCATCCGAGAAGTGCAGGTCCCCGGTGCGACCGCTGCCGTAGTGGACCGCGGCATCGATCTGAAGCAGCCCGCCGATGCCGTCATGGTCAGGATTGTTGATGCGGTTCTGGATAGCCCCCGCCATAATCCGGTAGTCCTCATACCGTTCATCGCGGGTGCGCTCTTCGGGATCGTAGTTATTATTCGCCTCGGCGGTGATCAGCGAGGCCACGATGATGGTCTCCCACTGCTCATCAGGGTCCGTGACTCCATTCTCCTCGAGGACCCGGAACGTGGAGGAGATCAGTTCCTGCAGGACCTCCTCAGCAGTTGCCTCGTATTCGAAGAAGTGGTCGCCGCCCGCGAGGAAACCTTCCAGGCTCTCTGCTTGCTCCGGCAGGCCGAACTGTTGGGGATCCTCGGCGAGCTCCTGAAGCTCTTCAACAGTGATATCGAGCTCCTGGACCCCTGCAATCAGCTCGAACACCTCGTCCTGACGCGATCCCAGCGGAACGCTGAAGGTCGCTTGGCCTTCCCGCTGGGCGAAGATCACCTCCACCGCCTCGGCCGCCGGCATCTGCTCGCGCAGAGGGTAGGTGCCGTCATGATGCACCGCACCCGGCTCCAGGTCCGCCAGAGCCTGCTGGAAAGCCTCCGGGCTGGCGACGATGCCCTCGTCCACCAGGCGCTGCTGCACTGACGCCAACCCCTCGTCCGGGTAGATCTCGAACTCCACGCTCTCGCCGGCCACCTGGTCGTAGTCGGCGACCTCCCCCTGTTCGAAGATGCCCTGGAGGAATGTGACCAGCCAGAACATCACACCGCCGAAGACCAGCACCACGATGCCCAAGGTGATGTTCCGGCGGCGACGCTTGGCCTTGCGCTGTCTTAGCAGGTTGCGGTTCACGCGCCCCTCCATCGGAGCGACAGTCTGGTATCCGCGCCCGTATCCGGAGGCACCCACCAGTACGGGGGTGCCGTCTTCGTCATACTCGTGCTCCTGGTACTCCTCGTCCCAGTCCTCCGCCTGATAGCCGTGGAAGTCCTCGTACTCGGGGGGCTCCTCGGTGGGGTGGATCTGATCCGATTCCGGGGAGGCGGCTGAATGTGGGGCCACCACATGTTCAAAGGGCGTGGCGGGGGAAATGGCAGAGGGCACCGGTGATGGCTCTGCGGCAGCTGGTGTCTCAGCCAGCCCAGTATGCCCGAACTGTCCGGGAGATTCCTGCGGCTGCTGCGGCGCCGCGGGGACCTGTTGCGGCTGAGCGGGCACGGCCTGCGTCTGGGGACTCGCAGCATCAGGTGGGGTCTGAGCTGGCGGCTGGACGGGGGGCACCGCTTGGTTCTGTTGGGTCTGCAGCCTGCGCCGTTCCCGGCGGGAGACGAACCCCTGCTCAGCCGAGGCGGAGGAGGCTGCGGAAGGGGCTGATGTGCTCCGCTGGCGGGGTGCGGGTCTGGCTGGGGCGGGGCTCTGGGCCGAGCTGCTCTGTCCGGAATTGCTCTGGACCGGCTGCTGGCGCGGCCGGCGGCTACGCCGCTGGTCCTTGGGTGTGGATGTCTCTTGGTCGAACAGGGCAGGAGACTCATCCTGCTCCACCGCAGGCTGCGCCTGCGGCTCGGTGCCGCGGCGCCCGCTGGAGGTGGTGTCTGCGGTGGAGGAGCTGCTCAGCCGGCGTACGGCGGACTCGCGCTCCCGCTGTGCGGCGCGTTCCCGTTCGCGTGCTTCGCGAATCTCCCGGCGGCGGCGCCGGGACCCCGCCTCCGGGGGCTGTTCATCGCTCACGCAGTTCCTCGCTGGGCAGATAGACGACAGGACGAGCCACAAATAGACATACGTCTATCCATAGACCTAACGATTGTAATCTATCCGTTATTCAGCTCGAGGTGAGCATCTGCAGCCAGCTCCAGCGCGCCGCTAATGCTTCCTCGGCCTCGCGGATGCGCTTATCGTTTCCGCTGGACTGCGCTTCGGCCAGCTCCGCCTCCAGGCCGGCAATGGTGTCCTGCAGCTGAGCAATCATCTCCGACTGGCGGTCATTGCGCGCCGACTCACGCGGACTGCGAGCCGCTCCTTCCGCCTCCCGGAAAGCGTCTTGAACTTCACCAATTGCCTTTTCCATACGCTTAACATCGCCGCGGGGAACTTTCCCGGCGTTGTCCCACTCGTCAAGCAGCTTGAAGTATCGGTCGCGGACAGCGGCTGGTTTGGTGAAGGGCATCAGGTCATGGAGTTTGCCGAGGATCTCCTCCTTCTTCTTGAGATTCTCGGCGTACTCGGCATCAATTTTGGCGTTGGCGGCGTCACGCGCTGAGAAGAATACGTCCTGGGCGGCACGGAATCGCTTCCACTGGGCGTCCTCAGCTTTGCGGGGTCCTCTGCCCAGGGCTTTCCACTGGTCCATCAGACGGTGGTAGGCCTTGGTGGTAGGGCCGTAATCAGTGGAGCTGGAGAGCTTCTCGGCCTCAGCGATGAGCTCCTCCTTTGCCCGCTTGATCTCAGTTGCTTCCTTATCGCGGCGAACGAAGAAGGCCTTGCGGCTGCGTTCGAAGCTGCTGCGTGCGTCCCGGAACCTCTTCCACAGCGGATCCTCCTGAGCCTTGGACAGCCTCGGCGGGGTGCGCTGTTCAACCTTCCACTGCTCAAACAGCTCATTGAGCTGCTCCTGGGCCGACTTCCAATGGGTATTCTCGGGATCCCCGGCGGCCAGGGCCTCAGCGGCGGCGACAATCTCCTCCCGCTTGGCGATCTTGGCCTCAACGGCAGCCTGCTGCTGCTTGTCCTCTTCGGCGGCGATCGCCCCGATGCCCTTCTCGACTTCGGTCAGCAGCCCGCGAAGGCCCTGCACATCGCCGAGCCAGACTCCGGCCTCCAGCTCTTTGACCAGCTGCTCACGGCTGGAGCGTAGATGGGCCGCAGAGTCGGCTTGGGTGGCTACTCGGGCGGCCAGCAGCAGCACGCGGTTGTAGAGGTCGTCGAACTTCCGCACGAAGTACTGCAGGGCCTGGTCCTGGTCCCCGGCAGAGTATTGGCCGATATAGACTTCTTCGCCACCCTCTTCGGCGGGCAGCGCGTAGACATGACCCTCTTCATCGACCCGGGCACGGTCCCGAATCTCTTCCAGCGGGGTCTTGTGATAGTTCGGCTTGACTGCAGCAGGACTCATGCTCACAAGCCTACCGCGAGCTCCGCCCATGCCGCGTATGATGGTGTGGTTTGGCAGAGCCCACCTGGTAAGGAGCGTTGAGCATCTATGGCGAGAACCGCCTCTCTCTCCGGCTATCTCGAGCTGCTTCCGGCCGAGCGGCTGGTGGAGCTGCATCTGCTGGACACTCTGCGCGAAGTCTTCGAGGCCCACGGCTACTCCAATCTGGAGACTCGTGCGGTGGAGACGGTGGATACCCTGCTGCAGAAGGGCGAGATCGATAAAGAGATCTACGCGATCTCCAGGATCCATGACGACGACGCCGCCAAGGAGGCCAAACTGGCACTCCGGTTCGACAACACCGTGCCTTTTGCCCGGTATGTCACCGAGAACGCTGGGCACTTGGCGTTCCCCTACCGCCGCTACCAGATCCAGAAGGTCTGGCGGGGCGAGCGGCCCCAGGCCGGACGGTTCCGGGAATTCACCCAGGCCGATATCGACATTGTGGGCGAGGGCGCGCTGAGCACCCGCGCCGACGTGGAGATCGCTGTGGTGATGGCCAAAGCACTCCAAACCCTGCAGATCGGCGAGTTCACCCTGCGGGTCAACAGCCGCAAGCTCTCAGAGGGGTTCTACCAGGCCATCGGCCTGACTGAGACCGCTGCGGTGCTGCGCGCGGTGGACAAGCTGGAGAAGATCGGCCCAGACCGAGTGGCTCGGGAGCTCAGCGAAACTGCCGGCGCCACGGAGGAGCAGGCGCGGCAGGCGCTGAGCCTAGCCCAGATTCGCACTGCTGATACCAGCTTCGCCAGCCAGGTACGTGAGCTGCTCCCCGCTGATGCTGCTGGCGCAGAGCTCCTGGAGGAGGGGCTTGCTGAGCTGACTGAGGTGGTCGATGAGCTCAATGCGCGGGTGCCCGGCCGAGCTGAGGCCGATCTGTCCATCGCCCGCGGCCTGGACTACTACACCGGCACCGTCATCGAGACAGTGTTGCGGGGGCACGAGGAGCTGGGTTCCATCTGCTCCGGCGGCCGCTATGAGTCGCTGGCCACCAAGGGCAAGCGGAGCTTTCCCGGCGTCGGACTCTCCATTGGTGTGACCCGGCTGCTGTCCGCCTTGGTCGACTCTGGTGAGCTGGGGGCTTCGCGCACTGTGCCCACTGCGGTGTACGTGACCCTGCGCGCGGATGAGGACTGGGCCGCGGCGCAGGATGTGGCCGATCAGCTGCGCGCCCGCGGCATCAGCGCCGAGGTTGCCTTCAGTGCGGAGAAGTTCGGCAAGCAGATCAAGTACGCCGATAAGCGCGGGATCCCGTTCGTATGGTTCACTGACGGCGATGGCGGCCATGAGGTCAAGGACATCCGCTCCGGTGAGCAGACCGCGGCGGATCCGGCCAGCTGGAGTCCTCCGGCGGAGGACCTCACCCCACAGATCATTCACAAGACCGCTGAAGGCTAAAGGAGTCACCCACGTGCTGCGCACCCACACCACCGGCCAGATCAACGCCGAGCTGATCGGCCAGACCGTCACCCTCACCGGATGGGTTGCCCGGCGCCGGGACCATGGCGGAGTGGCCTTCCTGGATCTGCGTGATGCCTCCGGAATCGCCCAGGTGGTGGTCCGCGATGAGGCGGACTTCGGCCCGCTGCGCAATGAGTGGGTGCTGAAGGTCACCGGTACGGTGGAGCGCCGCCCGGAGGGCAATGAGAACCCCAACCTGGCCTCGGGTGAGGTGGAGATCATCGTGGATGAGCTCGAGGTACTCAACAAGGCCGAGGCGCTGCCCTTCCAAATTGATGAGCATGTGGAGGTCGGTGAGGAGGCGCGGCTGCGCCATCGATATCTGGATCTGCGCCGTGAGGGCCCCCGGAACGCAATCCGACTGCGCTCGGAGGCCAACCGGGTAGCCCGCGAGGTGCTGCACGGCGAGGGTTTCACCGAGGTGGAGACCCCCACGCTGACCCGCTCCACCCCGGAAGGTGCGCGTGACTTCCTGGTGCCGGCACGCCTGGCACCCGGATCTTGGTATGCACTGCCGCAGTCACCTCAGCTGTTCAAGCAGCTGCTGCAGGTCGGCGGAGTGGAGAAGTACTACCAGATCGCCCGCTGTTATCGGGATGAGGACTTCCGCGCTGACCGGCAGCCGGAGTTCACTCAGTTGGACATTGAGGCTTCCTTCGTGGAGCAGGAGGACATCATCGCTCTGGTGGAGGAGCTTGTCCGCCGTCTCTGGAAGCTCATCGACGTTGAGATCGAGACCCCCATCCCGCGCATCACCTACCGGGAGGCGATGCGCCGCTTCGGCACCGATAAGCCCGATCTGCGCTTCGGCCTGGAGCTCACCGAGCTCACCGAGTACTTCAAGGAGACTCCTTTCCGGGTGTTCCAGGCCCCGTATGTGGGTGCCGTGGTGATGCCCGGTGGCGCCGACCAGCCCCGCCGCACCCTGGACGCCTGGCAGGAGTGGGCCAAACAGCGCGGCGCCAAAGGTCTGGCCTATGTGCTGATTCAGGAGGACGGCCAGCTCGGCGGGCCGGTGGCCAAGAACCTCTCGGAGACTGAGAAGGCGGGCCTCGCTGATGCGGTGGGCGCAGAGCCTGGTGACTGCATCTTCTTCGCCGCCGGGGAGGTCTCCCCCTCCCGGGCGCTGCTCGGCGCGGCCCGCAATGAGATCGCGCAGCGAATCGGACTCATCGAGGAGGGCAGCTGGTCCTTCGCCTGGGTGGTGGATGCCCCAATGTTCGAATCCGCCGATGAGGCTAAAGCCGCCGGCGATGTGGCTGTGGGTTCTGGCAGCTGGACTGCCGTGCACCACGCGTTCACTGCGCCGAAGCCCGAGTTTGCAGACACCTTTGACACTGAGCCCGGGGAGGCACTCGCCTATGCCTACGACCTGGTCTGCAACGGCAACGAGATCGGCGGCGGCTCCATCCGTATCCATCGCCAGGACATGCAGGAGCGAGTTTTCAAGGTGATGGGGATCTCCGAGGACGAGGCCCGGGAGAAGTTCGGGTTCCTGCTGGATGCGTTCAAGTACGGCGCTCCCCCGCATGGTGGTTTCGCTTTTGGTTGGGACCGCACCGTGGCGTTTTTGGCCGGTGAGGAGTCGATCCGTGAGGTCATCGCATTCCCTAAGACCGGCGGCGGGTATGACCCGCTGACCGCCGCACCTGCCCCGATCACCGCCCAGCAGCGCAAGGAAGCTGGTGTCGATTCCAAGCCCGAGCCGAAGGAGAAGAAGGTCAGCACAGGCTGACCCGCAGGCTCTCAGCGCTCCTCGTCCCCCCCAGGTCATTGACCTGGGGGGACGGCCCCGGACCCCGTCGATACCCGCGGAGGATTCATCGTCGACGGGGTAGACCCAATCGGGAGAAGCAGTGCAGTCACGGTCTCGTCAAGGCAGGTGACTCAGTCCTCTGGGGCTACACGCAGTCGGTTTCCGTCCGGATCAGCAGCCACAAAGGTCCGCCCGAAGACAGCATCATGGGGCGGCTCAAGGATCTCGATGCCTTTCTCGAGGAATTCACGGTATACGGCCTCGATGGCCGACGGCCCCTCATCCAGGGTGATGCACAACTCTGTGGTGGCGGTCTGCGTGGCGGCCACAGGCAAAGGCGTGTGCTCATCCGGCCCGCTCCACAATGCCAGTTGGTGACCGTCGTCCAGCACGAAACTCACAAAGTACGGGGTATCGAAGGCGGGTTCACGGTCGAACAGCTTGCGATAAAACTGCGTCGAAGCGGCGGTGTTGCGGACGTAGAGAATCGTCATGTCTGGGGTTTTCATTAGTAACCTTTCCGTTGTCTCTTGGGGACATGAGCAACGCTAAGCAGATAAGGTGACAGAAACTGACCAGTTTGGAGAGATGATGCTGACGTGACTCCGGACCGGCTATTTCTGCTGCTGCGGCTCTTGGAACAGAGCCCCACGACGACGGCAGCTGTCTTGGCGTCCCAACTAGGCGTCTCGGTGCGCACTCTCCGCCGTGATCTGCAGTGGTTGAGCGAAGCTGGGTATCCCGTGCTCACCAGACCCGGTAAATATGGCGGGGTGACCTGGGTGCCGGGCAGTTTCTATGATCTCAGCAGGCTCAGCCCCCAGGAGCAGGAGAGCATGTCAGTGCTGGGGCTGGACGCCTCCCAGCGGAAAGCCGCCGGGTTGGACGTGACTATTGACCGCGCCATGGAGAAGTTGGGTCAGTCTGTGCGGCGGACCCCGCAGACTCTTCGCGACGCATATGAAATACCGCTGAGGAACCTTGTGGTGACCGACCATCAACCCTGGTTCGCCAGCCGGCAGGATCCTGATATCGGTACCGCTCCGGCCGCGTTACTGGACGACTTGCGCGCCGGATCGAGACTGCGTGTGCTTTATCGCCGCTCCCAGCAGGGGGTTGCTAGATGGCGCACTGTGGATCCCTATGGACTCTTCGCGAAATCTGGGCGCTGGTACCTCGTGGCCGATCAGTCAGGGGAACCGCGTCTCTTCGCGCTCACCAGGGTACAGCGTTGGGAGGCATTGGAGTCCCGCCGCCGTCTGCGGCCCGGGATCCGCCTGGAGGATCTGGCCCATCAGCTAGTCCGCCAGTGGGAACAGTACGGGGCACTCAGAGTGCAGCTTCTGCTGGCACCACACCAGGTGGAGCGTGCCCACCGGCTGCTCGGCTCACGGTTGGTGCCGCCGTTAGAGGATGCTGAGCACGGTATCGACGACGGCGCATTGGAGTGGGTGAGGTTGGACTATCACTATCAGGATCTCGAAGAAGTCCGAGGCCTGCTGCCGTTCGGCCCCGACCTGCTGATCATCTCACCAGCGGAGGCTAAGCAACGGCTGCGTGATCTGGCAGAAGAGACGGCGTCGCTGTACAGCGACTGACCTCGGCACCTCGTTCGGAGCCTGGCTCCGCCAGGCCGCGATGACTGAAAGCTTGCCCGGACCGCGCTCCTAGTCTCACCCGCGTTCAGCCTCGATGAGGTGACGCGTGGAGTGGGCGACGAACGCGCCGTGTTCGCGGATATGCGTATCCATTGCTCTGAGCTTCTCCCTGAAGCGCTCAGCCGTGAATCCAGGAACCCACCAGGGACATTTCCGCAGGGTCCAGACGACGGCGCCCACGTCGTAGAACTCCATGCGGCAGCGGGCGGTGCGGAGGTCACGGATCCTCAACCCGGCAGACTCCGCCTCCGCTCTTTCCAGCTCGGGATGCCGGCGTCGTCGTATGTGGTCCGGCTGAGGGCCGAGGAAGAACTCGGTGAGCTCGAAAGCCGACTCGGGCCCGACGTGCTGGGCAAAGTACCGTCCGCCAGGCCCGAGCACCCGGGCCACTTCGCCCCAGGGAGGATCCACCGGGTGCCGACTGGTTACCAGCTCAAAACTGGCATCGGGGATCGGCAGCGGGCCGCCCGGCGCAGCCTCAACCACTTCGACCCCACGCGGCTCCAGGCGCTCACGGGCCAGCTGAAGATTGGCCGGCCACCCCTCGGTGGCCACCATCCGGGCGGGGAGCACCGGCACTTCGCTCAGCACCTCTCCCCCGCCGGTATCCAGGTCAAGCGCGGAGCTGACCTTGGCCAGCCGCTCGCTGAGCAGCCAGGCATACCCCCAGGGTGGGCGTTCCTCGGTGGCTCGCCCCTCCAGCCAGCTGAAGCCCCAGCCGCTGACATCTGCCAGCTCCGCCTCGGCAACCAGCTGCTCGAAATCCCGCATAAGCAGCATTCTTCCACCTGAAGACTCTTGAGTATGATGGCCTTGGCGATGCGCCTCGCCGAACCTCCTGCACCTGATACTCGCGCTATCAGGGGCCGCTGCCGCGGCGGAGGCAAAGGGGACCATAAGTGCTCGGCGTGCGGAATGACCGGACACCCGTTGATCGACAGGTGCACGTGCTCCGGGCGCGAGCCGTTGACGCGCGCCTGAAGAGACGGAGAAACCGATGACCGCACAAGAATCACTGAAGAAGATCCGGGCACGGATGGTCAAAACCGGGGAGCGCTACACGGCTGCTCGAGCCGCCCTTCTTGCCGCGCCCGAGCCCATACCGAACGGATCCGACTGGGTTTCGGCTCCCCCGCACAGTGACACCGTCATCCGTGAGAACACCGGCCACAGCTGGAACGAGTGGGTCGCGCTCATCGACGCCGGCCCGGGCCGGGAAGCCGGGCACACCGCCATTGCCGCCTGGGTCGTGGCGGAGCACGGGGTCGGCGGCTGGTGGGCCCAGGGCGTCACTGTCGGGTACGAACGGATTACCGGGTTGCGGCTTCCTGGTCAGATGCCGGACGGAACCTTCACTGTCTCCAAGACCAAGAAGCTGGATTTGGACAGCACCGAGTTCCGGGAGCTGCTCAACAACGACGCCGCCCGCGCAGACCTTCTGCCCGGTCTCACCTCGGCAGCCCGCTCCAAGCCGGGCACCAAAGCGCCCAGGTTCGCCATCGCTGACGCTGTCTCAGGTGAGGACCTCGGCATCCTGCAGTTCCGGGTCGAGTCTGCATCCTCAGGGGCCAAGCTCGTAGTCACCCATGAGAAGCTCCCAGATATTCAGAGCGCTGAGGTTTGGAAGCAGTACTGGGCTGACTGGCTCGAGGACCTAGCTGCCGGGGGCTGAATGCCTCTGCCATGACTATCGGCACTTCTGCTCGGTAACCGGCGGTGGTCAGACTGGACTGAGCGGTTCAGCGCGTGAACCGGCCGGAGCCGAGGGGGAAGAAGATGCTGCTGTGGGTCGGAGTCGGTGGTGCACTGCTGTTTCCTGCGGTGTTCCTCCTGGACGGGTGGCTGCGGAACGGCTATTCCTCACTGCGCCATACGGTGAGCGCATTGGCCACCGGCTCCCGGAGCTGGCTGCAGACCTGCAATTTCATCCTCTGCGGCACCGCGGTTGCTCTCGGGGCGGCCGGCCTGGCTTTCTCCGGGTTCTTTCTTTTCGCGGCAGCGGTGGGGGTCTTTGGTCTGGGTCTGGTGCTCTCCGGGATCTTCCCAATGGATCCGATGCGCGGCTATCCCCCCGGAACTGACCAGAAGGACCCGGACGAGTTCTCCACTGCGCATCGGCTGCATGATATCGCCGGGGCGGTGGTGTTCTTAGTGATGCCTGCTATGCCTGCCGTGGTCTTCTTCACCGGCGAGTCCTGGCCTACCCGACTCACCGCGGCCGCAGTAGCGGTCGGGCTCATCGCAGGTGTCGCCGGCTTCACCAGGGCATGGGAGAAGGACGGTGCCCTCACCGGCCTGGTGCAGAAGCTGACCCTGACTCTGGCCTGCCTGTGGCTGGCTGCGAGCTTCGCCCTGGCTGCTTAGAGCTGTGCGGTCTGCTTCGCTGGGTCTCGGTAGTCTTGGCCTATGAGCGATCAGGTGGTCTCAGCAGTGCTGGCGTTCCTTACCGGCAGCGTACTCGCGGTGGTGCTGTTTGTGCCCTTCGTCTTCGTCAACTACGGGCGGCACGGAAAGCTCAGCGGGACCAGACTCACCGATGAGGTCACCTATGCAGCCACGGAGCAGAACCGGGTGGGGACCGGCGCGTAAGCTGGAATCTGTGAGCGATCTCTTCTCCGCACCTGGGACAGATGACGACGACGCCCCCTCACCAGAACCGGCGGAGGGGCGGCGTCGTCATACTCCCCTAGCAGTCCGAATGCGGCCCCGCTCCCTGGACGAGGTGGTAGGCCAGCAGCATCTGCTCAAAGAAGGCTCCCCGCTGCGGGTACTGACCCAGGGCACCACCGGTCCGGCCGGGCCCAGCTCGGTGATTCTCTACGGCCCGCCTGGTACCGGCAAGACCACTATCGCCCATGTGATCGCCCGGGGCGGCACCCGGAAATTCGTGGAGCTCTCTGCGATCCGGGCCGGGGTGAAAGATGTCCGGCAGGTGATGGACCGGGCCCTGGAGGACAGGGATCTGCGGGGTTTGACCACTGTGCTGTTTCTGGATGAGATTCACCGGTTCAACAAAGCGCAGCAGGATGCTCTGCTGCCCGGGGTGGAGAACGGCTGGGTGATCCTGGTGGCGGCAACCACCGAGAACCCCAGCTTCAGTGTGGTCGCCCCGCTGCTCTCGCGTTCGCTGCTGCTGACCCTGACCTCGCTGAGCCGGGAGGATCTGGAAGGCCTGGTGGACCGGGCTTTGACCGAGGAGCGCGGGCTGGCTGGCCAGTTCTCCTTGGAGGATGCCGCCCGGGACCATATTCTGCGGGTAGGCGGCGGGGACGCTCGGCGAGTGCTGACCACTCTCGAGGCGGCTGCCGCAGTCGCTGCTGGCCGGGGCGCTGAGACCATCACCGCGGCTGATGCTGAGCAGGCGGCCGACTACGCGGTGCAGCGTTATGACAAGGATGGCGACCAGCACTATGACATCATCTCGGCCTTCATCAAATCCCTACGGGGCTCGGACGTGGATGCAGCCCTGCACTATCTGGCGCGGATGATCGTCGCCGGGGAGGACCCCAGATTCATCGCCCGCAGGCTGGTGATCGCCGCCAGCGAGGAAGTGGCGATGGCTGATCCCACCGCCCTGCAGACGGCAGTGGCCGCGGCACAGGCTGTGCAGCTGATCGGGATGCCCGAGGGGCGGATCATCCTGGCCCAGGCCACCGTACATATCGCCACCGCGCCGAAGTCCAATGCCAGCTATAAGGCGCTGGATGCCGCGATCGCTGACGTACGCGCCGGCAAGGGGGCCCCGGTGCCAGCGCATCTGCGTGATGCCCACTACAAGGGTGCGCAGCGGCTTGGGCACGGTCAGAACTATGTCTACGCCCACGACCAGCCGCACCATGTGGCCGCCCAACAGTATGCCCCTGATGATCTGCTCGGCGTGGACTACTACTCCCCCACCCAGAACGGGAACGAGCGCGCGGTGGCGGAGCGGCTAGTCCGGCTGCGCCAGATCATCCGCGGCACAGACTGAGACGGAAAACAGCGGCGCTCCATCCTCGGAAGAGGACAGAGCGCCGTCATTACTATTCAATTCTGTGCGGTCTGCACCGCACCGGACCAGCTCAGTGCCCGGTGCCGGGGCCGATCTCCCCGCGGGACTGAGCTGCCTCGAGGCCTTCGGTGTGCTCGCCGTGACCGTGGTGCTCCAGGGCCTCCAGGTACTCCTCGCGGGAGACCGGCTCCACACGGTCCTCGAACCACATCCGGTTGAGCCGGGAACGGAACTTCTCCATCGCGGTGACCTTACCCTTGGCGTTGGGCCGGGGACCGCTCGGCGCAGCCGCCTCGTAGGAGACCAGGCTCCAGAGCTCGTACTCGCTGGGCAGCTTGTGCTTCTCGCTGAAGCCGCCCTCTGGGCTGACCTCGATCACACCGGCCTCATGTCCGTGCAGTGCCACCTCGCGGTCCTTGCGCTGCAGCGCCAGGCAGATGCGCTTGGTAAGGATATAGGCGATCACCGGGCCCAGGAAGAACAGCACTCTGGACCAATAGGTGATGTCGTTGAGACTGAGACCGAAGTGGGTGGCGATCAGGTCGTTGGAGCCCATTCCCCACATGATGAGGTAGTTGGTCATCACTGCCACGCCGAAGGCGGTGCGGGTGGGGGCATTGCGGGGACGGTCCAGCAGGTGGTGTTCCTTCTTGTCCCCGGTGATCCACGCCTCGATCCAGGGCCAGATGAACAGGCCCAGGAAGATCAATGCCACCGGGATCATCGGGATCAGCACCGGCAGGGCCAGGGAATTGCCGCCCCAGGGGGTGGGAATGACCCACTCTAGGGAGAAGTCCCCGATATAGCCGGGCATCAGGCGCAGCACGCCCTCGAAGGGTCCGATGTACCAGTCCGGCTGGGCACCGGCCTGCACCGGTGAGGGATCATAGGGGCCGTAGTTCCACAGTGCGTTGATCTGGAAGGTTCCGGCGATCAGGCACAGGATGCCCATCACGATGAAAAAGAACCCGCCGGCCTTGGCCGCGTACACCGGTCCCACCGGGTAGCCCACCACGTTGCGCTCAGTACGGCCAGGCCCCGGGTACTGGGTGTGCTTATGGGTGACCACCATGAACAGGTGGACAGCGATCAGGATCAGGATCAGTGCCGGAAGGATGAAAATGTGGAGAGTGTAAAGCCTCGGGATGACCTCGTTGCCGGGGAACTCGCCGCCGAAGAGGAAGAAGCTGATGTAGGTGCCGACCACCGGGATGGCCTTGAGCATGCCGTCAATGATGCGCAGACCGTTACCGGAGAGCACCTCATCCGGCAGTGAGTATCCGGTGAACCCGGCGCCCAGGCCGAGGATCAGCAGCGCGCAGCCCACCACCCAGTTCAGTTCACGCGGTTTGCGGAAGGCGCCGGTGAAGAACACGCGCAGCATATGCACGCTCATCGCCAGAATAAACAGCAGTGCACCCCAGTGGTGAAGCTGGCGCATGAACAGCCCGCCACGTACATCGAAGCTGAGCTCCAGTGCAGTCGCGTAGGCCATGGACATCTCCAGGCCCTGCAGCGGCGCGTAGGACCCTGAGTAACGGGTGGTAGCCATGGACGGGTCGAACCAGAAGGTCAGGAACGCCCCGGAGAGCACGGTGATGATGAAGCTGTACAGCGCCACCTCGCCGAACATGAAGGTCCAGTGATCCGGGAACACTTTGCGCCCGAACTCGCGGATCATGCCGGTGCCGCCTACGCGGGTGTCCACGTAGTTGGCGATTCGGCCCGTGCGGGTCTTCGGCTGGTACTGGTCAACCTCGAGGTACTGGGCCTCAGTGTACTTTTCTTTGGAGGCACTCATGATTTGGGATAGTCACCTTCCGGATCGGTGTGGCCGCGCTCCCAGTAGGTGGGGCCCACAGGTTCGGTGAAGTCGCTTGTTGCGATCAGGAAGCCTTCCTCGTCCACTGAGATAGGCAGCTGCGGCAGCGGCCGGCCGGCGGGGCCGAAGACTACTTTGAAGTTCTCCGCGGCGTCGAAGGTGGACTGGTGGCACGGGCAGAGCAGGTGATGGGTGTGCCGCTCGTAGAGGGCAACCGGGCAGCCTACGTGGGTGCAGACCTTGGAGCAGGCGATGATGCCCTCGTGGGTCCAGTCCTCGCGTCCGGGAATCTGATCGCCGAAGTCATCGGGGTGCAGGCGCATCAGCAGCACCACGGACTTGGCCTTCTCGGAGAGCCGGGCACCGTGGCCGGGGATCTCACGCAGCGTCTCCGGGATCACATGCATAGCTGAGCCGATGG
Source organism: Nesterenkonia alkaliphila (assembly GCF_009758175.1). Taxonomy (GTDB): domain Bacteria; phylum Actinomycetota; class Actinomycetes; order Actinomycetales; family Micrococcaceae; genus Nesterenkonia; species Nesterenkonia alkaliphila. The sequence continues at coordinate 37,295 of NZ_WRPM01000088.1, forward strand.
TGAGGTCGGAGGCCCGGATGGGGGTGCCCACCGGGTCCCGGACCAGCCTCACGCCTTCGCCCCAGAGGGTGTGGCGCATCCGCTCCACGCCGAAGTCCTCACTGCGGTCCAGATCCCGGAACAGCACCAGAGCAGGCAGCGGCGCGAGCAGAGCAGCAGCGATCAAGGTATTGCGCAGCAGCGGGCGGCGCTTGATCTGGGTCTCGTCGATGACCTCGGTGACGATCTGCTCGGCCTCCTGCCGGTGCGCCTCGGTGCGCAGCGGCTTGCGGTCCTCGATCACCTCGTGGTCCGGCATCAGGGTCTTGGCCCAATGCACTACGCCCAGACCGATGCCCAGCATCGCCAGGGCGGAGCCCACTCCGAGGAGCGTGTTCTGTACCCGCAGTGCGCTCATGCCCTCGAAGTAGTCATCGAAGGAGTCCATCCGGCCCACTGCGAAGTAGCCGATGAAGAAGAGCACCGTGCCGATGATGGAGATGAAGAACAGCACCGACACCTGGCGCTCACTGCGCTTGGCGTACTTCTCGTCAACATCGGCCAATCGGGGGCGGTGCGGCGGCAGGCCAGGGTTGTCGATGGCGTAGCCGCCCGACTCCCCCTCGCCGGTGGTGACGACGGCGCCGGTATCGCCGTTACCGTGCTCGGCCATATGGTTCGTGTCCTTTGCTATGTCTCAAGTGCTTCTTGGGTGCGTGTGGGTGCCTGGGATCAGGACGATCTGGAGGTCAACCAGACCATGGAGCCGATCAGCAGCGCCAGGCCCAGAGTCCAGATGAGCAGTCCCTCAGAAACCGGGCCCAAATAGCCCAGTGAGAATCCGCCTGGCGATCCCTGTTGCTCGTATGTCTTCAGGAAGGCGATGATGTCGCGCTTGTCCTCCGGGGGGATGTTCGCGTCGTTGAACACCGGCATGTTCTGGGGTCCGGTGGTCATTGCGGTGTAGATGTGAACCGCTTCCACTCCGTGCAGGCTGGGGGCGTACTTGCCTTCAGTGAGCGCGCCGCCGGCGCCGGCCGCGTTGTGGCACATGGCGCAGTTGATACGGAAGAGTTCACCGCCGCGGGCCGGATCACCCTGGTCCACGTCGAGCCACTCATCGTCCGGAACGGCTGGGCCTGCGCCCAGGGAGGCCACATAGGCGGCCAGCTGGGTGGTCTGTTCATCATTGAACTGCGGCGGCTTCTGCTGGGCCTGGGGGCCCTGCATCTGCATGGGCATACGCCCGGTGCCGACCTGGAACTCCACCGAGGCGGCGCCTACACCGACCAGCGAGGGGCCGGCGTCAGTTCCCTCCGCGTTCATTCCGTGGCAGGTGGCGCAGTTGGCTACGAAGAGGCGTTCGCCCTCGTCAACCTGGTCGGCGCTGTAGCCGTCGGGAACGTTGGAGGCCTGGGCCTGGTTCACCGTGGTCGCGGCGGCGTAGAGCCCGCCGGTGAGCAGCAGACCCAGGAGGAGCAGCGCCACAAACGCGAACGGGTGGCGGCGCTTCTGGGAGAGAGCCTTCACTTCAGCCGGTTCCTTTTCTTCTCGGTGCGGTGTGCAAGCTTGGGTGGGGGCGTCGTCGTGCTAGACGAGCAGGGGCAGAATGTAGACAATGCCGAACAGGGCGATCCAGACCACGTCCACAAAGTGCCAGTAGTAGGAGACCACCACTGCGGCATGGGCCTCCCGGGCGGAGAACTTCACGCTGAAATAGGCGCGTGCGATGACGTAGAGGAAGGCAAAGAGCCCGCCGATCACGTGCAGACCGTGGAAGCCGGTGGTGATGTAGAAGGCTGAACCGAAGGCATTGGCCTGGATGGACACGCCATGCGAGACCAGCACTGCGAACTCATAGGACTGCCCGGCAATGAAGATAGCACCCAGGATGAACGAGAGGATGTACCACTCGACCATCCCCCATGACTTCACACTCAACATCCCGCCGGTGCGGCGCGGCTGGTGACGCTCGGCGGCGAAGACGCCGAACTGAGCGGTGAAGGAGCTGGCCACCAGGATCACAGTGATGATGCCGGCCAGCAGGATGTCAAGCTCCTGGCTGTACACGGCCCACATCTCGCCCTGGGTGGAGCGCAGAGTGAAGAACATGGCGAAGAGTCCGGCAAAGAACATCAGCTCGCTGGTCAGCCAGACCATAGTTCCTACGGAAACCATGTCGGGCCGGTTCGGCAGCGTGCGTGCCGGTGCTGCGGGGGCTTGGGTTGCAGACGTCACAGAGACATTATGTCCTGAAATCGAGTCGGTTTGCATACGCCGATGGTGGTGTGGCGCGTTGCCGCAATCGGCATGCTTCCGCTGTTCCCGCGTGTTTCCTGGGATCGGCCGATGGTGGGGGTGATGAAAGTTGCACAAATATTTCTACAAGCCGTAGTAAAAGTCACTCCGCGGGGCAGCTCCATGGTGGCTATTGTGGTCTGCATGAGCACTGAAGAGATGACGTGGGCGGAACTGTTGGAGACCCTGCTGGCTGGGGAGAGCCTCAGCGCGGAAACCTCCGCCTGGGCAATGGACCGGCTGATGAGCGGAGAACTGAATGAGGGACAGATCGCCGGCTTTCTGGTTGCTCTTCGCGCCAAAGGCGAGACTGGCCCGGAACTGCTGGGGCTCTCGGAATCGATGATGGCCAAAGCGGTCCCGCTCAGCATCCCCGGCCCGGCGCTAGACATCGTGGGGACCGGAGGCGACCGGCTTGGCACGGTGAACATCTCCACTATGAGCTCGCTGGTGGCGGTGGGCACCGGTGCTCGGGTGGTTAAGCACGGCAACCGTGGTGCCTCCACCACCGCGGGGGCCGCAGATGTCATTGAAGCGCTGGGCGTGGATCTTGCCCTGCCTGCGGAACGGGTGGCGGCAGCGGCTGAGCAGGTGGGGATCACCTTCCTGTTCGCCCAGCAGTTCCACCCGGCGATGAAGCACGTGATGGGCGCAAGGAGAGCTTTGGGGGTGCGCACCGTCTTCAACTTCCTGGGGCCGATCTCCAATCCAGCCCGGCCCGAGGCCCAGGCCCTGGGATGCGCCAGTATGGAGCTGGCCCCTCAGATGGCCCAGACCCTCGCCGTACGTGGTACCCGTGCTCTGGTCTTCCGCGGTCAGGACGGCCGGGATAAGATCACCACCTCTGCGGCCACGGACATTTGGGAGGTCCGTGACGGTGCAGTTACTCATACCGAGCTGCGGCCCGCTGATGTAGGGCTGCCTGAGGTGGCAGTGAACGATTTGCGCGGCGGCACCGCCGAGCACAATGCTCAGGTGCTGCGCAGTGTGCTCTCCGGCGCGCCGGGGCCGGTACGTGATGCGGTACTGCTTAACGCCGCCGGCGGTCTGGTGGCGCTGGATGAGGAGGCTGAGGACGCCGACCTGGTCAGCCGGCTCCGCAGCAAGATGGAGTTGGCGGCCGAGTCCATTGACTCAGGTGCCGCGGCTGGGGTGCTGCAGAACTGGGTGGACTACTCCTCGCCCTCGTGACCGAAGGGATCTGGGTCCACACCGGGCAGCCAGGAGTTGCCGGGTTCCCTCCAACCTTCCCGCTTGACCACCTTCTTCCAGCGCTTGGCGTAGCGATCATTGAGCCGGTTGACGTAGAGATAGCCCTCCAGGTGGTCGTACTCGTGCTGCAGGATGCGCGCGAACCATCCGGTGGCCTCAAAGCTCAGCGGCTGCCCTTCAGCGTCAAACCCGGTGATCTCCACATGGTCACTGCGTTTGAGCGGGAAGCTGTATCCGGGGGCGGAGAGGCACCCTTCGAGTTCGTTCTCGGGGTCTGGGGCCTCCTGGGAGACTCGGCCGATCAGTCGGAGCCGCGGGTTGATGATCACTCCCCTGTTGGGTGCAGCGCCGGTCTCCGGGTACTTCCAGTTGAAGATGCGCAGTCCCACCCCGATCTGGGGCGCCGCCAGTCCCACGCCGTGCGAAGCTTCAAGCGTCTCGTCCATATCAGAGATCAGGGTGCGGATCTGCTGGTCAATGGTCTCCACCTCGGCGGCGCGCCGGTGCAGAACGGGCTCTCCGTGGATAACGATGGGGTGTACGGCCATAGCGGCTTATCCTATCGGGCACGGCGAAGCCCGCCGCAGGTCACTGCGACGGGCCGCGCACAGAAGTGTGTCAGTGGGCGTAAGTCTTGCGATTACCCTCCATCACCCAGCCGGTGATGAAGAACGCCGCGGGGATGCAGGCAATGAGGAATACCCACCAGTCGATAGCCATCCCGAAGAACAGGAATGCCAGGGTGAATCCCAGACCCAGCGGCCACCAGCTCCATGGGTAGAACTGGCCGTAGTTACCGGCCATATCTGCGATCTCGCCATCTGCATTATCGCCGTCGAGCACCTCGTGGTTCTTGTCCACTGACCGCAGGTACCACCAGAGCATGAAGCCCAAGCCGGCAGTGCACAGCAGGGCAGGGAACCCGGCGAGCTCGTTGAAGCCAGTGAGGAACCCGTAGATGAAGGCAACCACCAGAATAAAGACTCCGATGCCGCCGAAGAGGACACTATTGGTACGCACGCTCAGATACCTGCCTTGTCTTTCTGATCAGCGGGGCCGAACACCTTGCCTGCCGGAGCGTGCAGGCTGTGCCGCTCGGAGAGCTCCGGATGGTGGAGGTCCAGGGCGGGCCGCTCGGAGCGAATCCGCGGCAGCGAGTGGAAGTTGTGCCGCGGGGGCGGGCAGCTGGTGGCCCACTCCAGGGAGCCGCCAAAGCCCCAGGGATCGTCCACCAGGACCTTCTTGCCCTTGCGGTGGGTGATCCATACGTTCCAGAAGAACGGGATGAGGCTGGCGCCCAGCAGCATCGAGAACACCGTGGAGAACTGGTTCATCGCGGTGAAGCCGTCCTCGACCATGTAGTCGGCATAGCGCCGCGGCATACCCATCACGCCCAACCAGTGCTGGATCATGAAGGTGCCGTGGAAGCCGATGAACAGCATCCAGAAGCTGATCTTGCCCAGGCGCTCATTGAGCATCTTGCCTGTCCACTTGGGCCACCAGAAGTAGAATCCGGCGAACATTCCGAACACCACGGTGCCGAAGACCACATAGTGGAAGTGCGCCACCACGAAGTAGGTGTCGGACAGCTGGAAGTCCAACGGCGGGGAGGCCAGGATGATTCCGGTCAGACCACCGAAGAGGAAGGTCACCAGGAAGCCCAGGCTCCACAGCATCGGCGTTTCGAAGGTGATCGATCCTCGCCACATCGTGCCGATCCAGTTGAAGAACTTCACTCCGGTGGGCACCGCGATGAGCATGGTCATCAGCGCGAAGAACGGCAGCATCACAGCACCAGTGACGTACATGTGGTGCGCCCACACGGTCACCGACAGGGCAGCGATGGCGATCGTGGCATAGACCAGGCCCTTGTACCCGAAGATCGGTTTGCGGCTGAACACTGGGAGGATCTCGGAGATGATGCCGAAGAACGGCAGCGCGATGATGTACACCTCAGGGTGTCCGAAGAACCAGAAGAGGTGCTGCCAGAGGATGGCACCCCCGGACTCCGGGTCAAAGATGTGCCCGCCGAAGCGGCGGTCCAGGCCCAGGCCGAACAGGGCTGCAGCCAGCGGCGGGAAGGCCATCAGCACCAGGATCGAGGTGATCAGCGTGTTCCAGGTGAAGATCGGCATCCGCCACATGGTCATTCCGGGGGCGCGCATGCAGATGATGGTGGTGATGAAGTTGATACCGCCAAAAATGGTGCCGAACCCGGTCAGCGCCAGGCCGAAGACCCATAGGTCTCCACCCACCCCTGGCGAGTATGTGGTGTCAGACAGCGGGGCATAGGCGAACCAGCCGAAGGAGGCCGCCCCCTGCGGGGTCAGGAATCCGGCCACTGCCACCAGTGAGCCGAAGAGGAACAACCAGAAGGCCAGGGCATTCAACCGTGGGAATGCCACATCCGGTGCACCGATCTGCAGCGGCATGATCACATTGGCAAAGCCGGCGAAGAGCGGGGTGGCGAACATCAGCAGCATCACTGTGCCGTGCATGGTGAACAGCTGGTTGTACTGCTCCTTAGTCTGCAGGAACTGCATCCCCGGCTCGAACAGCTCGGCACGGATGATCAGTGCCATCACGCCACCGAGGCAGAAGAACAGGAAGGAGGTGATCAGGTACATGTACCCGATGGTCTTGTGGTCGGTGGTGGTGAGCCAGTTGACCACAATCCTGCCCTTGGAGACCGGCACAGCCCGGGAGACCTCGCGGGAGTCGTCGGCAGAGTACTCCATGGTCGTCATCGTCAGTTAGTCCCTCCGGGGAAGTCCTCAGCCTCACGCAGGCTGTCGGAGTCGTGCAGGTTCGGATTGCGGTTGTATTCGTCACCCATGTGACCCTCGTCCAGGGTCTCCAGGTACTCGACGAACTCCTCAGGCTCCACCACTTCAACGTTGAACAGCATCTCTGAGTGGTACTCGCCGCAGAGCTCGGCACATTTGCCGTCGAAGCTGCCGGTCTCCTGGGGGTTCAGGTATATGTAGGTGGTCCGGCCGGGGACCATATCGCGCTTCTGCAGGAAGGCCGGCACCCAGAAGGAGTGGATGACATCACGGGACTTCAGCGCAAAAGTGATGTCATGGTCCACCGGGAGGTAGATGGTGGGCAGCGTATCGCGCACGCCCTCTTCACCGGTCAGATGAGCCTGGGTCCCGGTGTCGTGGACCTCGTACTCGGTGCCGTCCTGCGCGGTATAGGTGTAGTTCCAGTCCCAAGCCCACTGCTTGCCGTAGACCTCGATGGTCATATCGGGGTTTTCGTAGGGCTCATCGATCGAGCGCTGCACCTGATCGGTGTAGAAGAAGAACACGGCCACCATGACCAGCGGGACAAGGGTGTACATGATCTCCAGGGGCACGTTATAGGCCAGCTGGCGGGGGTAGCCAGTCTCACCCTTGCGGCGGCGGTAGGCCACCATGCACCAGAGCATCAGCCCCCAGGTGACCACACCCACGGCCAGTGCCGCGATCCAGGAATTCACCCAGAGGCTGGTCACCTCCGCGGTGTTGGAGGTGATGTTCTCATGCTCGCCCGGCAGCCAGCCTCGGCGTGCGGGGTGATCCTCTGCGCAGGCGGTGAGCACCAACAGTGCCACACCGACCAGGGCCAGCGACTTGGCCTTGCGGCCAAACCTGCCGGTCTGCTTCTGCGATGAACTCACAGACGGCCCTTCCTCTTTCACTTGTGGGCGAGTGACTCGCGCACCATCACTTGGGTCTGGACACCGACCATTCAGGCCGGTGTCAGCGACTTCTTTACGCTGGGGATAAGACTACTACGAGTTGTAGAGCACATGGGTGACCACAACACCGCCGTTGCCCGCACAGAAACGCAGAAACCCGCGTCCCTGTGCGGAACGCGGGTCTCAATATGACTTCTACATTACGTAGAAGCGTGGAGTTCAGTGGAAGGAGTCGCCGCAGGCGCAGCTGCCCCCGGCGTTGGGGTTATCGATGGTGAACCCCTGTTTGGAGATGGAGTCCTCAAAGTCAATCTTGGCCCCCTCCAGGTAGGGGACGCTCATCTTGTCCACCACTACCTGCACACCGTCGAACTCGCGCAGGGCATCCCCGTCCAGGATCCGCTCGTCGAAGTAGAGCTGGTAGATCAGTCCGCTGCAGCCGCCAGGCTGCACGGCCACCCGCAGCCGCAGATCGGTGCGGCCCTCCTGCTCCAGCAGGGAGGTCACCTTCTGGCAGGCGGTCTCGGAGAGCTCCACCTGGTGGGTCTTGAAGTCCTCTACCACTGTCCCGCGGATCTCGGTGGTCTCGGCAGTTTCCTGAGTAGCAGTGCTCATGGTCTCCCCTTAATATATGGTCGGCGTCGCAGTGCTCGGTATGCAGGGTATCAACACTGCAACGGGGCAGCTCATTCCCGTGTGACGCGGTGCACCGCAGGCACCAGTACACTGGTTCGGTGCTTGGTTTCAAGAAGAAGAGTCAGAACGGGATCACTCAGGCAGAGACTGCCGCGGCTCGCGAGGCCGCTGAGGCTGAGCCGGTGCAGCCTAAGAAGAGCCTCCCGCAGAAGAAGGGCGCCCCGACGCCCAGGCGGAAGGATCAGGAGGCTGCCCGCCGCCGCCCTCTGGTGCACAACGACCGCAAGGCCGCACGTGAGGCGCAGAAGAAGGCGATGGCTGAGCAACGGGCCAAAATGCGCCAGGCTATGGAGACCGGTGAGGAGAAGTACCTCCCCGTCCGCGACCGCGGCCCCCAGAAGCGCTGGGTCCGCGACTATGTGGACGCCCGCTTCGGCATCGGCGAGTGGCTGCTGATCATCATGCTGGTGTTCCTCTTCGCCTCCTTCATGATGCCGCTCGAGGTTCGCGGCATGGTCACTTACTTCATGTTCCTGCTGATGATCGCCGTCTTTGTGGAGCTTTTCTGGGTGGGCCGCAAGGTGCGGAAGGGCCTGGCCGCCAAATACGGGCCGGAGAACGTGGAGAAGGGTGTGCGGTTCTACGGGGCGATGCGAGCCCTGCAGATGCGCCGCCTGCGCCTGCCCAAGCCCCTGGTTAAGCGCGGCGAGTTCCCGGGTTAGCGGTGCTGGTCCCGCGGGCGGGAAACCCCGCCGCGCTATGGTCGCCGTGACCGGCGACTTCAGGTCCTAAAGTCGCCGAGCGCAGGCACTCCGCTCACACGCTGCCTCGCTTCGCTCGCAGCTGAGCCATTAGCTTCAGCAGCTCGCGGTTGATCCGGCGGGCCCACATCGGACCCTGGTAGATGAACGCCGTATAGCCCTGGACCAGATCTGCGCCTAGTTCCAGCCTCTGGGCTACATCCTCGGCGCTGACCACGCCGCCCACCGAGATGACGACGACGCCCTCCGGGAGCCGTTCACGCAGCCTGCCGAGCACCTCCTTGGAGCGCTGCGCCAGCACCGGGCCGCTGAGCCCGCCAGCACCGGCTACCGACACCTTGGCCGCAGGGGTTTCAAGCCCTTCCCGCGAGATCGTGGTGTTGGTGGCGATCACCCCGTCCAGCCCCAGTTCGGTGACCAGATCGGCCACCGCATCAATATCCTCGTCTGCCAGATCCGGGGCAATCTTGACCAGTAGGGGCACATGGCTGCCCGCGGCGGCGTCGGCCTCTGTCTGAACCGCCCGCAGCAGCGGGCGCAGCGAGGCGATCTCCTGAAGCTGTCGCAGCCCAGGGGTGTTGGGACTGGATACGTTGACTACCAGATAGTCGGCCAGCGGGGCCAGTGTGCGGGTGGAGGTCAGGTAGTCCTCCACTGCGCCTTCCAGGGGCACGATCTTGGTCTTGCCGATGTTCACCCCGATCACAGGAGCGTGCCGGCCGGCTTCGCGCAGCCGCTGGACCTTTTGCCGGGTGCGCTCCAGTCTCCGTCGCACCGCAGCGGCACCATCATTGTTGAAGCCCATCCGATTAATCAGCGCCTGGTCAGCCAGCAGGCGGAACAGCCGCGGCCTGGGGTTGCCCGGCTGCGCCTTGGCCGTCACCGTGCCGATCTCGATATGGCCAAAGCCCAGGCTGCCCAGCGGCAGCACAGCGGAAGCCCCCTTGTCGAAGCCTGCGGCCAGGCCGAACGGCGAGGGGAACTTTTGACCCAGAACCTGCACCGCCAGCTGCTCCTCCGGGCGGGTGAGCGATTCGAGGATCCGCCCAGCCCCGAGCCGGTGGGCGGCGCGCAGCCCGCGCGTCACCAGGTGGTGGGCCTGCTCCGGATCCATCCGGGAGAAGACAGTGCGGAAGGCCAGGCTGTAGAGCGGAGCAGACATGCCCCCGATCCTATCGGCATCGGAACGCCCATTAGACTGGACTGATGGATGTGCTTCACAGTCTGACCACCGAGCTGCTGGAAGATTCGGCGCCCGGGGAGTGGGTGCCCGACTATCTGGACGGGTGCTCTCGGATGACGCTGCCGCTGGAGGAGGACTTCGAGGGGCCGCTGTGCGCCACGCTGGTGCGCCTGGACCAGAAGCCGGCTGCCCAGCAGCTGGCCCCGGTGCTGCAGATCCACGGGTGGAGCGACTACTTCTACAACCTGGCCCTCGCCCGGGACTGGGCTGAGCGTGGGCACCGCTTCTACGCCCTGGACCTGCGCAAGTACGGGCGAAGCCTGCGGGCCCACCAGACTCCGGGCCATATCGAAGACCTGGCAGAGTACGACGCCGAGATCAACGCCGCCTGTGCCCAGATCGCCCAGGAGAACCCCGGCTCTCCTCCCCCGGTGGTGGCCGGGCACTCCACCGGCGGGCTGGTAGCTGCTCTGTGGGCTGAGCGGCACCCGGAGCAGCTCTCCGGCCTGGTGCTGAACTCTCCCTGGCTCGAGCTGCCGGGGCACTCCCCCGCGCGCGCCGCCGCCGAGGGGATCGTCACTCCACTGACCCGGGTCAACCCGACGGCCACGCTGAAGGTGCCGCGGCTGGAGAACTACTGGGAGTCCCTCTCGGATGAAGCCCATGGGGAATGGCAGCTGCATCCGCTGTGGCGGCCGCGGAAGTCATTCCCGATGACCCTGGGCTGGCTCAAGGCGGTCTTTGCCGGCCACCGCCGGGTCTACCAGGGCCTGGATATGGACATCCCGGTGCTGGTGCTGCTCTCGGCTAAGACCGTCTACCGGGCCCAGTGGACCCCTGAGTACCAGGAGAACGACGGGGTGCTGGACGTGGAGCTGCTGGCCCGCCGCGCCCCTAAGCTGGGCCGAAGTGTGACCATTGTGCGGATCCCCAAGGCGATGCATGATGTCTTCGCCTCGGCGGAGCCGGTGCGCAGCACAGCCTTCCGGGAGACCAGCCGCTGGTTGCGCGGCTATGTGGACGGGGTCTGAACCTTATCGACAGCGGCGCCGTATCGGCGGTCCCGCTTGGCGTAGATCTCTATCGCCTCCCAGAGCGTGGTGCGGTCCACATCGGGCCAGAGCGTGTCCAAGAACACGAGCTCGGCATAGGCGGACTGCCAGAGCAGGAAGTTGCTGATCCGCTGCTCCCCCGATGAGCGCAGGAACAGGTCCACCTCTGGTGCATCGGGCTGGTTCAGATGCGCAGCGATAGTGGATTCACGGATGTGCTTGGGGTTGAGCTGCCCGGCGGCGGAGCGCTCGGCGATGCTGCGCACCGCATCGGTGATCTCGGCGCGCCCACCATAGTTGACGCACATGGTCAGGGTGGCCCGGGTATTGTGCTTGGTCAGTTCCTCGGCGGCCTGCAGCTCTTTGATCACGGAGCGCCAGAGCCTGGGCCGCCGTCCGTTCCAACGGATCCGCACTCCCCAGGAGTTGAGCACATCACGCTGCCGGCGCAGAACATCGCGGGAGTAGCTCATGATGAAGCGGACCTCCTCCGGGGAGCGCTTCCAGTTCTCCGTGGAAAACCCGTAGACGCTGACATGCTCCACACCAGCCTCGATGGCACCTGCCATGACTTCCATCAGGCTGTGCTCGCCCGCCCGGTGCCCCTCAGTGCGCGGTAGGCCGCGCTGGTTTGCCCAGCGCCCGTTGCCGTCCATCACCACTGCCACATGCCGCGGGATCAGCTCAGCGGGCAGCGCAGGTGCGGTGGCACCGGTCGGATGCGGCCAGGGGTCCTGGTAGGGGGCGTCGTCGTTGGCGGTTCTGCTGGTGGTCACCCGCTCATTCTGCCAGGCGGTGCGGCTGCGGCATCGCTTCTCGGTGCTCGCGCGGCTGAGCAGAGTGGCCTCGCCTCATCGTTTCAGTGGGCGTAGGCGCGCAGCGAGGTGAGGCGGCGTTCCAGGTGGTGCTGGGCGTAGTCGGTGACCACCTCTACCGCCTGGTGCCGGATATCGGGGGCGGCCTCGGCTGTCTGCTCCCAGTTCCCCTGCTGAAGAGCGTGCAGGAACTCAGGGGTGCCCGCGGGGAGATTCCGGGTCCCGGGTGGCCGGCAGGCTGGGCATACCGGTCCCCCGGCTGAGGCGTGGAAGCCCACATGCGGGCCGGGCTCTCCGCAGCTGACACACACCGACCAGGTGACCGCCCAGCCGGCGGAGCTCAGCGCCCGCAGCAGATAGGAGCCCAACACCAGGTCAGGTGCGTGCACTCCACGGGCCAGGGCTGAGTAGCCGCCGTGCAGCAGATCGAACTGGGAACGATCGGCAGTGTCCGCAGCATCGGTGAGCCGCTCGGCAGCCTCGGCCATCGCTGAGGCCACAGTGTACTTCTCATAGTCGGCGGCAATCATGGTGCCGTAGGCGCTGCGCCCCTGGGCCTGGGTGATGATGTCCAGACTGCGCCCGTGCACCAGCTGCAAGTCTGCCACCATGAAGGGCTCCAGGGTGGCGCCGAACTTCGATGAAGTCCGGCGCACCCCCTTGGCCACCGCACGGACCAGCCCGTGGAAGGCGGTGAGCACCGTGATGATGCGATCGGCCTCGCCCAGTTTTTGGGTGCGCAGCACGATCCCGATGTCTCGGTAGCTGCGCGAGGCGAAGGTGGAACCGGCCATGGACTCAGGCTACGCCGGCCTGGGCTCAGGCATCGCGAAGGGCACGGTTCACCGCGGAGATGACCGCCTGCAGGGAGGCCAGAGTGGTGTTGAAGTCGATGCCCACACCCCAGAGCACCCGCTCACCGATGGCCAGCTCCACAAAGCTGGCCGCCTGGGCGTCGCCGCCGGAGCTCATGGCGTGTTCGGTGTAGTCCAGCAGCCGCACATCCACGCCCTCTGCCGCCAGGATCTTCAGCAAGGCGTCGATAGGCCCGTTGCCGGCGCCGGTGATCTTGCGCAGGCTGCCATCCACCTGCAGCTCCAAGTCCATGGAGAACCCGCCATCAGCAGTGGAGGAGGTCTCCACTGTGCCCAGGCGGTAGTAGCCCCACTGCTGGTCGCCCTCCGAAGCAGGCAGATACTCGTCCTGGAACATCCGCCAGATCTCGGCCGGGGTGACCTCCCCACCCTGGGTGTCTGCCCGGCGCTGGATAACCCCGGAGAACTCAATCTGGGCCCGGCGAGGCAGCTCAATGCCGCGCTCAGCCTTCAGCACATAGGAGACCCCGCCCTTGCCGGACTGGGAATTGACCCGGATCACCGCCTCATAGCTGCGGCCGATGTCCTTGGGGTCGATCGGCAGATACGGCACCGCCCAGGTGATCTCATCGCGGTCCCGCCCCAGGTCCGCTGCGCGGGCATCCATATGGGCAAAGCCCTTGTTGATCGCATCCTGGTGGGAGCCGGAGAAGGCGGTGAACACCAGGTCCCCGCCGTAGGGGGAACGCTCCGGTACCGGCATCTGGTTGCAGTGCTCCACAGTGCGGCGGATCTCGTCCATGTTCCGGAAATCGATCTGAGGGTCCACACCCTGGCTGAACAGGTTCATGCCGAGGGTCACCAGGTCTACGTTGCCGGTGCGCTCACCGTTGCCGAACAGGCACCCTTCGATCCGGTCTGCGCCGGCCTTATAGCCCAGCTCCGCTGCAGCCACGCCAGTGCCGCGGTCATTATGCGGGTGCAGGCTCAGGATGATCGAATCCCGCGGTGTCAGGTTCCGGTGCATCCACTCAATGGAGTCCGCGTAGACATCCGGGGTGGCCATCTCCACAGTGGCCGGCAGGTTCACGATCACCGGCTTCTCCGGGGTGGCGCCGAAGATCTCCACCACTTCATTGGAGATATGCGCGGCGAAGTCCAACTCGGTGCCGGTGAAGGACTCCGGGCTGTACTGGTAGACGATCTCAGTGTCCGGGTGCTCGGCGTGCAGCTGCTCCTCAAACTTCTTGCACAGCCGGGCGCCGGTGGTGGCGATGTCCACGATCCCGGCCTTGTCCTGCTTAAACACCACCTCACGCTGCAGCACCGAGGTGGAGTTGTAGAGGTGCACAATGGCCCGCGGCGCCCCGGCGATGGCTTCGAAGGTCCGCTCGATCAGATGTTCCCGGGACTGGGTGAGCACCTGGATGTAGACGTCTTCGGGGATTTTGCCCTGTTCGATGAGCTGACGGACAAAGTCGAAGTCGGTCTGGGAGGCTGAGGGGAAACCGACCTCGATCTCTTTGTACCCCATATCCACCAGCAGATCGAACATTCGGTGCTTGCGCTCCGGGCTCATCGGATCGATCAGCGCCTGGTTTCCGTCCCGCAGGTCCACCGCGCACCAGCGGGGTGCCGAGGTGATGTGCTGATCCGGCCAGGTGCGGTCCGGCAGGTGCACGCTGATCTGGTCCTGGAAGGGCAGGTAACGCTGGTAGGGCATCGGGGAAGGCTTCTGCAGAGTACGCATGGTGAAACTTCTTTCAGTCTGGTCAGGAGGGACTCTCAGGCGAGGGCCGAGGGGCGCCGGATCAGATACCGGTGAGACTCCGCAGCAGGGATTCGGCCTCAGGATGCTCCTGCGCCTCAGACGCGCATGAGCTCTTCCCCGCTGCGGCGGAGAAGTAGTAGCTCTAGAAGTGCGCGCTGAATGTTCTGCACACTTCAGAACCTAACACAGATCACGACGGCGCCTACCCACCTTCACATCGGTTACGGCCAGAGCGGGGTGAAGGCCGTCTCGGCCTGGGAATCACGGATCCAGTAGCAGGGGGTTTCCACCTGAACCTGGAACTGTTCCGCACCGGATTCGAGCCGCCCCTGCCACAGCCTGATCTCGAACTCCAGGCCTGAAAGGGCTCCGCGTGCCGCCCAGCTCTGCTCCTCCTCAATGGTGGTCTCCTCCACCTGCCAGGCAGGATCAGCCTGGAGCCGTTCGGCGAACAGTTCAGCAGTCTCCAGCACCTGCTCTGCGCTGATGTCCCTGTCCCACCGTTCTGCGGGGTCCTCGATCCAGGTCAGCCGGCCCTCGATGCGGGAGAACTCGGGGTCGCTGCCCTCCGGAGCGCACTGGGCCCGCCGGAGAAGACCCCGCCGGTTCGGCTCACCGGCTGGCGCCTGAGCGAGAAGTGCCGCCAACTGGGCGGAGGTCTCTTCCCCCGCTGCCTCGAGCTCAGCCTCCCGGAGTTGGGGGTAATCCCGCTGCTGGGCGATCACCCGGGAAGCCTCGAGCTGCTCGTTTGCGCGCTTGCCAGACTGCCAGCTGTCCCAGGCCGGTAATCCCACCCACCAGAACGCAGTGCAACCGCCGAAGGCCAGCATCATGCCCAGAATAAGTCCCGCCCAGAATGCCGGTTTCTTCCATCTGCTCATACTGCTTGTGGTGCTCATGGGGGGCTCAGCGCCTGTTCGAACAAGTTCATCACCCAGAGCACAAACAGCACGCTGATGATCAGCCCCAGGGCACAGCCGAGGGCGATTCCGCTGCGGAAATCAGCGCCTTTCCACCAAGGTGCAGGCTCCCTGGTAGCTTCATCGGCCTCTTGCTTCAGCTGATCGCCCATATCGGCCCCTTTCCCCTCCGGGTCAAACTACCGTGCTCAGAAGCCCAACCGGTTGAGCTTTTTGGGGTCGCGCTGCCATTCCTTGGTGACCTTCACGTGCAGGTCCAGGTAGATCGGGGTGCCCAGCAGGCGGGTGATGCCTTCACGGGCAGCAGCGCCGATCGCCTTCAGCCGGGACCCGCCCTTGCCGATGATGATGCCCTTCTGGGAATCCCTCTCCACATGGATAGTGGCATGCACATCCAGCAGCGGCTTCTCCGCCGGGCGGCCTTCCCGGGGGTTCATCTCCTCCACGGTGACCGCGATGGAGTGCGGCAGCTCCTCGCGGACATCCTCCAGGGCGGCCTCCCGGATGAGCTCAGCCACCATCACCTGCTCAGGCTCATCGGTCAGCTCACCGCTGGGGTAGAGCGGCGGGGAGAGCGGCATCATCGCGGTGAGCTCATCAGCGACCAGGCCCACCTGTTCACCCTCCAGTGCTGAGACCGGAATGATCGCGGCGAATCCCTCTGCCTGCTTGCCCTCTCCGGCCAGGTGCTCACGCCCCAGCTGGTCGACTGCGATGAGCTGCTCCGGCAGGCTCCCGCGGGAGACCTTGTCCGTTTTGGTGACCAGCGCCACCACCGGTTTATGCGGAAGCTTGGTCAGCTGCCCGGCGATGTACTTGTCCCCCGGGCCGATCTTCTCGTCAGCGGGAAGGCAGAAGCCCACTACATCGACCTCGCTGAGGGTATCGATGACCAGGTCGTTGAGCCGGGAGCCCAGCAGAGTCCTGGGACGGTGCAGCCCGGGAGTGTCCACCAGTACCAGCTGGGAGTCGGGCCGGTGCACGATTCCACGGATAGTGTGCCGGGTGGTCTGCGGCTTGGAGCTGGTGATCGCTACCTTCTCCCCCACCAGAGCGTTGGTGAGGGTGGACTTTCCGGCATTGGGCCTGCCCACAAAAGTGGCAAACCCCGCCCGATAGGTGTCGTCGTACTCAGGAAACTCGCTCAAACCTGGACCTCTTCTTGTTCATGACGGCTGTCCTCGGACTCAGCCTCTGTTCCGAGTCACCCAGCAGTGTGATTCTCACGGCAGGTTCTCCTGACCGGCCGCATCTTCGGCGGAATCGGTCTCGGTGGGCACCGGGGCGGGCCGGCCCAGGTACTCCTGGAGGAGCTGGGCCTGCAGGCCGAACATCTGGGCCCGCTCCTGCGGCTGGTCATGGTCATAGCCCAACAGGTGCAGCACCCCGTGGGTGGTGAGCAGGCACAGCTCATCGCTCAGCGAGTGCCCGGCGCTCTCAGCCTGGGCTGCGGCCACGGCGGGACAGATCACGACGTCGCCCAGCATCCCCTCGGTCACCGGGGCGGCCTCAGTGCCGGGGCGCAGCTGGTCCATGGGGAAGCTCATCACATCGGTGGGGCCGGGCAGGTCCATCCAGTCGAGGTGCAGCCGCTCCATCGCGGTCGCATCCACCAGGGTCAGGCCCAGTTCCACCTGTTGACCCAGGTGCAGCCGGGCGTAGAGGAAGGCGACCAGATCGGTCAGCTCGGCGCAGTGCTCTGCGGTGATGAGGTGACTGCCCGAGGCATCGTCGAGGGTCACGGTCATCGCCGCGGCCCACCTCCGCGGCTGTGCTGCTGGTTCTGGTGCTTCTCATAGGCATCGACGATGCGGCCGACCAGTTCGTGGCGCACCACATCCTGGGAGCCGAACCGGGAGATCTCAACATCTTCCACACCGTCGAGAATGTCCAGCACGGTGCGCAGCCCGGAATCGGTGCCGCGCGGGAGGTCCACCTGGGTGATGTCTCCGGTGACCACGATCTTGGAGTTGAAGCCCAGGCGGGTCAAGAACATCTTCATCTGCTCCGCAGTGGTGTTCTGGGCCTCGTCCAGGATGATGAATGAGTCGTTGAGCGTGCGGCCGCGCATATAGGCCAGCGGGGCCACCTCAATGGTCCCGGCGGCCATCAGCTGCGGGATGGACTCCGGTTCGATCATGTCGTAGAGCGCATCGTAGAGCGGGCGCAGATAGGGGTCGATCTTCTCGTTGAGCCCGCCGGGCAAAAAGCCCAGCTTCTCCCCGGCTTCCACTGCTGGGCGGGTGAGGATGATCCGCTTGATCTCCTTGGCCTGCAGCGCCTGCACGGCCTTGGCCATGGCCAGATAGGTCTTGCCGGTGCCGGCCGGGCCGATCCCGAAGATCACTGTGGACTCATCGATGGTATCCACATAGGCCTGCTGGTTGGCGGTCTTGGGGCGGATGGTGCGGCCGCGGTGGGAGAGGATGTTGGTGGTCATCATCCGGGCGCTGGTGGGAGCGTCCTGGGCGCGGACCATACTGGCGATCTGCTCAACCACATCCTCGGTGGCAGTGGTGCCGGAGGCGGCCAGGGTCTTCAGCTGGGTGAGGATCTCCACCATCTGGTTGGTGTCCTCGGCTGCGCCGGAGATGGTGATCAGCTGATCGCGCAGCCCGATCGAGGCCTCAGGATAGAGCCCGGCAAGAATGCGCAGCGCCATATCCTGCACCCCCAGGGTGCGGAACATGGTCTCGGCATCGGCGAAGTGCACTTCGCGCTCAACAGGGGCGGGAGTCAGCGTCTCAGTAATCAGTGGCCTCACAGAAAGTCGGTTTCAGGTGCACCCAATTGTACTCCCCTCATTCTGCCTAGCGTTCTGCACTCCGCATAGGGAAATAACCCCAGGCAAAGCGCAAAGCCCTACGCGGAAATAGATCCCGGTGCGGCCCCGGGCGGTTATGAGTCCCAGCGGCCCAGCAGCAGCTGCACTGCGGCCAGGGCAGCTGGTCCGGCCGTGGAGCTGCGCAGCACATGGGGGCCCAGCCGCGCCGTACGGGCCCCGGCGGCGAGCAGCTGTTCGACCTCGGAATCGGTGATCCCGCCCTCGGGGCCCACCACCAGGTGCAGCTCCTGAGCCTCCTGGACCTCCTCGAGACTCTCCCGCAGCGGCTTCTCCTCGAGCTCGTGGAGCACAATCACGTCCACCCCCTGGTCCCCGCGCACGGCGTGGAGGTATTGGGCTGTGGTGTGCAGGCCGCGGACCTCCGGGATCACAGTGCGGCGGGTCTGCTTGGCCGCTGAGCGGACGGTGTTGACCCATTCGGCGTGCTTCTTGGCCTCGCGCCCGGGTTTCCACCGGGCCACTGAACGCTGTGCCTCCCAGGGGATCACCGCATCCACACCCAGCTCAGTGGCGGACTCCACCGCCTGCAGGTCCCGCTTATCCTTGGCCAGGGCTTGGACCAGCACCAGCTGCGGGCGCAGAGCCGGTTCCAGGGTCAGTTCCTGGACCTCAACGCTGAGCTGTCCGTCACCGGCACTGAGTACGACGCCACCCGCCCTGATGCCGCGGGTGTCGGAGAGCTGGATCTGCTCCCCGGCTGCCAGCCGCATCACTGTGGCCGCGTGGTGGCCCTCGGCGCCGGTGAGTGTCACCACAGTGCCTGCCGCGGCGCCGTCGAGCGCCCCGGGGGCCAGGTGGAACAGCGGTGCGGTCACGGCCGGGCAGTCCTCATACTGATTCCCAGGCCTCGCGGAGCTTGGCGAAGACCCCCTTGTGCTGGGTATGCGACTCGTTGGCCTCCTCGCCGCGCTCCTCGGCCAGCAGGCGCAGCAGCTCCTTCTGCTTATCGGAGAGCTTGGTGGGGGTGGCCACCTTCAGGTGGACCTTGAGATCCCCGCGGCCCATCCCCCGCAGGTGGGACACGCCCTTGCCGCGCAGGGTGATGACCTCCCCGGACTGGGTGCCGGCCTTGACCTCGATCTGCTCCTCACCGTCGAAGGAGTCCAAACTCACGGTGGTGCCCAGCGCTGCGGCCGTCATCGGCACGGTGACCGTTGCGTGCAGATCGTTGCCGCGGCGGGTGAAGACCTCGTGGGGGCGGATATCCACCTCGATGAACAGGTCCCCAGGGGGTCCGCCGGCGATCCCGGCCTCGCCCTCGCCGGCCAGGTGGATGCGGTTGCCGCGGTCCACCCCTGCGGGGATCTTGACCTTCAGAGTCTTGCGCTCCCGGACCCGGCCCTGGCCATCGCACTCCTGGCAGGGGTCCTCGATGATATTGCCGAATCCGGCGCAGCGGGCGCAGGTCTGAGTCTGGATGACCGTGCCCAGGATGGAGCGCATGGGGCGCTGGGTCTGGCCCTGGCCGTGACAGTCCGGGCAGGTGGTGGGGCTGGTGCCCGGGCGCATACAGGATCCGTTGCACTCCGAGCAGGTCACCGCGGTCTCCACCTGGACCTCTTTGGTGGTGCCGAAAACTGCATCGCCCAGGTCGATCCTGACCCGGATCAGCGAATCCTGACCACGCCGGGTGCGGGAGGCGGGGCCGGCAGAGCCGCCACCGCCGAAGAACGTCTCGAAGATGTCACCGAAGCCGCCGAACCCGCCTTGGCCGGCTCCGCCGAAGCCGGAGGGTTTGCCGTCGGGGTCGCCGGTGGCGTCGTAGACCTGGCGCTTCTGCGGGTCGGCGAGCACCTCATAGGCACGGCCAAGCTGCTTGAACTGGTCCTCTGCGTCCTCCGCGGTGTTCACATCCGGGTGCAGCCGGCGGGCCTTCTTGCGGTAGGCCTTCTTGATCTCTTCGGTGGACGCGCTGCGCTCCACGCCCAGCAGCTGGTAGTAGTCAGTTGCCATCAGGTGTCAGTTCTCATCCTTCAGAAAGTATTCGGGACAGGTAACGGGCCATTGCGCGCACTGCCGACATCGTGGCGCCATAGTCCATCCGGGTGGGGCCCACCACGCCGAGCTTGGCGCCGCGGCCGGATTCGCCTGAGGCGTACTCGGCCGCCACCACTGCGGTCTCCTGCAGCGATTCATGGGAGGTCTCCTGGCCGATCCGCACCGAGAGGCCCCGCTGATCCTGCTGCATCTCATGCAGCAGCCGCAGCAGCACCACCTGCTCCTCGAGGGCTTCGAGGATCGGCCCGATGGCTGGTCCCAGATCACCGCCGGACCTAGCGAGGTTAGCAGTCCCGGCCATGATGATGCGATCCACCCGCCCGGACTCCAGGATGCTGGTGACCGCATTGGCCACCACCGCCATAGTGGCCCGCAGGGCCGGCTCCACGGAGCTGATGAGGGTGTCCATCGGGATCGGCAGGGCCGAGGCCGAGCGGTTGTGCAGCTGTTCGGAGAGCTTCTGGCCGATCCGGTGCAGATCCTCCTCGGCAGCCGGCTCGGCCAGGGTGACCATCCGCTGCTCCACCTTGCCGGTGGAGAGGATCAGGATCACCAGCGCCTTCTGCGCCCCCAGCAGGACCACATCGATATGCCGGATCTTCGCCGAGCTGTGCTGCGGGTGCTGGATGACTGCTACCTGGTTAGTGAGCATAGCGAGCAGCCGCACGGTCTGTTCCAGCATCGCCTCGTGGTCATCGGAGGTCTCAGCCAGGATCTCCATGGCCCTGCGCTCCGCTCGGGTCAGCGGACGCACCTCGGAGATTCGGTCCACGAACAGCCGGTATCCCAGGTCGGTGGGGATGCGCCCGGCCGAGGTGTGCGGGGCGGCGATCAGCCCGTCCTCCTCCAGCTGGGCCATGTCATTGCGGATGGTGGCCGGGGAGACCTCCAGGTTGTGACGCTCCACCAGGGCTTTGGAGCCCACCGGTTCCCGGGTGTGGACATAGTCCTCCACGATGGCACGCAGCACCTGCAGCCTGCGGGTGTTGGTATCTGGCACGGCACCTCCTCCAACCGGTTAGCACTCGACGTTTTCGACTGCTAATTCTACGGCCGATTGAGCCTAGTGACGAGCTGCCGCCAGGCGTGTTCGTCCGAGGCGATTGAAGGCAGTGAGTGCGGCAGCGCGAACCCAATGCGGGGCTGCTTGCCATGTCGCAGCACCCAGCAGCAGGCCCGGATTGCTAGGCTCACACCGCTATGAGCGCATCCTTCCCCACAGACTGGAGCTCCTGGGGCGCCCAGGACGTAACAGAACGACGACGCCGTACCCAGCGCACCCTGCCCCAGGTTCCTGCCGCTGTGGGCACCGAGGTGGAGGAGCGCGCCTCCGGGTGGGTGGGCGTCGTCGTGGGTGTGGAGGCCTCCGGAGGGATCAAGCTGGTCAGGCTGCGTGACTATGACGGCACTGAGCGCGCCTTTCCGCTGGGCTTCGGCTTCCTGGTGGAGGGTGAGCCGGTGGAGCTGGTGGCGCCGGCAGCCACCGCCAAGCAGGCCGGGCCGCGGCGGACCGCATCAGGGTCCTTCGCATCTGAGCAGCCCATCCAGGCCCGCACCGCCAGAGCCTCACGGATCTGGGTGGAGGGCACCCATGACGCCGAGCTGGTGGAGAAGGTCTGGGGCGATGACCTGCGCGAGGTGGGGATAGTGGTGGAGCCGCTGCACGGCGCCGATGATCTTGCTACAGCAGTGCGGATGTTCCAGCCCGGCCCGCAGCGCAGGCTCGGGGTGCTGCTGGACCATCTGGTGGCAGGCTCCAAGGAGTCGCGGATTGCTGAGCAGACGATGGCACTGCCCGGGGCAGCCGGCAATGTACTGGTGCTGGGTCACCCCTATGTGGATGTCTGGCAGGCGGTGAAACCTGAACGGGTGGGCCTGAAGGCATGGCCCCATGTTCCCCGCGGCACGGACATCAAAGTGGGTACTCTGCGGGCCCTGGGGCTTCCGGCGGCTAACCAGCGGGACATCGCCCACGGCTGGAAGCAGATCCTCTCCCGGGTGCGCAGCTACACCGATCTGGAGCCGAGCCTGCTGGGCCGGGTGGAGGAGCTCATCGACTTCGTGACGTGTTAGTCCCGGCGGCGGGCGGAGCCCGCTCGCCTCTCGCTCGGCTTCCGCCGAGCTTCACGCCTA
>NZ_WRPM01000009.1 GCF_009758175.1 Nesterenkonia alkaliphila
ACATCCAAGACGAATACGGTCACGGCCCTCGGGAGGGTTACACCACTCTATGGGGCACTACTATTGCAAGAAGAACATGCCGTTCTCTTGGCGGGCTGGAATGCCCCCGGTGTTAGGTCCAGTTCTTATGTGAGCTGCGGGGGTTGATCTTCTCTTGTGTGGCGGCAGGCTGCGGCGTAGGCCGCTGGGGGTTGGTAGCCCAGTGAGGAGTGCCGCCGGTGGTGATTGTAGTCATACTTCCAGTCGCTGATCACGACCCTCGCGTGGAGCAGGGAGTAGAAGCTGTTGATGTTCAAGCACTCATCCCGGATCCTGCTGTTGAAGGACTCCACATAGCCGTTACGCCATGGTGCCCCCGGCGGGATGTAGTGCAGTCCGACCTTCTGCCCGGCCCAGTCGGCGAGGGCCTGGCTGATCAGCTCCGGACCGTTGTCACAGCGGATCACCTGCGGTGCACCACGCTCAACCGCCAGGGTATCGAGGTGGTCCTTCAAGGCCTCGCCGGTGATGGATCGCTCCACCAGCCCGCCGAGGCATTCGCGGGTGTGTTCATCGACCACGGTGGCGATCTTGATCGGGCGTCCCTGTTCGTCGGCGTCGAACTGGAAGTCCACTGCCCACACCACGTTCGGGGCTGTGGCCGCTGGGGCATCCGCGGTGGAGGAACCTCGGCGTTTACGGCGGCGGCGTACCGGGACTCGCAAGCCCTCTTCACGCCAGAGCCGCTGGACCTTCTTGTGATTGACTGCCCACCCCTGGGCGCGGGCTTCGTGGAAGGCCCGCCGATACCCATGTCTGGGGTTCTCAGCGGCGTAGGTGCGTAGCCACTGGCGCAGAGCAGCGTCAGGGTCCGCGTTGGTCTCGGAGTTCAGCGGCCGCCGGTAGGCTGAGCGGGAGAGCCCAGCCAGGCGGGTGGCCGCCCGCTCACTGATCTGGAACTTTCCGATCAAGTGACGGACGGCCTCGCGGCGCCTGGCCGGGCTTAGAAGTTTCCCTCAGCCAGCTCCTTCAGCGCAGCTTTCTCAAGCTCTGCCTCGGCCAGCAGTCGTTTGAGCCGGTCATTCTGCTTCTCGAGCTCTTTGAGTCGCTTGGCGTCCTCGGCCTTGAGCCCGCCGTATTGGTTCTTCCACCGGTAGTAGGTGCCCTCAGTAACTCCGAGTTCCCGGGCAACCGCGGCGACATCATGGCCTTGGGCCAGCATCTTCTCAGCCTCACCGAGCTTGCGGATGATCTGCTCCGGGGAGTGCCGCTTCCTCTTCGCTGTCATGGTTACACCAGTCTTCCTCCCGCCAAGGGCGGGCGCCAGTGCAACTCACATAACTACTGGACCGAAATCAAGGGGTCACTCCAGGACGACTTGTGATCGGTGACGAACCATAAGGCACGAACCACAGATGAACTCGTCATCTTGAGCGGGAATGACCCGCACTTGCAGTTCCTCATCTGAAAGATCGGCACCGGGCAATTCGAGCCCCTCGGCTGCCTCGGTTTCATCTTCATCGACTACGGCGGACTGTCGGTTCGTCGAACGATTCTTCAACTCCTCCATGGAGTCCTCCGTGAACTCCTCGTCGTTCTTCCGGGGCGCATCGTAGTCAGTCGTCATAAAAGTCCCTCCACTCTTAGGTATTGAAAATTGCTGTGCTGAAGCCCGCAGGGGCCGGACTAGCCTTGCTAGACGCAGTCAACCGCAACCAATTTCGCATTAAACAGGAGTCAACCGCATCTTAAGCGTATTTATTCTCCATGCTGAGAACGCCTCGACAAACGTCCTGCGAGGACCTTCTGGTAGAGCTGAGCCTAAACCGTTGCGGTGTTTTAAGCGGTATCGACGCCGCCTGACTTCTATGCCTATCCTGGAGACCCCGTTAATCTAGAGCTGGAAAGAGTTATTTAAGCGTTTGACCGAAGGCCTGGCTTCACACGGATACTGACCGTAATGCCACTCGTCTGCACGGCTTGGCCCGGCTCTCAGACTCAAAGGTGAGAATAATGACCCGCGATGATGCGCTACCCACCAAACTCCGTGAACTCATTCACCCCGTAGGCCACAGGATCTCCCACACCCATGGGCTAGAATCGGCCGCCCGGATGCTCAGTGAGACGGGGGCAGATTATATCGTCATCACCAACATGTCTGACCGGGCCGTGGGAGTAGTCACTGATCGGGACCTAGACAATCTTAAAGAGAGCGACCCCGAAAGGTGGTCATTCCGACGGTGTGCCAGCGCGGTGAAAACCCAACCACGCTTGACGGTCGATGACACTGTTGAAGATGTTCTGAAAGTGTTTGACCAGCAGGAGGTTCGCCCTCTGCTGGTCCATGAGGGCCGCGAAGTGGCGGGTATTCTGCGTCCTACTGAGGTGTTCCAGTGGTGCGCTGAACACCGACCCAGTGCTCTTGACCACCTTGCCCGCCACGTCGCTCAATGAGACCAAACCGCGGGCCACAGCTACATCTGGGGCGACGCTGATGGGGGATCGCATCTCAGCGAGACCCCGCCATCGCCTCCGAGGGCGCGGCGATGACCGGGCTCCTGCTTCCCGTGGCGGGCACGGATGAGAACTGAGAACGAACGGAGCCGTGATGGACAGAGCGCCCCTCACTCCTGGAAGTGCAGGCTCCTCGCTTTCCTGGCAGGTCCGTGCCCCTGATCACCTTGATGAGCCGCCCTGCTTACGCGGAGGGCCCCGAGACACTATGTAGCGCGGCGAAGAGGACGTCCGTCGCCATCTAGTATCATCCCCTGTGTCTCCTGTTACACGGGGGCCCCTGGCTCCTCGACAGAGGTTGTCACTGTGGTCCCAGCTCGCTGCTGTAAAATCTCGGCGGCCTCGGTAAGCGTCCCGATTCCAGCGAACCCACCGGTGAGCTCGACAAACTGTGCGGCTGATTCCACTTTGGGCCCCATCGAACCCTCCGGAAGCAGTTCACGACGCAGTGCCCCAGGTGTGGAACGAGAGATCATTTCAGCATCCTCAGTGCCAAAGTTGCGATAAACACCTTTAACGTCAGTCAGGATCAGCAACGCGTCAGCATCGAGAGATTCAGCAAGGCTGGCGGCAGTCGCGTCCTTATCCACGACAGCCTCGATCCCCTGTAACTGCCCATCCTCGTTACGGATGACAGGCACTCCACCCCCGCCAGCGCAGACGACCATGACCCCGGCTTCTACCAAGCGCCGAATTATACGAGTCTCCACAACCCTCAGCGGCTTGGGAGAACCTACTACGCGGCGCCAGTGCTGACCATCTTGACGGATCGTCCACCCACGCTCTGCCTGCAGCTGCACTGCGGTGGCACGGTCATATGTTTCACCGATGAATTTCGTCGGTTCTGTCAACGCTGGGTCCGCTGCTGAGACCAACGTCTGGTTGATGACCGCCGCGACTTGCCCGTGCGGCACCGTATTCTGCAACGACTGCAAGAGCCAGTAACCGATCATGCCCTGTGTTTGGGCACCGAGAACATCAAAGGGGTATGGCGTGGACAACCGAGGGTCGGAGGCGCTCTGCAGGGCCAGGACACCCACTTGCGGCCCGTTGCCATGAGTGATGACCACCTCGTGGTCTTGCGCGATCAGCGCCAGTGACTCTACTGCCCGGTCGACGTTGTCACGCTGAACCTGAGCATCTGGCTGCTCACCGCGTCTCAACAGTGCGTTGCCTCCCAACGCAACAACTACCCTCATCTGTGCTCCTTATGCCTCGAACGCGGTGACCATCACTGCTTTGATGGTGTGAAGTCGGTTTTCTGCCTGGTGGAAAACGATGGATTGAGATGATTCGAAGACTTCCTCCGTGACCTCAAGACCCTCAAGCCCGGTGCGTTCAAACAATTCCCTGCCAAGCTCGGTCTCCCGGTTATGCAGTGCGGGCAGGCAGTGCATAAACTTCACATCCGGGTTTCCTGTGGCTTTCATCACTTCAGCATCCACCCGATAGGGTCGCAGTTGCTCCACTCTCTCCGCCCAGGTTTCTGGAGGCTCTCCCATTGAGACCCACACGTCTGTGTGAATGAAATCCGCGTCTGCTACCCCTTTTTCGATGTCCGCTGTATGCGTGATTCGTGCTCCAGTGTTTTCGGCGACCCGGCGGGCCGAGGCGATAACCTCGGGGGTGTTCCAGAGTTTCTCGGGAGCCACGATCCTGACGTCGGCACCCAGCAGCGCACCAGCCATCAGCAACGAGTTGCCCATGTTTCCACTGGCATCACCCAAGTAGGCAAATCTCAGCTGGTGTGGTGGTCGATCAGTATGCTCCAACATCGTCATGCTGTCACACAACGCCTGCGTAGGATGCCATTGGTCGGTCAACCCATTCCACACCGGCACCCCCGAGTACTGGGCCAGTGCTTCGACTGTTTCTTGACCCGCACCTCGGAACCCGATGCCGTCGTACATGCGCCCAAGTACTCGTGCTGTGTCTTTGGCGGTCTCCTTATACCCAAGATGCGAACCCGTCGGGTCCAAATAAGTGAGCGCGGCACCCTGGTCGGCTGCGGCCACTTCGAAAGCACAGCGAGTCCGCGTTGAAGCCTTCTCAAAGAGGAGGACGATGTTCTTTCCCCGTAAACGTGGTACTTCTTCACCGTTTTGTTTGGCGGCCTTCAGTTCGCCGGAAAGGGTGATGAGGTGCTCCCACTGCTGCGGTGTACGATCAGTTTCCTTGAGCAAAGAAAAACTTGGAGAAGTAGGCACGGTGCCTCCTTATCGCTTAAATGGTTTACGTACTAGATGGCATCACGAACGATCGGGCAGCTCATGCAGCGCGGTCCTCCACGTCCCCGCCCGAGCTCGTTTCCGGTGAGGGTGATGACTTCGATTCCGTTTTTACGCAGATGGGTATTCGTGCCGACGTTGCGGTCATAAGCCATCACCACACCGGGGCTGAGCGTGAGGGCGTTCAGCCCGTCATCCCATTGCTCTCTTTCAGCCGTGTAAACATCCTGGTCAGCGGTCAGAATACGAACATCCTCTAATCCTAAAATGTTCGCCATCGCACGATGCATGTCTTCGGGCTCGTTCTCGGTGATCTTCAAGGAGCCCTGGCCGCTCCCCGGCTCAATGAGGTAGGAGTGGAGCATCCCCAGACCAGAGAACTTGGTAAAAGTGCGTTCATCGACCATGGTCATGACGGTGTCCAAGTGCATAAAGGACCGCTGATGGGGCAGCTCGACGGCGAGGATTCGGTTTGCCGATCCGCTGGCGAAGATCCGGTGAGCGAGCCGCTCCAAGCCTTGGGGAGTGGTTCGCTCACTCATGCCAACCATTATCGCACCGTCGCCGAGGACGAATATGTCCCCGCCCTCGGTAGTGGCCACACCACTTTCGCCTCCTTCAGACCAGCGGTGGAATGACTGGTCGGCAAACCGTGGATGCCACCCGTATACCGGCCATTCGCGGTTAAGCGTGGAGGTGTCGTGGGTCAAGGGGCTCGCGCCCTTGTTGGATG
>NZ_WRPM01000089.1 GCF_009758175.1 Nesterenkonia alkaliphila
TCAGGTGGGCCTAGCTTCCTTTGCTCCCCGGCTGGACGATGAGGGCAACAGCATCCAGGGCGTAGAAATGTTCGCCCGGCTATCCGCCGACCTGGGTCTGCACCTGATGGCCAGTGAGCGGCGCGACGTCGCCCAACGGCTGAAGGACTTCTCCGGCGACTAACTACGCGCCCCACGCACCGGAGGAAAGCAGTTCTAGGCGAGCAGGCAGCGCCGTTAGTGCTGCCAGGCGGCAAGAAGGTCTTGGGCTGTCCATACCTGGGCGAAACCGGCATCCGGGACAGCAGCGGAAGCAGTCACACCCACCAGCGGCGTCTGTGGACCGGCCCCCGGGACGGAGACGAGGTCCTGAGCTAATCTGCGGGCATCCCGATTGTCCAAGGGACGATCCCCGCGCCATTTGATAGTGCCAGCAAAGACCACCTCGCTGGCGGGGCGGGCATCGGCACCGATGATATCGATCTCTGGGGAATTGTTCCGCGGCCACCACCCGCCGATCTGCCGCACCCGCGGCCATTGTGGGTCCGGCAACAGCCGGGCGAGGGACTCGCGAACAACAGGCTCCACCGCTCTGCCTCGCCACGACGGGTAGTTCTGCTCATGGCGCAGCACAGCCAGATCACCCCGCCCGCGGTCGATATCTGCCAGTGCCGGCTCAACGAATGCCAGCCAGTAGCGAAGCGCCGGGTCTGCCACACGGAACCGCCGCAACTTGCTGGATGGCCGAGTAGAGAGCGGCTCATCCGCAGCCAGCAGACGGCGTTCCTGCAGGCGGGTCAACGCCTGGCTCAGCGAAGCCGAGGCAAACCCACCTTCCCGACCAGCCTTCTGGATGGCAGAGAAGCTCCGCTCCCCGTGTGCTCCAACCGCAAGCAACACCTCGTGATCCAGGTGGCTGCCGCCGACTTCCCCTTCTAGGCTCCGGCTCCCTGAGACCACCAATGCGCTGGTTGGCCGCTGGTATGACTCAGCGAGGAAATCCTCGGGGCTCATCCCGGCTTCCCATTCCTGAGCAACCAGCGGTTGGCCGCCGGTGATCAGGTAGGCGTCGAACGCCTCAATCCCCGATGTCCCGGTCATGGCAGCGACCTCAGCCGGAGAAAGAGGGTTCAGAACCATCTCAGTGGCACGGCCGAAAAATGGCTGATCGGCAGCCATGAGTTGTTCCATCGCCGAGAGGTCACTGCCCAACAGAAGCAGCAGAACTGGTTTACGACTGAGCAGCCGGTCCCATACGCGCTGAAGCTCACCAGTTCCCCCAGAGAATCCTTCCAACAGCCAGGGTGCCTCATCAATCACCACCACTGAGGCCTGATCCTCGGGGAGCGCGTTGGCCAGAAGAGTCAGCGCGGCCGTCAATGTGGCCGGAGAAGTGTCCTCGGCGAGAAACGCATCAGGCAGATCGGAGGCGGCAACGGCTTCTGCCAGTGAGTTGAGCTCCTGCTGCGCTGGAGCGCGGCGCGCTGCCTGGAAGTAGACATGTGGTGCACCGCTGCGGGCGACGAACTCAGTGACCAGGCGTGACTTGCCGACCCTGCGGCGACCCCGGAGCAGCACAGCGATTCCTTTGTCACCCCGGCCGCCCTTCCGAACAGTCTCGAACAGAGTATTGAGCTCGGCCAGCTCCCTGCGTCGACCGATGAACATCACACCACCTCACTAAACTTCACGTGAGTAAAGTTTACTCGAATGAAGCTTTCTTGTGTAGGCGTGCGTATGGGAGAGGCTCGAGATCTACTAGTACGGCTCAGGGGCCGAGCAGGGCCAGCGGGATGACAGCGACACCGTCCTCGCGGCGGTAGGCGGCAGGGCCTGTAGTGATGACAACCGCCTGTTGAAGGTTCTCACCAAGCTTCGACCTCAGCCACTTCAGATGCTTGAGATCTGAGGCGGACACCTCCCCAGACAGCTTCACCTCGACGGCCACAACGCTGCCGTCGTGACCCGTGATGATGAAATCAACCTCATGATCGCCGTTCCGTGTGCGCAAATGGTGAACATCAGCCTCGGCCGCCTGCGCGTATACGCGCAGGCACAACGCCACCAACGATTCAAACAGGTTCCCGAGGATAGAGCCTCGGGGCGGAGACGGGGTGGAGTCCCGGCCATGCAGCAGATCCTCAGCAGAGAGGCCCAGAAGCCGGGCTGCGAGTGCAGGATCGGCTAAGTGATGTTTGGGAGTCTCACTGAGCCGCCCCAAGGCGTACCACGGGGCGTGCCAGGCAGGTACGGGGTCCAGAAGCCATATTTGCTCCAGTAGCTCACGGTAATGGCTGACCGTCTGCCGGGAGGGCATCTGCACTTCTCCGGGTACGGCCCGCTCCAGAATGGCGGAGAAGTTCGCAGTAGTCGCGGTAGCTGCAGCGTATGAACGCAGCCAGGCCAAGAGTGCATCACGTTTGCGGACACTGACCCCTAGTTCGGGAATGTCCCGTTCCACTACGTACCGCAGATACGAATCCAGGCTGCGGCGAAGCACCCGGAGGTTCGCCCTCCTGAACTCCGGGAAACCGGACATGACGATCTCTCGGACATAGTCGGCCAGGCCCAGGTCAGTCCACCCCTGAACAGCAGGCATCGATGAGTAGAGGAGATCCTTGAGTGAAGTTGTGGGTTCCGCTGAGCCCCGCTCAGCCAAAGACATCGGACGCATCCGCATACTGGTAATACGCCCGGCCCCACTGTGTTCCGTGGCACCAGGTGATGGCGTGGCGCTGCCGGTGAGCAGGAACTGGCCACCGGCACCATTCGAATCGTCCACAGCTCGGCGCACTGCATCCCACATAGAGGGCACTTTCTGCCATTCATCGATCAGCAGCGGCTTCGATTGCTGGAGGGCCAGTGCGGGGTCAGCCCGAACTGCTTCCTGCACGCGAGGGGCGTCCAGCCTCAGCTGTGCAACACTGCGCTGTTCGGCCGTCGTGGTCTTACCCACGAACTTAGGTCCCTCAAGCGCGATCGCTGGCAGCTCAGCAAAGAGTTCATCGAGCTCTTCATCAATGATCCGCCGCTGGTACACCATGGCCCTACTTTACATGGAGCAGGACGTGAACCTAACAATTAGCAGGAAAATAATCTCACTCATAGCAGGACTCAGCGAGCCCCTGCCGCGGCAGCCAGGGCCGGCAGCAGATCCCCGGAGGGCCCGCGCAGGCAGAAGTCCATGGCATCGCTGAGCTCGGTGGGCTCCGGGTTGACCTCGATCAGCGGGGTGCCGCGCTCCAGGGCCAGCAGGGGCAGCGAGGCCGCCGGCTGCACAATCCCGGAGGTCCCGGCCACGATCACCAGATCCGCCTTCCGGATCGCAGCGGCAGCAGCCTCGAAGGCCTCCATCGGCAGCATCTCGCCGAACCACACCACCCCAGGCCGGATATGGGCCCCGCAGTCTGCACACAGCGGAGGCTCCTCCGGCTCAGGTGGGGCCTGGAACCCGTCATAGTCCGGATCCGGCAGCTCCGCGGCAACCCCGCACTCCGCGCAGCGGTGCTCAAAGATGGACCCGTGCAGATGCGCCAACACCTGGGCTCCGGCGCGTTCGTGCAGGTCATCGACGTTCTGGGTGGCAATGCTCAGCTCCCCGCCGCGGCCGGCCAACCACCGCTGCCAGTCTGCGAGCGCGGTGTGCCCCGGATTAGGCTCCACCTGCTGGATCAGCGATTGGCGCCACCGGTACCAGGTCCACACCAGAGCCGGAGCGGTGTAGAACGCATCAGTGGTGGCCAGATCCTGGGCAGAGAACCGCTCCCACAACCCTGTCTGCGCCTCACGGAAGGTGGGCACCCCGCTCTCGGCACTGAAACCGGCGCCGGTGATCACCGCGATGTTGCGGGCATCCTGGGTGAGCCGGGCGAGGTCGTCGTTGATCTCCGTCAGTACCTGCATACCCTCCACGGTAGCGGCAGC
This sequence comes from Nesterenkonia alkaliphila, assembly GCF_009758175.1. Lineage (GTDB taxonomy): Bacteria > Actinomycetota > Actinomycetes > Actinomycetales > Micrococcaceae > Nesterenkonia > Nesterenkonia alkaliphila. Next base: position 3,904 of record NZ_WRPM01000089.1, read on the forward strand.
AGCCTGGATCAGCCTACGGTGGTGCCATGAAAAACCGTGCGGCACCTCGTGAACGCAGCACCGCCCTGGCCGCAGCCGGGGCGGCCGCCGCCGCACTGGTGGTCAGCGCCTGCGGCACCGGTGATGCCCCCAGCCGGGATGATCCCACCGGCGACCAGGCCCCGCCGGTCCCGCCGGCCGAGGTCTCCTCCTCCGGCGGGGTGGTGCTGGCCGTGGACGCCGCCGAGCTGCCCGCTGAGCCCCCGCAGCTCCAGGCCCCTGAAGCCGCAGAGGTGATCACCGCCTCCTCAGTGTTGGAGGACTCCGAGGGCCCCATGCTGTGCCACTACCTGCTGGAGTCCTATCCACCGCAGTGCAGCGGACCCGCCGTGATCGGCTGGGACTGGGAGGACCACCCGCATGAGGCCGCCTCCGGTGTGCGCTGGGGCAGCTACGTGCTCGCCGGGGTGTTCGATCCCGCCACTGAGGAGTTCACCCTGCACGAGGTTCTGCCTGATGAGGACTCCCCTGCACCGCCCCAGGGCACCCCGGACTTCACCACGCCCTGCCCGGAGCCGGAGCGAGGCTGGGAGGTGGCCGATGCTGATCTGACCACAGAGGAGACCCTGCAGCAGGCTCAGCAGGCCGCCGAGCAGCTTCCCGGCTTTGCGGGGCTGTGGGTGGACACCTCGCCCAATCCGGTCACCGTCGAGGACCTCAACGAGGCCGCTGCCGAGGGTGAGGACACCCTTGAGCTGGAGAGCCAGCTCAATGACCCGCAGCTGCTGATCCTCAACGTCCAGGTCACCGAGGATCCCCAGGGCGCCTATGACGCGCTGCGCGAGGTATGGGGCGGGATGCTGTGCATCAGCGAGGCCAGCTTCACCGAGGAGGAGCTGACCGCCCTGCAGCAGCAGCTCGAGATCCCCGGTGCCACCAGCTCCTGGGTGGACACCACCCGCAACCAGCTGGCCGTGCAGGTGTTCTACGACGACGGATCCCTGCAGTCCCAGCTCGATGAGCACTACGGGCCCGGGGTGATCACGGTCAGCTCCGCCATGCAGCCCCGGGAGTAGAGCGACCGCAGGTGGGTGCCAGCTTATAGAGTGGGAGGGTGAGTACGACGACGCCCGCGCCCCCTGCTGCCGGAGGGCACCTGTCTGCCGGCGCCGGGGTATTTGCCGAGTTGGTGGGCCAGTCCGCTGTGGTGGAGCAGCTGCGGACTGCGGTGGCCTCCGGTGCGCCCACCCATGCCTGGCTGTTCACCGGCCCGCCCGGTTCTGGGCGCTCCAATGCGGCACGGGCCTTCGCCGCCGCGCTGAACTGTGACCAGGGCGGCTGCGGGGCCTGCCAGTCCTGCCGGATGGTCGCCGCTGGGGCGCATCCTGCGGTGCAGCTGGTCTCCACGGAGAACGTCAGCTACCGGATCGATGATGTCCGCGAACTGATCACCACCGCCCAGGACCGCCCCCAGGGCTTCCGGTGGCGGGTGATCGTGATGGAGGACGCCGACCGGATGACCGAGCGGGCCACCAATGTGCTGCTGAAGTCCATTGAGGAACCGCCCCCGCAGACCATCTGGGTGCTCTGCGCCCCCTCCCCCGCGGATGTGCTGGTGACCATCCGCTCCCGCTGCCGCGCGGTGAGCCTGCGCATCCCGCCCACTGAGGAGGTCGCGAGGCTGCTGGCCGAGCGCGACGGGCTCAGCGCCCAGGAGGCCGAGTTCTCCGCGCGGATCTCACAGAACCACATCGGGGTGGCCCGCCGCCTGGCCTCTGACCCGCAGGCCCGGCAGCGCCGGGAGCAGACCGTCTCGCTGCCGCTGAAGGTCCGCTCCGCCTCAGGTGCGGTGCTGGCCGCCGCCGAGCTGGTCACCATGGCCCAGGCCGATGCCGAGTCCGAATCCTCCGCCCGGCTGGAGCAGGAGCAGGCCGCCCTGCGCCGGTCCCTGGGGCTGGAACCTGAGGAGAAGGTCCCGGCGAAGCTGCGCACCCAGTTCAAACGGCTTGAGGATGAGGCCACCCGGCGCGCCAAACGAGCGGTCACCGACTCCCTGGACCGCACCCTGATCGACCTCACCGCCGTCTACCGGGACGTGCTGAGCATCAAACTGGGCACCGGTGCCCCGCTGATCAACCAGCACCTGGCCAGCCAGCTGGCCGAACTCGCTGAGACGCTCAGCCCCGAACAGTCCCTGGCCTGTCTGGACGCGCTGAGCACCGCCCGGATCCGCATCACCCAGAACGTGCCCCCAGCCCTGGCCATAGAGGCCCTGATGATGCAGCTGATCCCCCGGACCCGGCGCGGCTGAGCGGCATGTGCTCGCCAATCGATAGGGTGAGTCAGTGATGGCAATCAGACAAGCTCCCCGGTCCGCCGCTGCCGGCGGCGTCGTACTCTTCGCCCTGCTGGCAGGCTGCGCCGCTGAGGACCCCCAGCCGGCTCCCCCTGCCGATACCGCAATGCAGGAGCCGGCCCCCGAGGAAGCAGAAGGCGCTGAGGGTGCCGAAGAGCAGGGTCCTGAAGAGCAGGGTCCCGCTGAGGAGGGGGAAGCGGACGACGCCGCGGCGGGTTCGGTGAACACCGACTACAGCGATATTGCCCCCGATGCCGGGCACAGCCCGCCAGAGCACTTTCCCGCTGACCCCCTGGAGGGTCTGGACGAGTTCTACGGCCAACAGGTGGACTGGCAGGACTGTGAGTCCGGAATGCACTGCGGAGCGGTCACCGTACCCAAGGACTATGACGATCCGGACGGGGAGACCATCGAGATCGAGTTCATCTCCGACTCCGTAGATGATGCCCCCTTCCTGCTGATGAACCCCGGCGGGCCCGGATCCTCCGGCTACGAGATTGTGGCCGAGCAGGTGGACTGGGTGTTCACGTCCGAGCTGCAGGATGCCTACAACATTGTGGGCTTCGACCCGCGCGGAGTGGCGCGCTCCGCCCCGCTGGAGTGCATGGAGGATGAGGAATACGACCTCTGGAACCAGCTCACCGGCGATGAGACCCTGGATGCTGATCTGGTGGGCGAGGCGGTGGACTTCACCGATGTGGTGGCTCAGTGCCAGGAGCTCAGTGGGGACATCATCGAGCACGTCGACACCGTCTCTGCGGCCCGAGATATGGACATTATGCGCGATGCCCTGGGCCAGGAGCGGCTGCACTACTTCGGCATGTCCTATGGCACCAAACTGGGTCTGGCCTATGCGGAGATCTTTCCCGAACAGGTGGGCCGGTGGGCCCTGGACGGGGTGATGGACACCTCGATCAGCATCAGCGGGGTCACCGCGGACCAGTCGGTGGGCTTTGAGCGCCAGCTCTGGGAGTTCGCCGAGTACTGTGCTGAGCGCGAGGACTGCCCCATTGAGGGGGAGGCCGAGGATGTGGTCGAGGGGATCGATGAGCGCATCGATGAGATGTGGGACAACCCGGTGGAGGCCTCAGACGGGCGGCTGATCAGCGCGGCCACGATCTTCAGCGGTCTCTCCACCACTATGTACGTGCCCGGCGGGCAGGAAGCCCTGTTGCTGGCACTGACCGACTGGATCGATAACGGGGACCCCGAGTACTTCCAATACCTCTCCGATATCTACGACGGCCGCAACCCCGACGGCAGCTACGACTGGATCTCCAGCTGGTCATTCCGGACCATCATGTGCCTGGACTACCCACTGGCGGGCGAAGGCTTCGAGGGCCCGGGCCTGCTGGATGAGGAGACCCCGTTCACCGATCAGTTCATCGGCACCGGCACCGAATACTGCCAGGCTCTGCCCACCGAGCCGGCGGGTGCGCCCTGGGAGCCCAGTGATGAGCTGCCCCAGATCCTGCTGGTCGGCGGCACGGAGGATCCGGCCACCCCGGTGGAGTGGGCCCAGAACATGCACTCGATGATGCCCAACTCCGCGCTGCTGCTCTACGAGGGCGAGGGTCACATCAGCTACCGGCCAGACAACCCCTGCGTGGCCGATATTGTGGACGGCTACTTCATCGACGGTGAGCTCTTTGAAGGTCAGCAGACCTGCAGCAGCTGAGCCGCCGCCGCTGGGCCTGCGCTGCCGGCTCTGAGGCCCGCATCCTAGAGTGTGAGCCAGGTCACTGTTAGGCTGGAGTGATGATTCACCACTTCAACGGCACCCTGGGCGTCTTGGTCGGCTTCGACGCCTCCGAGCACGCAGTGCGCGCCCTGCACTGGGCCGCCGCCGAGGCTCTCCGGCGCGAGCTGCCGCTGACAGTGATGACCGCGTTCACCGTACCCCGGGCAGTCTCCTCCTATACCGATCCCACCACTGAGATCACCGGCCACACCCTGGCCCGCCAGGGCGCGGAGGAGACCCTCCAGGAGGCCCGAGACCTGCTGGAGGGCTATCCCGGCAGCACCCAGTTCCAGGTGGAGTACGGCGACGCCGCCGGAGTGCTGGTGGCCCATTCAGCCCATGCCGAGATTGCTGTAGTGGGCGCCCGCGGCCGCGGCGGATTCATCGGCCGGGTGCTGGGTTCGGTCTCCTCCGCCCTGCCCGCTCATGCCTCCTGTCCCACTGTGGTGGTGGACCGCAACTATGAACTCAGCACTGGAGAGAACCCGTGGGTGAGCACCGATGAGCGGCCTGTCACCGTGGGCATGGATTCCTCCCACGGGTCCAAGCTGGCCGCTCTGCGTGCCGCCGAGGTGGCCGCCGCCCACGGGGTCTCGCTGCGGATTGTGCTGGCCGTTCCCCCGCTTGACGGGGCGCTGCTCTGGTACCCGGAGCTGGGCCCTCGGGAGGAGGAGCACCACCAGCGCCAGCGGGAGCTGGAGGACCGGCTGCAGCTGGTGGTCCGCTGGCTCTCCGGGCACTTCGAGCACCTGGTGATCAGCTGCGCCGTGATCGACGGACTCCCCGTAGAGGTGCTGCGCGCCGAGACCAGCTCCGCCCAGCTGACCGTAGTGGGTACTCGAGGCCGGACCGGAATGGCCAGCGCCCTGTTGGGCTCCACCTCATCCTCGCTGCTGATGCATGCTGCGGGACCAGTCATGGTGGTCCCGGAGGATGAGGACCCGCGGCTGCCGCATGAGGACTCCCCCGAGGCACACGCTCCCGCCCGCTGATAAGATAGGTGACCGCGCATTCCGCGCGCCTGCTTAGCTCAGCTGGTAGAGCATTCCACTCGTAATGGAAAGGTCGTCGGTTCGAATCCGATAGCAGGCTCCACTAGGAAGCACCAGTCGGCGTAGAATCAGGACATGACCGTAACTCGTGAAGAGCTGCATGCGCTCATCGATCGGTTGCCCGCCGATGAGCTGGAACGAGTTGCCCGCACTCTCGAAGAGACTACCTCGGAAGCCCAGTCCTCTCCGCCCTGGCCTCGGTCGCTGGGGATGATCAAGGACGCTGATCCGAATGCCTCCCAGCGAGTCGACGAATACTTGGCGAAGGGCTTCGGACGTTGATTCTGGTCGACACCGGAGTTTTGGTGGCTCTTGTCAGCGAGGCCGATGGGCACCACCAACGGTGCCGAGACTGGTTCGCAACCGTGGACAGGGCACATCTGCTAGTTCCGGCCACGGTCATCGCAGAAGCCTGCTACATGATCACTGTACTCAAAGGTTCAGAGGTGGAAGCCACGTTTCTCCAAGACCTAGCGGATGGCGCTTATGGCAAACTGCTCGACATCACCCCTGCCGACCTTCAGCGCATGAGCCATCTCGTCTCCCAGTACAAAGATCTTCCGCTCGGTGGCACAGATGCCTCCGTCGTAGCGCTGGCCGAACGACTTGGTAGTGTTGAGGTCGCCACAGTAGATCACCGCCATTTCTCTGTGGTCCGTCCGCGCCACTCATCATCGTTCTCACTCCTGCCACCAGTGCCGTGAGCTCTCACCGCAGGGAGGCGCATCCGCACCCCTCTCGGCGCCGGATACGCAGTTATTATTTATAGGGCCAGCAGGCTCAGTTCAAGGCAGATTCGGCCTCGGCCAGGCAGGCCAGGACCTGATCAGCGCGGTGGCGGACGGAGGCCAGCTCCCCGTGCTTAAGCCGCACCATCGCCTCGGCCTCTGCGGTGGTGGCCAGATGATTGGCCGCCCGGGAGAGGCCGGAGTGCAGCGGGCTGACCCCCGGCGGAACATTCAGCCCCGTGGCCGGGAACTGCTCATGGGCGCGCTGGCAGAGCCGGTAGACCCGCGGCAGCTGCTCGGCAAGCTCGTCCCCGATGAGTACCAACTGGTTGTAGGCGGCGTCGTCCTCCACTCCCTCCAGGATCTGGTGGTACCGGTCCAGCCCGCGCACATACCGGTCATGGGCCTGGCGCCAGAGCCCCTTGCCCAGCTCCTTATCGATTTTGCGGGCCCCGGCCTTCCGGATGCCGCGCCCACCGAAGAGCCTCATCGCGGCACCTGCCTCAGGTGGCGTATAGTGGAGCGCTGGAAACACTCCAGGTGCGGTGACCGAGCGGCCGAAGGTGACGGTCTTGAAAACCGTTGTTGGCAACCCCAACCGTGGGTTCGAATCCCACCCGCACCGCCAGAGCTCATAAGGCTCAGGACTGGTTCTTGAAGACCACCAGGAACCGGTGAGCCTCCGCGGGGGTCAGCGGCGAGTTCGCTGCCAGCAGCTCGGCGGCCTCGTCTACATGGTCATCGCGCAGCAGCGCGTACATCTGGTCATTCACCCAGGGCTCCAGGTCCTCATGGGAGAGGGTGATCTTCTCCTCCCCGCGCTGGACCTCCAGGTGGAAGCCGGCCTGCTCGTCCTCGGCGGCCCAGTCCTCCGGGATGGTCAGCTCCTCATCCGGGTTGAACCCCTCAGCTGCCATCAGTTCCCGGGCCTTGGCCTCCAAGTCCTCATCGTGGTCACCGGCAGCAGCTGGCTGCTCTCCGCCGGGGATGTCCGGAATCTGATCCTTGTTCTCCCCCACAATCTTTCCGGTGTTGGGATCAGCCTCTGCCAGCGGCCCCTCATCCGGGGTCTGAGACGAGGGGGCGGCGTCGTTCTCCGTATCCTCACGGACCTGATCAATGGCGTCTTCGAGGTACTCCTCGCTGACCTCCTCCTCGCCGCCGTTGAGATTGAAATCCTCCTCAAAGCGGATCTCAGAAGGCGCAGGCTGCGGGAAGCGGAACAGGGCCTGGATCGCCACGATGCTGTGCTGGATGGAGGCGCCGGTGGCCTCCTTGAACAGCGTCAGGGCACGCTTGGCGTCCTCTGCCGCGATGGCCTGGTAAATAGCCTTGTGCTGGTCGTCGTTGAGCGCCAGCGCAGCCGCCCGGGCGGCCTCCGGGGTGATCTCGTCCTGAATCCGGTGGTGCATCTTCTGCGCCTGGCGCTGCATCATTCTCCGGATCAGCACAAAGATCACCACACCGGCGAGCAAGAGCATGAGGATCTCCATCCCCTCAGTCTAGCGGCCACCGGCATATGATGTGCAGGTGAGTATTGATCTGAGCCAATCGTTCAAGGCATACGACGTGCGCGGGATCGTGGGGGAAACCATCACTGCGGAGTCTGTACGCGCAGTGGGGGCCGCATTTGCCGATGTGCTGGGGTTGGCCGGCAAGCAGGTGCTGGTGGGCGGGGATATGCGCCCCTCCTCCCCTGAGTTCGCGGCCAGCTTCGCCTCAGGTGCCGCCGCCCGTGGCGCCCGGGTCACCGATCTCGGGCTGATCTCCACCGATATGCTCTACTACGCCTGCGGGACCCGGCAGGCGCCGGGGGTGATGTTCACCGCCAGCCATAACCCGGCCGAGTACAACGGGATGAAGATGGCGCTGGCCGGTGCGGTGCCGCTCAGTGCGGAGACCGGTCTGGAGGATATCCGCGACGCCGCCCAGGCCTACCTTGATGCCGGTGAGGTCCCTGATAACGACGACGCCTGGTCAGGTTCCGCTGAATTGCTCACCGACTATGCCGGCTGCCTGCGCTCCCTGGTGGACCTGGCCGGTATCCGGCCGCTGAAAGTGGTGGTGGACGCCGGCAATGGAATGGCCGGGCTGACCACTCCGGCGGTGCTGGGATCGGAGCGGCTGGCGGCGCTGCCGCTGGAGCTGATCCCGCTGTATTGGGAGTTGGACGGCAGCTTCCCGAACCATCCGGCCAATCCGCTGGAGCCGGAGAATCTGCGTGATCTGCAGGCCGCGGTGCTGGAGCACGGAGCCGATATCGGCCTGGCCTTCGACGGCGATGCTGACCGCTGCTTTGTGATCGATGAACGCGGCGAGCCGGTCTCGCCCTCTGCGGTGACCGCGCTGGTGGCCCGGCGCGAGATCGCCCGGGCCCAGGCTTCAGGGGAGGCCGAGCCGGTGATCATCCACAACCTGATCACCTCCCGGGCGGTGCCCGAGCTGGTGGCGCGTGAGGGCGGCCGGGCGGTGGAGACCCGCGTGGGGCACTCCTATATCAAGGCTGTGATGGCCGCCGAGGGTGCGGTCTTCGGCGGAGAGCACTCGGCGCACTACTACTTCCGGGACTTCTTCAACGCGGACACTGGAATGCTGGCCGCCATGCATGTGCTGGCTGCCCTGGGTGGGCAGGACCAGCCTTTGTCCGAGCTGGCCGCGGAGTTCAACCCCTATTTCGCCTCCGGGGAGATCAACTCCCAGGTGGCGGATAAGGCTGCGGCGGCACAGCGGGCTGTGGCGGTGTTCGAGGAAGCCGGCGGCGTCGCCATCTCCCGGACCGACGGGGTGACCGTCTCCGCCGAGGACGGCAGCTGGTGGTTCAACCTGCGGCCCTCAAACACCGAACCGTTCCTGCGCTATAACGGCGAGGCGCATACTGCAGAGCAGATGGCGACCATCCGCGACACGGTGCTGCAGGCTGTTCGCGGGTGAACTAGTGGTGTGTCTCGTAAATAGTTAAGCGGTTGGGTTGTAGAATGAGGTATGGCTCGTTCTG
>NZ_WRPM01000090.1 GCF_009758175.1 Nesterenkonia alkaliphila
GAACGAGCCATACCTCATTCTACAACCCAACCGCTTAACTATTAACGAGACACACCACTAGGAATTCCCATTCGGGGGAGACGGCGGTGCCCTGGGCCTGAAGCGGGGTGTCCTCAGGCAGGCTGAATTCTAAGCAGTAGTAAACCGGGTCGGCGGCGTCAGCGGCAAGGGGGTGGGAGACGGTAATGTTCTCGGTCAGCCCTATGGGGCGGTCCTCAGCACCGCCCACGATGACCATCCCGCTGCTGAAGCTGGCGGGTGTGCATTCCGGGCTGCTGGTCACCGCCACCCGGTACTGAGCCCAATGGCCCAGACGCTGTTCGGCGGGAGTGTCCTCAGGCTCTGCGCCCAGCTGCGGCGGGGCCCCTTCCCTGCCCAATAGTTCAGGTCCCGGCTAGGTGTTCTGCAGAGCCTGCCAGGCGTCGCTGACCATCTGGGTGATGCTGCGAGTGGGACGCCAGCCGAGCTCCCTGGCAGCACGGTCCCCAGAAGCCACCAGCACAGCAGGATCGCCAGGCCGGCGGGGATGCTCCACAGCGGGCACTTCAGAGCCGGAGACCTCGCGCACAGCGTCGAGAATCTCCCGGACCGTGGTGCCGGTGCCGGTGCCGAGATTATAGATCGCGTGCTCGCCAGACTGTGCGGCCTCCAAAGCGCGCAGGTGAGCCTCGGCGAGATCCACCACATGGATGTAGTCCCGGATCGCAGTCCCATCCCGGGTGGGGTAATCGGTGCCGAAAATCTTCGCCTCAGGGGACTCACCGGCCGCAACCTTCAGCAGGTTGGGGATCAGGTGAGTCTCCGGATCGTGGCGCTCCCGGAGCGCCCCGGAAGCTCCAGCCACGTTGAAGTAGCGCAGGCTCACGGCGGCCAAGCCGTGCGCTGCCGCCTCTGCGGTCAGCATGTGGTCAATGGCCAGTTTGGAGGCCCCGTAGGGGTTGGTGGGACTGGTGGGGGTGTCCTCCGTGATCTGCTCCACCCCGGGTTCGCCGTAGACCGCCGCGGTGGAGGAGAACACGAACCGCTTTACCCCGGCAGTGCGTACCGCGTCCAGCAGCTGCAGTGAAGCAACAATATTGCCGTGCCAGTAGCGCTCGGGGTGCTCCACCGACTCACCCACCAAGGATTTGGCCGCCAGGTGCACCACACCGTCAAAGCTGGGATCCAGCACGGTTCCGGCCTCACTGATCTCACCGAAGTGCCAAACACAACCGGGAAGATCCAGGCCGGCGTGACCGGTGGTGAGGTTGTCCAGGACTTCCACGGTATGCCCCTCAGCCAGCAGCTGCTGGACCACCACGGATCCGATATAGCCGGCACCGCCGGTCACCAGTAATTTCATTCTCTGTTCGCTTTCTCCGGGATCGGTTACTTGATGAGACTGCGCAGGTCAGAAATGGCGGCGTCGGGATCATCGGCGGCATAGACCGCGGAGCCGGCCACAAAGGTGTCGGCTCCGGCCTCAGCTGCCCGGAGGATGGTATCGGCGTTGATGCCGCCATCCACCTGAACCGCGATCCGGCCGCCCAGGTCATCGGAGGCCTTCCGAGCTGCGGCGATCTTGGGCAGCATCTGGTCCATGAAGCTCTGCCCGCCGAAGCCCGGCTCCACAGTCATGATCAGCAGCATGTCCAACTCGGCCAGCAGCCCCAGATGCGGCTCCAAGGCAGTGCCTGGCTTCACCGCCATGGCGGACTTCGCCCCGTGGGAACGCAGGTCCCGGGCCACCTGGGCCGGTTTGGCCGCAGCCTCCACGTGGAAGGTCACTGACTCGGCACCTGCCTGGGCGTACTGGGGAGCCCAGCGGTCGGCGTCGCTGATCATCAGATGAATATCCAGCGGCAGGGCGGTGACCTTCCGGATGGACTCCACCACCGGCAGTCCGATGGTCAGGTTGGGCACAAAATGGTTGTCCATCACATCCACATGCACTGCATCTGCCGAAGGGATGCGGGCCAGCTCATCGGCCAGATTGGCGAAGTCAGCGCTGAGAATGCTCGGGTGAATGGCGGTCATAGTGCCCCTTCTAGGACTCTGCTTTTCTCATGAGTGCAAAGAACATGGCATCGGTGCCGTGGATATGCGGCCAGAGCTGCACGGTCTTGGCCGCGACCTCCGATGACCCGGCCGGCCTGCTGCCCAGGAGTTCTTGCCCGGCGGGCAGGGCGACATCGGTCATGACCTCATGGGCGTCCAACAGCTCTAGATCACTGTGCCGCCTCAGCGCATCCTCCACCTGGACCAGAGTCTCGGCCACATGTGGCGAGCAGGTCACATAGGCCAGCAGCCCGTCCTCGGCGAGAACGCCCACGGCTGCATCCAGCAGCTGCTCCTGCAGCACTGTGAGCTCCGCTAAATCACTGAGCTGCCGGCGCCAGCGGGACTCAGGACGGCGCCGCAGCGCGCCCAGCCCGGTACAGGGGGCATCCACGATGATCCGATCAAACTGGGTGCCCAGCTCACCGATAGTGCGGCCATCGCCGGTGCGTACACTCCAGGCCTCCGCAGGGACCGGGGCCAGCGCCTTCTGCACCAGTTCCGCCCGGTGTGCGGCGGGCTCATTGGCTGTGAGGTGCACCCCGTACTCTGCGGCTAGGGCGCCTAGCAGTGCGGCCTTGCCGCCGGGGCCGGCGCAGAGGTCCAGCCAGCGCTCGCCGGGGGAGACCGCCGGCTCCGCCAGGGCCCGGGCCACCCACTGCGACCCGATGTCCTGCACCCGCAGCGCGCCCTCGCGCACCCCGGCCAGCCGGCCGATATCGCCGCCGCGGAAAACGGCGGCCCCGTCGATCAGCTCTGAGGGCCGGGCACCAGCTTGGAGGGCCTGCTCCAAGGACTCGGCGCCACTGGGCTGCAGCTGCCCGGGCAGGCCCACCAGGTGCACCTCGGGGGCCAGGTTATCCGCCTGAAGCAGCTGCTCGAGGTCCTCCCCGCGGCCATGGAGCTTCAAGGATTGGCGCAGGGCGCGGACCACCCAGGCCGGGTGCGCATAGCGCAGCGCCAGAGCATCGAGCTCACCGACCTCCGCGGTCAGCTGGGCCACCCACTCATCCAGGCTCTTCTCGCCCACCCGGCGCAGCACGGCGTTGACCAGCCCAGAGGGGCCGGTGCCCACCTGGTCGCGGACCAGGCCCACTGTCTCATTGACCGCGGCGTGATCATCCACCCGCATCGCCAGCAGCTGATGTGCGCCCAGCCGCAGTGCGTTGAGCACCGGCGGGTCCAGCTGGTCCAATTCCCGGTCCACGTTCTGGGCCAGAATCGCATCATAGGTGCCCTGGGCGCGCAGTGCGCCATAGGTCAGCTCCGTGGCGAAGGCGGCGTCGCGCTTATCCAGCTTGGCCCGGCGGATCTCATGGGGCAGCACCAGGTTGGCGTAGGCATCATCCAGGGCCACTGCGCGCAGCACCCGGAAGGCCACCAGCCGGGCCGGATCCGCCCGGCGGCTGCGCTGGGAGGGGGCGGACTGGCTGAACTTCCGAGGTCCGCGGTTCTCCCCGTGACCACCGCGGTTGCGCTGGCGCCCCTGGGTATTCCGCCGGTCCGGGTGGCGGTTGCTGCCACGTTCGCCGCGGCCGGGCTGCTGGCTCATCTGGTGCCTCCCAGCTGCACAGCCGATGCCTGAGCACGGCCCTGCTGGCCGTGCAACCAGGCAGCGGCATCCATCATCTGCTTACCCGCCGGCTGCACCCGGGTCAGCGCGGCTCCCTTACCGTCGCCGGTGGTCATGACCACCACCTGCTCTCCGGAGTGCCGATCAGAGGGCAGCAGCTGGACAGTGCCGGGCTCGCCACCGGGCTTGCCGTGGAAGACCCGGGCCACGCCCAGTTTGATCCGGGCATCGCCGTTGAGCGTCCAGGCCCCCGGTTCCGGGATAGTCGCGTTGATCCGGCTGACCACCTGCTCGGCCGGCTGGGCGGGATCAATATAGGCATCCTCACGGGTGAGCTTAGGGGCCAGGCTCGGCCGGCCGGACTGCGGCACCGGCTGGGAGGTGCCTTCCAGCAGGTTGGGAATCAGCTCCTGCAGCATCCGGGACCCCAGGGAGGTCAGATCCTCCAGGACGTCACCGGCTGAGGCCAGCTCCGGGATCTCATAGGTGCGGGCGGCGTGGATGGGACCGGTGTCCATCCCCTTCTCCAGCTGGAAGACCGTGGCAGCAGTCCGAGGCTCACCGTTGAGCAGAGCATGCTGGACCGGTGCGGCCCCGCGGTATTTGGGCAGATCAGAGTAATGCAGATTCACCCAGCCCCGCGGTGGGATGTCCAACGCGGCCTGCGGCAGCAGCGCTCCATAGGCGACCACCACCCCCAGATCCGGCTTCAGGGCAGCCAGGGTGGTGCGGACGTCGTCGTCGATCTTTGTCGCCTTGATCAGCGGCAGTCCGGCATCCTGTGCCACCTGCGCCACGGGGGAGGGGGTGAGGTTGCGGCGGCGGCCCACCGGGGCATCGGGGCGGGTGAGGACCCCTGCGATGCTGGCGGACACATTGCCGTTGGCGATGGCGGTGATCAGATCGAGCAGCACATCGGCGGCGATCTGCGGGGTGCCGGCAAAGACGATGCGGCTCATACGGCGGCTCCGTTCCGCAGGGCGCGGAAGGCCTGCTTCTTGTGTTCTCCGGTCAGCCGGTCCAGGAACAGCTTGCCGTCCAGGTGGTCGAGTTCGTGCTGGAAGCAGGCTGCCAGCAATCCAGTGGCCGCCAGGTGCAGCGGGCTGCCGTCCGGGCTGAGCCCGGTGAGTGTGGCCTCAGGGTACCGGGGCGCGGGTCCGTAGATCTGCCCGGGCACTGAGAGGCAGCCCTCACGCAGCACAGCATCCGGCTCCTCGTCCCGAGGCCGGGGGACGAACCCGGGTTCGCCGGCCAGTTCCAGCTGCGGGTTGATCACCGCCCCGCGGCTGCCCTCCACATCCCAGGTGAAGATCCGCAGCGAGATACCCACCTGAGGTGCGGCGATCCCGATGCCCCCGGCGTTCTCGTTGGTCTCATACATATCCTGGACCAGCTTGCGGATGCGCTCATCGATCTGCGGGACCTCTGTGGCGGGGGTGCGCAGGACCGGGTCGCCGATCTGCCGGATTTCGAGAACGGGCATCGTTGGCTCGTTTCACCTCTCATTGCTTGGCTGTGGATCTATATTGGGCACTGATCGTTATTGGGCACTGATTGTTATTGCACTGAGCCGGGACGCCGGCTGGGTCTTTTCCTTATTCTGTCATCCCCGCGGGGGCGGGCCGCGGTGGAGGGCCGATCGGGCGCAGGACCCGGCCCTGCTCGGCGACAGTACGCGAATGCTCCCAGACCTGGCGCAGCGCCCAGAACTTGCGCCAATGGGCGCGCAGACAGGAGGGATCGGCCTGCACCGGCACCACCTCAGCCTCCGAGATCGCCACTGCCAGCAGCAGCGGCTCCACCCCGTCATCGCCCCGATGCGGCCAGGGCTGCCAGGTGCCTGAGGCGGCGTCGACCAGCTGCTCCTCAGCGCGCATCCCCGCCACCAGCTGCATCACCACTGAATCGCGCACCGGCTTGGCCCGCCCGTCACGGCCGACGCCCTTGGTCTTGAAGTCCAGGATGCAGATCCGGCCACCGATCTCAGCCACCAGGTCCAGAGTCCCGGCATAGCCCACCGTCTGATTCCACACGGTGACCTCTGCGGCCAGCGGCCGCACCCCGTAGAGCTCCCACCACTGGTCAAACCGGTCAGCGAAGCGGGACTCACCGTACTCTGCCAAGGTGGCCCGGGCGGCGTCGTACTGGTTCTGCTGCCCCAGGGCGGCCAGGGCCACCTGCTCGGCGTAGTGGTGCACCCGGTCTCCGCGGGCTGCCGCAGCATCCCGGAACCGCTCCGCAGCCGAACTGGCCTGCCGTGCCAGATTGCGAAGCTCACCGGGGGAGCCCACCGCACCGTTGAGCCGGGTGTCATTGATCAGCTCAGTGGCCGCCATATGCCCCGCCCAGCCGGTCATATCCTGGGCCTCCTGCGCGATCACAGTGGTGATCGAAGGCACCTCAGGCGGGGCGGACAAAGAACGCGAGTACATCCTCCCGAACTCAGTGGCATGGGCAAGCTGCGGATTAGTCATAGTGAGACAGTCTCCCATGGGCCCCGGAGCTGGTGGTGGCGGGTGCTGGTGGCTGTGCGGGTGCGGGGGTTGGTGCCGGTTCGGGGGTTTGCTCGGGCGGGGTGATGTGCGAGTACGGGGGCTGGTGCGGGGGCGTGGTTGGAGTTGGTGCCGGGGCTGATTCGGGTGGGGTGTTGGTGCGGGTGGGGGCGGTTGTTGTTGCGGGTGGGGGTGCCGGACCTGATCCGACATTCGGCATGTCCGGGGGTCAGAGTAACGTGGATCACATGAAAGACGACCAGGGTATACCGCAGCCGAAGCTGCCGGAGCGGATGAGCCATTTGGCTTATGTTCCGGAGCTCGCTGAAGCGTGGGAGCATGCGGTGAAGTCCCGGCGGCAGAACGCCCTGCAGCTCAGCCGGCTGCTGGCCTACCGGGGGCGGTGCCGGGCCGAGGCTGACGGGGGCGATCTGTATTCTCGTTCGGCCGCTGACCAGGCTGCGGTGCGTGATGCTGCAGTGGTGCTCGGACTCAGTGAGCGCACTGCCACAAGGGTGCTGAATCAGGCCCAGTATGTCCGTGAGAGCCTGCCGCGGGTATGGGAGCGCTTCTGCGCCGGGGTGGTATGTATGGCCCGACTGCGCCGAATCGCCGATGGCACCGGAGCCGTGGCAAACCAGCCGGAGCTGCTGGAGATCCTGGATGCTGAGCTGGCGGAGATGGCCGGGGAGCAGAACCCCACCGAGCTGAAGCATTGGCTGGCTCGGCGTATCTCACAGCTTGATGCCGAGCTCTACGAGCAGTCGGCCGCAGCCGCCAAGCAGGACCGGTATGTGCGCATTGAGCATCTGGACTGCGGGTTGAGCTTTGTGGAAGCGCTGATCCCGACCGCTGAGGCGGTCTCGATCCAACGGCGGCTGCGGGCAGCAGCCAGCGCCATGCACCGGCCCCAGCCGAAAGACACCGAGCAGGACTACCAGCCTGCCAGCACCGGTCAGGAGGCCCCCGGAGCTGGTGCCCCAGAGGATGCCCTCACTGACGCCGATGACCGCACACTGGCCCAGCGAGAGGCCGACCTCTTCAGCGCCTGGCTGCGCGATGGTCGGAACTACGCTGCGCCGGTCTCCGCCAAGATCTGCGTGATGGTCCCGGAACCCACGCTGCGCGGGCAGTCCGATGAACCCGCGATGGGAGCTGACCGCTCCTGGATGCTGCCAGCCTCGGAGATCCGCAAACTTGCTGCAGATCCGAATGCTGAACACCAGTGGTACACCGCGGTGACCAGGAAGAAGCCCAGGCAGGCTGACCACCAGATTCTCAGCATCGTCTCCAACGGCAGGTTCGTCCCGCCCCGGCTCAGGGATGCGCTGATCTTCCGGGACGGTGTCTGCCAGCACCCCGGATGCACTGTCCCGGCCGAACGCTCAGACTTTGACCACAAGGTTCCCTACGAGCGGGATGGTCCCACCAGTGCGGAGAATCTCTGGGCGCTGTGCCGCCGGCACCACAACATGAAATCCCACGGCTACCTTCTACCCCCGCCACCGTCGACACCATGGCCGCCGCCCAGCCGATCCGGCTCCTCCCCACCGGGGCGCGGCGGGACCTACCGGACTGCCGCCTGATCAGTCGGCCGGGGGAGGCCCCCGCGCCTCGATTGGACCATCCTCCCCGGAGTGGGTTAGAGTGTCATGTCGTCGAACCGCCGCATGAGGCAGTTCAAGACACTGCGGATGTAGCTCAGCTGGCTAGAGCATCACCTTGCCATGGTGAGGGTCGCGAGTTCGAATCT
>NZ_WRPM01000091.1 GCF_009758175.1 Nesterenkonia alkaliphila
CTCCATGTCTTCCTGGGCTTCCACCGCGTCAGCTACACGCTTACCGATAACCCCGTAACCATTCACCGCAACTTTGATCGTATCCTGCATGCTCGTCTTCCTTCCCAGCTTGAGTTCCTTATGTAATTCCGACCCTCATCCGGCAACGATCGAAGGCGTTGTCCGGAGGCCGTTGAAAGTGGACTCCGCCGCGGATCCCGGCGGAGGAAGCCATGGGGAGCGAAGATGGCGCGCCACCCGCGGAGCCGTTGCGACCAAAAGCCGCAATGAGAGCGTTGGGTCTCCTCAAAATGCTCCTTGGCCTAGCGCGTTCGGGTGGCTTCATAAGTCATGTTATACCCCAGAGGGTAACGTCAACAGTCGAGCCCATTCATTGCTGAGGCGCCCTGTGGTGTTCTCATCTGCTAATGATCACTTACGGGGTTTCGGTGTTGAGGTCGGCGACCACTGGCGTGTACGCCTTGCGGGAGGCGAAGCGCAACACGAGACCACCGTACGAATACCGCACGGAAACTGGTTCAAAGCCGGCCTGGGCCAAGACCGCTTCTAGTTGTCCGTGCTCAATGAGTCGGTGTGGGGATCGGTCGATCAGGTGGGCCAGTGTTGTCATCCGTGAGGCGACCAGGTCATATCCAAGGAACAGCCCTCCTGGTCGCAGGACACGGGAGGCTTCGCTTACAGCGCTTTCCCAGTCGATCACGTGGTGAAGCATGAGGAAACTCGTCACGACGTCGAAAGACTCATTGTCATAGTGCAGGTGTGTGGCGTCGGCTTGCTCCGCCGTGGTCTGCGGTAGGCGTGCTAGCCCGTGTCGTGCCGCGCGGACCATGGTGGGGTCAAGGTCGGTCACCGTGAGGTGTACCTGCCGATTCGTGCGGGCAAGTTCTGCGGCCATAGTGCCACTCCCACCACCGATCTCGAGCACCTCACCTGTCAACGCGAATCCTTGGGTGCTCCATGGGAGCATCCGGCGAGCCACGTGCCTCCAGGGTCCGCTGCGGCAGAGTAGCCCTTCAAGAGCGGACATGGTCGGCATGTTGGTGAGCTTTCCTGAGCAACTGGTGGGTCCCACGATAGGTTCAGGCGAGTCGCCGGGAGACGCGGTCCGTGGCACCCCATTGAGTGCCTAGGATCTCATGGTCGAACGAGTGGCAGCTAGGCCTCCTGTCCAAGCCGCCAGTAACAGAACGAGAGTGCACAACTGGGCTTTCGCGCGTTACTGAAAGCAGTTGGTGTCTTCCTTCTGCTTCCTTAGTCGGTGGCTGGGCGGGACGTCCACCACTGTGTCCTTCACTTGAGTTCGGTCAGCGGGCTTCGACGGTGCCCATCATGCCTTGGTCTTCGTGGTCGAGGATGTGGCAGTGGTAGACGGTGCGCCCAGGGAAGTCATCGAAGGCGATGAGTACCTTCACGTTCCCGAAAGCCGGGACGTTGACAACGTCTTGCCATCTCGGTTCGGACAGCTCGCGGTCCCCATCGTCGATGATCTGCATGGGCCACACGTGCAGGTGGACGGGATGGTCCATGGGGCTTGAGTTAGTCAGGGTCCATTGCTCCACAGTCCCGGTCGCCACCGAGATGTCTGTCCTGTCCGGATCGAACTCCTGACCGTTGATGGTGAAGGTCATCATGGTGGTCGCCTCGTCACGCCCTCCACCGCCCATCATCGGCCGATCGCCTCCCATGCCCCCGGCCATGCCCATGGCGAAGTCCACGGTGCGGGTGGCGACGACCGGCTCCTTCCGCAGATCTCGCAGGGCTGGGCCCCGCGACACAGGCGCGAGCCTCGTGGCGGGGGCCCCGGACACCTCGAGAGTGAGCAGTCTGATTGGTTCGTCGTTGCCGGGCTCGTTGTCACCCATCATGGCCCCGCCCATCATGGCGCCCATGCCGCCGCGGTCCACCGGTGCCGCGACCAGGGCCGAGGAGCCCTCGGTGGCTTCAACGAGCAGTTCAATGCGGTTGCCGGGGGCGATGATCACTTCGGTGACCTCCTCGGGGGTCGGCAGCCGCCCGAGGTCGCGGCTGAACAGGCGGACCTGCTGTCCGGCCAACTGCAGCCGGAGGTAGCGCGAGGGGCAGGCATTGACAATCCGCCAGCGCTCCCGCTCCCCCGGCGCGGCGGTGATCTGCGGGCGGAATTGTCCATTGACCAGGACCAGCTCACCTTCCCGGCCCACCATCTGCTGCATCTGATTGACTTCAGCGAGGTTACCGGAAGCGTCCAGAGTCAGGTCCGAGATCACCATGACCCGCTCCCGGGTCACCGCGACAGGCTCCGGGTCCTCCACGATGATGGCTCCGTAGAGGCCGGCCCCGACCTGCTCGGCCACGTGACCGTGGCGGTGCGGGTGGTACCAGTAGGTACCTGGCGGGTGGTCGGCGGGCAGGGCGAACTCGTAGTCGAAGGACTCGTCGGGGTCAATGCTCACGAACGGGTTATCACCGTTGCCTTCCGAAGACACGTGTAACCCGTGCACGTGCAGGTTCGTCGGCGTCCGAAGCTGGTTATGCATCGCTACCCCGATCGTGTCCCCCGGGGCCACGTGCAAGGTCGGTCCGGGCAGGGAGTCGTTGAAGGCCTGCACGAAGGCTTCCCGTCCACCGACCTCTATACGTGCCGGTGCGGCGATCAGGTCCAGTTCCAGCACGCCGTCGCGGCTGACCAACGTCTCCGGTTGGATCAAGTCTGCACCGCCGGTGAGACGAGGGCCGCCGGTGGTGGTCCACCACAGTCCGGCTCCGCCCACGACGATGGCCCCTGCCCCGGTCGCGCCCAGGACCAGCAGTTGCCGGCGCGTCAACGAGCTCACCGGCCGTCCTCCTCCAGGGTCCGAAGCCGTTCCTGATATTCCTCGGTGTCGATCTCGCCGCGTGCGTAGCGCTCATCGAGGATCACCCGCGCCCGGCCAGGGCCTGCGCCTACCTCACCGGTGGCGCCGGATCCAGCGGTGGTGGAGGATCCGCCGGTGAAGGCCTTCACCACTACGATCACCAGCAAGATCACCCCGAGGAGCACCAGCAGGCCGAAAATCCACATCTGCACCATGCCGCCCGTACCGCCCCAGTCCATCATGAGCATGCTCCTCGTCTCTGGTAGTGCAAGGTCACACTTTCGATAGTACGTCCGCCTCGTCGTGGCTGGTCCCCGTCAGTCTCGATCGTTCGCGCCTGCGATCTCGCCGGGTAACCTGATGATCTATCAGGGCGAGCTCTTCACCGAGTGGCAGGACAGTGCCTTCCTCGGCGGCCTCTCCGGTGAGAACCTAGTCCGGGTGGAGCTGGACGGTGAGAGCGCCGAACCGGCCCAGGAGTGGGACTTCGGTGAGCGGATCCGCGAAGTGGAAGAAGCGCCCGACGGCGCGGTGTGGATCGCCACCGACTCCGGGGCATTGATGGAACTGCGCCCCGACCAGTAGTTCAGCGCCGCTCTTCGCCGTCGTCGGTGTCTTGGTGGTCGTCGTCGGAAGGCTTGGGTTTCCAGGCTCGGCGCCACCTGAGGTAGAACACCACTGTGAGGACCAGAACCACCGCCCAGGCGATGAGCACCCAGATGCCGGCGATCACCCCTGGTTCTGCGATGAAGTTCCCCACTGCTACCAGTGAGGTCTGGCCCGGGGTCATAGCGAGCAGGCTGGCGGGAACGTAGACCGCGGTGCTGAGGCCGAAGGCGCCGCTGCCGTAGTTGACCGGCCAGTAGGGCAGCCCGGGCAGCAGGCGCAGGGTGGTGACCGCTTCGAAGCCGGCGCTGCTCAGCTGCCCCTCGACCCGGGATCGGTAGCGCCCCAACAGCCGTTTGACGGTGCGCTTTCCCAGCCCTCGGGCCAGCCAGTAGGCGCCCCATGACCCCAGGAACACTCCGATGATGGAGAGCACGCTGCCGATGGCCAGCCCGAAGAGCAGCCCGCCGGTGACCGCCATGATCGTCACCGGTATCGGAGTCAGCGCGACGATCGCATAGAGCGCGATGAAGACCAGCCACCCGGCCCACCCGAACTCAGCGATCGATGCCTGCAGCTGGTCGGCAGGAGGCAGGTCCACGTTGAACGCCACCCAAACCATCACCAGCAGCACCACGACCAGAGCGGCGTTGCGCAGTCCACCGACCCAGGTCGGTTCTGAGTCGGGTGCGTCGTCACCCTTGTGGGGGCTCAGTGACATGCCCGTTATGCTATCGGGTGGCCCCAAGCAGGTCCCGGCACTGCTGTGCGGTGTCGGCGAATCGCGGTGGGCGGATCATTGAGGCATCGACCAACCCCGCAGAGGCCAATCACATGATGGAGCAGCTGCGCACCGGGTAGGACTTTCTGGCGGCAGCCTACCCCGACCGCATCAACCCCTACTTATAAACCCCGCACACAAACTACTTGACAAGCCCTCAGCTTCGCCAGGATGTCATCCCAGGTGCCGCTAGCCGCCGGTGCCATGTCCATACCGTCTGCCACGGACCGAAGACCTCTGGCAGACCCGCCAAGCGATCCCACACCTGTATCGGTAGATAATGTCCTCGACCACCATGCGGGCATCAGCGAAGAGCCGGCCTTTTACGGCCTGTGGCTTGGGCAACTGATCTGCGATCAGCTCCCACTGAGTATCCGCATGCACCTGCAACCGAGACATACCCTCCAGACTCCCAACCAACTGCTCACACAATTCTCAGACACGCCCTGGGCTGAGGCTGCTGACAAGCACTCAGTTGCCGATAGGAGGAGGAGCCACGTCCTTGCCGCGCTGGGCCTCTTGGACCTTGTCTTTGGGGACTGTCAGGATGATCGAGGCGATGGCGACCAGCACCATGAACACGTTAAACATCAGTCCCACTGCACCGCTGAAGCGTAGGGCGACATTGTCCTGGTTTCCGATGGCTACTACACGGCGTCATCGCCTGGACCAGACAGTTATCAGACACACCCTAGTGTCGTGCGTCAGTAATTCGTTGGATTAGTTGTAGAATGGGGTATGCCACGAACTGGA
>NZ_WRPM01000092.1 GCF_009758175.1 Nesterenkonia alkaliphila
ACCCGCCGAGCACGAGCGAAACTCACCGAAATGGCAAGCTAAATCAGAGACGGACCACTAGTGTGGGCTTCGCGTGCGGCGTGGAGTTGCTCGGCGAACGCGAGTGTCCCGTCCACTGTGGCCTGGAAGCTGCGGTACTGCTCATCGGTCAGTTCGGCGGCCAGCTGGTCAGGGTCGTAGTGGGTCCACCACTCGGCCAGTTCACCCCAGGTCGCCCAGAACGCCCGGGTCGGATACCGCCGAGGTAACTCATCCGCTGCTGACCCTGCTGCCTGGGCTGCGGTCGGGGTGGTGCGTTTCTTGGGGGCGGCTTTCGCCTTGGCCACCGCTTCATCGGCCAGACGATGCAGCTGGTCCACGCGCTGTTGCTGGGCGGCCTCAGCGGCTTCGCGCAGTTGCCGGTAGGCCGGGTCTACCGGAGCCCCCGCATCAATCCGGGAGAGTTCCTGCTCTGCCTGGGTGCGCAGTTCACTAGGGATGGTGGGGTCGGTGGTGAGGTGTTGGAGGTAGCTGATCTTCTCGAGAGTCTTATAGGAGGCGCTTCCGGGGATCATCGCTGCAGCCTGCTCCCGAGTCCTCCCAGTAACACCGTTTGACGGGGGTGGAAAATTTCCACCCCCGTTCTTCCCTGGCTGATACTCGCTGCTGAATCGGGTGGCAGCATCACGGCGCTCGGCGTCTTCTGCCATCAGGTGTTTCAGTTCTCGGTAGAGGGCGGCGGATTCCTGCTGGGTTAGCGGTTTGTGCAGGGTGTTCTCGTCCTGTTCGGCCAACAGGTGACCGAGCTTGTCGGAGATACCGGAGCGGACCCACACGTTGACCTTCCGCCAGCCGAGCTGTTTGATCGCCGCCAACCGGCGTGCACCACACACCAGCACCCCCTCGGGGGTAATCGTGATCGGCTGGAGAAGGCCTTCGCGTTCGATGGAGGCGGCCAGTTCGTCGATGTCCCCGAAGTCGGTGCGGTGCCGAGGACCGACCGTGATGGCCTCTACCGCGCGGTCGAGTTCGATGAACCCGGTCTGCTCACCCATCACCGACCCCCACCAGTACGGGGCTTTCCGGGGGCGGTGAAGGCGATCAGCACCACGAGGTCTTCATCGCGCAGCAGCATCGGCAGGCTCTCACCGATCAGCAGCCGCAACAGCACACCCCGGCCAGCGTTGGTGGCCGCGTAGGCGGCATCGGGGTGGCCCAGCAGGGCTTTGAGCATCGCCGTCCAAGACTCACCGGGGATGTCCAGCAGGGCGCGAGCATGCTTATCCCGCCGCAGGGCTTCATAGGCCGCCTGCCTGCTGGAGGCCCGCGTCAATGCTGAGCAGATGTGTTCGATCCCGGCCCGGGCGGTACGCGGATGCCAATCCAATAACGTGAACAGCTCGATGGCGTCCTCTACTGCGGTGCGTGCTGCGCTCACCTCCGACTCAGCCGTCGTATCCTCAGCATCGTCGGTGTCTTCGGGGTGGTGGTCGGTGGTGTGGAAGGCCGGGTGATAATCGCTCAGGGGTGTTTCGCGGTCGCTGAACCGCTCCGGGTCATGGAAGACGGAGATGTGCGGGCGGCGGGCCTGGTGGACCGAGCAGAGCAGGCCTTGGGCGCGTTCCTCGGCGATGCAGGTGATCCGTACCGCATGGGTGACCACCGCCCACGGATCAGCCGCTTCCCGGGTGGAGCGGCTGCGCATCACATCAAACGCCGCAGAAGCCGCCTCCCAGGGGTCGAGTCCGTATTTGCGGGCCAGGGCGGCGTACTTCTCCGCAGTGAACACCATCAGGTCAGCGGCTTCAGCATCGTTCTCCCACGCCCCGGGACCAGCCTGGTGCAACCGGTGGAGTAGGGCTCGCAGCCCCGCGCTGGACTCAAAGGTTCGTCCGCTGCGCCCGTTGCCGGTGTTGCCGGCCGCCTGTGGGGTGGGATTGTCGGTGGTGGTATGCATTGGTGTACCTCCTGACCACCAGGTGCACACCCCACCCCCAAGACCCGGAGCCCTGAGCCCTTTCCGGCCCGGCTTCTGGCCGGACCGGTAGGGCAACCTCGTTGTTGCTGTGCTCATCGGTCATCACCACCAACAGAACCCCTGTCAAGGGGCCTAGCTGTGTCCCACCGCGCCCCGGGAGACCTGATGAGGCTGATGCCCACGCCCGAACGCCGACACCGGTGGCAACTGTGCGACCCGGCTGCCCAACCGGCGGGCCGGAGCCACCAGAGGACCACGGACCCGCCGAGCCAAGGCCACTTCGAAACCAATGCCGCGGCCAGCGACCACAGCAGAGTGCCGGGCCATCAGATCGGTGGGCCTGATCCACTCCACCCCACGGGCCGGACGAGCTTCAGCGGCACCGAGGTCCTGGCGGCGGCGAATGTGATCGGCCTCCACCGCATCCGGCACACCCTGCCCACCCGGACCCACCGTCGCCTCTGGTCCACCGGGGGCAGAGACACCCGGCGCGGTCGCGACGGCAGGGGCTTCTGGCCCTTGCGGAGCTGGCCTAGAATCTCGAATGGACGCGGACTGCCCAGGGGTATCGCTGGGGTCGGAGTGGTGGGTGTGGGGGTTGATGGCGTTCATGACAGTTCTCCCTGTTCGTTGTTCCCACCCACAGAAGCTCTGCCGTTGCTGCCGGTGGTGGATGGTTCATCGGTAAGGTGCTCGGCTGCTGCCCATCGGCCCACCGTCGAAGGGTGAACCCCGAGTTGCTTGGCAATCTGCTTGTTCGACCACCCCTGCTCCCGCAGCATCCGCGCCCGAGCACGCCGATCCACCGATACATCCTCGACTGGAGCCTCAGTGGAGATGGAGAGAGCTTCAGTAGCTGACCCCATCCAAGACCGGCCCTGGAGAGGCCTGGGGGTCGTCTTCGACCGTGGGGCCGGAGGCAGGTGTGCGGGACTCGGTGGTTGTGGATTGGATGGTGCGGGTCAGGATCACCGTCAGGTGGGTGATCGCCAGCAGCACCACCGGTGGAACGGCCGCCACGGAGGCAGCCAACACACCAGGCACATCAGCATCAGCGGCCACCACCGCATGCAGACTGTTTGCCATCACCGAGACCAGTGCGCCGCCGGCCAGCAGCGCCCACGGATACCAGGCCGCACGTTGACCCGCCAAAGCGACGGCAGAGACGGTGGCGACCACAATGATCCCATCCACGATCAGTGGCCACACCCAGGCCTGGCCCGGCTCGATGCCCGAGCGAGCCGCAAGATCGGCCAGGGCGTTGAAGCTCAACCAGAACGCGCCCCCGGCGATGAACACCGTGCCAGCCACCGCGGTGCGCAACGCCCACCGGTGCCCCACACCAGAAACCTGCCCGCCGGTGCTCATTCGATGCCCCGAACCCGCGCTGACGGCCCAGCAGAAGGCCGGTTACGGCGGACAAACGACTCCGGCCCCACTGATGGTGCAGCTTCGCGCCCATGGGTGGTCTCACCGTGGGTGGTGCGGTAGGCCGAGCGGATCGTCGCGGCGATTTCCCGCTGCCCCAAACCAGCCTGTGAAGCCGCAGCAGAAAGCACCTCCACCGCATCCGCCGCCGGAATGTCGTTCTCTGCCAGGCGGCAAGCTGCCCAGAACAGTCCCCGGTTGCGCTCACCCTCCCCACGAGCCGCCACCCACGAGGCCAACCGGGACACATCAGCCTCACGCCGAGGCCCACGTGTGGTTCGCCGGAAGGCCGGTGATGGGCGGGGGTCCAGGAACTGACGCAACCCAGAGGCATCCACAGGCCGCGGCGGAGTCCCAGCAATCCGGGCCAGCTGATAGGCCACAGCAGAATCCTCGTACTGGACTACTGAGGGTGGGACGATGATGTAGCCGCCATCGCCACGGAAATCTATCCCCGCCATGGCCGCCTGCCACGACCGCTGCTGCTCGGTGCCCGGGGCTACCGGGTAATAGGCATGCATCCCACCCGACGGAGTCGAGACCAACACATCCCACCCGACCGTCAGCCCGGCACGGTTGGCTCGACCAAACCATCGGTACCCGTCGGCCTCAGAGTGGACATCAACATCGACCACCACCAGGCCCGAGGCCTGCCCGGTGGGCACACCGATATTCGCCTCCGGCCACCGGCCCCACCACTGTTCAACTCGACCGAGGTTGGTGGTGGCGTCGTGGAACCCATGCTCGGTCAACGGACGCTTCGCGCCGGGCACACAAGGGAATACCGGCAGCCCCGCAGCAGCCAACTGGGACGCCGCCACCGGTAGCCCTGCCTCACGGGTGTCGATCAGAACCTGGGTGAAGGAAGCCAGCCCGGCCATCACAACCCCGACCTCTCCACACCACCAGAGGCCACAGGTTCACGCCGCACCCCATCAGGCTCCATGCCTGCCCTCTGCATGTCTTTCGGCTCCGGGCTCTGCCGGACAGCACGGCTGCGTTGGGGCTGGTGACGCTCCAGCCCCGGCGGGGTGCCATCAGTCACTTGCGGGCTATCCAACTGTGCCAGGACGGAAAGCGCGGTTTGGCGTACCCGCTCGCCGGTGGCCTTGACCACCTCAGCAGGTTCCTGATCCTTCACCTGCGCCGCCCACGTGGACACATACGGGATCGTGTACTCACTGGTGTCCATTCCATGAGCGGCACCGATCATCAGCGGCACCGATTCGGCCTCAACCTCCACCACACCCCGGTGGCCACGGGCCTCCTGCTGGTTCGGCCCATGCATCAACACATGGCCCAACTCATGAGCCAGCGTCTTCACCTGCGCAGCAGGGTCCATATCCGAGCGCACCGCAATCTGGCGAGCCGTGTAGTCGGTGATGCCATTGGCCCCACCTAGCTCGGCAGCACTCCCTGCCCCAACGACGGTGAATCCCTGCTCGCGGATCAGCCGGGACAGCTCAGCGTGCAACCCAGCAGGGGCCTGACCCTTCAACAACTGCGGCGCCGGGGGTTCAGGAATCGGGTCCCCAGCGGTCTGGGCGGCATCCCACACATAGGCAGGCTTAGCCCCCACCATCCGGGAACGCGCCACCTCACCGGCCCGGGGCTTCTCACCACGATCCAACCGCCTCCACGCACCGGGATCAGCAGGATCACTGGTGGCGAACCGGGCGGTGACCGGGGCATAGATCATGTAACCGGGCTGGCCCTTCTGCACTTGCCGGCCCAACTGCTGCCACTGCCTGTACCCAGCCACATACGACGGCGACGGTTCATCCACCAGACCCTTCTCGTAGGCGTCCTGGTGCTGAGCGAAGATCAGCAGGGTGTTGTTGAACGACCGCGACCGGAACCTCGCCGCAAACGCCATCGCCTGCTGCCAGTCCTCACCCGAAACCAGCTGCTCGACCGCACCAGTCAATCGCCCGTGCAGCTCATCGAGCTTGGCGTCACGGTTGCTGCGGGACTGTGTTGGTTGCTCCGACATGGCAGCTGCCTTCCTTCTGACCCGGTGGACCAACCGAGCCACAAGAAGCAGCTCGGTCAACCAGCAGGTACGCCGGGAAGACCAGCGAGGCGATGACGGACATCGCAGACAACATGTACGGCGGTGACCGTCAGGGACACAGAAGGTGAACCCGACAAGTTCTTCCGGCCTATCAGAATCGCTAGGACTTCTCAGCAGGGAATGCCGAAACTCAGGTTGTTGGTGACCGTTTCTCAGGTCGATCCTGGTCAATGGACCGTGCGCGCAGTCGTTTGCGGTAGCTACTTGGAGTTACTCCCAAGTACCGACGGAACATGTCTGCTGCGTGACTTCTGTTGCGCCACCCTACGTCTTCAGCAGCTTGGGCGATGCTGACCGGTGTCTCCCTCAGAAGTTTCGCCATGGTCTCCACTCGTTTCACAGCCAGATAGGTCTGGGGAGATTTTCCGAAAGCATCAGTAAACACTGTTGCTAAGCGTGAGCGTGAGAGGTGAACTTCACGCCCAAGTTCTGCCAACGTCCATTTCCGCGTCAGGTCGCTTTCGAGAAGCTGAACAGCTTGACGAGCTTCCTGGCGAAGCGGTTGAAACCGAGTGGGCCTTGCCGATCTGAGTTTGGTAGTGAGGCGTTGCGTCCGTGCGCGGCGCATTGCACTAATTTGAAGATAGGGCACGATGATGTGCAGAACAGAGGACAGCAGCGCTTGCATTCTGTAGAACCTTTCGCCGCCGCCAAGATCGGTAGCAAAATCACTGGCGCTGAGTTCAGCAAGCTCATCAAGCGATAGCTCTACCCGAGCCACGTCTTCCCTGCTTAGGGAAAGCAGCTGGACTGGTTCGATATAGGGCGTGTCAAGAAATCTGGATGCCTCTAAACGATCAGCCAGTACCGCTGCATACTGCCAGTAAACCTGATCAATCAGGTAGTTTCGATCCAGAAATATGGTCGTGACCTGCACTTGCCCTTCCGGTTCACACCCGCACAGCACGTTAGTCCCCAGCATGACAATCTGGCCCTGACGCACAGACCGCTCACCGAATTCTGACATCAGAATAGCTGTGCCGCTCCTAATGAACTTCACCCGGAAATAGTCGTAAGCTACGGGGTCCAGAGGGCGGAAATGCGTTTCTGTGCAAACCGCTATAGGGGAGCGCGGTGTTGGCGTGTCCACTGGCTCGAAGGTCGACTTATCAGTCCGGTAATCCAGCGTAGGAGTGCAGCCCGGGGAAGTAGACGTTGACCACGGCGTAGTTGAAGATGATGCACAGGAAGCCAATGATGCTCAGCCACGCTGAACGTGTGCCGGTCCATCCGCGGGTGGCTCTGGCGTGGAGGTACCCGGCGTAGACCACCCAGATCACGAAGGTCCAGACCTCTTTCGTGTCCCAACCCCAGTAACGGCCCCATGATTCACGCGCCCACACAGCGCCGGTAATCATGGGGCCTAAAGTCCAGAAGACAAAGGCAACGGCGTTGATACGGTATGCCCAGTTTTCCAAGGAGAAAGCTTTGGGAACCAGTCGCATAAACTGCCTACCAGCCAGAAAGCCGCCCCACCCCTGTGCGGTGTTCTCTGCGAGAGCTCTCTCACGTCGGGATTGAAGAAGCTGCAGAACATTCATGGCGAAGGTGAGGACGAACAGTCCAATGGACAGCACTGCCAGGGAGACATGGATGGCAAGCCAGGGGCTTTGTAGTGCTGGCTGAACGTGGCCGATAGGGGTAGGGAAACCTATCGTTGCCGCGACCATCATTGCCACCACCAGTCCGAGGACGAAGGAGCCGATGAAGCGTAGGTCACGCCTGAGAAGGGCAAGAAGATAGACCAGAGCTACGATCAGAGCAGCGCCGACGAGGAACTCGTACATGTTGCCCAGCGGCCACCTATGAGCGGCCAGGCCACGAGAGACGACGGCGAAGGCGTGGGCAGCCACCGCGACAACGGTGAGAGCAATCGCCGTATTGGCGAGTGGCCGTCTTGTGCCGATGTAGGCCATGTCCTCATCAACCAGCTCTGGGTCTCTCGCCCCGTTGTGGGTGTCCTTGAGTTCGGGAGGGGGAGAGGCGGCTTCTGCCGGTGGTGGTCCAGCCGCCGCTGTCGCTACTTTCATCGGCTGTGCGGTCAGGGACTCTTGTTCTCTCGCCAGGTCTGTTTCGAGGCGGCGAATTGTTCGTGAGCTTTGGGCAGTGTCGATGGTGAAGAGGATGAACGCCAGTGTGTAGATGAAGGCGGCGATCATCATGAACAGTTCCGAGTACTCAGCCAGTTCAACGTTGATCGACGGAAGAGATACGGCTCCGAAGGTCAGCATGATTAGCCTCGCTTTCCTGTGGGGGTCGTTGCATGTGAATCAGTGGTGATGTGCGTTTGGGGAGGGCGTACCGGCCAGAGCTTTTCGAAGTCGCGTCGAATCGCTGCGTTTTCATCTCGCAACCGGAAGTCCTCACCTCGGGCCAATAGGCCGTAGCGGATTAAGGTGCGACCGCTGTCTGTTTTCTCCACCACCACCCAGGCTCGTCTCCGTCGCAGGAAGAGGCTGGTAATCAGTCCAGCGGTAGCGGTGAGAGAGAAGACGAGGATTCCAAGTTCGCCGGGGTTGTAGGTGATGTCGATGGCTATGTAGTCCAGTACTTCTTCAAACTCCACTGTGCCTAGGCCGTCGGGGAGTTCATGGACCTCGCCGGGGGCGAGCACGATGCCTCCGGCATCTACTTCCCGAGAATTGAGTACCTCCAAGTTCTCGGTCTCCAGTACGTAGACGTTCTGAGGGAGTCCTTCGTCGAGGCCCAGGTCCCCGGCGTAGGCATTGAGGTGAAGTTCGGGATTGAAAGGTTCGGGATCGGCGGAAACAGCCATGCCCTCGCCGGCATCAACTGCGGTGGGCAGGAACAGCCCCTGGAAACCTAGCTGTTCAGGTGAGGCATCAGGTGCCTTGATCACCATCATGGAGGTATACACGCCGTCGTCGGGTCGAGTGATGACAGGACCAGAGAAAGCTACGTCTCCTTCACCATCTCGGACCGTTACTACGGGCGCATAACCGTTCCCCACCAGGTAGAGGTTGGCTCCACCCATGTTCAACGGTGCGTTGACTTTCAGTGTCGCGTCTTCAGGAACCCTATCTGTGCCGTCCTGAACCGTGACCCAAGCTGTGAAATCCAAGGCATTGCCCCACTGAGGGCCAGCTTCTCCTTCCGGGGTGACCTGCCTGTCGAAGGCACGGTCAAATTCGTTGAGCTGGATGGAGAACGCATCGAGCTGGTCTTCACTGAACCAGGTTCCCGGAAAGAAGTTGTCGTATGCAGCTAGTGCGTTGACGAACCCTTCACCTTCAACGATGACTTTCTGTCCTCGGTAGCTGAACATGGCGCCAAGTGCGACAAAGACCAAGACTCCGACCAGGGACACGTGGAAGACGATGTTGCCGACTTCTCGAAGGTAGCCCTTCTCGGCTCCGATGGAACCGGCACGCTGATCCTCGTCCTGGGGGCGAACCTGGACCCGGTAGCGCCGCCTACGCAGCACTTGAGCAGCCTCTTCCAACGCTTGCGCTGGTGCAGGCCCCTGATCATCTAGCTCGACTGCCCCGTACTCTGGAAGTCGCTCTAATTTCCGTGGCGTACGTGGCGGGGCCGAGCGCATCTGTTGCCAGTGCTTTCGGGCGCGAGGGATGATACATCCGATCAGGGAGATGAAAAGCAACAGGTAGATGGCTGAGAACCAGAAGGACGAATAGACGTCAAACATCTGGAAGAAGTCCAGAATTGGCCCGACCGTCGGATTTTCTTCTATCCAGCGTTGAACGGCAAATGCGTCTTGAACGCGCTGTGGCCAGATCGACCCAGGTACCGAAGCGACAGCAAGAAGTAGTAGGAGCATGAGCGCAGTACGCATGCTCGTCAACTGCGTCCATGCCCATCGCAGCATGCCAACCAAACCTAGCGCTGGCAGCGCCGGAGCCGCTGTAGCCGCTTTTCCTTCGGCGTCGTTCATCGCGTCTTCACGCGCATTATCTTGGTGTGCAGAAGGTTGTTTCATCAGATGGGCAACACAATCTCGTTAGCAAACCAGTCTTGGAGGGCGAAGACCCAGCGGTTCCAGATGCCGCTGATCATCAGTAGCCCCACGGTGATGAGCAGTCCTCCACCGATTCGCATAACGGTGGCTTTATGGCGAGTGAAGAATTTGAGGGTACGCATACCTCGTTGAAGGCCGGCACTAATGAGAATGAAGGGAATGCCCAGCCCGAGGCAGTAGATGAAAACCAGGAGAGTGCCTCGCGTGGGGTCCGCCCCATAAGTGAGGGCCAACACCGCAGCCAGTGTGGGTCCGATGCATGGTGCCCATCCAATGCCGAATGTAGCCCCTAAGATTGGAGCACCTAGCAACCCGTCCGGCGGCCGTTTGTTGACCTTGCGTTCCCTCTGGAGGAACCCGAAAGCGCCCATGAAGACCAGTCCCATCAGAAGGACCAGCACGCCCAGGACCTGGGTCACCCAGCCACCTTCAAACCTCAGCCACGTGGTGGCATAAACAAAGACTGCGCCAATGAGGACGAACACCACGGTGAACCCAAGGACAAAGAGCGTCGCGCCAAGAACCAAACGTGAACGGGATCGCTGATGAAGTTCAGCCCCCGATAATCCCGTGACATATCCCAAGTAGCCCGGGACAAGCGGCAGTACGCAAGGTGAGAGGAAGGACACCAGCCCCGCAAGCAGCGCCACAGGCGCAGCCAAAAAGAGAGAGCTATCAAAGACAACTTCTGCGAAAGGGTTGTTCTGCACACCTGCCCCCAGCATCAGCCGGACCCGTCCTCGGAGCCTCCTGGGCTGGCGGATGCTGGGGGGCCGTTTTCTGCCAGCACGGTCTCAATCAGGGCCCTCAGCGTGCCTGGTTCCACGATGCCGACAATACGAGCCGAAACTCGTCCCTCCTTGTCGAGCACCAGAGTTGTAGGAACTGCGGAGGGATGTGCGTAGTCGGTCATCGCCATCATGACCTGACCGGTTCGATCCTCCATAGAAGGGTAAGTAATGCCGAAGTTTCGCTCGAAAGCTTCAGCCGTAGGCTGCGTGTCCCTGGTATTGACCCCAAGGAACTGGACACCCTCGGGCTCGAACTCTTCGTGGATCGCCTGTAAATCAGGAGCTTCGGCCCGACATGGAGGGCAGGCGGCATACCAGAAGTTCAATACGCTTACCCGGCCTTCGAAGGTCTCGGCCGTGATCTCAGTGCCATCGAAGAGAGTGGACTCGAAGGCTACGGGTTCACCACGGCTTTCAGGGGCGAACTCTTCAACGGAGCCGTCCCCGGCTACGTAGTTCGTACCGTCGTTGGAAGCACGTTGGGCTAAGTCGTCGTTGTCTGACCCGCAGGCGCTCAAGAGAAACGCAGCGGAAGTCAGGCTGATGGCGGCGATAGCATGCCGCCGGTTTAGAGGCTCATATGGCAAGTTCATGGATGAGATCCTCCTTCGTGGAGTAAGGAGTACGTTCTTGGGCACTGACGTGTAGCTAAGAGGCCATGCGAACAGCGATATTTACTGTCAGGAGAAGTTGAAAGCAGCGATATTGACCAGGAGACCAACAAGGACAAACCAGGCAAGGATCGCGATGTCGTGACGCCGAATCATGACGTGTGCCAGGCGGCGCCCGTAGCCGGTCCAGTTCCGGCTCCAGCGACTCGCAGACTCCACAGTGACGTACCACAGGGAAAGGAACGTCGCTGCCCACACGAGCATGCAGTAGGGGCACAGGGCCTGGATGCGGAACAAGCTCTGATACATCAGCCAGCCCACAAATAGAGTTCCGAAGGTGACGCCGATCTGCAGTCCGGCCCAGTACCAGTGCGACATCTGAGCCCGGCCAAGAAGCGCTGCTCCGGTTGCTGCAATAACGGCAAAACCAGCGATGCCCAGGTATGGGTTCGGAAACCCGAAGACTTCTGCCTGCCAGGAGGTCATAACCGGGACACAGGACAGGGTCTCTCCCAAGGTGCAGCTCGGGGAGTAGAACGGATTGATCAGTAACCAGTACTTCTCTACCGCGAGGACAAATGACGGGACGAAACCAAGTAGGCCAGCAGCCAGGAGGATGAAACCGGTAAACCGGTGAGAAAGTCCTGGTACGGGGCGGCTCTCAGGGGTGTCCGGTGTTGTTGGAGTCTGAAACATATCCGGTGTCACTGGTCGCTGCTGAGAGCTTCGTCAATGGGGTCCGTGAGATCGGTCAAGGTCTCTGGGGCGATGAATTCGTCGTT
Source organism: Nesterenkonia alkaliphila (assembly GCF_009758175.1). Lineage (GTDB taxonomy): Bacteria > Actinomycetota > Actinomycetes > Actinomycetales > Micrococcaceae > Nesterenkonia > Nesterenkonia alkaliphila. Next base: position 11,641 of record NZ_WRPM01000092.1, read on the forward strand.
GACGAAGAACGACGGTGTCCCTTGTAGCCCGAGCGCGACTGCATCTTCAAAATCGGACTGAACACGTTGCGCAACATCATCCGAGAAGTAGTCAGCCTCCCATCGCTCGACATCAAGCCCCAGTTCCTCGGCAAAACCTCGGAATACTTCATCCTGAGGTTCCTCGTTGTGACTCCACTCTTCCTGCGTCTCGAACATCAGTCGGTACATCCCCTCAAGTTCACCCTGGCGAGCGGCTGCCTCGACAGCATGAGCTGCCTGACGCGAGTTGGGATGGCCATCGAGCGGGAAGTAGCGAATGACGAAGGTCATCTCGCCCTCGTACTCTTCGCGCAGTTCCTCAACAGCAGGATAAACAGCACCACATGCTTCACATTCAAAGTCGAGGAATTCTACGAATGTCACGGGGCTGGAGGGAACATCATCCAGACGATGCGAGTCCTCCCTGACAATGAGGTCACTGTCCACTGCCGGGGCGTTCGCTGTCGCCGTATCCGCGGCCGACTCAGTCTCTTCGGGTGAGTTTTGGAACAAGAGAATAAGCAACGCGGTGAGTGCTACCGCGAGGCCACCTACGACGAGGAAGCGAAGGACTACGGCTTTACTTTCAGTGCCCCCAAGGGGACTTTTGAGAGGTGGGGTCGGGTCATTTGTGTTAGGCATGCAGCCAATCCGTTCTTAGAGTCTGTCTTGTACTGCCCTAGGGCATGAGTGCGCCATGAAAGGAACGCGGCGCATCAATGAGAGAAGTAGCTCGTTCCGAGCGCGTCTAACTCTCAGACAGAAAGAAGCGGTGGCCCACGCAGAGGGTTGAGGCCTTCGCCGGGGCGGGACTCCGCAGGGACCCAAGCAGTCTCCCCGACCGGAACGTGCACCGGGTAAGTGACGTGTCGAGGCGTAGCTGGCAGCGGGCGCAACAGCGACAGTTGCAGCACAAGGAAGAGCACCTCAACCAGATCGTCACCCCGCCGTATGGCGGCGTAGGTCACTGCAAGAGCACCAAGATGGACCAGCAAAGCTCCTGGTTCAGTATGAACCAGCAACTGGTGCTGATGATCCTCTAGGCCTGTCGAACCGCCGGGCCCGAACAAAGCATGAAGGAATACTTGGCCCGGGATGACAGCCAGCGCGAGACGGCAGCGGCTCTTCGGAATGCGCGAAAGGGCAATGGCCACGGGGGTGGTCGCGGCGAAGGCCACGAGCGCCGTAGTCATCGCCGGTGCATGACCAGTGATGAGGTAGTGAGCAAGCGCCGTTGATGTCACCGCGACCAGCCCGATGATCAGTCCACGAAGCAGGCGGCCTAAACCTCGAAGATTGGAGGCATACTCAGTTGCGGAACCGGGCATGCTCCCTCCTCTCTAGGTCTTGGTCGCGCGGGCAACGCTCACTCAACACAGAATTCTACAAGACGTAGAAACAGTAGGCCATCACTGGGGCGGCACCCTTCGTCTTGAGAATGCGACCCGACACCACCTTTGCAATAGATTCCCATGCAGCCATAACATGGCCAGATAGCGATGCAGGGATGAAGGCGTCATTCATTGTAAACCAGCTGAATGGAGGTCAAGTCATGGGTGCTGGACATAGTCACGAGCACGGGCTCAGCCCGGAAGAAGCTGCTAGATCCCCGGATTTTCGACGCAAGCTGGGGATAGCTTTTGCCCTGGTGTTCGCCATCGTCCTGGCGCAGGGACTGGGTGCCTGGCTCAGTGGCAGCCTTGCAATTCTCGTAGACATGGTCCACTCACTGGTCGATTCGAGTGGACTACTGATCGCCCTGATCGCAGCGTCCCTGATGCTTCGCCCGCCGAGCAAAAAGCGAACGTGGGGCTTCCGTCGAGTGGAGAGTCTCGCGGCCCTCGCTCAAGGACTCCTGTTGGTGGGTATTAGCGTCTACGGCATCTGGGAAGGAGTCAAACGGTGGGGGAATCCACCGGAAGTCGCTGCCTCTGAGATGCTGATTTTTGCGGCAATCGGACTGGCCCTCAACATAGCTGCCATGCTGGTGCTGTCTTCCAGTCGCGGGGCGAACCTGAATATGCGAGCTGCCTTCTTAGAAGTGCTCATGGACGCGCTGGGTACTATCGCAGTGGTTGTCTCCGGGATCTTGATGCTCACGACTGGTTACACCAGGGCAGATACCATTGCTGCCTTCTTCATTGCTCTACTCATTATTCCGCGCGCGGCCATGCTGTTGCGTGACACCGTCCGAATCCTCATGGAGTTCACCCCCACCGGCCTTGACCTCGATGAGGTCAGAAAGAGTATCGTGAGCGTCCAGCATGTCAAGGAGGTTCATGACCTTCATGCCTCAACAGTCGCCTCGGGATTGCCGACTCTCAGTGCCCATGTGGTCCTGGATGAGAGTTGTTTTTCGGATGGTCATGCCGCGGATATTCTTCATGAAGTGCGCCGGTGCCTCAGTGAAGACTTCGATGTCCCAGTCCACCACACCACCATCCAGCTGGAAACCGAAGGGCATCGTGCCGCTGAATCCGCGTCTCACCCCTAGGCAGTGGGGCGGCGACTGAGGGTTCGGCGCTAATCACGTAGCTGGCATAGTGTCACTGCGTCCCCTGTGAGAGCCAGCACTTTCTCTGCCGAGGCTAAAAGCTCTAACACAGCGCCTGGATGACTCAGTGAGTAGACCGACGCTCGACCTTCAGGGCGAAAATCCACGAGACCGCACTCTCGAAGGCAGGCCAAGTGCTTGGAAACGGTGCTCTGCGATAAGCCCAGGTGCTCTGTCAGATCAGCAACCTTGTGTTCCCCCAGCTGAAGATGCTGCAGGATCAGCAGGCGCGAGCGGTCTCCCAGTGCGTGGAAAAGGGATGCGGCCGGGTTTATCGCTGTAGGCTCGCTTGCGGGAGGGGTGGAGTCCTCGATTGCCTTGGATGAGGCCATGTCTCGATCGTACAAGGCATCCAAGGGCATAGTGCAGGGGCGGGAGCGGGCCACCCGGACACGCCTTTATCTCTTCGTTACATTTGTTATGGTTCTGTTATAGAGTTCTTCTCTAGCAGCTGGAACTCTGCAACCAAGCTGGTTGCCTACGGCTTGGGACTCAACTACCGCGAAAAGACATAAGGACCCCTCTCCCATGACAGTCACCACCACACTGCCCACCACGCGGCGTGAGCGTCGCCGTATGGCTCAGCGTGCTCGTATCTCCAATAACGTCGCGCTTACCGGGCGCGCTACCGCAGCTACCGTCGCTGCCGCTGGATTAGTTGCAAGCGTTGGAGTTGCAGCCCACGCTTCCGAGCCCTCAGAAGGGGAACGAGACGTCGCTACCGTAAGTCTTGATGTTGCAAAACCGAGCCTGGAACGAACATCTGGAAACCAGACGGTCGCTGTTTCTGCTAACCGAGACGTGGAGCTGACTTTCGACCGACCTATAGTTAGCTCCGAACCTGCCCCAACGACGCCCCCGGCCCCTGAAGAACCTGTATCGCCTTCCACTCCGGAGGTTGCAGAATCCACGCATCAAGAAACCTCGATTGAAGGAACAGCACCTCGGCCGGTATCTCAGGACCCAGAACCCGTCTCGCAGGAGTCACATGAGGTGAACGCTTCCCCTGAACCTGAGGTTGCGTCCTCGCAGGAACAGGCCGAGCAACCTGCTACGACGAACAATAACTCTGTAGTGAGCGCAGCATATGCCGGTATTGGCTCTCCGTATCTCTGGGGAGGAACCACCACAGCGGGATTCGACTGCTCTGGGTTCATCAACTGGGCATATAACCAAGCCGGTCGCGGCGGGCTCCCACGTACCACGTATGGGATGGAAGCCTCCCTCCCGCATGTCTCGACACCACAGCCAGGAGACATCGTGCTTGCCAACAACACTACGCATGGGGCGATTTACGTAGGTAATGGCCAAGTTATCTCAGCCACTCCTTCCGGTGGAGTCCGTCTCCACGGCATCAACGAAAGCTGGCACCAGGTCAACGCAATCGTCCGCCCGAACTGAAACATCTGCCGGCGCGACAGGCCAGCTGCAACTTATAGCGCTGCAGCTGGCCTGTCCTTCTTATTTCCGCCCAGTCCTACAAGCCCCAGGCGGACCACGCCTCTTGCAGATCGAGGCGGAGCGAGCATTATCGCCGCAGAAGTTACAGGCTGCGGGAGTAAAGGGAGCATTGTTCATTCGGCAGCCGTGCCCGATGCCCTGTGGTCGTGCGGCAACCCACTAGGATGTTACCTAAGAAGTTACATCGTGATTTTCTAGTGGTGTGTCTCGTAAATAGTTAAGCGGTTGGGTTGTAGAATGAGGTATGGCTCGTTC
>NZ_WRPM01000093.1 GCF_009758175.1 Nesterenkonia alkaliphila
CTCGGCGGCGACCTGCTCGGCCACCGTCTGGTTATCCCCGGTCAAGAGCACCGGGGTCAGGCCGAGGTCCTTGAACTGGCTGATCGCTTCTGCGGAAGTGGGTTTGATCTGGTCGGAGACCACGAGCACGCCGCGGGCTTGTCCGTCCCAGCCGATGGTGATCGCGGTCTTGCCCTCGGTCTCGGCAGCCTGTTTGGCGGCCTTGAGGTCCTCATCGAGGTGCATTGACCAATCAGCCAGCAGCGACTCCCGTCCGGCGACCACGGCGTGACCGTCCACGACGCCTTGGACGCCTTTGCCTTCGATGTTCTCGAAGGACTCCGGGGCCGGCAGCTCGCCGACCTGTCCGGTGGCTCCGGCGGCGATGGCCTGGGCGATGGGGTGCTCGGAGTAGGCCTCCAAGCCCCCGGCGATCCGCAGCAGTTCGGCCCGGTTCACACCCGGGGCTGGGACCACATCGGTCAGGGTCATCTTTCCAGTGGTGACGGTGCCGGTCTTATCCAGCACGATGGTGTCGACCTTCCGGGTGGATTCCAGCACTTCGGGACCCTTGATGAGCACGCCCATCTGGGCTCCTCGTCCGGTGCCGACCAGCAGCGCGGTCGGTGCCGCCAGTCCCATCGCGCAGGGGCAGGCGATGATCAGCACCGCGACCGTTGCGGTGAAAGCGGCGCTGACAGGGAACCCGGCCATCAGCCAGGCGCCCAGCGCGGCGACGGCCACCGCGATCGCGATCGGCACGAACACGCCAGAGACCCGGTCGACCAGGCGCTGGATCTCGGCCTTGCCGGATTGGGCGTCTTCGACCATCTTGGCCATCTGCGCCAGCTGGGTGTCCGAGCCCACCCGGGTGGCACGGACGACCAGCCGGCCGCCGGCATTGACCGTGGCCCCGGCGACAGTGTCGCCCTCGGAGACTTCCACGGGCACGGATTCACCAGTGAGCATCGAGGCATCGATGGCGGAACTGCCGGATGTTATCAATCCGTCGGTGGCGATCTTCTCACCGGGGCGGACCACGAACTCGTCGTCGACGTTCAGCTGCTCGACGGAGACTCGTTTCTCGACCTTCTTCCCATCTGGGCCGTTCCGGAGGATGGAGACTTCCTTCGCGCCCAACTCCAGTAAGGCGCGCAGGGCTGCGCCGGCTTGGCGCTTGGAGGTTTTCTCGAAGTAGCGTCCCAGCAGGACGAAGGTAATCACCCCGGCAGCGACCTCCAAATAAATGTGCCCGAGTCCGTCGGTGCGGGAGATGGTCAGCTCGAAGGGGTGGACCACTCCGCGGTCCCCGGCAGTGCCGAAGAACAGGGCGATAAGGGACCAGATCAGTGCGGCACTGGTGCCCACCGAGATCAGGGTGTCCATAGTGGCCGCACCATGTTTGAAGTTCGCCCAGGCGGCCTTATGAAACGGCCAGCCGGCCCACACCACCACCGGAGCGGCCAACGCGAGCGAGGCGAAGCCCCAGAAGTCGAACTGGAGTGCCGGGATCATCGCCATCAGGATCACCGGCACCGCCAGGATCGCCGCACCGATCAACCGCTGCTTCAGCACCCGGATCTCGGCATCCTCACGCGACTCACCCTCATCGGCCGTGCTGGGCTTCTCACCCTTAGGGGCGGGGAGCTCGGCGGTGTAGCCCGTCTTCTCCACCTCGGCAATCAGTAGGCCCGGGTCGTAGTCGGCGGGGGCGGTGACGCTGGCCTTCTCGGTCGCATAGTTGACACTGGCCTCGATGCCGTCGAGCTTGTTGAGCTTCTTCTCGATGCGGTTCGCGCAGGAGGCACAGGTCATGCCACCGATCTGCAGCTCAACGCCAGTGAGGTTCACCCCAGTGCTGGTGTCTTCTGTGCTGGTGTGCTCAGTGGTCATGGTCCTCTCCTTCCTCGTTGTTGGCCTGGCCTGCGTCGCCGGAGTCGGTGCTGCTGGTGGTGTTGACGACCAGCGGGGCCGTGTGCAGGTTTCCGTCGACCTGGAAGTCCAGGAACAGCAGGTACCGGCCCTCAGTGGGTGCGGTGGCCTCGAAGACGATCTCCGGCCCTGAGATCTCACTGGCCTCGGGGGCATCCCCGTGGGGGTGGACGTGCAGGTATGCCAGGTCGCCCTCGCGCAGCGCCACCAAGTGGCCGAAGGCTCCCAGGTAGGGCTCCAGTTCGGTCACCGGTTCGCCGTCACGGGTGATGGTCATCGTCAGCTCGGAGGCCTCACCGGCCACGAGGTCGCCCTCGACGGCCACGTCGAATCCATCGACCGTGGTCTCCGAGGCAGGCTCAGCCACAACCGGATCGTAGATACCGGCGACCTGAACGGTGGTCGACAGCGTCAAACCCTCGCCGACCTCTGCTGGTACGAAATCCGCGAAGATCCGATAGGTGCCGGCCTCTTCCCACTCCCAGGGGATGGACCAGGTGCCATTCTCATCGCGCTCGGGGTGCACGTGGCGGAAATGCTGCCCGTCGGCGCGAACGGCGATCAGGTGCATCTCTTGTTCGTGATCAAGCTCGAACTCAGTCACCCGGTCCCCGTCAGGGCCGGTCACCGCCAGCGAGAGCTCACCCCCGGTGCCAGTCTCGCCAGGGGCGGTGACCTCAGTGAGCTGGTAGCCATCCTGGGCCACGCCGAGGCCCACCGAGGCCGCATCAACCCCGTGGCCCTGGTGCCCGCCATTGCTCATGTCGTCTCCTTCTGCGTCGTGTCCTTCAGGGCTGTGGTGGTCGGCGTCGTCTACCCAGTTCTGCACGGTGTCCTCGTCGATGACCGCGTTCGCCGTGAATCCCGACACGACGAACACGGCCACGAGGATCAGCCCGTACAAGCCCAGCCGTGCAGGTGCCTTCATCTCAGCTCCTGACGGCCTGATAACCGGCCTCAACGACCGCAGCGATCACTGCGGCATCATCGACCGGCTGCTCAGCAGTGACGGCCAGATGGCCGGTCTGGGCGCTGACGTCGATGCTGGTGACTCCGTCGATCTCGGAGACCTCGCTACGGATAGCACCCTCGCAGTGCCCGCAGCTCATCCCGGACACCTGGTACTCAGTCGTGGTTGACATACTCAGTAACTCCTTCACTTGTGTACGACTTACAGTATTGAGATTATACCCATAGGGGGTAGGGGTCAACCCATGGTGGTGTCGGCTTCCTGCTGCGCCTTCCCGGTCGGGGCGACATGCCGCAGTACGGTCGCGGCAATGATCGCGGCCAGAGCCGCGATCACCGCGGAGACGATCGCTGCGGTATTCAGTCCGCCGGTGAAGGCCTGCTGGGCTGCGGCAATGAGCTGCTCGCCCAGTCCACCTGGAAGCTCGGGTGCGGTGGCCATCGCTGCGTCGACACTGTCGGAGGCGGCTGCGGCCGCATCGGCCGGCAGTCCATCGGGCAGCAGCTCACCGATCTGATTGCGGTAGGAGGCAATCCCGACCGAACCGATGACCGCGACACCTACGGAGATGCCCAGGTCGTTGGCGGTGGTCGCCAGTCCGGAAGCTCCGCCGGCCTTCTCTGGTGGCACCGAGCTGACCACCAGGTCGGTAGTCAACGCCATCGACGGGGCGACACCGGGGTAGGTGATCACGAAGGAGGCGATCACCAGCGCCAACCCTGCGCCGGCGTCGAGCTGGGTAAACAGGATGTAGCCGATCACCTGAGTGAGCAGGCCGATGGCGATCACATTGCCGGGTCGGAACCGCCTAGCGAAGACCGGGGAGAGCGTGGAGACCACGATCAGCACCGCCGCCGCCGGAAGAATTGACAGCCCGGCCTGCAAGGGTGAGAGTTCCTGGACCTGCTGGAGGTACTGGGTGAACAGCGAGTACACCCCACCCAGCGCGGCCGCGGAGAGCAGGAACACCGCCAGTGCTCCGGCAACGGTGCGGTTGGCGAACAGCCGCACGTCCAACAGCGGCTTCTCAGCCCGTAGCTGCCGGATGACGAACCACAGTCCGACCAAAACGCCGGCAGCCAGCAGGGCGATGGAGGCCCCTGCAGGTTCGGCGGCGGCGAAGCGCTTGATGCCGTAGATGATCGCCAACAGGCCACCGACCAGCAGCAGGGCGCTGAACAGGTCGATCTTCGCGGTGGGGTCCTTGTGCTCGGGCAGCAGCAGGGGAGCGCCGATGACCACCAGGGCCATTATTGGCACCGCCACCAGGAAGGTCGCTTCCCAGCCGAAGCCCTCCAGCAATAGCCCCGAGAGCAGTGGACCCAGGGCGACGCCGGCGGAGATGCCGCCAGCCCAGACCCCGATGGCAACCCCGCGCTGCTTCGCATCGGCGAAGAGCACGAAGATCAACCCGAGGGTGGCTGGGATCATCATCGCTGCGGCCAGTCCGAGGATGGCGCGCCAGGCGATCATCAGCTCCGGGCTGGTGGTCAGTGCTGCCGCGATTGAAATTCCGGCGAACACGAGTGCACCGATCACCATCAGCAGACGTTTGCCGATCCGGTCGCCCAGCACGCCCATCGCGACCAGGAACCCGGCCATCACGAACCCGTAGATATCCAGGATCCACAGCAGCTGCGTGCTGGAGGGATTGAGGTCGGCGGCCATATTTGGGGCGGCCAGGAACAGGATGGTCAGCATCATGAACAGCAGCGTCGAGGGCGTGACCAGCACGGCCAGACCCCACCACTGCCTCGCGCCCGCCTTCGGGGCGGTATCGCTCTGGCTCATGGTCGCTCTCCTCCTGGGCGTGTCGTGGTTGTCAGTCGCATGGCTGTGTGCCCCTTTCCTGTTGTTGCGCCGCTGAGTCGGGCGGTGACACCGTAACTCAATCATCGGTGTACGGGTTGTAACGGCTACACTATCTCATACATTCCCATACGACTTGTGAGGTGGACGATGCCAACGAAGAAGGCTCAAGCGACTCACGGCGCCAGGGGGGCGTCAACCGCATCGACTCGACCGGCCAACCGGCGGGCGGACGCTCAGCGCAATCGCGCCAACATCCTCGCGGGCACGGTCACTGCCATCCGGAAGAATCCGGACGCCTCGGTTGCCGACATCGCCGCCGAGGCCGGCGTGGGGCGCATGACTCTCTACGGTCATTTCCAGACGCGCGCCGAGCTCATCGAAGCGGCCCTCGTCGAGAGCCTCGCTCGCGGTGAGGAGGTCCTCGAGGGCGTGTCTCTCGACGGCGATCCTGCCGAGGCGTTCCAGCGCTTGGTCGCTTCTAGTTGGCAGCTCGTGGATCAGTCCCGGGCACTGCTGGCCGCCGCACAGAAGGAGTTGCCTGCCGCTCGCATCCGGGAGATGCACGAGAGTGCCGAGGCCCGCATGCGCGGGCTTCTGCTACGTGGGCAACGAGAGGGCTTCTTCCGTGCCGACCTACCAGTGTCGTGGTTGCTGACCACCACCCACGTGGTGATGAACGGCGCTGCGGAAGAGGTCCGGACCGGGCGGCTGGATGCTGACGACGCACCGTGGTTCATCGATGCGATCCTGCTGCCGGCATTCGCGCCGAGCGCCGCCGGAGAGGGGGATGCATGAGGACCAATACTGTCGGTGTCATTGGCGCAGGTGCAGCAGGAATCGCGGCCGCGAAGGCTCTCACGGGTGCAGATGCCGGTATCGAGGTCGAGCTGTTCGCCCGTACTGGAGAAGAGCCCTCCAACCGGACGCTGGTCAACAAGGGCGTGGCCATCGGTTTGCTTGACCCTCATCAGGCAGCCCTTCCAAGTGCCGGAGTCATTCCTACCTCGGACACCGTGCGTGGCGTCGACCCGCGCACTCGCGAAGTGCGACTCGACTCCGGCGAGAGACGCGCTTTCGACGCCCTCATTGTGGCGACCGGGAGTCGGCCAGTGCTTCTCGACGAGGACATCGTCGGCCGCGATCAGGCTGTCCACGCTGGTCGGCTGACCACTCTGCACTCCATGGCTGACGCGGTGCGCGTGCGTGCCCGTCTAGCCGAGGCCACGCCAGCGCGGGTGCTCATGCTCGGCGGGGGCCTCGTCGCCTCGGAAACCGCCTCTCTCCTGACAGATGCCGGTCACGATGTGGCCCTGATTGCCCGCTCCCATGTGCCGGGAGTTCGCTCGATCGGTAATCCCATCGCCCGCAAGCTCCTCGAGCTGCATCAGCCTCAGCACGCGGCCTATCTCGGGCGGCAGGTGCGCGCGATTCGCACCGACGCCGACCGCGCTTCGATCACCCTCGATGACGACACCCGCATCGAGGGTGACATCGTCGTCGTTGCCCACGGGACCGTGCCCGCCGCGCCAGCTCCATGGACGGGCCCCGAGGGCATGCCCGTGGACGGTCGCCTGCGTTCTCTACAGGCGCCGGGCCAGCGCGTCTACGCAGCCGGCGGGGTTGCAGTCCACCAGTACCCCGGCTCTCGGTCTTATCGCATCGACCACTGGGACGACTCCACAACACAAGGCGTTCATGCGGCCGACGCTCTCCTCCACGATCTCGGGCTCGGTACTGATCCCGGCATCTACCTGCCGACGTCGACTTTCTCCGTGCGGGTCCACGGCCACACGCTTCTCGGTGCTGGGCATCCAGAGCTTGGCACCAGTACGCGTGTCGTCTCCTCCGATCCACTGGTGGTCGCCCACTACCACGGGGACACGCCCGTTGCCCTTACGGGCATCGATGCCGGGGCGCTGGTGCGCGAGCAGATCCCGCACCTGCACGACCGCGATCCGATCCGGATCTGAGTCCGGCTTAGACGTTCATGTCGAGACGTGTGGGTGGTCGCAAACGGTTCGTCGTCTGCGACCACCCACAATCAGGTCTCGGGAATGGTGGCACGACGAACTGACGGGGCCACGCTGTGGTCCGGACTGCAGGACATCGGCTTCACCTGTCCTGTTGCTCAGGGCCTAGGCGCCGCAGCTCCAGTCCATGCCGCCACATCCCCAGCTCGAGCGCCCGGACGCCTGCAGGTCCAAGACTCGGTTCGTGACTGATTCAGATGCGCGTTCGTAGCTGGACGTGGCATCACCTCCTGACACCGCACCCGCGTAACTCATACACGGATGCTTGTGTTTCTGCTACCGTAAGTCAAACAGACATGTTTGACTACGGAGGTTGGAGAGGATGCATCTCGCTACGCCAGGCCCAGCTCGCCGTCGCTCCGATGCAATGAGGAACGCTGAGCGGATCATCGAAGCGGCAGTCTCGCAGCTGCGACATCGCCCCGATGCGACGATCACCAGCATCGCGCGTGAAGCTGGTCTGAGCAGGGTGACCGTCTACGGCCACTTCGAATCCCGGCGAGCCATCGTCGAAGCCGCCGTCGACCGGGTCATCGCCGAGGGCGATGACGCTCTCGACGCAGCGGCGAACGAGAAGGACCCGGTCCGGGCGGTTGAGTGTGTGCTCGAGCTGAGCTGGCACTTGATGGATCAGGCCAGATCTCTGATCCTCGCCGCCTCCGATGAGCTCACCCCCGAGAGGCTGCGTGAGCTTCACGAAGCGCCTGCAGCCCGCGTCACCGCATTGATCGAACGTGGTCAAGCTGCCGACGCCTTTCGCACCGACGTGCCCGCCTGGTGGTTGGTCACCGCCATCCACAGCGTCATCCACGGCGCTGCGAGCGACCTCATCAACAACCGCCTGCACCACGGTCCGGTCCTGACGTTGATCACCGGGACCGTCCTGGCGCTGCTTCGCCACCCCCAGACTTCCACCCAGGAGAGTGTCCAATGACGAACACTTCCCGCGCCTACATCACCGACCGTATCGAAGACACAGCGAGGGCACGACCCGACGCCTTAGCCGTGCTCTACGGCGACGTCGAACTCACCTACAGCCAACTCGAGGCGGAGGTCACGGCGCTCGCCGGCGAACTGAGCTCCCACGCACTTCCCGTGGCTGCGCCGGTCATGGTCGCTGTGCCGCGCAGCCCGGAACTGATCGTGGCCATGCTCGCGCTTTGGAAGGCCGGGCTGTCATATCTGCCCGTTGATCACCGCGACCCGGCCCGACGCCACGAAGAGATCCGTGAAGCCACCGGTGCCGTCGCGACTATCACCCAGGCTACAGATCCTTCCTCCTGTGTCGCCAGCCTGACGATCAACCCTCATCCCGTCACCCAGCCGCACCCCCTGAGCACGGCCGCACACGAGGACGACACGGACGCCGCATACGTCATCTTCACCTCCGGTTCCACCGGGCATCCCAAGGGGGTAGCGGCCTCGCATATGGCACTGTCGTCCTTGATCGCAGAGTTGGTCACCCGCTACGGCATCGACGGCGATGACCGTGTGCTGCAGTTCGCGGCACCGACCTTTGACACCGCCATCGAACAGATCGGCGTCGCCCTGGCTGGAGGAGCGACCCTGGTCCTGCCCGACACCCTCTGGGCACCCTCGGAGTTCCACTGCAAACTCACCCAGGCCCGGGTCACGGTCATGGACCTCACACCCAGCTACTGGCGAGAAGTCGCCGGCCACTCCCACCAGGCAGACCTCGCAAATCAGTCCATCCGACTCCTCATCCTCGGCGGCGAGGCCGTGTCCAACCAGGACTTCAAAGCCGCCCGCGCCGTCTACCCGCAGGCCCGGCTGCTCAACGCCTACGGCCTGACCGAGACGGGCATTACCTCCTGCCTGTCCGAGATCACCGAGACCGACACCCTCAATGACGGGCCCGCCGCCGTCGGCCATCCCCTTGAAGGAGCCGGCCTGTGCCTCGTCGATTCCAATGGCGCCCCCGTGGCCCCAGGCGGCAGCGGCGAAGTCGCACTCACCGGACGCCTGGTGATGGGCATGACCTGTGGCTTCGCCGGCCTGGACCCGTTGCCCACGCTCACCCTCGACGGCCGTCTCTACTACCTCACCGGCGATATCGGCTATCTCGACTCCAGTCGGCGCCTGTTCGTGACCGGGCGTACCGACCGACAGCTGAAGATCCGCGGATTCCGCGTCGACCCCGAGGAAGTCGAGAATGTCCTGCGCGCTCATGACGGGATCGGTGACGCAGCTGTGATCAGTGACCCCGAGGCCACGACTCTGCATGCCTTCTACACCGTGCGCCCCCAGCATGACGATCCGGGAAGCCGGAACCTGCTGGCCCATGCCCGCGATGTCCTGCCCGGCCACGCCGTCCCCAGCTCGGCCACCGTGCTCGAGTCACTGCCCCAGACTGCCCACGGCAAGACCGACTACAAGGCGCTCACGGGGGCCATCCCAGCACCCGGAGACGCGAAAACTGACGTGCCGGTCGACATCGACTCCGCGATCGACCAGGCCGTCGCCGGTGTCTGGACCGATGTCCTCGGCATCACCCGTGAACAGCTCGGGCTGTCTTTCTTCGACGCCGGCGGCACCTCCGTCGCCGCCGCCGAGCTCGTGGCCCGCACCCGGGCCAGTCTGGGAATCCACGTCCGCTTCGTCCGCGCACTCATTGAGCGTCTACTCAAGGACCCGTACTTCGTCAGCTACTGTCAGGCCGTCGCGAAGGCACGCAGGGGCACCCTGGCAGCCGAGGGTGACCCGCGCGCGGCCATGCAGGCCGATCTTGACCGCACCATCACACTCACCGAGCCAGCACCCACCCTGCAACCGCCCCGACTGCGCGCGGACTCGACCGTGCTGCTCACTGGTGCCACCGGATTCCTGGGCTCGCATCTCCTACCGCGGCTCCTCGCTCAGACACCGGCCCGAATCGTCTGCCTTATCCGCGCGAAAACCGAAGAGGCAGCGCGTCGACGCCTGCGCGAAGCCTGGGCGAAGTACGGGTCGGACCCGGACCTCCCCGTCGATGCCGAGGAACGGATCGATATTGTCCTCGGCGACCTCGCCCAGCCCTCCTTAGGGCTCGACGATGCCGCCTTCGAGTACCTGACCGATCGGACCAGCATGGTGATTCACTCCGGTGGCACGGTCAACTTCATCTACCCCTACATGGAGATGAAGGTGGCCAACGTCGATGGCACCTACGAACTCCTCCGCCTGGCAGCAGCCCACGGGGTCCCGTTCCACCACGTGTCCACGATGGCCGTAGTCACCGGGCACGGTCTCACCGGCACCCGTGCGATCAGTGAGGACACCCCGCTCGATCACCTCGATCAACTCGGAGTCGGCTATGTCGAAAGCAAGTGGGTCGCTGAACATCTTGTCCAAGACGCGGCACGCTCCGGGCTGCCGGTCGCGATCTACCGTGCCGCAGACATCTCCGGGCACACCGAGCGCGGGACCTGGAACACCGCCACCGAGATGTGCTGCATGAAGCGCTTCATCCGGGACATCGGCGCCATCCCACGCGCAGAACTGCCCATGGACTACACGCCCGTCGACGTCTTCGCCGACGCCCTCGTCCACATCGCCACGCACCAGAACGCCGATGGGCGGGTCTACCACCTGACGAACCCCCACAAGTCCCACATCTCGCTACTGCAGCAGCGGCTCCAGGCTCGCGGCAACGACATCGGGGAACTCTCCTGGGACGACTGGGTCGCCCAGATGATCGAGCTAGCCGTGACCAGCCCCGAGCATCCCATGACACCTTTCGCGCCCCTGTTCATCGACAAATGCCCCAGCGGGCAGATGAGCGTGGCCGAAATGTACCTCGAGGACACGTTCCCCGAATTCACCCGGACCAACGTCGACACTGCCCTGGCCGGAACCGACATCACCTTCCCCGACGTCGATGCCGACCTCATCGACCGCTATCTCGACTTCCTGGAACGAAAGGAGTTCCTATGAGCCTCAACTGGGCTACCCTCCACCACGACACGCTCGCCCCCACGGGCCCCGTCGCCTTCGACGCCGATCTGTCAGCGGAGAACATCCACGCCGCCGCAGCGCAGGGCTTCTACTGCTTCCCCGCCTCCTCTTACGAAGAGGCCATGCTCAACGAGATCCGCTACGCCCCGGACGCTGACGCTGGTCATCTGCACGTCAACGAGCAGACGCCAGAGCCCTACTCTGTGGCATGGCTCTGCCCGGACCCCCGACCCGTGGTGGAACTGACCCACCGGCGCACAGGACGCACGATGCGCCGCTTCGCCCGCCGCCGCGCCGCGTGGCGCACCACGATCAACGCCGCCTTCGACGAAATCGTCACCGCCTGCGCCACCGCCCGGGACACGACCTGGATCACTGACACGCTCCAAGACTCACTTCCCGAACTCCACGAACAGGGCTTGGCGCACAGCAGCGAAGTCTGGCAGGACGAGGAGTTGATCGGAGGTGTCTTCGGCCTGCAGCTCGGCGCGGTCTTCACCGCCGACTCGCAGTTCACCGTCCAGGAAGGCGCTGGCAAGATTGCCGTTGTCGATCTCATGACGCGGTTCTTCCAGGGAGGAGGACGTCTCTTCGACTTCCAATACGACTCCCAGCACGCCACGAACCTCGGGGCGGCACACTTGCCACGCCCGACTTACCTCGACGCCCTGCACCACCTGCGCGAGGTCCAGGTCAACATTCCCCACGAGCGGCGCTCCGTCGAGCACATCGCAGAGTTGGTGACGACATGACAGACCCCATCCAGACCTTTTCCCTCGCCCAACGCCCCGACCTACTGTCTGCCTACGTGAACTTGGACATCCCCTGGCCGGCGTTCGTCGAACCCACGCGCTTGCTCGTGGAATGGGGTCTCCACGCTCACGCCGATCACCAGCTGATCATGCTCGATGGCGATACGCCCATCGCCCGGGCGGCCTCCTTGCCTCTGCACTGGGATGGTGATCCGCAGACGCTGCCTCGGCGCGGCTGGGACGGGGTGATCGAGCAGTCCGCAATCGACACCTACAACGGGGCCGAGCTGAACACGCTGTGCGCGCTCGAAGCCGGCATCGACACCGGCCACACCGGACGGGGGCTCTCCCAGACTGTGTTCACCGCTTTGCGAGATCACGCCCGCGAGGCTGGATTCGAGCACTTCATCGCCCCTGTACGTCCCAGCGGCAAGACGCAGTACCCCGAGATGCCCATTGAGGATTACGTGCAGCGTCGCCGCGACGACGGGCAGCGCGCCGACAACTGGCTGCGCATCCATGAGCGCATCGGCGGGCGCATCATCGCTCTCAGCCCGACCTCTATGACCATCACCGCGCCGCTGGAGACCTGGACGGCCTGGACCGGGGAACCGTTCACCACCACCGGGCTGACCACCATCCCCGGCGGCATCGCACCGGTCTTCGTCAACACCGATCTCGACTACGCCGTCTACATCGAACCCAACGTCTGGGTCAGACACCAGCTCACCGACGCACCCACCACGGAAGGATCCCGATCATGACGAGCCTGGAAGATCGCGACGCCGTCATCCGTCTCATCGGCGGATACATGGTCTCCGATGCCATCCGCGCCGCCGGGAGCCTGGGCGTCTTCACCCACCTGGACCAGCACCCGGATGCCTCCCTGGCCGCTCTCGCCGCCCACACCCGAGCCCCTGCCGAGCAGCTGGATCGGGTGCTGAACCTGCTGCGCTACGCCGGCCTGATCGAACGCCACTCCAATGGGCTGCGCAATTCCTCCCTCGGTTCTGCCCTGGTCCCCGACAGGGCAGGGTCACTGGCGGCGTTCGCGCAGAACTTCACCAGCCCGTTATTCCAGCGAGCATGGGACCATCTCGAGACCTCCGTTCTGACCGGTGAAGCAGGGTTCGACCGCGAATACCACCAGCCGGTCTATGACTACTTCGCTCACGACGAGGCGGCAAACACCTTGTTCAACCAGGCGATGCAGGAAGAGGCCACAGCCACCGCCGAGGCTGCCGCGCAGCTGATCACGCTCGACGAGAACGAAACCGTCGTCGACATCGGTGGAGGCGATGGCACGTTCCTGACCACCGTGCTGCAGGCAGCACCGACGGCGACGGGCATCGTCTTCGATAGTCCCGCCGGCATCGCCGCCGCCGACGGCGTCATCGCCAGCGCCGGGCTCAGCAGCCGGTGCACCAGCGATGGAGGAGACTTCTTCACCAGTATCCCGGACGGAGGAACGACCTACATCATTAAGAGCGTCCTCCAGGACTGGGACGACGAGCATGCCCTGGCCCTGCTGACCAGGTGCCGAGAACGGATCCCCGCCGCAGCGCGGCTGATCATCATCGGCAACTTCCTGCCCGATGCCTACGACGACGCTGCCGCCGTCGGGTATCTGACCGATGTGTGCATGCTCGTCATCAGCGGCGGACGCGAACGCACCCTTGCCGACCTGACCACCCTCCTCGGTCAGGCCGGATTCGCCACCGAGCATATCCGCCGCGAACGTCTCGGCCCCCTGACCGCGGTCGAACTCAGGACAGGCGCATGACGACACCGACCCGAGACTTCGACCCCACCTCCGTCATCGACCAGATCCTCACCGGCCACCTGCCCGACCCCGGCCAGTTGCCCCAGAGGGACGAGCTCTCCGCAGCCGAGGTCGACTTCGTTGAG
This sequence comes from Nesterenkonia alkaliphila, assembly GCF_009758175.1. Taxonomy (GTDB): domain Bacteria; phylum Actinomycetota; class Actinomycetes; order Actinomycetales; family Micrococcaceae; genus Nesterenkonia; species Nesterenkonia alkaliphila. Next base: position 13,338 of record NZ_WRPM01000093.1, read on the forward strand.
GCCATCGCCACCTGGTGTACGGAGCAGGACCTCGCCGTCGTCGTTGAAGCCCACGACCAGGTCCGGGACAGCATCCTGGAGGATCTGGCCCGGCTGGGTGCCTTCCGGATCACCATCCCAGAACGCTACGGCGGCCTGGGCTTCTCCGACACCTGCCTGCTCGCCGTGCTGTCCGTGCTCACCGCCGAGCATGCCACCCTCTGCGAGATCGTCGCCGCCCACCAGGTCATCGGCGCCGTGCGACCCCTCCTGGCCTTCGGCACCGAGACCCAGCGCGAGCGCTACCTCCCCGAGCTGATTGAGCATCCGTCTGCCTTTGCCTTGAACGAGCCTGACCTCGGCTACGGCAGCGGGCCCCTGCAGACCACCGCCCGCCTCGACCCGGCCCACGATGGGTACCGGGTCACCGGGACCAAGACCTGGATCACCAACGCCACCATCGCCACGCACACGATCGTGCTTGCCGACCTCGAGGCCACCAAGCAGACTCCCGGTGGGATCACCGCGGTGCTGATCAAGGCTGACGACCCCGGCGTCACGCGCGGCCCTCAGAGCACCTTCGCCGGCATGCACGGCTTGCCCAATGGCCGATTGCAGTTCGAGAACACCTGGGTCCCCGCCGATCGGATCATTGGCGGGGAAGGCAACGGTGTCGACGTCGCGCTGACATGCCTCAGCCAGTGCCGCGCAGCCCTCCCTGTCGCATGTCTGACGACCACTACAGCCTGCCTGAGACAGGCTGCGGCCTGGGCACGGGAAGACCGCCAGGCCCGCCGCGGTCTGCACACGCACCCCCAGACGCAGGTCCAACTGGCGGCCCTCATGGTCGAGGCGCTCATCGCCAACGCGGTCACCTGGTGCGCACTTGCCCCCGGGTGTGCCCCGACGGACATGGAAGCGGCCAAGCTCATCGTCAGCGAATCCGCCAACCGGGCGACCGACACGACCCTGCAACTCGTCGGCGGCCGCGGATACGAGACCGCCGCCTCGGCACGACGCCGACAGGCGACCCCATGGAGCATCGAACAGCTCTGGCGCGACACCCGCGTGACCCGGATCTTCGACAGCTCCACCGAATCGCTCAAAGACTTCCTCGCCCAGCCCCTCACCGACACACCCGCCCCGCCGACGAGCGCCGCCGGCACCGACTACGCCCCGACTCATACGAGTGCGGCGCAGACGGCTCGGCTCTACGAAGCCCTCAGCTGCAATCCCGAGGACCCGGTCCTCCGGGGCGTAGCTGTCGACTGTGCCCTCGACCTGTTCACCCTCCACTGCCTGGAGCGATACCGCCTACACCTGGGCGAAGACGACGAGCCGAGCACGACGGCCTGGCAGGTCACGGCCCTCGACCTGCATCGGCGCATCGATGACCAGCTGCGCAACCTGTCCGACCCCACCCTGCGCAGTCAACGAGGAGCCCTCGCAGCCGAGCTCGTGGGAGCGCCCGAGACTCCGGCAGGCCCGTTCACGCACGTTCTGACCGCACTGGGAGCGCCCCGATGACCATCACCATCCCCGACGCCGCCCTCGTCGAGAACCCACTGGCCCTCGCGCTGGAAGCGGGAATCCTGACCCCTGGGGATCTCGCGCCCCTGGCCACTCATCTCGACGCGCTCGTCGCGTCCAATATTGCCTCGACGAAGCTGATGGTCGACCGGCATCGAGGCACCCCCGTCGAGGAGTTCTACACGCTCAGCCACGAGTCGGAGCGGGAAGCCCACCGACTCCTGCAGCCCTTCGTCACCCCCTTCACCGAACCGGAAGCCAGTACCTGCTTGGATGCGGTGGCGATGGGCTACCCGGCGCACATCGCCCGTATCGCTGTCACGGGCACCTGTTGGGACTACCCGGTCAGTTTTCTGCATCTCGTGCGCGCCTCGACCCGGTGCTACCGCCACCTGCGCGAAGCTCTCGCCGACACCGGTGCCTTCACCGATAGCGGGCTTGAGCACTTCGCCTACTTCGGTCATGTCGATGACGAAGAGATCCACGCCATCGAGTCCCTCCTCACCGAAGCACCGACTGCCGCCCATAATCCGGCACTTCAGTTGGCCGGGCACCTGGCCGTGTTCGAAGACCTCTTCTGGCAACGCATGGTCACCGTATGCACACCGCAGGCCGCACCTTAAGGAGATACTCATGCCCATCCCGTTCCATATCGCCGCAGCCACCACAATGCCCAGCCGCGCCGGCCAGTGCATGTACGCCAAGACCGAGGAGCTCAGAGAGCTCGGCCCCGCAGTACCTGTCAAGCTCCCCGAGGGACTCACTGCCTGGTCCGTCGTGCGTGGCGAGACCGTGTCCTATCTACTCGCCCACCCCGATGTCTCCCGCGACGTCACCCGGGCCGTGCCCACGTACGAGCCCGGGGAAGTCGCGTGGCTGGCCCCGTGGATCGATCTGCAGAACATGACGACCAAGGACGGCGCCGAGCACGCACGACTGCGCCGCGTCGTAGTGCCTTCACTGACCAACCGGCGCATCCAACGTCTGCGCCCGGCGATCGAGGACTCGGTCCATGGGCTCATCGACAACCTCTCCCGCCATCCCGCCGGAGCCAGCGTCGACGTTCACGCCGAGTACTCATACCAAGTCCCCACACTGGTGATCTGCGACCTGCTCGGCATCCCCGCAGAGCTTCGCCCCGAGGTCTTGCGCGTGTTCCGCCTCGTCGCCCGCACCGACGACCTAACCGAGGCAGAGGCCACACAGCTCAACATCGACCTACTCGCCGCCATGGGGACCCTCATCGCTGAGAAACGCTCCCGCCCAACCGATGACCTCACCAGCATCCTCATCGCAGAAAGCGAGAAGGAAGACGACCCCCTCACCGAAGACGAACTCATCGCGACCCTCCTGCTCATGATCGGCGGAGGCAGCCAGACCACCATCAACCTCATCGACCACGCCCTCGCCGACCTCACCCGCTGCCCGCACGCCCGCCAGGCCCTCGCAGCAGGGACCGATCCCCGGCCGATCATCGAGGAATCCTTACGCAAGGACTGCCCGGTGATGAACCTGCCCATGCGATGGGCCCTGGCCGACATCGACCTCGGCGAAGACGTGATCATCCGCGCCGGCGAACCCATCCTGCTCAACTACGGCGGACACGGCCGAGATGAGACGATCAACCCCCATGCCGAACAGTTCGACCCCGACCGCACCGAACCGCAGCACCTGGCCTTCGGACTCGGCGTGCACCGCTGTCCCGGCTCGAACCTCGCCATCCTCGAAGCCGAGGTCGCAGTGACCCTGTTCTGCCAGGCTTTCCCACACGCGCAGGTCATCGGCGATATCAACGACTATGCCGGTCCAACCTTCATCGGCAACGACCTCCTCGAACTTCCCATGCAGCTGAGACCCACCCATGACCACGCGTAGCAATGACCACGCTGTCGCAGACCGTGCCGCCAAGATCATCCGCGGCGCCGGATACCTCTCCCTGGCCACCGCCACACCCGAGGAAGGACCCTGGGCAGCCCAGCTGCAATACGCCTGGTTCACCAACCCCTTCCGACTCGTCGTCGGCTCCGCCGTCGCTTCTCGGCACTTTCGCGACATCGCCACCACCGGCCTCGCCGCGGCCACCATCTCCACCCTCCCCGGCACACCGCATGGACTGGATGGCCTGCAACTCCGCGGACCATGCTGGCCCCTTACCGGACCCGAGCTGGAAGCCACGGCACCGCCGTTCTACGCACAGATGTTCCCCGACGCGGCCGACGCCCAAGCGCACGCGCTCCCGCTAGAGGAGCTGGATGGTCCCGGGCCTCAACGTCTCCTCGCGTGTCAGCCATCCGAGGTGTGGATCCTCGACCTGGACCGATGGGAACGTGACGGCGTCTCAGCTCGCCGGGCACTCAACATCGCCAGTATCGAGGACGCACTCGGTGAAGTCTCCGCCGACGTCTAGCGCCTGTGTGCTTCATCGTGTGGCACAACCACGGCGGTCAACAACCGTGAACCCATCAGACCCCAGCGCCCCTCGATCGACATGATGCCAAACTCCCAGTGAGTATCTCCCTCGGGGTGGAGAACACCACGGAACCTGCCCCTAGGGGCGTCGATCCTCACCGTGCATTCGGTGAAGTCCAGCCACGTTCCCGTGATTGGGAACCATGCCTTGAAGATTGCCTCCTTCGCACTGAACAAGAGCCGATCCCACGCAATAAGTGGCTCCGACGCTCCGAGCAATGCCAGAGCCGAACGCTCGGCTGCACCGGCAACGAACTCAAGGGTGTCTGCTGGCAGGGCCTTGTTGTACTCCACGTCGATGCCGACCGATCGACAGGCCGACTTCAGCGCCACGGCCGCAGCGCACAGGCCCGCGCCATGGGTCAGGCTGCCGACGGCCCCGGGCGGCCAGCCCGGTTCACGATGTGCCCCCACGGGGATCGCACGCGGAAGATAGCCGAGCCGTTCGAGCGCTCGGCGAGCGCACTCTCGGGTTGTTGCGAACTCTGCCTGTCGACGTGGAACGGCACACGCCACACTGGCGTCTTCTTCCGGCCACACATGAGGGACATCCCTGAGCTCTCCAAGGACTTGGACGACTTCAGTAGAGCACGGCAGCAGGTCGGTAAAGCTCTCAATCTCCCGCATAGGACCTATTGTCCAGTATCACTTGAGAAGTGAGCAGGCCCGGCGGAGCCGCAGCACAGGGCACCCTTGTTATTTCTCCACGTCTCCCGGAGACCCACAGACCCACACACTGTTGGCACCAGCGGTGCCCGGGGTGCGCTGACGCGCACCTAACCCCCGAGGCGGTCCTGCCCGAACCGTCTCGGGAAGAGGCTCGTAATGGTGATGACGATCCGTGTGATGTCGTCTGGATCCGGCTACGAGTACCTCCTGAAATCCGTCGCCACTGCGGACGTTCCCCGCGAGGCGGGTACGTCCCTGACCCGCTACTACACCGAATCTGGCTGTCCGCCCGGCACCTGGACTGGGCACGGTCTCAACAGCCTCGACACAGGACAGGGGACGGCGCTTGCCGCGGGCGACACGGTGACCGAGGAGCACCTTGAGAAGCTCCTCGGCCGTGGCGTGCACCCACTGACCGGTTCGAAGCTCGGCTTGCCGTACCCGAAGATGCGCTCGGCGCATGACCGCATTGCCACGCGCATTGCGCGCCTGCCCGACTCACTGACAGACCAAGCGCGAGGGCGGGCCATTGAGGAGATCCGCAACGAAGAGATTGCACGCAAGCAGAGGAAAGCTGTTGCAGGGTTTGACCTGACGTTCTCGCCTCCGAAGTCCGTCAGCGTCCTGTGGGGCGTTGCCGATGCCGCCACGCAATCACTCGTTGCCGAGGCACACCATGCCGCCGTGCGCGAGACCCTGGCTGTGCTCGAAGCCCGGGTCGCTGCCACTCGGGTCGGACATGGCGGGCTCTCGCGTATGCCCGTGACCGGGGTGATCGCTGCCGGCTTCGACCACTACGACTCCCGGGCGGCAGACCCCCAACTGCACACGCACCTGGTCGTCTCGAACAAGGTTCAGGGCGTGGACGGCCGGTGGCGAAGCCTGGACTCCCGGACCTTGCACCGTGCCACTGTCGCTCTCTCGGCAACGTATAACGCGCTGCTGGCCGATCACACCACACGCATGCTTGGTGTGTCCTGGACAGAGGTCGACCGTGGGAAGGACCGCAACCCGGGGTGGGAAATCGACGGGGTGCCCGCCGAGCTCATCGCTTCGTTCTCCCAACGCTCTATCGGCACGACCGACGGGGCCGAGGGCATCGCACAGGCCACCCGGCGGCTGATCGATGAGTACACCGCTACCCATGGGCACGCGCCGTCGAAGACCGCGATCGCACGGTTGCGCCAGCAAGCAACGCTGGAGACCCGCCCGGAGAAAGAATTGCACTCCCTGGCCGAGCTGACCGCGAAGTGGCGTGCCCGCGCCACAGAGCTGGTGGGCGAAGACGCAACCTTCTGGGTGCAACGCATGCTCACACGGAACTCCCACACGGCAGTACGCGCCGATCATCTGACCTCAAAGCAGATCAGTAATGTCGTGGAGAAGGTGTTGATCGCGGTAGGGGACCGGCGGGTCACCTGGTCGCGATGGAACCTCCACGCCGAAGCGATGCGTCAACTCATGAACATCCGGTTCGCCACGACCGAAGAGCGCACCATGGCGCTCGACCGCGTCGTCCACCAGGCAGAGGCTTCCTCGGTGCGCCTGAGCCCCGGCTACGACCGTCCTGTGCCCGAACACTACCTCGAAGTGGAGGGAACGAATCGGTTTCAGCCGGCAGACCAGATCGCCTACACCTCCCAGAAGATCCTCGACGCCGAACACCGTTTGCTCGAGCATGCCGACCACGCGAGGGCGCCCGATCTGTACGAGAGAAGAGTGCGCCGCCACAGCAGACGGAAGGTTGACGGGGTCCAGCTCACCGCGGATCAGGCGAGTGCGGTCATCAAGATCGCACGGTCCAGGCTCACCCTGGACCTGCTGGTTGGTCCGGCCGGGTCGGGGAAAACCACGGCTCTACGTGCGCTGCAACGCGCATGGGTTGCCGAACACGGAAAGTCATCCGTGATCGGCTTGGCACCGTCAGCGACAGCTGCCGAGGTCCTCGGCGAATCGCTGGACGTGCGGGCAGAGAACACCGCCAAGTTCCTCTATGAACACGATAAAGGCCGATGGGATCTTGCTGCGGGACAACTCGTCCTGCTCGATGAAGCCTCTCTTGCCGGCACATTGACCCTAGACAGGATCACCACGCATGCCACCAAGGTCGGCGCGAAGGTCGTGCTTGTGGGGGATTGGGCTCAGCTGGCCAGTGTGGAAACCGGTGGGGCATTCGGTATGCTCGTCCGCCACCGGGACCGCGTTCCCACGCTCACTGGCATCCACCGGTTCACCCACAACTGGGAGAAGAAGGCCAGCATGGACCTGCGCCGCGGCAAGACCTCCGCCCTCGATACCTATGAGGATGAGCGCCGCCTGCACGACGGCGAGATCGAGGACATGCTCGATGCGCTCTACCAGGCATGGCAGGCCGACCGCGAGACCGGGCACTCCACGCTCATGATCGCCGGCAACGCCGAGACGGTTGCCGCACTCAACCAGCGCGCCCGCGCCGACCTCATCACCACCGGACACGTCGAGGAACAGGGCGTCACGCTACGTGACGGGACCGCCGCAGGGCGCGGGGACCTAATCGTCACGCGCCGTAACGAGCGCCGGCTGACCACCGGGAGCATGAGCTGGGTCAAGAACGGCGACCGTTGGCGCGTAGACCAGCACGGCCAGGATGGGTCGCTGACCGTGCGACGCCTCGGCAAGGGCGACCAGCCCCACGGCACGGCCCTCATGCTGCCGGCCCGGTACGTGGCCGAGCATGTGGAGCTCGGATACGCCACCACCGCGCACCGGGCACAAGGATCGACCGTCGATACCGCGCATGCGCTCATCGACCCCGACAGCGCATCCCGGGAACTGCTCTATGTCGCGATGACCCGCGGGCGTGAGTCGAACCATGCCTATGTCGTGCAGCCCGACCCGCACGAGCCTGAACTCCATCTCGACCCGCCAGAGGAGCTGACCCGGGCCGAGCAGCTGGCCCGGACGCTCGCGCGCAGCGACACCGACCTCTCGGCCACCGAAACCCTCAAAGCAGAGACCGACCGGCACGCGTCCCTCAAGACCCTAATGGATGAATACGACGTGCTCGCCCGCGAAGCCGAGCACGAGCGTTGGGAGACCCTGCTCGACGTCGCCCCGTTCACGCCTGATGTATCCGAGACCGTGTTCACCAGCCCCTACTACGAACGCCTCGAAGCAGCACTATCCCGCCACGAAGCCGACGGCCATAACGTCACCAGGATCCTCACCTTGATGGCCCCCTCCATTGGGGCGGGCGAGGACCACGATGATCCCGCTGCCAAGCTGGCAAACATCATCGAAAAGGCCACCCATACGCTCACGCGCCAGCGCGACATCCGGCCCCGCGTCGGCGGGCTCATCCCCACACCGTCTGGTCCCCTCGAGGACGACATACAGACAGCGCTTACAGCACGCCAGAAACTCATTGAAGCAGGAGCCCACCGACTCCTAGGACACGCCCTCGACACAGATAGGACGTGGACCAAGCATCTAGGGACTCCGCCGATGCGTGCGCGCGCACGCGCAGCCTGGATGGAGAGCGCAGCAACCATCGCACTGTACCGACACCGCTATGACATCGAAGAACCAGCACCGCTCGGTGACGTGCAGCAGATACGCGGCTCGGATCAAGCCACCCAGAAGCGTCATGCCGCTGGTGCTCTCCGCAGCATTCTCGCAATTCGACCACAGACCCAACCTGATGCGCGCCGAGATGCCAGCCGACGCGATGAGGGTCGTTCTCTGTAATCCCGGGACTCCCAGATATCCCGAAGTGCGTCCAGACTCCGGCATGGGCAAGACGCTGTGAATCTCTCACAAATCATCGGGAAATGCCGATCACCTGGCGAACTACTAGGGCATGTCTCTAGAGGCGTAGCTAGGTGAGGATCGCGGCGAGGACGACGCCGCCGCGGTAGACGGTGGCGAGTTTGTCGTAGCGGGTGGCTAGTGCACGCCATTGCTTGAAGAGGCTGAAGGCTCGTTCGATGACGTTGCGGTCTTTGTAGGTTTCGGCATCGAAGCTGGGTGGTCGGCCGCCTGCCGGCCCGCGTCGTTGTCGGGCGGTGATCTCATCGCTCTTGAGGGGAATGACAGCGGTGATGCCTCGCCCTCGCAGCATCCGCCGGTTCACGCCGTTGGAGTGGGCCTTGTCCACGATCACAGCATCAGGACGGGTCCGGGGCCGTCCCGGGCCAAGGCAGGGCGCCTTGATGTCCTCCAGTGCCCAGGCCAGCACTGGGCTGTGTCAAGAATTTTGAACAGTTCGTGTGTGGTCAGGCCGCTTCGGGTAGATCCGCGGCGGCGGGTTGTTGGTGCTCGGCCCAGGCTGTGGCTGGTGCCCGGTACCCGAGGCTTGAATGTCGTCGACACCGGTTGTAGAAGACCTCGATGTACTCGGCCACAGCGAACCTTGACCGGGACCGGGTAGTTAAGACCTGCTGGTGATACATCTCATTTTTCAACGTAGCGAAGAACGTCTCCGCAGCGGCATTGTCCCCAACACTGCCAATCGACCCGGTGATCCCGGCCTCCTCCAGGGCTTCGGTGAAGGCCAGGGAGGTGTCCTGGGACCCGGCGTCGCTGTTAACCCGAATTCCGGTTAATTCGGATCGAGGAGTTCAATACGTCAGTCTGGCCTACACCGAGGCCCTTGCCGCGCATGGGGTGGCCGCCTCAGTCGGTTCCGTGGGGGATTCGTATGACAATGCCCTGGCTGAGGCTGTCAACGGCCTCTACAAGGCTGAGATCATCCGTTCTCGTCGGGTTTGGCCCTCTGTGGCTGCGGTGGAGATCGCCACTCTGGACTGGGTGCAGTGGTGGAACACCCGCCGGCTACACGAGAGCCTTGACTACAGAACCCCAGCAGAGGTCGAAGCCACCTACACTCAAGATCTGACCCTCGCGCCTGCGGTGGTCTAAGCATGGAACGAAACCCAGGCCGCTTCAGGGCCTGACCCCGGTGCTCTTGACCGGGGATAACCAGACGGTGGCCGAGCAGGTCGCCGCCGAG
>NZ_WRPM01000094.1 GCF_009758175.1 Nesterenkonia alkaliphila
GACCTTCTTCCTCGAAGCCCTGGGCCAGCAGGCTGTAGAGGCAGGCCACCGGGTGGCTTGGTTTCGGTTAGAGGACCTCGGGGCCCTGGTCCGGGCCCACCGCGGTGATGACACCGTCACCAAGGTCGTGACCCGGATCCTGCGTGCGGAGTTGATCATCATCGATGACATCGGGCTGCTGGAGGTCGGAGCTGATGCTGCCGAGGGACTCTACCGGATCGTTGATGCCGCCTACGAGAAACGCTCCATCGCGGTCTCGTCGAATCTGCACCCCGCAGGGTTTGATGAGCTGATGCCCAAAACCCTGGCCACCGCCACCGTGGACCGGCTACTCCACCACGCTCATCTGTGCCAGACCAGCGGGGAGTCGGTTCGTCTGACCCAGGCCCTGGGCGGGAAAGGAGTCACTACCATGAACTGAGTCCCCAAGCCCTGCATGGCCAGTGCCACCACAACCCCGGTGGGCAGATCTGCTGGCCATAAGTGGGCAGTTCTAGTGGCCACCAACGGGCTGTTCTGGTGGCCGCCTATGGGCACTTCTCACTGGCCATTGACAGCTGTCACACGTTGATTCGAGACAAACCACGTCTGTACTGTCGGGCTGATCTCGCCGAGTACCAGCCGCATGTTCTCGTACTGTCGCCGCACCTCTCCCATACTCAGCAGCGGCTCTAAGTGAGCCACACGATTGCGCAGCCGATAAATACCATCCACCGACTCGACCAGCTGTCTGGGCTTCCGATTCAACTGCGGGAATGCAGCATGCAGAGCGTCACGCCAAAGCAGCTGGCGACCGGGGTCTTTGTCGGGAAGAAGAAACCGCCAGGTTCCGAACGAAAGCTGTGCCAGCAAATCGGCATGAGCAACAGGGCGTTTTTGTTTTCGAATCGCCTGCTGAGCCCGGCGGTGAGCTGTCTTAAGTTCGTTTTCTCGGACCAAACGTTGAAGCAGTGGGGCCGGGTCCAATAACCAGTCGCTGCCGAAATTCCGGCCACTGGAAGCTCGACTTGAGCAGGGTTCCATCGGCACAGCTGCGCATCGATAGCGTTGCGGAGCACGACCTCAACCACATGCAAAGCCTGATAGACAGCCCCGGAGAGCTCGATGTTCCACTGATAGAGACGGATGGCATCTCTACGGTTTCCTCCGCAGGCCCGCAGGTATGGTGCCAACCGGGCAGCAGCTAGGTGCGGTTCAAGCTGGGCATACAGGGCTCTACTCCGTTCGATCGACGTCCACTCTGAACTAGCGTAGAATAGAACCTGAAAGCAGGGGCAGGTCTCCCTGTTAGATCTTTACCAGAGGTCCGGCGGTTCTCACCGACCGGGCCTCTGGCATATCCTCCCTTTCTCAGGAGGCTATCTGACTCCCCGGAGATGCTCTCTGTCCAGTAAAAGCCCCACCGCCTCACTCAGGCCCGCTGGGCGTGGTCGGAGGCGGCCACAGCCCCCCAGGCTGAGGCCATGAGGTAGACCAGGCTGAACAGGTAGAAGTAGAAGAACAGGCCCAGCACGGTGGCGAAGGGGGCCAGCACCGGGTTCTCAGTGTCAGCGAAGTTGTTCAGCAGCGTGGTGGAGCCCAGACGCAGCAGCGAGGCTCCGATCCCTGCGATCAGCGCCGACTGCCAGAGGGCGGAGACCGGCATCACCAACCGGGAGGCCACCCGCATCAGCAGCACCGCCACCGTCATGTCCAGACCCAGAGATATCACCAGCGTGGCAGCCCGAGCCAAGCGTCTGGCAATACCCTGGTCGTCCCAGCCCAGGAACTGCCAGATCTCCTCGATGAACAGGGTGCTGGCCACACCCAGCACTGCCGTGGTGAGCAGGATCAGGCCGAGCAGCAGCATCAGCAGCAGATCCCGGCCCTTGACCAGGATCACGTTCTCCGCCATCAACGGGCGCTCCCAGATGCTGCGGATGCCGGAACGAAGCCCGTGCATCCAGGACAGCGAGGTGATCACGGTCAGCGTCAGCGACACCGCCAGCCCGATCCCGTACCCGCTGGTGGCGAACAGCTCGCTGGGTGAGGCCAGGTGGTTCTCCCCGTAGCCGATCAGCCCGGGGATCATGGTGTCCACGGCCTCCACGATCAGCGCCTGGTAGCGCTCATTGCCGCCGATGACCAATCCGGCGATGGAGAACCCGGCGAACAGCATGGCAGCCACCGAGAAGAACATCATGTAGGCGGCACCGGCGGCCATCACTGTGCCGTAGCGGAAGAAGAACAGGTTGAGGGCCCGAAGGAGCCGGGTGCGGTTCAGCCGCGCCACGCCCCAGCCCAGCATCGGGCCCAGAAGTTTGATCCCGCTGCGGCCCTGGCGGCGGGCCCGGCCGTAGGCCATCCGGGCCTGCAGCTCATCCTGTTTCAGGCGTTCGATGTTCAGCGGGTTGACCTTAGCCCTGACCTCGCGCCTGCTGTCGAGCTTCTCCATCCGGGCCTTGGCGGCTTCAAGGATCCCATTGCCCTCCTGCTGCTGGTTTCCCGGACCCCCGTTCTGGGTCCTGGGGCGGAGTCTGGAGGGGTAGGCCATAGCGCTCAGCCGGCCGCCGGCAGGAAGCCCACCTTCTGGTACGCCTCAGCCAGGGTGGGCGCAGCGGTCTCCCGCGCCTTGGCCGCCCCCTTCGCCAGCAGGGCGTCCAGCTCGGCGGGGTCCTGGAGCAGCTCGGCCGCGCGGTCCCGGATCGGGCCCAAGGTCCCCACCGCGAGCTCGGCCAGGTCCACTTTGAGGTGGCCGTACATCTTGCCCTGATACTCCTCCACCAACTGGTCGATGCCCTTGCCGGAGAGCACCGAGTAGATGCTCAGCAGGTTGGAGACACCGGGCTTGGCCTCCCGGTCGAAGCGGATCTCAGTGCCGTCGTCGGTGACTGCGGACTTGATCTTCTTGGCGATCTGCTTATCCGTGTCGGTGAGGTTGATCAGCCCGGTGGGTGAGGAGGCGGATTTGGACATCTTCACACTGGGGTCCTGCAGGTCGTAGATCCTTGCACCCACCTCCGGGATCAACGGCTTGGGGATCCGGAAGGTCTCGCCGAACCGGTGGTTGAACCGTTGGGCCAAGTCCCGGGTGAGCTCGATGTGCTGCTTCTGGTCCTCCCCCACTGGGACCCCGTAGGGCTGGTAGAGCAGAATGTCTGCAGCCTGCAGGATCGGGTAGGTGAACAGTCCCACTCCTGCCGAGTCGGCGCCCTGTTTGGCGGACTTGTCCTTGAACTGGGTCATCCGTCCGGCTTCGCCCATCCCGGTCTGGGTCATCAGCACCCAGGCCAGCTGAGTGTGCTCCGGCACATGGGACTGCACGAACAGGGTGGAGCGCTCGGGATCGATGCCGCCGGCGATGTACTGCGCGGCGGTGCGACGGGTCGCCTCGCGCAGCACCTCGGGATCCTGCGGCACGGTGATCGCGTGCAGGTCCACAATCATGAAGAACGCGTCATACTCCTGCTGGGTCTTGATCCAGTTCAGCAGCGCGCCGATATAGCTGCCCAGGTGCAGGGAGTCTCCGGTGGGCTGCATGCCCGAGAGTACGCGTTCAGTCACGACCAGTCCTTTGCTTCAGTTCAGTGCGAGTGACCCGTTCATTCTACGTTCCATGGGCACTCAGTCCCCACCCAGGGCGAAACCCACCTCCAGGTCCCGTTGGGAGAAGGTCTGGAAGGCAACCATCGTCTCGGTGCTGTGGATGGTCCCAGCCTTGGAGATCTTCCCTGGGACAAGCTCACTGAGGTCCTCGAAGTCCGGAACCTTGACCATCACCACCAGGTCCCAGGCACCGGTGACCGAGTACACCGCCTCGACCTCCTCAATGTCGGCGATCTCCTGAGCGGTCTCCGGAATCCTGTCCGGATCGGTCTTGATCATGGTGATAGCAGTAATCATGGTCAGCTCCTAGTGTCGTGCGTCAGTAATTCGTTGGATTAGTTGTAGAATGGGGTATGCCACGAACTGGA
>NZ_WRPM01000095.1 GCF_009758175.1 Nesterenkonia alkaliphila
AGCGGGGTTTCCCCGCCGCCGGGACCAGCCTTCAGGCGTGAAGGCCGCGGCAACGCGGCCGAGACGGACCCCTGACGTTGGGGTCCCGTGCAACCGGGGACCGGTTGTGCGGGCCACGTCAGGGAGCGAGCGGGGTTTCCCCGCCGCCGGGACCAGCTCAGCCGCGCGGGGCTGCGGTGGAGTCCCGGACCACCAGCTTGGGAGCGATGGTGATGTGCTTATCGTCAGTGCGCCCGGCGATCCGTTCGCGGAGCATCTCAAGGGCCAGCTCCCCCATCCGGGCCCGGGGCTGATCCACGGTGGTCAGCTGGGGCCGCAGCATCTGGCAGACGCTGGAGTTGTCGTAGCCCACAATGCTCAGCTGCTCGGGCAGGTTGAGTCCGGCATCAAGGCAGGCGCCTACCAGATCGGCGGCCACCCGGTCATTCTGGGTGAACACGGCTGTGGGGGCGCCCTTCTCCTGCTGGATCTGGAACACCAGGTATTTGATGGCGGCCTCCAGCTGCTCCGGGCCCTCCACCTGGGGGTCCACATCCGGGAACGTTCTGCGCATTACCTCGCTGAAGGCGCCCCGCCGGTGCATGGCCGCCGGCCGGGCGGAACCGGTAAGGTGCGCGATCCGGGTGTGTCCCAATCCGATCAGATGCTCCACTGCCTGTTTGGCACCCTCCTCATCGCGGTTGGCCACAGTGTCCACACCGGGCACCCGGTGCGGCAGCCGGCCCACGACCACCAGCGGCACCCGTCTGCCGATCCGCTCCAGGTACTGCGGAGGAACCCAGGAGGAGACGATCACCACGCCCTCCACACCCAGGGCGAGCAGGGAATCCAACTCCCCCTGCAGCCGCTTGGCGTCGCGGCGTCCATGCCCGATGACCAGGCGAAGGTCGTTGGCCACTGCAGCATCCTCCACCCCCGCGGTGACGTCCCGGTGGTAGCTGTTGCCCAGATCCTGCAGCAGAATGCCGATCAGCCCGGTGCGCCCCTGCACCAGGGAGCGGGCCCAGACATTGGACCGGTAGCCCAACTCCTGCGCCACCTGCAGGATGTGCTCCCTGGTGGCCTCGGAGACTCCGCGCTGATTGCGGATAGCCAGGCTCACTGCTGATTTGGAGACTCCTGCAGCCTCGGCGACGTCATGAATAGTGGGTCTGCGCCCGGCACGGCGGCGCTGCGCAACAGAGGTCGTAAGGCTGGCCATGAGGGCCAGATTAGGCGGCGAAAGTAGCGAAATCGGACCAAACTGTTGCGTTCCAGCAGATTGTTGTGGAACGTTCCACAACTGTTTACCTACCGTCCGCTCAACCGTCACCGCGCATTCGTAATTTCGCCCTCGTTGTGCTTCTGAACCGTTCCAGCTGAAAGGCTCCTATGACCTCCACCGCGCCCTCCGCACCGCCCGCCGCGAGGCCGGAACCAGCCCTCTGCTCTCGTGTAGCAGCAGACCGGCTGGCCCGCCGCCCCAAGGCGCTGCTGCTGGACTTCGGCGGGGTGATCATTCTTACCGCCAAGCGCCCAGAAGGGCGCGCCCAGTTCGCTGAAGCACTCAGGCATCGCCTGGCCGCCGCGGGACTGCAGCTCCCCGCTGCCCAGCTGGAGGCCGCATTGGAGGCCGGCGCCACGGCGCTGAAGCACTGGAAGCACTCCTCTTCCCGCCGGCTTGCTCCGCAGGAGCTGACTGTGGCCGAGATTATGGAGTTCTACTTCGCCGAGCTGCCGGATCCGGCCCGGGCGGTGCTCACCGGCGAGGGCGCGGAGGTGCTGGACCAGATGGCCACCGTGCTCACCGATCACAACATCCGCCCCGGGGCGCGCGAGCTCATCACCTATGCCCAGCAGCAGGGCATATCCCTGGGGATCGTCTCCAATGCGCACTCTGGTCGCAGCCACCGCCGTATTCTGGCCGACCTGGGGATCCATGACGCCTTCGGCGTGCAGATCTACTCCGATGAGGCCGGGATCCGCAAGCCGCACCCGGATATGCTCCGTCGTGCCGCCGCGGCCCTGGGGGCTGATCTGACTGACTGCTGGTATGTGGGCGACACTCTGGACCGCGATCTGGTGGCAGGGCGGCGCGCCGGGGTGGGGGCGGTGGTGCTGACCCGCTCCCAGCACACCGATGAGCCGCCCCTCCCGGTGCACGACACACCGGAGGCCACCGTGGAGGATCCTGCTGAACTGCTTCAGCTGCTGCAGGCCGCCACAGACTACGACGACGCCCCCCTCGCCTCCCCTGCCGAAAGCCCCACCCCGGTGCCGGCAGCCACTGCCAGCCCGGCGGCGTCGTACCTGACCCTGCCTAAGGTGCAGAACCAGGCCGTTCTGCTGGACCACGGTGGGGTGGTCTCGCACTCGGTGAAGCCGCAGGCTCCCTTCACCGCTGCCGCAGCTGCACTGGAGTCGGTGCTGAGCCGGGCCGGGACCCCCGTGGCACCGGGCCGTGGGCTGGAGATCGTCCAGGCCGCCCACGAGCAGTACAAGGTGTATAAGGACTCCCGGGATGAGGATGCCAGCTACCGGGAGATCACGCCTCGGCAGTACTGGGGCGAGTTCACCGAAGGGCTGGTCTCCCCGCGGCAGCGACAGGCCCTGCTGGCTGAGGCCGAGCAGCTGCAGATGGCGCTGTACGGCTCCAAGTCGGTGAAGACCGAGCGGGAAGGCACCCGCGAGCTGCTTCAGTTCTGCTCGCAGACTGCCCGGCGTGTGGTCGTGGTCTCCAACACCATCTGCGGAGCCGGGGTGCGGAGCATCATCCGCGGCTACGGGCTGGGCGAGCACATTGCCGGCTGGGTGTGCTCGGACGAGTTCGGCCTGAAGAAGCCCCATCCGGCGATCTTCACCTATGCCCTGCAGATGGCCGGGGTGGCGCCGGAGCATGCAGTAATGGTGGGCGATAAGCCCTTCAACGATGCCTACGGAGCCCAGCAGGTGGGGATCGGCCGGCGGATCATCACCCGGGGCGGCTCCGGGGAGGATGCGGAGATCGCCCAGGGGCTCAACGCCGGCTGGATCACCGATGTAGTGGACCATCCCGGTCAGATCCCCGCCCTGCTGCGCTAGTTTCGGCGGCAGTTCCCAGCGGATCCTGCCAGCTCACACGATCCGGCGCTGTTCGGCCCACCGGGTGAGCTCGTGCCGGGAGCTCAGCTGCAGTTTGCGCAGCACCTTGGACACATGGGTCTCCACCGTCTTGATCGAGATGAACAGTTCCGAGGCGATCTCCCGGTAGGTGTAGCCGCGGGCGATCAGCCGCATCACCTCCACCTCTCTGGCCGAAAGCCGGTCCAGCTCCTCGTCGCGGACATCCTCGACCAGCCCGGAGGTGCCGAAGGCATCCAGCACAAAGCCCGCCAGCCGAGGTGAGAAGACGGCGTCGCCTGCTGCCACCGCGTCGATGGCGCCGATCAGCTCCTCGGTGCTGATGGTTTTGGTGACATAGCCCCTGGCCCCGGCTCGGATCACCGAGACCACGTCGGTGGCTTCATCGGAGACGCTGATCGCTAGGAACCGGACCTCCTCCAGCAGGTCGCGGCAGAGCTTGACCACCTCGGCCCCGCCTCCGCCGGTGCCGCCGGGCAGGTGCACATCCAGCAGCACCACCTCGGGCAGGGACTCACGGATCACCTGCGCGGCCTCATCCACTGTGGGTGCCTCACCGATCACCTCTACGGCATCACCGAGCTCGGCCTTCAGCCCGGACCGGAAGATGCCGTGGTCATCGACGATCACCACGCGGCGCCGCCCTGGGTGGTTCTCACTCATGTTCACTCACTTTCTGCGCGGGGCCGCCGGAGGCGGCTGATCCGTTATTGCCGTTGGTCTTCGGCTGGGCGTCCACCGGCAGGAACAGCTGGACCTCGGTGCCGCTGCCGGTAGAACGGATCCGGGCCCTTCCCCCGGCCCGGTGCATGCGCCCGATGATGGACTCCCGGACTCCCATCCGGTCTCCGGCAATGGTCTCCAGGTCGAATCCGTCCCCGCGGTCGCGGACGAACACGGCGTCCTCCTGTTCAGTGGACTCGATGTACACCGAGGCCGGCCCAGCGTGTTTGATGGCGTTGAGGATGGCTTCCCGGGCTGCGGCGACGAGTGGGGCGTGCTGGCTGCGGCGGGACTCCCCCACCGCGACCACATCCACAGGCACCGAATGCAGCTCCTCCAGCTCAGCGGCCACCGCCAGGATTTGATCCTTCAGGCTGCCGGTGGCCTGCGCGTTCTGCCGGTAGAGCCAAGACCGCAGCTGGCGCTCCTGGCCGCGGGCCAGCCGCTCCACTGCGGCGGGGTCGGCCTTCTGCTTCTGGATCATCGCCAGAGTCTGAAGCACTGAGTCGTGCAAGTGGGCCGCGATATCGGCCCGTTCCGCCTCTGCGGCCGCGCGCTCGCGCTCAACCTGGGAGGTGCGGTAGAGCCTGATGAACCAGGGCGCCAGCACCAGAGCCAGGCCGCCCAGCAGCATCGCACCTACGATGATCCCGGTGATCAGCTGACCGGTCCCGACCAGTCCGCCGGCGATGACCAGCACGGCCACCATCACCAGGCCAGCGCCGATGCCCACCTGCCACAGGGCGGCGCTGCGGTGAGCCGGGTCGGCACCCTCTGCCTGGGTGCGGTCGATCTGCGACCAGGCCAGGATCACCCCGGAGAGAATCACCGCCGGGGCCAGCACCAGGCGCCAGTCGATGTGGAACCCCAGCAGCTGGACCATGAAGACTGCTCCCAGGCCCAGCAGCACCCCGCCCAGCAGCACCTCGGGGGAGGAGGTCAGGCTGTCCAGGCCGCGCTGCACCTTTGCGCTGCGGCCAGCTGCGCCGGTGCCGCTACTCGGAGCCGGCTGATCCGTCTGCTCCAGCGCCGGTCCGCTCAGACCGCGCCGGGCGGCCTCCGGGGTGGGCTCCTCCTGGGTGGGTACAAAGATCCACAGCCAGCAGTAGAGCAGCAGGCCCACTCCGGCCAGAGCCAGCACGATGAACACCACCCGCACCAGGGGCACAGAGAGCCCCAGATGGCGGGCTACACCCAGGCACACCCCTGCCACCGGGGTGTCCAGGGCGCGGCGCAGCGGTGGCCGCTGGGGCAGCTGGCCCTCCGGCGTCGTCGTGGTCTCCACAGTCCCATAGTGTCACGCCCTGAGCCCGTCACGCCGGGCCGGCAGGGGATTTCGGGGTGGGGATCAGGGTTGGATCAGGGCGGTCCCGCATAGCGGCCTGGGTGCCCCGGACGGGAGACTTGAGCCATGAGCACATCAGAGCAGGACCGCCGTGAAGCCGGCCATCAGATTTTCGACTGGACACGCTCCCTGGGCGTGCACCGTCCCGACGGCTCCTGGGCAGGCGGCGTATTTGCCGCACTGGCCACTCGGCTGGGCTGGGATGCCGCACTTGTGCGCGGACTGGGCGTCATCGCATTCTTCATCTTCTTCTCACCGATGGCCCTGTTCTACGGACTGGCCTGGATGTTCCTGCCCGATGCCCAGGGCCGCATCCACGCTCAGCAGGCGCTGCGCGGCTCCTACCCCAGCGGGTTCTGGGGAGCGGCGATCCTGGGCGGTATCGGCGCGATCAACGTTTTCACCCCGAATATTGTGGGACCGTTCGCGATCCTGCTGAATCTGGTCATCATCGGCCTGGTCGCTTGGCTGCTGTGGGCGATCTTCAAGGGGTACCAGAAGGACGGCGGGTCACGGCATCAGGGAGCCTCCCCAAAAGCACGGACCTCTGAGCACGCCGGGCGCCCGCGGCCAGAGGGGGAGCAAAGCCGCAGGACCGGCGCAGAGCACAGCGAATCGGGGCAGCAGAGCCCCGCACGCCGCGCGGACGGCAAGCCCGCCTGGTACCCCAAGGAGGGGCCGGATCAACCGGAGCAGCACGTTCCACACGCCAGCAGCTACCGCTCGGAGGGCAGCTTCGGCCAGACCGGTGCTGCCGCCAGGGTGCAGGCTGCGCCCAAGGCCAAGCCCCAGGAGGACCCGCGGGTGCGGGAGGAGAAGCGTCGCCGCCGGTTGGTGAGCTTCGGCCTGCTGCTGCTGGCGATCCCGATGATCGCCGCGGCCATGTGGTTCGCCACCACTATCGGCCTGGCCGCCAGCAACGCGGTGCTGCTGGGGCTGGCCGCAGTGGTGATCCTGCTCGCTCTGATGCACCTGTTCTCAGCAGTCCGGGGCAAGAAGGGCCGCGGCGGACTGCTCGGGGTATTCACAGCCCTGATGCTGGTGGTCTTTCTGCTGGCACCATCGAGCATGCAGGACAGCTCACATCATGTCTTCGGCAACTACACCACGCAGTCCAGCACAGTGAACACGGCCTTCGCCAACACCACAGTTGATCTGCGGGGTATGAGTCTTCCAGACAGCGCCGCAGTGGATATGAGTGACCCCGAGAATACCTGGCTCAATGACGGTGGGCCTTTCGACCACCGGGCGGAGATCAACAATGCCTTCGGGAACACTACGGTGATCCTGCCCGATGACGTCTATGTGGAGATCGAGCCGGGCACCTTCCTGGGCAACGTCAATGTCCGCATGCAGGACTGGCACGACTCTGAGTCCGGCATCAGCACCAATATGCGCGGCGGGGGTCCGGGTGAGGCACGGGGCACGGTGGAGCTGAGCTTCACCAATGCTTTCGGCAATATCACCGTCTACGACGAGACCACCTATGAGCAGGAGGAGTCAGACCGATGACGTACAGAAATCACGACGACGAGACCACCCAGCAGGTGCCCCGCGGCCATCAGCCGACCACTCCACTGCCTCCAGAGCCTGAGGATGTGGACGCGCTGCTGGCAGAGTCCTTGAAGGCTCAGTCCGAGGCCGACTTCACCTGGAAGGAGCCCGAGCGCAAGCCCCGCTGGTGGGAGCGCGCCGAGGCGCAGGCTCCGAGGTCGCAGGCAGTGAGCCCAGGGTACAGCGGTGAGGTGGCAGCATCCTCCTCACCGGCGGGCCAGGGGCAGGGCATCCGGTTGGGATCAGTGATCTTTGGCCTGGTGGCCCTGGTGCTGGCCGGCTGGGTGGTGGCCTCAGTGGTCTTCGGCTTCAGCGTGGATCCGCTGGTGGTGGGCTTGGTGATCTGCTCCCTGGCCGGAATCAGCCTGGTAGCTGCAGGCCTGCGACCCAAACCCGGCACTCGCATCTGAGCTGGTCCCGGCGGCGGGGAAACCCCGCTCGCTCCCTGACGTGGCCCGCACAACCGCCCCACGGTTGCACGGGACCCCGACGTCAGGGGTCCGCCTCGTCGCCGTTGCCGGCGACTTCACACCATAAAGTGGCGGAGCGCGAGCACTCCGCTCATCGAGAATGGAAAAGGACCCCCGGAGAGATCCGGGGGTCCTTTCGCGTAAGCGATCAGGAGATCATCACTTGAGGGTGACGGTGGCGCCAGCGCCCTCCAGGGCCTCCTTGGCCTTCTCGGCAGCTTCCTTGTCCACGCCCTCCAGGACAGCCTTGGGTGCGCTGTCGACCAGCTCCTTGGCCTCCTTCAGGCCGAGGGAGGTCAGACCGCGCACCTCCTTGATGACGCCGATCTTCTTGTCGCCAGCGGCCTCCAGGACCACGTCGAACTCGGTCTGCTCCTCAGCAGCAGCGGCCTCGCCGCCGCCTGCCGGGGCAGCACCTGCTACTGCCACGGGGGCAGCAGCGGTGACGTCGAAGGTGTCCTCGAACAGCTTCACGAACTCGGAGAGCTCGATCAGGCTCATCTCTTTGAACTGCTCAATCAGTTCGTCATTGCTCAGCTTAGCCATGGGATTGGCTCCTTACTTCTGTTGCTTGATGCGGATCTTGATGTTTACGTTGCGCTGACAAGTGTCAGGCAGCTTCTTCCTGCTTTGCGCGCAGGGCTTCCACGGTCCGCACGATCTTGGAGATCGGGGCCTGGAAGGTGCCGGCTGCCTTGGACTGGGCACCGATGAAGGCGCCAGCCAGCTTGCCGAGCAGAACCTCACGGGATTCAAGATCCGCGAGCTTCTTGACCTCATCCTCGTTCAGGGGCTTGCCATCCATGTAGCCGCCCTTGACGATGAGCTGAGGGTTGTCCTTGGCGAAGTCACGCAGCGCCTTGGCCACGTCCACGGGGTCCCCGTGCACGAAGGCGATCGCAGAAGGGCCTTCCATCTTGCCTGCGAAGGCGTCGATGCCGACTTCCTTGGCTGCGATCTCAGTGAGCGTGTTCTTCACCACGGCGTAGTTTGCGTTCTCCCGCACGGACCGGCGCAGAGTCTGCAGCTGGCCCACGGAGAGGCCGCGGTACTCCGTGAGCACGGCAGCGTTGGACTCGTTGAACAGCTCCTTGAGCTCTTCAACGGCTGCTGCCTTCTCAGGATTCGCCATGGCACTCCTTCCGATTACTGTGCCGGTCAGAGTCACAGGCGCCTGGCGCATAAAAAATGCCCCGCTGCGCAGGGCAGACAGGGCTCCATCGGCAGTATTGGGCTGCCCATACGGGCTGGCACTGTACTGCTTCAGCTGGCTCTTATCTCACCTGCGCAGGACGACCCGTGAGGGTTCTTTACAGTTCTGCCGTACTCCAGATGTTCTCTCTGGTGACCGAATCTCCAGCGCCAACTGGATATTCACGGCATGAACGACCGGCGGTCTTTGGTCAATTGACTACTGTACACGCGCAGCGGCGGCGAGACCAAATCCCTATGAGGATCCGGCCCCGCCGCCGTGCTGCTGTCAGGCTGCGGCGCGGTCAGTGCGCGCCTGGTGCTTCAGCGTCCCGTTCAGGCGGCGCCGTTTCGGCGAGCCCATTTTCCTCGGTAGCCGAATGCTGTCAGTGCCCCGCCCAGGGCCAGCAGCAGGCCGCCGAGAAGCCCGGCCTCTGTGCCGCTGAGACCGGTCTGGGCCAGCTCATCATCGGAGCCGTCGTCAGCAGCTCCGCCATCATCCTCAGCGCCTGGACCCTCACCGGCAGGGCCGGTCGGAGCGACCACGGTGACTTCACCTACGGCAATCAGACCCGAGTCCTGCCCCGTGGCAGTGATCTCGTAGACCGTGCCCACCGGGGCATCCTCGCTGATGTAGAGCTCCTCCTCGATGCCTCCGCTGGCGTCCGCGGTGACTGTGGCGATGGGATTGTACTCGAGTACGACGTCCTCGCCGGGCTCAAATCCGCTGGCGGAGACTACAAAGCTGCCACCCGGCGCCACCTCGTCGGGCTCCACGATGAGGGCGGTGTACTCGACAGCGTCCTCATCGTCATCGCCCTCGTCGTCATCCTCATCCTCGTCGCCGGGAGGAGTCTCGTCATCCTCGTCGTCGTCATCCTCATCGTCATCGCCGGGAGGAGTCTCATCGTCCTCGTCGTCGTCATCCTCATCGTCGTCGCCGGGAGGAGTCTCATCGTCCTCGTCGTCGTCATCCTCATCGTCGTCACCGGGAGGAGTCTCATCGTCCTCGTCGTCGTCGCCGGGAGGAGTCTCGTCGTCATCCTCATCGTCTTCGTCCTCGACGGCGCCGACTGGGATGAAGGCGGTGTTGCCGTCTTCATCAATGAGAACCTCGATCCAGTCCTCGCCCGCCTCTACGACGATCAGTTCAGCGCCGGGGTCGAACTCGCGGATGACCTCGCTGTTGGCATCTGCCTCCGCGTAGCCCAGAGCGCCGTCCTCGCCGATGGTGATGGTCTGGTCGTCCTCACCGGGCTCGGGGGCCTCTTCCTCCACCGCACTGGCGGGTACAAATCCGATCACTCCGGCATAGGGATCGCGGATGATCCAGAAGTCGAGATCCTCCAGGTACCCCACGGGGTTGGCGTTGGAATCGAAGCCTGGCGGTGGGAAGTTCGGGTCAGGATCGGTCAGCGGTCCCAACGCAGTGGAGTCGAGGCTGGGCTCGGCGTAGACCTGAGCATCGGGGCTGTACTCGAAGCGGCCGCCGATCGCTTCGCTGTCCGGCGGAATGGAGGCGTCGATGTAGTTCTGCACCCAGCCTGCCAGGCCGCTGCTCTCTACCAGGTCCTCCGGGGCCTCGTACCACCAGTAGTCCTGCTCATTCTCTGGCGGGGCCTCGCGGACCTCGAAGCTGATTCCGCCGTAGAACGTCAGATCAGGGTGTTCCAGATTCAGTGTGTACCGCCCCGCCGAGAGACCATCGAGGTCGAAGGTAAAGGTGGCGTGACCGTTCTCGTCAATGGCAACGGTGCCGATTGAGGCCTCGTCGATGAATACCTCAGCCTCAGTGTTGGCCGGGAAGTTCTCAATGGTCAGCTCAATGGTCTGTCCCCACCAGTAGGTGCCTTGATTCAGGTTGTAGGAGGGGTTGCCGCTCTCCTGGAAAGTCTCAACGCTCGTCCCATCCTCGGCAGGATCGGCATCCTCCTCATCGGCAGGCTCATCATCTTCGTCGTCAAGATCCTCCTCATCCAGGTTCTCACCGGGACCCCCGAGATCGGAGGGGTTCACTGAGTCATCCTGAGTGTCAGGGGCCGATGCTGCCTGGCCATCCTCGCCCCCGGCACCGCCTTCGGCCTCGGGATCAGTCTCGGCCTCGGACTGGTTCTCGGCAAGGTCTCCGGCCGGAGGCTGATCGGCCTGCTCATCGGCCAATACGGGTGCCATACCGGCGCCCAGGAATCCAACGGTGACTGCCGGGCCGGCAATCAGTGCGGTGGCAAGGCGCCCCGGCGCTTGAGTTCTTCGGTCATAGTCGTTCCTTTGCTTCCCGTCATAGGTGATCCGATGTGAGGCGATCGCTCAGAAGACGCGGTCCGCCATCCGCAGGTTAGAGAGTTATCACCGACATTCTCAACTGCCGGTCAGAACCTGTGTCACAGAAGTGGGCGACGCCGCCTAGGGGTCAGCCGGAAACAACCTGAACATCAGCCCAATCCTCCATGTCAGGTGGCGTAGTTCACATTTGAAGCAAATCAGTGGAACGCTCAAGCAGCCAGCAGGGTGCAGCGTAATAATCGGCCCGGAATTTCATGGCGAGTTCCCAGGCTTTTACAAGCAAATTGCCCTGTGCCTCCCAGGCGCCCCTCGGGGCCGCCCACAGACACTCCCCGCACAGCAGAAGGCCCGGCTCCCGCAGTGGGAACCGGGCCTTCCGGGACGCGACCTGAGCAGCTGCTCAGCCTGACGTCACGGTCCTCAGCAAATCAGAGGACAACCTTGGTGACGTTGGGGTCAACCTGAATACCGGGGCCGAAGGTGGTGGACACCGTGGCCTTCTGGATGTAGCGGCCCTTGGAAGCCGAGGGCTTCAGGCGCAGGATCTCCTCCAGAGCGGCGGCGTAGTTCTCGGCCAGCTGCTTGGGCTCGAAGCTGGTCTTGCCGATGATGAAGTGCAGGTTGGAGTGCTTGTCCACGCGGAAGTCGATCTTTCCGCCCTTGATCTCACTCACAGCCTTGGCCACATCGGGGGTCACGGTGCCCGTCTTGGGATTGGGCATCAGGTTGCGGGGGCCCAGCACCTTGCCGAGCCGGCCGACCTTGCCCATCATGTCCGGGGATGCCACGGCGGCGTCGAAGTCGGTCCAACCGTCAGCGACCTTGGCGATCAGCTCGTCACCGCCCACGTGGTCGGCTCCTGCCTCCTCGGCCTTGGCCACATTGTCACCCTGGGTGAAGACCACCACGCGGGCGGTCTTACCGGTGCCGTGCGGCAGGTTCACAGTGCCGCGGACCATCTGGTCGGCCTTGCGGGGGTCTACCGAGAGCCGGAAGGCCACCTCCACGGTGGCATCAGACTTCGACGGGTTGGTCTCCTTGGCCAGGGCGACTGCCTCAGCCGGGGAGTAGACCCTGTCCTCGCCGATCTTCTCGGCTGCTGCCTTATATGCTTTGCTGCGCTTTGCCATCTGCTTTATCTCCTTAGCAGTTGTGGTACCCGGGCCGCGCTCGGCCCTTCCCACGTGTCCGGATTCCCGGACTTTTTTATTTATTGTTCATTGAGTGCGCACGTTGTGCATCAGTTCTGAGGGAATCAGCCCGCAGATGCTGCACAAACTGCGCAGTGGATGATCCTTAGGATCAGCCTTCGACGGTGATGCCCATGGACCGGGCGGTGCCGGCCACAATCTTGGAGGCGGCCTCGACGTCGTTGGCGTTCAGATCGTCCATCTTGGTCTGGGCGATCTCCTGGACCTGGGCCATGGTGAGCTTGCCGACCTTATCGGTGTGCGGCACGCCCGAACCCTTCTTGACTCCGGCGGCCTTCTTGATCAGCTCGGCGGCCGGCGGGGTCTTGGTGACGAAGGTGAAGGAGCGGTCCTCGTAGACCGTGATCTCCACAGGGACCACATTGCCGCGCTGGGACTCAGTCGCGGCGTTGTAGGCCTTGCAGAACTCCATAATGTTGACGCCGTGCTGACCGAGCGCAGGGCCGATGGGCGGTGCGGGGTTTGCCGCACCAGCCTGGATCTGCAGCTTGATCAGACCGGTGACCTTTTTCTTGGGGGCCATAATCTGTCCTTACTTATTCGTGCGTCCAGCGGCCACAGGAGCGTGGGCACTGGGGTGGGCGGACCTGGCCGGGCCGCCCTTCAGCGGCGTCGTGGGTTCAAAGCAATAAACTACGACGCCGCAAGCTTCAGTTGTCTGCCACAGCACCACCGGGCGCCGCAGGAACCTTTGTCAGTAGATCTTCTCAACCTGGTTGAAGTTGAGCGTGACCGGGGTCTCGCGCTCGAAGATCGAGACCAGCACCACCAGGGTGCGGGAGTCGGCGTTGATCTCCGAGATGGAGGCCGGCAGGGTGGCGAAGGGGCCGTCGGTAACGGTGACCGACTCGCCCACCTCGAAGTCGACCTTGACCTGCTCGGCCGGTGCGGCGGCGGGAGCGCCCTCGCCTTCGAGGACCTCGACCTTCTTCTCGCCGGGCTTGCCCAGACGGTGCTCTGCCAGCATGGTGAAGACCTCATCGGTGCTCAGCGGCTGCGGATCATGGGCATTGCCCACGAACCCGGTGACGCCGGGAGTGTGGCGCACCACGCCCCAGGACTCATCGGTGAGCTCCATGCGGACCAGCACATATCCGGGGATGCGGACCCGGTTGACCACTTTGCGCTGGGTGTTCTTGATCTCCACGACCTCTTCCATCGGGACCTCGATCTCGTAGATCTCGTCCTCCAGGTCCTGGGTCTGGATGCGGGTCTCCAGATTGGACTTCACCGACTTCTCGTACCCGGCGTAGGTGTGGATCACGTACCAGTCACCGAGGTCGCGGCGCAGCTTAGACTTCAGCTCCTCGGCGCGCTCCTCGTAGGACTTCTCCTCCGCGGGGGCCTCGGCAGTCTCAGCTGCGGGGTCCTGCGTCAGTTCCTGATCAGACACGTTTCTCCTAAGTCGGTGTGGTGCGTAGGCCGGCGAGCCGGCGCCCTCGTCCTGTGGTTCTGCCCTGAGGCCTCGGTCAGCCGCCCGCGCCGCCGCCGAAGACCAGCTCCGAGAGGTGGCCCAGCACCCAGTCAAGGCCGGTGACAATACCGATGACGATCAGCACGAACACCAGGACAACCACCGTGTAGTTCAGCAGCTCCCGACGGGTGGGGACGATGACCTTGCGCAGCTCGTCGAAAACCTGCTTGAGGAACAACCACGTCCTGCTGAAGGGGTTCTTCGGGCCCGAGCCGCCGGAGGAGGTACCACCGGCGTCGTCGGTCACGGGTGTCTGAGACACGAAGACTCCATCTGTTTGCGGGCTGCGGGCTGCTCCCTGGGCCGGTTGCGGCACGGGGAGGTCGCAGGGCAGACAGGACTTGAACCTGCAACCTACGGTTTTGGAGACCGTTGCGCTACCAATTGCGCCACTGCCCTATGGCCGCGCTCAGCACAAGTGCTCGGGCACGGCCAGTAGAGGTGTTCTGGACACCGGCAGACCAGTCTACGCCTCCGCCCGGATTAACTCCAACTGCAGCTGCAGATCAGGTGGTGACGGGTGCAGCGGCACCCCGATAGGGTTGTGGGCGAAGAAGTCCGGTTGTGCCCGCCCTCAGAAAGGACGCCCCATCATGACCCTTCCCGCTCGCCGAGTCTCCGCCCGCATCGGTTCGATCGCCGAGTCGGCAACTATGAAGGTCGACGCCAAGGCCAAGGCGCTGAAGGGCGCCGGGGAGGATGTGATCGGTTTCGGAGCAGGGGAACCCGACTTCCCCACCCCGGAGCATATTGTCGAGGCCGCTGTGGCTGCGGCAAAGGACCCCAAGAACCACAAGTACACCCCGGCTGCCGGGCTGCCGGAGCTGCGCGAGGCGATCGCTGAGAAGACCAGCCGGGACTCCCAGTATCCGGTGGAGGCTGCCCAGGTGCTGGTGACCAATGGCGGCAAGCAGGCTGTCTACGCCTCCTTGGCCGCCTTGGTGGACCCCGGCGACGAGGTGCTCCTGCCGGCCCCCTACTGGACCACCTACCCGGAGGCGATCAAGCTGGCCGGTGGCTCCACTGTAGAGGTTTTCGCCGGCCCGGAGCAGCAGTACAAGGTCACCGTGGAGCAGCTGGAGGCCGCGGTGACCGGGCGGACCAAGGCACTGATATTCGTCAGCCCCTCCAATCCCACCGGGGCGGTCTACTCCCCGGAGGAGACCCGCGCAATCGGCCGGTGGGCCGCCGAACGGGGACTCTGGGTGATCACCGATGAGATCTACGAGAAGCTCACCTATGACGGGGTCCCCTTCACCTCCATCGCCTCAGTGCCGGAGCTGGCGGATCAGGTGGTTATCCTCTCCGGGGTGGCCAAGACCTTCGCGATGACGGGTTGGCGCGTGGGCTGGATGGTGGGGCCCAGCGATGTGATCAAGGCCGCCACCACGCTGCAGACCCATCTGACCTCCAATGTGGCCAATGTGTCCCAGCGGGCCGCGCTGGCTGCGGTCACTGGCCCCGTGGAGCCGATTGAGGCAATGCGCGAGGCCTTCGACCGCCGCCGGAAACTCATCGTGGAGAGGCTCAACCGGGTGGCCGGGTTCCAGACCCCGGTGCCGCAGGGCGCCTTCTACGCCTATGTGGACGCCCGCGGGGCACTGAACAAGGAGTACGACGGCGCCACACCCACCACATCTGCCGAACTGGCAGAGTTGATCCTGGAACAGGCCAAAGTGGCGGTGGTACCGGGTGAGGCCTTCGGCCCCTCCGGCTACCTGCGGCTCTCCTACGCGTTGGGTGATGAGGACCTGGTGGAGGGCATCTCCCGAATCGAAACCCTGTTGGGCAGCAAATAGTCCCGTGCGGTCACTGCGCAGCCGGCGGCGTCGCTCTTTTCGGCCCGGGCGATAGCGGGTAATAGACTTGGCCCGTAACTCTCCTGGCGAGGACGCCAGGGGCTGACTACCCATCGCAACCGCGAGAAGGAAGTGACCTGAGAATGCGCATCGGACTGCTGACCTCCGGCGGGGACTGCCCCGGCCTCAACGCTGTGATTCGCTCGACCGTGCTGCACGGCGTGAAGTCCTACGGTGACGAGTTCCTGGGCCTACGCGGCGGCTGGCGCGGCCTGATCGAGGCTGACTACACCGAGCTGACCAGGCACGACGTTCGCGGCATCGCCCGCGAGGGCGGCACCATTCTGGGCACCTCGCGCACCCACCCCTACAACCACCCCGGCGGCGGCCCGGAGGGGATCGCCAGGCAGATGAAACGCCACGGCATCGACGCGGTGATCGCCATCGGCGGCGAGGGCACCCTGGCCGGAGCCAAGAGGCTGGCCGATGACGGGTTGCCGATCGTTGGGGTGCCCAAGACCATCGACAACGACCTGAAGGCCACCGACTACACCTTCGGATTCGACACTGCCATCTCCATCGCCACCGATGCCATGGACCGGCTGCGCACCACCGGGGAGTCCCACCACCGCTGCATGGTGGCCGAGGTGATGGGCCGCCATGTGGGGTGGATCGCCCTGCATTCGGGCATGGCCGCCGGTGCGCATGCGATCCTGATCCCCGAGCAGAAGGTGGATGTGGACCAAATCTGCGAGTGGGTGGATCAGGTCCACTCCCGGGGCCGGTCCCCGCTGGTGGTGGTGGCCGAGGGGTTCATTCCCGAGGGTGCCGAGGAGGCGCTGGCCGCCAAGGGCCAGGAGGCCGACGGTCGGCCACGGCTGGGTGGAATCGGTGAGTTCATCACGGCCCAGATCGAGGAGCGCACCGGGGTTGAGACCCGCAACACCACTCTGGGCCACATCCAGCGCGGGGGGAACCCCACCGGCTACGACAGGGTGCTGGCCACTCGCTTCGGCATGAAGGCCTTGGACTTAGCGCATGAGGCCGCCTGGGGGCATATGGCCTCGCTGCGCGGCACTGAGATCGTCAAGGTGGACCTCAGTGAGGCGATCGACGGGCTCAAGGAGGTCCCGGCCGAGCGGTACGAGGAGGCTAAGATCCTCTTCGGCCGCTGAGGATGAGGCCACGGGTCCCGCTGAAGCCGGCCCGCTGCCGGTCGCAGCTCTGCCACCTCGAGCGCACTGGCTCATGGCGCACCGCCTCGTGGCGCACCGCGACCTCAGGGCGCAGAAGGTTTTGCGCACCGCATAGTGTTATTTCCCTACGCAGTGCGCAAAGGCCTACGCAGAATGCCTGGGGCGGGCGGCCCAAGATCGCTAGCGTGGGCGTCCGCGCAGGAAATCGCCCTGCGGGCGGCCCACCGACTGCCCCGCATCAGGGCGGACGATGACCTCCTGGGCCGCGGCGTAGAACTGGGGGGCGGCCTCGTTGGTGTCGGCCTCTGCGCTGGAATCACGCACCACCAGCTGGGCCTGGGGGTCCACCTTGCGCTTGACCAGGGCCAGGGCGATGGGCCCGGCCTCGTGGTGCCGTGCCACTGAGGTGACCACCCCGACTGCGCGCTCTGTGGCCAGCGCCTCCGGGTCCGCGCCCTCCTTGGGGGCCAAGACCTCAGAGCCCGGGGTGGGCAGCGTATGTTCGGAGCCGTCCAGGTGCAGGAACACCAGCCGGCGCGGCGGGTGCCCCAGATTATGTACCCGGGCCACTGTCTCCTGGCCCTTATAGCAGCCCTTGGACAGGTGGACTGCGGTGCGGATCAGGTCCAGCTCATGCGGGATCGCCTTGGCATCCACCTCTGTGGCCAGCCGGGGCCGCCAGGCGGCGATGCGCAGCGCCTCAGCAGCATGGACACCTGCCAGGGTCCAGCCCTGGGCCTCCAAATGGGCGACGGCGTCGCCGTATTTCTCGCGCTCCAACAGGGTGAGGTGCCAGCTGAAGTCCTGCCCCGGGTGCTCAGACTCGGTCACCGCAGCATAGGACTCTCCACCGGGGGCCACAGCCGGCCAGGGGTCGCTCCAGCGAGCCGGAGCGACCGCCGGGAGGTCCTCAGGAAGCGGGCGGGTGCTGCCGAGCACCGCGTACTGCTCTGTGCGGTCGGTGATCTCCACCCGGAGCATGAACTTCATGGAGTCCAGCCAATCGGCCAGCGCCGCCCCGTGGCTGGGTTCGGTGATCAGCCAGGCGGTCTCACCGTCATCAGTGATGGCTGGGGCCTGCTCGATCCGGCCGGAGATATCCAGCAGCAGCAGCTCGGAGCAGTCCCCGGGCTTGAGGTCGGTGAGCTGCTGGGAGGAAAGTGTGCTGAGCCAGGAGAGTCTGTCCGGACCGGTCACTGTGACTACGCAACGGTGGGAGAGATCAGTGACGGCGCGGCCGCGCTCAAGCGCGCGCTGCTCCTGGACAGGATTCCCGTAGTGCGCGGGCACTCCGGCATCCGGCCCTGCGGCCTCCACCGCGCCGGTGCGGCGGAGCAGGGGCGAGGTGCTGGTTCCGCTGCTCAGCGCTGACCCTTGAACAGGCGGGAGAGCACAACCACGCTGATCCAGCCGATCACCAGCACCGAGATGACCAGCAGACCAATGAAGAACACCTCAAGGGCAAGAATCTGTGCTTCGCTCATGTCTCTAAGACTACCTGAGAGACCAGGGGCTCATGCGAACAGCAGCCGCTCGGTGAAGTAGACGATGGCGCCCATGGCCGCCACAGGTGCTGCGCCCACCGCCAGACGCGAAAGCAGCTGCTCCGGGGCGCCCTGCAGGAAGAGGAATCTGCGAAAGCTGGCCAGCAGCACACCGGCCGCCAGCCCGACGGCGGCGGCGAAGAGCAGCGTCAGCTCGCCCCAGACCAGGGCGG
This sequence comes from Nesterenkonia alkaliphila, assembly GCF_009758175.1. Lineage (GTDB taxonomy): Bacteria > Actinomycetota > Actinomycetes > Actinomycetales > Micrococcaceae > Nesterenkonia > Nesterenkonia alkaliphila. Next base: position 18,063 of record NZ_WRPM01000095.1, read on the forward strand.
TGACCACAGCCGCAGCCGCGGCGACTGCGATGGTCAGCGGCAGCACCAGTGCGTCCCGGGCCGGAATGCAAGCCGCAACAGTGCCGACCATCAGGGCAAAGGCGGCCAAAGCCACCACAGAGAGCTCACCACCAGGTCCGGTGACTCCCAGCACCCCCCAGTCCTCATAGGGGAAGAAGCCACGGACCCGCAGGCTGCCCAGGCCAATGCCGTTCTCCGCCTCGGCCAGGCCGGCGGGGTAACGCAGCCCTGCGACCCAACCGGCCGCAGTGGTGGTGATCACCACCCCGGCGCAGGCACCCAGGGTGGACTCCAGGCGATGCGGCCGCCCCGCGCCCCGGAGCACCTGGATGACAAAGACCACCATGACCCCGAAGGCCAGCGCCACTGAGGACCAGAAGAAAAGGGCCTCCACCTGTGTGACGACTGCTGCCCCCACTGCTGCCACGACTCCGGCGGCCATGATGACAGCTGAGAGGGACTTGCGTGCGGTGACTCCCATCAGCTGCGGCCAGCCCAGTGCCACCACTGCGCACAGCGCGCAGACCACCAGGGTCAGCGGCGCGACCCCGAACCAGGAGGCGGCTGCGAGCGCGGCGGCACCGAGCAGGGCGGCCAGCGCTACGTGCAGGTAGTTCACGCCTCCATCCTGCCAGAGCTCGGAACATGGATATACTCATCGCGTTCGCTCAAACGTTTTTCACAATGCGGAATGACAGCGCGATGTGACTCATCTCACTGTGTTTTCTCGCATCGTGGGATCGGATGGAGTGTCAGACTTATTGACCAACGAGAAGCAACCTTAGGGAGGGTTCACGGATGGCTCAGGTGCTTCTGCTCTCTGACGCCCCGGAAGACACCCTGCCGTCTCTGGAGCTGCTCAACCACCGGATCCGCAGCTTCCCTGCTGAGGCATCCTCCATTGTGCGCGCTCCCAATGTGGACATCACCCTGATCGATGCCCGGACCAATCTGGCCCACGCCCGCTCGCTCTGCCAGCTGGTGAAGTCCTCCATGCTCTCCCCGGTGATCGTAGTGGTCAGTGAGACCGGGCTGCCTACGCTCAATGAGAATTGGCAGGCCGATGACTTCGTGCTCACTGAGGCCTCCCCCGGGGAGGTGGACGCCCGGATCCGGATGGCCTCCGTGGAGGCCGAGGACGAGGCGCCGGCCGGCGAGATCAGGGCAGGAGCCATCGTGATCGATGAAACCACGTATATGGCCACCATCCACGGCAAGCTGCTGAACCTCACCTATAAGGAGTTCGAGCTGCTCAAGCACCTGGCCCTGCACCCCGGCCAGGTCTTCACCCGCGACCGGCTGCTGCACGATGTGTGGGGCTATGACTACTTCGGTGGCACCCGCACCGTGGACGTGCACATCCGGCGCCTGCGCTCCAAGCTCGGCCCGGAGCATGAGTCCCTGATCGGCACCGTCCGCAATGTCGGCTACCGGCTGCTGGTGGAAGGCTCGGCTCACCAGGAAGCAGCTGACGACGACGCCGCCTGAGCAGGCACTGGGTGAACGGCGCAGCTGCACTCAGCGTCATCCGAGATCTTCCACACCTGGCAGGACTGGGGTGGCCCGGGCTCGGCCTGGTAGCAGGCCGGTCCGATAGGCTCACCCCATGAGCTTCGGTGTACAGGTTGAGCTGGTTCACTCCGCTCCCACTGCTGAGCAGCTGTCGGCGCTGCGGGAACTCGCCTCAGCGGCGCAGCGATCCGACCTCGCACCACCGTTCGGCGACCAGACCTGGGTGGAACTGACCCGCCAGGAGCCCGATACCGTGGCGGTGGCCTACGCCTGGGTGCAGGAGGAGAACGAGGCCGCCGGAACGCAGGCCGGCCCCGGTGCCGGGTCTGTGGCGGGGCATGAGGAGCCTGAGCAGGGCGAGGCGCAGGCTGACTCCCCCAATCCTGGCACATTGGCGGGGGCGGGCGTCGTCGTACTGGGGCATGCCGATGAGGCTGGCGAAGCGGCGGAGCCGAACCTCCTGGAGCTGGTGGTGCACCCGGATCTCCGGGAACGCGGAATCGGTTCCCAGCTGGCGGCTGTGCTCAACGATTCGGTGCTCTCCCCGCAGCCGGGCACCGCCCACCGGGCCTGGGCACATGGTGGCCACCCTGGTGCGCCCCGGTTAGCGGATCGGTTCGAGTGGGCACCGGTGCGTGAACTGTGGCAGATGCGGTTGGAGAACGATGTGCCGCTGCCGGGGACCGAGCTGCCCGCAGGCATCCGGCTGGGCAGCTTCCGGCCCGGCCAGGACGAACAGGCCTGGCTGGAGGTCAATGCCGCCGCGTTCGCTGATCACCCGGAGCAGGGCCGGCTCACCCTGGAGGACCTGCAGGCCCGAATGGCTGAGGACTGGTTCTCCGCCGAAGGCTTCCTGATGGCCTGGGACACTGCGGCAGCGGGCGAAGAGCTATTGGGCTTTCACTGGACCAAGACCCACCGCCAGGACGATGGTCCGGATATCGGGGAGGTCTATGTGGTGGGAGTCGCGCCCTCCGCCCAGGGGCGCAGGCTCGGCCGGGCCCTCACCACCGCTGGGATCGAGCATCTGCGTGCAGAGGGCGTGGCGGCGGTGATCCTCTACGTGGATGCGGAGAACACCGCGGCCACCAGGCTGTACCAAGGGCTGGGCTTCACTGTGGCTCACACTGACATTCAGTACGCCCCAATAGTGGAGACCCGATTGAGCTGAGAGGGAACCTGAGCTTGCTCAGATGTTGCCCGAGGCGATTGAGGGTTGCCCGCTGTGCGGGCCGCCGGCAGCCGAGCCGGCCTGAGTCCCCGCAGGGCACAGCGCGGGGCCGACGGGCCCACGTCAGGAGTGAAGTTCCGCACAAGCGCAGCGAGAGCCGAGCGAGAGCGCCGGCGACATGCGCGCCGCCGGCGGGACCAACACTGGTAAATTTTGGGCGTGACCACTCCTGAGGTGATGACTGAGGTTCCGCGCCGCCGCACCCCCTCTTTGTCTGATGACGGTACTGACGCCCAGGTCCTGGCCGCTGGAGCTCTGGTGTGGCGGCTGCACCGGGGAGCGCTGCATGTGCTGCTGATCCATCGCCCCCGGTATGACGACTGGTCCTTCCCCAAGGGGAAGCTGGACCCCGGGGAGACGCTTCCTGAGTGCGCAGTCCGGGAGGTGGCCGAGGAGATCGGGCTCAAGATTCGCCTGGGCATGCCGCTGCCGGTGACTCGCTATAGCGTCACCAAGAACTCCAAGTCCGGTCCGGCTGAGCAGACCAAAGAGGTGTGGTACTGGGCAGCCCAGAGCCTCGAAGGTAGGCCCCGGCCAGATGGCGAGGAGACCGACGACGTCGCATGGGTGGAGCCTGCCCGAGCCCGCCAGATGCTCACCAACCCGGGGGACATCGAACCGTTGGATGAGCTGGAGCGGCTGCATGAGCAGAATATCCTGCGAACTGTGCCCTTTGTGGTGCTGCGCCACGCCAAGGCGAAGCCACGCTCCTCCTGGTCCAAGGCCGAGTCTGAGCGGCCGCTTGCCGCCACCGGCAAGCGGCAGGCCAAAGCGGTGGAGCGCCTGCTGACCGCCTGGCGGCCCCGGCAGATCCATTCCAGCCCCTGGAAACGCTGTGCCGAGACCATTGCTCCCTATGTGAAGAAGCACCGGCACCGGATCAGGTACCGCAAGACCCTGACCGAGAAGCGGGCCAAGCAGAACCCGGGCAAGGCCGCCTCCCGGGTGCGCAAATCCCTGGAATGGACCCAGCCGTCTCTGCTGTGCACGCACCGGCCGGTGCTGCCGATCGTGCTGGGCGAACTCAGCCGCTGGGCGGTGAGCCCGGAGGTGACCGGGGCACTTCCCCAGGAGGACCCGTATCTGAGCCCGGGCGGCGTCGTGGTTGCTCAGCAGGCGGTGGACCGCGGTGGCCGCATCGTCTCACTTGAGGTCTACGATCCGTTTGACGGCTGAGCAGGTCCTGGCGGCATGCGGCTCAGTGACATAGGTTACGTTCCACGACTACTCTTGTTCTATGGGTAAGCACGCCGCACCGGAGCAGAAAAACGTTCACCCCAGTGCCGAACTGGTGATCGACAGCGACCGCCGCCGGGCCGAACTATGGGATGAGATCGGCGGCAAACGCACCTTCATCGGGTTTGTAGGCTACGCCGAGGAGACCATCGGCGGGCAGCCGGTCTGGCTGCTGATGCACACTATCGTCAGCGAGCGCTTTGGACGGCAGGGCTACGCCCGGGCTCTGGTGACCCTGCTGCTGGACAGACTTGCCGCCGAGGGCAAGAGGTTCACCTCCGAGTGCACCTATATTGATCACTATCTGGCCCGCTACCAGGAGTACCGCAAGCATCAGGCACTGCTGGCCTGAACCTATCCCGGCCGCGGCTACGCCACGAGGTGGCACGCCCAGGCGCTGCCGCGTTTTCGCGGGTCCCAGAGGTCGGGGCTCCGGGCCCGGGTGCTGCCTGAGGTGGTCCGCTCAACCGTGACACCGTTGCACGCGCCCCTGACGTCAGGGGCCCGCCGCGCCCCGCGTACGCGGAGCTTCACCCCTGAAGAACTCGCCTTCGCTGTGCTCGGCTCGGGAGTCGATAGACTGAGGCGGTGAGTTCAATCCCCACTCCATATGAGGACCTGCTGGCCGATGTGCTGGAGTACGGCACGCAGAAGTCCGACCGCACCGGGACCGGAACCCGCAGCGTGTTCGGCCGACAGATCCGCTATGACCTGACTGAATCCTTCCCGCTGATCACCACCAAGCGGGTGCACTTCAAAGCTGTGGCCCTGGAGCTGCTGTGGTTCTTGCGCGGCGACTCCAATGTGCGCTGGCTGCAGGAGCGCGGAGTGCGAATCTGGAACGAATGGGCCGATGAGAACGGGGACCTCGGTCCGGTATACGGGGTCCAATGGCGATCCTGGCCCACTCCGGAGGGCGGCTCCGTGGACCAGATCAGCCAGCTGGTCGAGCAGCTGCGCAGCAACCCGGACTCCCGGCGGCATGTGGTCACCGCCTGGAACCCCGGCCAGATCGCCGAGATGGCGCTGCCGCCCTGCCACATCCTCTTTCAGTTCTACGTGGCCGAGGGCCGGCTGAGCTGCCAGCTCTATCAGCGCAGCGCAGATATGTTCCTGGGGGTGCCGTTCAACATTGCCAGCTACTCGCTGCTCACGGTGATGCTGGCCCACCAGACGGGGCTTCAGCCGGGCGAATTCATCTGGACCGGCGGGGACTGTCACATCTACAGCAACCATGAGGAGCAGGTGCGCGAACAACTTTCGCGGGATCCCAAGCCCTATCCGCGCCTGCAGCTGGCTCGGCAGCCGGAGTCGATCTTCGACTATGAGTACGAGGACTTCGAGGTGCTGGGCTATGATCCGCACCCGACGATCAAGGCCAAAGTTGCCGTCTGAGCACGTCGAGTGGTGAATTCTCCCCGCTATGACTGCTGAACCGGCGCGAATAACGGGGATATTTCACCAGTCAATGCAGGAGACCGGCACAGGTAGGAGAGCCGATGAGCGCAGCTGAGGTAGGGATGATCTGGGCCCAGGCGCACAATGGCGTGATTGGGGCAGACAACACTATGCCCTGGCATCTGCCGGAGGATCTGGACTACTTCAAGGCCACCACCGCCGGCTGCCCGGTGATCATGGGGCGCAGGACCTGGGAGTCCCTGCCGACGCGATTCCGCCCGCTGCCGCAGCGGACCAATATCGTAGTCACCGGCGACGCCGCGGCCGCAGCTGAGCTGGAGAAGTCAGGGGCTGTGCCGGCCACTTCCCTGGAGGAGGCTCTGCTGCTGGCCCGGCCACAGGCAGCAGCCTCGGGGCGCATCTGGATCATGGGCGGCGGCCGGGTCTATGCCGAAGCACTGGAGAAGGACCTTGCTGATCTGGCCTCGGTGACCCTCATCGACCAAGAGATTCCCGGGGACACCTACGCCCCGGTGCTGGACCCCGACCGCTGGGCCCGCACTGAGGCCGATCCGCAGCAGGGCTGGCATCAGTCCCGATCCGGGCTGAACTACCGGTTCGACACCTACCGCCGGCGTCCGCCCAAGAAGTCCGCTGCCGCCAAGATCTGGGGAACCCTGCTGCTGGTGGTGGGCGGGTTATTCGCCCTCGGCGTAGTGGGCAATGCTGCCAGCGGGCGAACTGCCCAGATTCGCGCTGAGATGCCCGGGGATCTCGCCTATCAGCTGACCGTCACCGTCATGAACGTCCTGGTGCTCCTACTGCCGGTACTGGGTCTATGGATCCTGCTGCGTAAGCCCAAACGCCGGTGAGGCACACCAGCAGCTGACCCGTCCAGACGAACTCGTTAGGCTAGTAGGCATGACTTCTGCACCCGCTGATACTGCTGCCCTGAGCTCCGCCCCCGGCCAGACGCTGTCCGTCGGCCTGATCGGTTGGCGCGGCATGGTCGGCTCGGTGCTGATGCAGCGCTTTGTGGACGAGGGGGATTTTTCCCACTTCAACCCGGTGTTCTTCTCCACCTCGGCTGCTGGGAAGCCAGCTCCGGAGTTCCAGGGCGCCTCCCCGGAGACGGCCCAGCTGCAGGATGCCTACGACGTGGCGACCCTGGCCAAACTGCCCATCATCGTCACCATGCAGGGCGGGGAGTACACCCAGGAGGTCTACCCCAAGCTGCGGGCCGCCGGCTGGGACGGGATCTGGATCGACGCCGCCTCCGCACTGCGCATGGCGGAGAGCTCCATCATTGTGTTGGACCCGGTCAACCGGGATGTCATCGATGCCGGGCTGGCCGCCGGAGTCAAGGAGTTCGTGGGCGGCAACTGCACTGTCTCCTGCATGCTGATGGGCCTGGGCGGGCTGTTCAAGCAGGACCTGGTGGAATGGGGCACTGCCATGACCTACCAGGCCGCCTCCGGCGGGGGCGCCAAGCATATGCGGGAACTGCTGAACCAGTTCGGGCACCTGCACGGGGAGGTGGCTGATGAGCTGGCGGATCCGGCCAGCGCAATCCTGGAAATTGACCGCAAGGTGCTGGCTGCCCAGCGCAGCGGGCTGGACGCCTCCCAGTTCGGGGTGCCGCTGGCCGGCTCGCTGATCCCATGGATCGACTCCGATCTCGGCAACGGCATGTCCAAGGAGGAGTGCAAGGGTTCCGAGGAGACCAATAAGATCCTGGGCCGCGGGCAGAACCTTGCCCCAGGGGTGCAGCGGCGCGGAGCTGCCATTCCCTTCGAGTCGCTGTGTGTGCGGGTCGGTGCGCTGCGAAGCCACTCCCAGGCGCTGACCCTGAAGCTGCGCAAGGACCTTCCGGTAGCCGAAATTGAGCAGATCATCGCCGAGGGCTCCGAGTGGGCCAAGGTGGTGCCCAATGAGAAGGAGGCGACCATGGAGCAGCTGACCCCCGTGGCCGCCACCGGGGGACTGACCATTCCGGTGGGCCGGATCCGCAAGCTGGAGATGGGTGGGGAGTACATCAGCGCCTTCACCATCGGTGACCAGCTGCTGTGGGGCGCGGCTGAGCCACTGCGCCGTATGCTGCTCATCGCCCTCGGAAAGCTCTGAACCGCCTGCGGAGCTTCAGCTCTGCCGGTACTGTGGGCGCTTCATAGCTGCTGAGACAGCCTGCGGATGATCTCTCCAGCAGGGGCGGCGGCAGCCTTCCGGTAGCCGGTCCCAGCCCAGAGATGCAACCGCTGGGCGTCCCCAGCTTGCGCTGCGGCCTGACGCAGCGCCCTGGTGAGGTGGTGGACCTCCGGGTATCCGGTGGGGGCGGCGTCCTGGTGCCGGTCGATGAATCCATTGCGCAGGGCCCGGGCCGGGCGGCCGGTGAATGCCCGGGTGAGCACAGTCTCCTGGAACGCCGGGTCAGCCAGGGCGGCCCGGTGGGCAGGCGAAGTCCCGGCCTCATCGGCACGCAGCAGAAGGGTGCCCACAGCTGCGGCCTCGGCCCCGGCATCAAGGATGCGCCGGAGAGCTTCGGCACCGTCCACTCCCCCGGCCCCAATCAGGGGCAGGTCCACTGTGCCGCGGACCCGCTCTACCAGTTCCGCAGTCTCCACCGGCTCGGGGGTAGCGAATGGGTCGTGAGTGGCACTGTGCCCGCCGGCACCGAACCCTTGGACCACCAGCCCGTCAGCGCCGGTTTCACTGGCAGCCACCGCCTCTGCCGGGGTGGTGACGCTGATCAGCACTCTGCTGCCGGCCCGCTGCAGAGCCGCGACCTCGCCCGGGTCGGGGAGTCCGAAGGTGAACGAGACCACCGGAACCGGTTCGGAGACCAGCAGCTCCAACTTCTGCGGCAGGTAGTCGTCATCTGACTTCGGCTGAGGGTCCAGCTGCAGGCCGTAGGCCTCAGCTTCTGCCTGAAGCCGCTCGGAGTAGCGGCGGAAGGACTGCCGGTCGACGGAGGGTCCGTTGAGAACGAAGAGGTTCACCCCGAAGTCCACCCCGAGACCGCGAACCGCTTCAATCTCGGCGCTGAGCACATCAGCCGGCTTGTTCCCACCGGCCAGGAAGGGGAACGCGCCCGCCTCTGCGACTGCACTGGCCAGCTCGGGGCTACTGGGCCCTCCAGCCATCGGGGCAGCCACAATCGGCAGGGGTGAGTCCAGCACACGGTTCCTCGTCATCGACAGTCCTCCAGTCCATCGCTCCCGCTGCCAGCCTACCGAGCCAGCTGCCAGCCTACGCCGCACAGGTGAGCGGCCACCGTCTGCTTCAGGAGCCATGTGGCGGCTTAGCCGAACTACACTGGCAGCATGGTCGCCCCGCTGCAGATTGTTGCCCTGCTGTTCCCGAATGTCACGCAGCTGGATCTGATCGGTCCCGCAGGGCTGAGCCCGCAGCTCCTCTCCGGGCACCAACGCGGTTACCCGGGGTTCACCCGGACTGGATAGTGTGGGGAGCGACCCCGCAGAGGAACTCAGAAGGAGAGTCCGATGATCTTTATTGTTGTGAAGTTCCCCGTCAAGCCGGAGCTGGCCGAGCAGTGGCCGGAGATCACCCGCGAGTTCACCGAAGCCACCCGGGCTGAGCCCAAGAACAAGTGGTTCGAGTGGTCACGCAGCGTGGAGGACCCCAATGAGTATGTGCTGGTGGAAGCCTTCGAGGACGACGGCGCCGAAGCGCATGTGAACTCCGAGCACTTCAAGATGGCCACCAGTGCTGAGGGCCCGATGGCTCAGGCCCTGACCGCCACCCCCAAGATCATCTCCCGCCAGATCGACGGTGATGACTGGGATGAGATGGGTGAGATGAAGATCGGCTGAGGCTACTCAGACCTGCTGGCGGACCCGGCTGCCCGGGATGGCGGCCACCAGCTCCCGGGTGTACTCATGCTCGGGCGCAGCGAAGACCTCCCGGGTGGCTCCCCGCTCGACCACCTGGCCGTGGCGCATCACCACCACTTCAGTGCAGACCTGACGCACCACTGCCAGGTCATGGGAGATGAACAGGTAGGAAAGCCCCTCCGCCTCGCGCAGCTCAGCCAGCAGCCGCAGGATCTGGTCCTGGACCGAGACGTCCAGGGAGGAGACCGGCTCATCACATACCAGCACCTTGGGCCGCACAGCAAGGGCACGGGCAATCGCGACCCGCTGCAGCTGCCCGCCGGAGAGCTCATAGGGCTTCCGGCCCGCCGCGGCGGAAGGCAGATGGACCTGCTCCAGCAGCTCGGTGACCCGGCGCTGGCGTTCACTGCGGCTCAGCGTAGTCAGGGCCCGCAGCGGTTCCGCGATGCTGGTGGCCACCGAATGTGCCGGGTCCAGCGATGAGTAGGGGTCCTGGAATACCGGTCGGATCAGCCGGCGCAGCTCTTTGCGCCCGCTGCGTGAGCGGTAGTCCTGGTGGCCCAGCCCCGCCAGCGTCAGGGACCCCGCGTCCGGATCACTGAGCCCCAGAATCATCCTGGCCACAGTGGTCTTCCCGGAGCCGGACTCCCCCACCACGCCCAGGCTCTGGCCGGGTCGCAGGGTGAGGTCCACCGCATCGACTGCGGTGACGCTGCCTCCGCCGCTCACCGGGAAAGTCTTGGTCAGTCCCTGGGCGCGGACCAGAGGCTGGGCGGCGTCGTTCTCCTGGGTCTGAGGCAGCTGTGTGACCAGCGGTTCGGAGTCGATGGTCGGGGCCGCGGCGGCCAGCCGTTGTGAGTAGGGGTGCTCGGCGGAGTTCAGGAAGTCGGCGGCCGGAAGCTGCTCCACCACCTGGCCGTGCTGGAGGACGACGACGCGGTCGGCCCGGTCCGCGGCCACCCCCAGGTCGTGGGTGACCAGCAGCAGGGAGGTCCCGGACTGAGTGACCAGTTCTTCGATATGGTCCAGGATCCGCCGCTGGACGGTCACGTCCAGCGCGCTGGTGGGCTCATCGGCCACGATCAGGTCCGGCTCTGCCGCTAAGGCGATGCCGATGAGCACCCGCTGCCGCTGCCCCCCGGAGAGCTGGTGGGGGTAGGAGTAGTAGCGGTTGGCGGCGTCGTCGAGCCCTGCCCGTTCCAGGATCTGGACGGCCTGCCGGCGGGCTTCGGCCCCAGTGGCCAGCCCGTGGGTGCGCAGCGATTCGCTGACCTGCTCGCCGATCGGGTGCACCGGGTTGAGTCCGGCCAGCGGGTCCTGGGGGATCAGTGCGATCCGCCGGCCGCGCAGCCTGCGCAGCCCGGCCTCGGCGAGTCCCACCAGTTCGGTGCCGCTGAACCGGATGCTGCCGGTGATCTGGGCGTTGCGGTGGTGCAGTCCGAGCACGGCGCGGCCGATGGTGGTCTTGCCGGAGCCGGACTCACCCACCAGGGCCACCGTCTCACCGCGGGCCACCTGGAAGCTGACCCCGCGCACCGCCTGGGTGCTGCCGCCGGGGCGCCGGTAGTCCACGGTGAGGTCACGGATCTCCAGCAGGGGCTGATCTGTCTGAGCTGCTGCGCTCATCGTTGTCTCATCCTCAGTCCTCGGCTGACCCGGTTGGAGGCCAGTACGGTCACCGCGATGACGGCGCCGGGGAAGGTGGTCAACCACCAGGCGGTGGCGATATGGGCCCGGCCCTCCGCAACCATGGATCCCCATTCGGGGGTGGGTGGGACCGCGCCGAAGCCCAGGAAACTCAGGGCGGCCACCGAGAGCACAGCTCCACCGAGCTCCAGGGCTGCCAGCACCATCACGGCCCCGGAGGCATTGGGCAGCACATGCTTGATCAGGATGCCCAGGTGGCCGGTGCCGGAGGTGCGGGCGGCGTCGAAATATCCGCGGGAGAGGATGCGCAGGGTCTCAGCGCGGGTGATCCGGGCGAAGGCGGGGATGCCCGCAATGCCCACGGCGATGGCCACATTGATCACCCCGAAGCCCAGGATGGAGACCGCAGCCATGGACAGCAGCAGGCCCGGGATGGCGACCATGACGTCCACAGTGCGCATCACCACTGCGTCCAGCCAGCCGCCCACATAGGCGGAGAGCATGCCCAGCAGGGAGCCGACCACCAGGGAGAGGGTCACCGCGATGACTCCGGCGAGCATTGAGAGTCTGGTGCCGTGGACCACCCGGCTGTAGACGTCGCGGCCCAGCAGGTCGGTGCCGAACCAGTGGCTGGCGCTGGGGGCGGCGAGCCTGGCGTTGGCGTCAAGGTCGGTGACCGGGTCATGGGTGGCGAACACCCCGGGGGCCACCGCCCAGGCGATCACGATGGCGAAGACGGCCAGGGAGAGCAGCAGGCCGGGTTGGGCCAGCAGATGGGCGGCCCGGCTCTTCAGGCCGTCTGCCCGGGCGGGGACGGTGCCTTCGGCCGGGGCCCCGGGCAGGACCATGCCGGTCATCGGGTGCCTCCCTTCTCGGCGGCCTTCGTGGCGGTCGTCTTGGCGGTGCTGCGCTTCTTGGTGCTGCTGTGTTCCTGCGGGGCCACCACCCGCGGGTCGATCCACCGGTAGGCGAGGTCCACGATCAGGGTGACGATCACGAAGAAGGCTCCGGAGAGGATCACCAGGGCCTGGATGAGTGGGAAGTCCTGGGCCTGGATGGCCTGGACGAAGTACATGCCGATGCCCTGGCGGCCGTAGATGGTCTCCACGATGGTGGTGCCGGAGAGGATGCCGCCGACCATCATGCCCACCATGGTGAAGGCCGGCAGGGAGGCGTTGCGCAGGGCGTGGCGGAGCACCACCCGCAGTTCGCTGATCCCCTTGGCCCGGGCGGTATCCGCATAGGACTCGGCCAGCGCCTCGTTGAGCCCGCGGGTCAGGATCTGGCCCAGGGTGCCTGCGGTGAGCAGGGCCAGGGTCAGTGAGGGCAGCACCAGCGCCTGCCAGGAGGCGGAGCCGAAGGCCGGGAACCAGCCCAGCTGGAAGGAGAAGAGCTGCAGCAGCAGGATGCCCACCCAGAAGGAGGGCATGGCGGTGCCCAGCAGTGAGGCGGACTGGAACCCTGAGCGCAGGGTCTGGGTGGGCAGCAGCACGCTGCCTAAGGCGAAGAGCAGAGCCAGCAGCACGGAGGCGATGATCGAGGCGATGCCCAGCTCAATGGTCACCGGCAGGGCAGTGGCGATGGCGCTGGAGACCGGCTGCCCGGTGGAGTAGGACATGCCGAAGTCGAAGGTGGCCGCCCGCCACAGGAAGTCGAAGTACTGGATGAGGATGGGCTGGTCCAGACCCAGCTGTTCGCGCAGCTGCGCCTCGGCTGCTGAGTCCAGCGCCGCGCCCTCGCCGCCCTCACCGCCTCCGGTCATGATCCGCACCGGATCCCCGGGGACCAGGTGGATGATGAGGAAGGACAGGGTCACCGCGCCCCAGAGCACCACCACTGCCTGGCCCAGGCGGCGCAGGATGTAGTGCAGGGTTCCGGAGGACCGGCGTACCCCGGGAGGGGCCGCCGGGTTCCCCGGCGACCCCTCTGAGACGGTCTCGGCTGCCGCTGCGGTCATTCGTCCACGCGGTAGAAGTCGACGAATGCCGGCTTGCCCTCGAGATCGGCGGTGGTGCCGCCGATGCTCTGGTGATAAGCGGCGAACTGGGTGAGGTCGAACAGCGGCACGGTGTAGCCGCGGTCGATGATCAGGCGCTGCACCTCCTCGGAGACAGCCAGCCGGTCATCCTCATCCGTGGTGGTCTGCAGCTCGCCCAGCAGATCATCGATCTCCTCATCCGGGTGCCCGTAGAGGAAGGACTGGCTCTCATAGAAGGAGGAGTAGACGGTGCGCAGCACATCCGGGTCTGCACGGGTCTGCGACCAGGTGGTCAGGTCGAACTCATAGTTGTGGATGGTGTAGTCGGAGAGATCGGAGACCGGGGTGAGCACAAAGTCGATGCCCACCTGGGCCCACTGCTGCTGCAGCAGCTGGAACATGGCCTCATAGCTGGTGCCGGTGTACTGGATCTCAATCTCCAGCCGGTCCCCGTCGGCGTTCTGGCGGATGCCGTCCTCGCCGATCTCGGTCCAGCCGGCCTCCTCCAGCAGCCGCTCAGCCTCCTCGGGGTCATAGCGGATCACATCGGAGAGGTCCGCGTAGCCGGGATTGGAGGGGGTCAGCACTCCAGTGGCCGGCTCGTAGAGGCCCTGGAAGACCGAATCCACGATGGCCTCCCGGTCGGTGGCGTAGTTCAGCGCTTTCCGGGCGTTCTCATCGGAGAAGACATCACTGTAGACCAGCGGCACGATCGGGATGGAGATGGCCGGCATCACGGTTGGGTGCAGCTCCGCCTGGGAACCTTCCAGACCGGGCACTGACTCTGCCGAGAGCCGGTAGGCGTAGTCAATCTGTCCGGAGGACACTGCGCCGGCGAGGGTGGTGGACTCCTCGATGAAGCTGATCTCCACCTCGTCGAAATAAGCCCGGCCCTGGTTCTCGTAGAGCGGTGAGCCCCAGGCGTAGTCCTCGCGGACTGCCAGGCGGATGCCGTCATTGGGGTCGTAGGACTCCAGGGTGTAGGGCCCGGAGCCGATCACATTTCCGGCGGCGACCTCCTCAGGATCCAGCTCCAGGGTGGCCGGGGCCAGGATGCTCAGCGACTGCACGGCGGTGGCCTGCAGGAACTGGGCGTTGGGCTCCTCGAAGCGCACCGTCACAGTGTGCTCGTCGATGACCTCGGACTCCTCATAGCCGCGCAGCAGACCGGCTGCCACAAAGGCCAGCGGGCCGATCTCGATGATCCGGTCAAAGTTTGCCTTGACCACCTCAGCATCCAGCGGGGTGCCGTCGGAGAAGGTGACGTCATCGCGCAGGAAGAAGGTGAACTCGGTGGCGTCCTCGTTGATCTCCCAGTCCTCGGCGAGCCACGGCAGGATCTCACCGGTCTCCGGGTCCTGGTCAGTCAGTGTGTCGGCAATATTGCGCGATACTGCGCGTGCGGGCAGCTGAGGGCGCTGGTGCGGGTCATAGTTGTCCGGGTTGACGTCGAAGGCCACATTGAGGGTGCCGCCGTACTCGACGTCCTCGGGGGCGGCGTCGTCCCCGTTTCCCTCATCGGCCTCGTCGGAGCCTGCCGGCCGCAGGAAGACGGCCAGGGCGGCAATCAGCGCGATGACAGCCAGGACGCTGACCCCGATGAGCAGGCGCTTGCGGCGCCCGGCTGCCGGGTCAGCAGTGGTTTCAGACATGGGAGCTCCTCATGCAGTAGGTGCGATGCGACCTCCCATGATCCACACACCACCGGGGCGAAAAAAGTTCACTGTCATATTCCGCAATAAATCCCGAGGGTGATCACCTGCCTGTTCCGGCTTCGCCACACCTCCTGGAGAGGACAATGAGGTCAGGATCAGCTAATATGTTCAACAGGATCACGAGTACCGGTCACCTACGGCTCTGGCCGACCGGTCGGCAACCCTTCCGCTGTGATGGGGTGCCCCAGATGACGATCCGGCCGCAGGCTATTTCACTGCCCGCCTGCCGGCAAGCACAGTGTCATAAGGGGAATTCCATGCCCGCCACCGAGCCCGCAGCCGCCGACCCAGCCTGTTTCAGCACCCGCCAGATTCACGCCGGAACCACTCCGCCCACCGCGCATCCGGTCACTCCGCCGGTGCATCTCTCCGCAGCCTATGAGTTCAGCAGCCTGCGGGATGCTCGTGAGGCCTTCGCCCAGCGGGAGGCCGGGTTCACCTATGCCCGCACCGGCAGTCCCACGGTGGCTCTGCTGGAGCAGCGCATCGCGCAGCTGGAGGGCGGCACCGGAGCAGTGGCCACCGCCTCAGGACAGGCCGCCATCGCCCTGACCCTGCTGGCCCTGGCCGGCAGCGCGGGCCAGCATCCGGACGGCCGGGCCTATCCGGAGGTGCGCGCCGGGCATGTGGTGGCCTCCTCGAGGATCTACGGCGGCACCGCTGATCTGATCAACGATTCGCTGGCCGAGGCCGGCATCAGCTCCACCTGGGTGGATCCGCACTCCCCTGCTGCCTGGGAGGCGGCGATCACCCCGCGCACCCGGGTGTTCCTGGTGGAGTCGATCGGCAACCCGCATGGCGACTTGCCGGATATCGGTGCCCTGGCGGAGATCGCTCACCGCCGCGGCGTCGTGCTGGTGGTGGACAACACCCTGGCCACCCCCTACCTGTTCCGACCCGGTGCCCACGGGGCAGATTTTGTGGTGCATTCAGCCACCAAATACCTCACCGGCAACGGCACTGCCCTGGGCGGGGTGGTGGTGGACACCGGGAGCTTCCGGCCTGAGCACGACGCCGCCCGGTGGCCACAGTTCTCCGCAGCCACGCCTCGCTTCGGCCAGGTGCCGCTGGTGGAGCGCTACGGCTCAGGTGCGGTGCTGCACCTGATTCGGGCTAAGTTTCTGCATGATCTGGGCCCCTGTCTGGCTCCGTGGAATGCCCAGCAGATCCTGGCGGGCATTGAGACCTTGGATGTGCGGGTGGCCCGGCACTGTCAGGTAGCAGAGGCACTGGCTGAGCGACTGCTGGTGCACCCGGGGGTGTTGCAGGTGCGCCATCCCAGTGTGCCCGGGGATCCGAATGCCGCCCGGGCCGCCCGGGACTTCCCACAGGGCACCGGGGCGGTGCTCAGCTTCGAGCTGGAGGGGGATCTGACCGTGGTGGAACGGTTTGTGGACGCGCTGCGGCTGTTCAAGCTGGCGGCCAATATCGGCGACTCCCGCTCCATGGTGGCCCATCCGGCCTCGATGACCCACTGCCGGCTCTCCCCGCAGCTGCGTGCTGCCGGGGAGATCACCGAGCAGACCATCCGGCTGGCGGTGGGCCGGGAGGCCCCCGATGACCTCTGGGCGGATCTGGAGCAGGCCTTCGCCGCCGCGGGGCTGGCCGGGAACGACGCCGCCGACTCACGTCAGGAGGTGGAGGCGGCATGAGCATCGACACCACCGAGCAGACCAGCTGGACCGACACTGCTGCCCCGGTGCGCAACGGAGTGCGGCAGGGGGCCCTGCGCCCGGGGTTCGCCACTGATGCGGTACATGCCGGGCAGGCCCCGGACCCGCTGACCGGAGCAGTGATTCCACCGATCTACCAGACCTCCACCTTCACCCAGGACGGGGTGGAGACCCTGAAGAGCGGATACGAGTACTCTCGCGGGGGAAATCCCACCCGCAACGGGTTCGAGACCCAGCTGGCAGCTCTGGAGGGCGGTGCGGCCTGCTTTGCCTTCGCCTCCGGGATCGCCGCCGAGGACGCCCTGCTGCGCGCAGTGCTGCGCCCTGGGTACACGGTGGTGGCCGCCGCCGAGAGTTATGGCGGCACCCACCGGCTGCTGACCCAGATCTACGCCCGCTGGGGAGTGCGCACCGTGTTCGTGCACCCTGAGCGGCCCGAGGAGCTGGAGCAGGCCCTGGACTATGACCGCAGTGCCAAGCTGGTGTGGTTGGAGACCCCCACCAATCCGCTGCTGACCGTGGTGGACATTGCCCAGTGGGCGCAGATCGCCCATGCTCACGGCGCCCTGGTGGCGGTGGACAACACCTTTGCCTCCCCTGCCCTGCAGACTCCCCTGGCCCTGGGCGCTGATGCGGTGGTGCATTCGACCACCAAGTACATCGGCGGGCACTCAGATGTGCTCGGCGGGGCCGTGGTGGTCGGGGATGCCGAATGGGAGGGCCAGCCGCTGAGTGCGCTGATCGGCTTCCAGCAGTTCGCCGCCGGGGCGGTGGCCGGGCCGCAGGACTCCTTTCTGGCCGCCCGCGGGCTGAAGACCCTGGGGGTGCGGATCCGGCAGCACTGCGCGAACGCCGCGGAGATCGCCGACTGGCTCACCGAGCATCCGCAGGTGGATGAGGTGTTCTACCCGGGACTGCCGGACCACCGCACGCACCAGATCGCCGCAGAGCAGATGTCGGGGTTCGGCGGGCTGGTGACCTTCCGGCTGCGCGGCGGGGAGGCTGCTGCCCGGCGCACTGCGGAGTCCACTGAGCTGTTCGGCCTCTCGGTGAGCCTGGGCGGGGTCGAGTCTCTGATCTCACATCCGGCCACGATGACCCATGGTTCCACCAAGGGCACACCGGAGGCCCCACCCGCCGATGTGCTGCGCCTGTCGGTGGGCATTGAGGATGTGGAGCAGCTGGTGGAGGATCTCGACCGTGCCCTGGCCGCATCCTGAGCACGGGCGCTTCAGGTGTGGACGATCAGGTCCCAGGTCACCCCGGGACCTTCAGCTGCGGCCTGCACCCGCTGGGTGGGCTTCTTCTCCCCGGCGGTCACCGGTGCCTCCACCCGGTTTCCCGCTGGGGGCAGCGGGCAGGTGGCCAGGTCGGTATAGGCGCAGGGCAGGTTGGCAGCGTGGTTGAAGTCCAGCACGACCTCGCCCGCCCCGCCTCCTTCCGGCCCCGAGATCCGCAGTGCCCGCAGGGCATGGTAGGTGGAGTAGCCCGAGGTCTCATCGGTGAACAGCACCAGGTGCTCCCCCGCTGCAAATCCCTCGAAGACCAGCAGACTGTGCTCTGCTCCAGCAGCCTGGAACCGCACCCGGCCCGGGGCCTGGTAGACATGCTCCAGACCTTCCACTGCGGCCCCCACGGTGACCGGCTCGGGCTGATCGAAGGGTTCGAAGCTGCCGGTCACCCGCCAGGCCGGACTGTAGTCGAAGCGTTCAGTGCCGGCGTACTCGCCGAGGAAGGGGTGGGTCGCGCTCTTGGGACGCAGGATGAACTGCCCGCCCCGCTTGGCCACCTCCGCTGAGGTCACGCCGCGCTCCGGGGACTGCCCCTGAGGCACGGTGAGCAGCAGCCCGCCGCGTTCGGCGATATCGCTGAAGACCTGCAGCCCGGTGAGCCGCTGCCCCTGGTGCTCCAGGGCGCCGTGATCACCCAGATCTACGGTGACGGCATTCTGCTCTGCCCTCCAGAGGCCGGGGATACCAGGCACCTCGGTGGGCTCGCTGCTGAGCCAGTAGAGCCCGGTGACCGCGAAGAACCCGGTGGGTGAGCGGCGCCCGGCCTCACGTTCGGCGTGCTTGGCCTCCCACTCGTTGATCAGGTCGGTCTGCGTTGCGGTGGTCTGTGTGCTCATCTCAGTCCTCGATCCATGCGGTGTAGAAGGTGGGCCACTGGGTGGGGCCGGTGGTGAAGCCGTGCACGTGGTCGGCATGGGCCAGCGTGTAGGCGGGCAGGAATCCGGGGAAGCCGTAGACCTCCTCGTTGATGAAGTCCTGCAGCTCATAGTAGATCGCCTCGCGCTCCGCCTCGTCCTGCTCGGCCGCCCCGCGCAGCAGGAGATCGTCAATCTGATCAGACTGCACCCGGGAGCGGTTCTGGCCAGATGGCGGCAGATTCTCTGACCAGACGTTCATCTTCAGAATGTCCGGGTCGGTGCGGGAGAAGCTGGAGGCACGGATGTCATAGTCCCCGGAGACGTCGCGGTCGCTGATCGAGCCGGACTCCAGGAACTCGACCTCCACGTCGAAGCCAGCGGCTGCGGCGCTGTCCTGCACGGCCAACAGGTACTGGTCGCGCTGTTCCCGGTTGGTCTGCTCCTGGATGGCCACCACGGTGAGCCGCTCGCCCTCCTCATTGATCCGATAGCCCTCCTCATCGGTCTCATCCCAGCCGGCCTCGTCCAGCAGTGCGGCGGCATGTTCGGGATCATAGTCCCAGCTGCGCTCGAGATCTGCGTTGTAGTAGGTGGTGTTGGGGGTCAGCACCGACCAGCCGCGCTCGATCACATCTCCGTAGAGGGTGGTGACGATGCTGTCCACATCCACGGAGGCACGGAAAGCCTCGCGCACCCGCTGGTCGCCGAAGGGTTCGCGCTCCACATTGAACCAGATGGTGTAGGGCAC
Source organism: Nesterenkonia alkaliphila (assembly GCF_009758175.1). Taxonomy (GTDB): domain Bacteria; phylum Actinomycetota; class Actinomycetes; order Actinomycetales; family Micrococcaceae; genus Nesterenkonia; species Nesterenkonia alkaliphila. The sequence goes on from NZ_WRPM01000095.1 coordinate 37,222, forward strand.
ACCACCGGCCTGGGTGTTGACGATCTGATAGCCCTCAGCCTCCAGCCGTTCTGCGTCCAGGGCGGGGACTTCACCGATGGCGTCCACGGATCCGGACTGCAGAGCGCCGGTGCGGGTGCTGGACTCCCCGAGGGCGGAGATCACCACCTCTTCCAGGTTTGCCGGACCCTGCTGTTCGGAGGGTTCGGGGGCCCAGTCATAGTCCTCGCGGCGGGCCAGCCGAATCTCGGTGTCCGGGCTGTAGGACTCGATGGTGAAGGGCCCTGAGCCCACGATCTCGTAGCCGTAGCCCTCACCGGCGCTTTCAAAGGCTGCCGGTGACTGAATTCCCAGGTTGACCCCGCTGACTGCCTGCAGGAACGGAGCGGAGGGCTCAGAGAGCCGCACCACCACGGTATGCTCGTCCACCGCCTCGCTGGACTCATAGGGCTGGATCAGAGTGTTGGCGAACAGCGACTCCGTCTCCGGATCGATGATCCGGTCAAAGTTGGCCACCACTGCCTCCGCGTTGAACTCAGTGCCGTCGGAGAAGGTGACGTCATCGCGGAGGTAGAAGGTGTACTCGGTGCCGTCCTCTGAGATCTCCCAGTCCTCGGCCAACCAGGGATGGAACTGGCCATCCTCGTCTTCATAGACCAGGGAGTCCACCACCGGGCGGGCGATCTGCTGGGCTGCCAGGCTGGGTTCGACATGCGGGTCTGCCCCGTCTGGCGGCAGACTGGTCTGGGCGTAGCGCAGGGTGCCGCCCTCCTGGGCGTCGTCGTCGGTGCCGCCGGCCGGACCGGTGCCGGCATCGCCGCAGGAGGTGACCAGCAGTGCAGTGACGGCGGTCAGGGCAGCTGCGCTGCGGATTCGGATACTCATAGGGGCTCCTCAGAGAGTGATCAGTGATGACGGGGAGGGAAGCGGACTGGGCTGTTCGACGGTGTGGCGGATGTCAGCGTCGAGGTGATCCAGGGAGGTGCTGGTGGCTTCCAGCAGCAGCCTGGTGTAGTCATGGCCGGGGCTGGCGAAGATCTGCTCGGTGGGCCCGGACTCCACGATCGCCCCGTCCTTCATCACCAGCACCTCGTGGCTGATGTGGCGGATCACGCCGAGATCGTGGGAGATGAACATATAGGCCACGCCTTTCTCAGCCTGCAGCCTGGCCAGCAGATCGAGGATCTGGGCCTGGACGGAGACGTCCAGGGCGGAGACCGCCTCATCGGCGATGATCACCTCTGGGCCGGTGGCCAGGGCCCGGGCGATGGCCACCCGCTGCCGCTCCCCGCCGGAGAGCCGGGCCGGGCGGCGCTTGCCGAACTTCCCGCTCAGGCCCACATCCTCCAACAGCTCCTCGGTGCGGGCCCGGTGGGTGCCGCGCGGTATCCCGGCGGCAGTCAGCGCCTGGGCGATGACTTCATCCACCGTGTAGCGGGGGTCGAAGGAGCTCAGCGGATCCTGCTGGACGAACCCGAGTCTGGGCCGGCGCGGCAGCCGCTGCCGGGAGCTGAGGGTCCCCCAGGGTTCGCCGAGGAACTCCACCTCTCCGGCGTCCAGGGACTCCAGGCCCAGCACCAGCCGGGCCAGGGTGGACTTCCCGGAGCCGGATTCGCCCACGATCCCCAAGGTGGTGCCGCGGCGCAGCGCGAAGGATGCCTCCTGCACCGCATGGCGGACGGTCTTGCGCGGCCCGTCGAAGGACTTCGAGACCGCGTGGGCAGAGAGCACCACAGTGCTGGTCCCGGTGGCGGGCGCATGTGTCGCACCTTCGGTGCTGTGCTCGCGCAGGACTCTGCCGGGCCGGGCGACCAGCAGCTTCTTGGTATAGCTGTGCTGGGGACTGCGCAGCACCTGGTCGGCGGGTCCGTACTCCTTCTGCTCACCCTGGTGCATCACCAGGATGTCATCGGCCAGGTCCGCGATCGCGGAGAGGTCATGGCTGATCACCAGCAGGGCGGTGCCGGCCTCCTTGAGCTCCTTCAGCAGCTCGATGATCTGCTTCTGCACGGTGGCGTCCAGTGCGGTGGTGGGCTCATCGGCGATCAGCAGCGGGGGCTGCTGCACGGTGGCCGAGGCAATCAGGGCGCGCTGGCGCAGACCCCCGGAGAGCTCGTGCGGGTACTGGGGGTAGCGGATCTCGGGGTCCGGGATGCCCACCCGGGCCAGCTGCTCCAGGGCGCGGGCCCTGCGGGTCTTCTTGGGCAGCCGGGTGTGCAGCTTCAGTGCCTCCTCCACTGCCCGTCCTGCGGTGTGCATGGGGTTCAGCGAGACCAGGGCGTCCTGCAGCACAAACCCGATGTCTCGGCCGCGCCGGGAGCGCCACTGCCGCTCGCTGAGGTCCAGCACGCTGGAGCCGCGGACGGCCAGCTTCTCCGCCTCCACCCGGGACCCGTCTCCGACCAGGCCCACCAGGGAGCGGGCGGTCAGTGATTTGCCGGAGCCGGATTCGCCCACGATGCCCAGTGCCTTGCCTGGCTCCAGGGTGAAGCTCACCCCGTGCACGATCTCGGCGTGCTCACGGGTGCGGGGGCTGGTGAACCCGATCCGGAGGTTCTGCGCCTCCACGGCAAGCGGGGCAGTACCGGGTGAGCCGGCGTCGTCGTGCTCTGTGGTGCTCATGAGTCTCTCCCCTCGAACTTCTTCTGCAGCCACCGGCCCAGCACGGTGACGGCGATGACGGTCAGTGTGATGAACAGGCCGGGGAACACACCGACCCACCAGCCCAGGGCGAGGTCGTTCTGCCCCTGGGAGAGCATCGCGCCCCATTCAGGTGCTGGCTCCGGGGCGCCGAAGCCCAGGAAGCTCAGCGCTGCGGCGTCCACGATGGTGGTGCCGACCCCGATGGTGGCGATCACCAGCAGCGGGCCGATGGAGTTGGGCACCACAGTCTGCACGGCGATCTTCCAGCGCGGCACCCCGAGCACGGTGGCGGCCTCCACATAGGCGGAGCGGCGGACCTCCAGCGCTTTGGAGCGGACCAGCCGGGCGTAGGTGGGCACGGTGGCGATGGCCAGGGCAATGATGATGTTGGTGGTCCCACCTCCGGCGATGGCCACCACCAGCAGGGCCATCAGGATGGTGGGGAAGGCCAGCAGCACGTCCACGAACCGCATCAGCACCTCGTCCGCGTAGCGGCCGCCGAGCACGGCCAGCAGGGCGATGCCTGCCCCGATCACCACGGCGATCGCGGTGGAGAACAGTCCCACGGTCAGCGACTGTTCGGCCCCGTAGATGATCCGGGTGAAGATGTCACGGCCCAGCCGGTCGGTGCCGAAGAAGTGCTCGGCGCTGGGCGGCTGCAGGGACTGGTCCAGCTGGTTGCTGATCGGGCTGCGGTCAGTGAACAGGGTGGGCCGCAGCGTGGCGGCGGCCAGGAGCACCAGGAAGATGATGGACAGCGCCACAGTGGGCGGGACCGGCAGCCGGCGGGCGGCCTTGGACTGGTACTCGGGGGTCTTCAGACCCTGGGCGGCGATGAGCTGTGGGTTGGTCATGCTGGGACTCGCAGTCGGGGGTCGATGAGCACATAGGCGATGTCGATGATGGTGTTGACCACCACGAAGGCCAGGGCGGCGAAGAGCAGCACCCCGACGACCACCGGGATGTCGCGGCCCTCGATGGCCAGCAGCAGCACCCGGCCGATGCCGTCACGGTTGAAAACTGACTCCACGATCACTGAGCCGCCGATCAGTCCGCCGAAGATGGTGCCGCCCAGGGTGATGGCGGGCAGCAGGGCGTGGCGCAGCCCGTGGGCGATGCGCACATAGGTCTCATGTGCCCCGCGGGTGCGGGCGGCCAGCACAAAGGGTTGGTCCAGGGCGTCCTCCAGGCCCTTGCGCAGCACCTGGATCAACAGGGCCGCCACGGGCACTGCCAGGGTGACCGCCGGCAGCACCAGGGAGCGGAGGCCTTCGTTGCCGAAGACCGGGAACCAGCCCAGCTGGAAGGAGAAGACGATCAGCAGCAGGATGCCGATCCAGAAGGAGGGCACTGAGGCCGCGGTGAGCTCGGTGATAGACCCGATCGCTTTGCGCCAGCCTCGGGTGTTGGCGGTGAACACGGCCACCAGGAAGGCGATCAGGAAGGCGAGGATCAGTGCGGCGAAGGCCAGCTCCAGGGTGGGGGCCAGCCGTTCGCTGATCATCTGGCTGACCGGCAGCCCGGAGCGGAAGGAGCTGCCCAGGTTGAAGGTGAGCACCTGGAGCACATAGGCGAAGAACTGCACCACCAGCGGCTGGTCCAGCCCGTAGCGGGCGGCGACCTGTTCGCGGGCCTCATCGGACATGGCGCCCTCCTGGCCCACCAGCAGCAGCACCGGATCACCGGGGGTGAGGTGAATGGCGAAGAAGCCCAGGGTGGCCGCACCGATCAGCACTGCCACCGCGCCGATGAGGCGGCGGCGCAGGATCTGCAGAAGTGTGCGTTGCATGGCTGAACGCTACGCCGATTGAACATTACATTCTATGAAATGGAAATAGTTCGTAATGTTCAGACTCGTCTGCGTCATGTGACATCAGGCACTACACCGTTACACTGGCGCGCATGAACGGAACGGACGGGCTGATCCGGCTGAGCAGGCTGCCGTCTGCCTGGTACCACCCCGCCGACGGCAGCATCAGTCAGGGCCGGGCCCGGCTGCTGCCGCATCAGGTGCAGCAGGTGCAGATCCGGGTTGCGACCAGCGGGCTCTCCCTGACTGAGCAGCTGCGCTTCATCGGCGCCGAGTCGGTCACGGTGACCATCCACCGCAGCATCCTGGTCACCCATAGCACCCAGCTCTCGGCTGAGGCGGCCCAGGCGCTGGATACCTTCCTGGCTGGGGTGGTGACCGCAGGCGCTTCGATACCCGCGGCACAGGGGCTCAACCCGGATCAGCAGCTGGTCGCCGCAGCCCGTACGGCTGCCTACACCCGGCGTTGGCAGCCGGCTCATCCCGAGGCCGTGCGGCAGACCCTGAGCAAGTTCCATCGGCTGGACTCCCTGCTCCGGACCAGTGACTCGGACCAGCCAGACCGGCACCCATACCAGGTGAAAGAAGACCAAAAAGCGGACGACGCCCGATTGAGCCGAGCGGAGGCCGCCGGCCACGGCGAGCATCCCGAGGCGATTGAGGAGCGCCAGCGCAGCGACGCCGCCTCGGCGGCCGAGTTCCTGGCAGCTCACCCCAGCCGGCACGTAACCCTGGACAAAGCCCTGCGCTGGATGCTGCTGGTGTTCGCGACAGCCGGGGTGGGGTTCGCGACCGCTGTCCTGCGTACCGAGGAGGATCGCTGGACAGCCCTGGCGGTGGTCAGCTTGGCAGCAGCGGTTCTGGCCTACGGGAGCAGACAGCTGCTGGCAGATCAATGGATCCGCCGGCAGCGCCGGCTCGCCCACCAGTGGTTGGCCACCCGGGATCCCGGGCAGCTTCAGCGCGGCCTGCCGCCGGTGTTCCTGGCGGCCTGGCAGCGCCCGCCCACCACTCTGCTGCGCGGCGGGGAGACCTGCGGCTGGGTGCTGGCCCCCTTCCTTCTCCTGGCCGGTATTGTCCTGTTCACCGAGACGGAGCGCTTCACTCTGATAGCGCCCCTGGTTCTGCTGCTAGTGGGGGCGGGGTCGGTGCTGTGGGCACTGCGCTGCGGGGCGCGGCGTCGTCAGCTGCAGCGGCAGACGATCACTGAGTTTGCCCGTCTCAGCGGCACTCGCACGGATCAGTGAGACAGGGAAACCTGTGGGGACAGAGCCTGAGCACCTGTTTCGGCTCCGCCCCCACAGGGACTGCCTGGGACACCCAACCCAAGCAGGTCTCTGAGCAGCGCACCCTGGGGGTATTCGCTGCGCAGTGCACCGCGCTCCTGCAGCAGCGGCACCACCTTGTCCACAAAGGGGTCCAGTCCGGCAGGGGTGATGTGCGGGACCAGGATGAACCCGTCGGAAACCCGGGTCTTCACGGCCTCGATAATCTGTTGGGCCACCGTGGCCGGGCTGCCGATCAGTGATTGACGGGCCTGGGTGGCGATCACGGTCTGGCGCAGGTTCAGGCCCTGCTCCGCTGAGATCCGGCGCAGCGTGGCCACCTCGGCGTGGACATCATCGTGCTGCCGGGTGCGCCCGGCGAAGAGCTGCGGGCCGTCCGGGTCGGGGTCGATCTCTGGCAGCGGCCCCTCGGGGTCGTACCCGGAGAGGTCCCGGTTCCACAGCCGCTCCAGGATCAGGATGGCGGTCTGGCCGCTGACCTGCTGGGCGCGCACCTCGGCGGCGATCTCCTCGGCCTCCTGGTCGGTGTCGCCGATGATGAAGCTGATTCCGGGCAGCACTTTGAGGCTGTCGGGATCACGGCCGTACCGTTCAGCCCGGGCTTTGACGTCCGCGTAGAACCTCCGGCCCTCCTCACCGGCGCTGTGCCGGGTGAAGATGGCATCGGCGTTGCGGGCTGCGAAGTCCCGGCCCTCGGCGGAGTCTCCGGCCTGGAAGATCACCGGGTGGCCCTGCGGGGGCCGGGGCAGGTTGAATCGCCCCTCGATGCTGAACTGGGTGCTGCGATACTCGAAGGGATCCGGCTCCTCCCCTGACCAGGAGTCCCAGATGGTCTTTGCTGCGCGGACGAACTCCTCGGCACGCACATAACGCTGATCGTGGGGCAGGTAGCCCCCGCGCCGGAAGTTCTCCCCGGTGAAGGCATCCGAGCTGGTCACCACGTTCCAGGCGGCCCGGCCTGCGGAGAGGTGGTCCAGGCTGGCGAACTGCCGGGCCACCTCGTAGGGCTCGTTGTAGGTGGCGTTGATGGTCCCGGCCAGGCCCAGGTGCTCGGTGACTGCGGCCAGCCCGGCAAGCACCGGCAGGGTGTCAGGTCGGCCCACCACGTCCAGATCGTGGATCTGACCCTTCTGCTCGCGCAGCCGCAGCCCCTCGGCCAGGAACAGGAAGTCGAATCTGCCGCGCTCGGCCGCCTGGGCGAATCTGCGGAAGGAGTCGAACGCGATATGGCTGCCCGAGGCGGGATCTGACCATACGGTGGTGTTGTTGACCCCTGGGAAGTGGGCGCCGAGGATCACCTGACGTGGACTGGCACTCATGCGGCGTCTCCTACCAGTGCGGCGTCGTGATGCTTCTGCTCTGCCGAGTGCCTATTGGGGGCCTCACCCAGGCCGAGCCTGCGGCGCAGCTGCTGCGGCTCATCAACGGGGGTGAAGATCTCCCGGCGAGCGAGTTCTGGCACCAGCAGCTCGGCGATCGAGCTCAGGTCCCGGGCGTGTTCGGCAGGCTTGAGCCGCACCCCGGCGAACCCTAGGTCCTGGTAGATGGCGACGACGTCTGCCACAGCAGCTGCCGAGCCGGCCACCAGTTCACCGGCGGGGCTCCAATCAGAGCCGTTGGCCTCCTCCAACCCGGCCCAGCGGAACTGGGCGTTCTCATCGGAGTCCTCCACCAGAACTGTGAGGTCCGCGTAGACCTGCAGGGGCGCACCGGAGCGTCCGAAGATCCGCTCGGTCTCCCGGACGGTCTTGAGCAGTTCCCCCGCCAGGCTGCGCTGCGGGGCTTCCACGAAGAGCAGGTCGGCGCTGGTAGCTGCGGCTTTGATCACCGGCTCCGAGGTGCCCTGGTAGCTGACCACCGGCTGGCCCTGGGGCGGACGCGGGGTGATCGAGGGCCCCTTTACGGAGAACCGGGAGCCCTGATAGTCGATGTAGTGCAGCTTCTCCCGGTCGACGAACCGGCCGGTGGCAGCATCACGGATCTCGGCGTCATCCTCCCAGGAGTCCCAGAGCCGGCGGACCACCTCCACCGCCTGCTCGGATTCGGCGTAGAGCTCGGCCAGCCAGGGCTCAGAGTCCTCCGGCAGCAGCTCGGCGGGCGGCCGGTCGCGGCCGAAGAGCCGGGACTCCGCCTCGGTGCGGGAGACTTCCACCTGCCAGCCGGCGCGGCCGGCGCTGATGTGGTCCAGGGTGGCCAGGTTCTTGGATACGTGGAAAGGCTCGGTATGGGTGGTGGTCAGGGTGGGGATCAGCCCGATTTTGCTGGTGCGGGCTCCCAACCAGGAGGCCACCAGGGAGGCATCCAGCTGGCCGTGGCGCTGCAGGCCCAGGGAGTCCTCGAAGGTGACGAAGTCCAGGCCGCCCGCCTCGGCGGCCAGTGCCAGATCTGCCCAGTACTGGGAGGTGAAGATCTCCTGGGCTCCGGGAATCCGGAACCAGGAGCCGGGGTGCCATCCGGTGTCCTGCAGGCCGATGCCCAGGTGGAAAGTCTGTGCCGGGGGGATGCCCTCGGCCTGTGCTGCTGACATGATGTCCTCCAAGAAGTTCACACTTGCTGCCCGCCGGGCGGCGGACGCCTTGTCCTCACCTGGAGCACCCCACTGTGAGAGAGGGTTGCTGTCCGGCCAGCCAGGGCTGTCGGCGCTTGCGCGCCGGACCGGAACTCGTGACGGGGTCTACGCTAACACCGTAATCTGAACATAAAAATCTGGTTGTAGTGTTTTGTCATAAACCCCATTCCTCGGCCAGCAGCTCGTAGCTGGCCAGCCGGTCTTCGGCCCGGTGGGCGCTGACCGAGATGAGCAGCTCATCGGCACCGGTGGCCTGCTGCAGGGTCTGCAGCTGTTCGGCGACCTGTGCCGCAGTGCCGGTGAAGCGGGTCTCCAGCCGGTCCCGGACCAGTTTCTGCTGCTCCGGGTTCAGCGGGCTCTGCGCAGCTGACTCGGGGCTGGGATACCGGATGGCACCCTGCCCGGTGCGGATGGAGTGCACCCATTCGGCGTAGCCGGCCGCCAGGCGGTCCACCTCCTGACGGGTGTCGGCCACCAGCACCTCTGCGGAGACGATCACATAGGGAGACTCCAGCTCGCGGCGGGGCACAAAGCTCTGCCGATAGTGCTGCACCGCATCGGTGACATTGGAGGGTGCCACGTGGTAGTTGGCGCCGAAGCGCAGCCCGCGACTGCCGGCGATTTCGGCGGACTCCCCGGCGGAGCTGCCCAGCACCCACACCTCCGGCTTGCCTGCGGTAGGCGGGACCGCCCCGGGGAACGCAATCCCGTCCACCTCGGCGGTGTGGTCCAGCAGGGCGAGCAGCTGGTCGGTGAATTCCCCGTAGGGCGGCACCTCGGCCCCCTCGGCCAGCAGCAGCTGAGAAGCCGCAGCAGTCCTCGGGGATCCGAAGAGATGACTCAGGTCAGGGGCCGCAGGCAGCAGCAGGCCCTCCCGGGTGACTCGGTCTTCCTGGGCGGCAGGAATGGAGCGGGCCGGCGGGGTGGGGGCGGCGTCGTCGTTCTCTGCCTTTTTCCGCTGAGTGCGCCGGATGGCCGCCCGGCCGATACCCAGATCGATGCGGTCCCCGTAGGCAGCAGTGAGCAGGGCGAAGTCCTCCGCAATGTTCAGCGCGCTGCGCTGTCCGGCCAGCACCGCTCCGGAGCCCAGCCGCAAGGTAGTGGTCACCGCTCCGGCCAGGCTCATGAGCAGGGCAGGGTTATAGCCGATCACCCCGGGGTTGAGGTGGTGCTCGCCGTACCAGAGCCGGCGGTAGCCCAACTCCTCTGCACGGCGGGCCAGTTCCGCACTGGCGTGCAGCGCCTGGTCGGGGGGCTGCCCCTCGGCCAGCGGAACCAGGTCGAAGATGCTCAGTGGAACACTCACTGTTTGAACATAACAACTGTCTGCTCGAATTTTTCAGGCGCCGTCATACGGGGTCATATCCGCAGGCTCACAATAACGGTACAGTTCAGAGCTATGGGGCATCTGATCTCACCTGAGGACCTGCACGAGCTGATCTCTGCCGAGAAGCCGGGGCTGCGGATTCTTGATGTGCGCTGGCGGCTGGACCGGCCCGATGGCCGTCCCGACTACCTGGAGGGCCATCTTCCCGGGGCGGTCTATGTGGACCTGGACACTGAGCTGGCTGAGCACGGACTGCCGCTGACCCAGGGCCGGCACCCGCTGCCCAGCCGGGAGACCCTGCAGTCTGCGGCCCGCCGCTGGGGCCTGCATGACGGGGACACTGTGGTGGTCTATGACGATATGAAGAACACCTCCTCGGCCCGGGCCTGGTGGCTGCTGCGCCATGCCGGCGTGGCGGATGTCCGGGTGCTGGACGGTTCGCTGCGCGGCTGGGTGAGTGCCGGTTACCCGCTGGAGACCGGCGACGTAGTTCCCTCCCCCGGCAGCATCACGCTGGACTATGGACAGCTGGAGGCACTGAGCATCGACGAGGCCGCGGCCTTCCCCGAGCGCGGCACCCTACTGGACAGCCGGCTTGCGCAGCGCTACCGGGGCGAGGTGGAGCCGATGGACCCACGGCCCGGGCATATCCCGGGAGCACTCAATGCTCCGACCGCGGAGAATGTGGATGGCCAGGGGCGGTTCCTCTCCCCTGAGCTGCTCCGGGAGCGCTTCCTGGCGCTGGGGGTGGATCCGCAGAGACCGGTGGCCAGCTATTGCGGCTCCGGGATCAACGGGGCCCACTCCTGCCTGGCCCTGGAGCTGGGCGGGTTCGAGGCCGTGCTCTATCCCGGGTCCTTCAGCGAGTGGTCGAACAACTATGACCGCCCGGTGGTCACCGGTGATACGCCGTAGTCAGCTGCGCGGCAGCAGGCCCTCGCGACCCCCGGAGACCCAGGTAGGGCTGAAGCTGCGGTCCCCGCACATCTGATCAGCCAGCTCATCCAGCGCACTGATCGCCTCAGCGGCCAGCCCAGCCTCCAACCCGGTGAGCAGCTCGTCCAGGTTCTGGGCATAGCGAGTGCCGGGAATCACGGAGATCTTCACCCCGAAGGCTGAGGCCTTAGCGTAGAGCCAGGCCAGGGCCAGACCGGCGGTGGGCAGTCCAGCCTCCGCTGCCAGTTCCCGGGCGTGGGCGGCGACGTCGTTGTTGTGCCCCAGGTTCTCCGGGAAGAACCAGGGGAACTTATGCCGGGTGTCCTTCTGGGCCAGCAGCTCCGGGCTGAACCGGTCGGTGAGCAGGCCGCGGGCCACTGGGGAGTAGGGCACAAACCCAATGCCCAGCTCAGCGCAGGTGGGGATCACATACCGCTCCACATCCCTGGCGAAGATGCTCCACTCTGACTGGACTGCGGTGATCGGGTGCACCGCATGGCCGCGGCGGATCTCCTCAGCGGTGTGCTCGGAGAGACCGATGGTGCGCACCTTTCCAGCAGTGACCAGATCCGCCAGTGCCCCTACGGACTCCTCCACCGGCACCTGGGGGTCCGGACGGTGCAGATAGTAGAGGTCCACATAGTCAGTGCCGAGCCTGCTCAGGGAGAGGTCGATCTGCTCCCGGATATGCTCCGGTCGGCCATTGGTGCCGCGCTGGCCCGCCTCGCCTTTGGGTTCGATACCGCATTTGGTGGCCAGGGTGAATTCAGCGCGCCGGCCTGCGAGGAATTTGCCCAGGATGGACTCGCTGAGCCCGAGTCCGTAGATATTCGCAGTGTCGATGAAGGTCACACCACGGTCATAGATCTCATGAAGCAGATTCAGGGCGCCCTGCTCGTCGATGGGCCCGTAGGCTCCGGCAATGGACATCGCCCCATAGCCCAGGGCCGTGGTGGTCAGGACGGAGCCTCGGGAGCCGAGGTCGACGGTGCGCAGTGTCATGGGACTATTCTGCCGTAGCCGCTCAGAGGCTGCAGCCGATGAGCACCGGTTCCGGGTGCAGGATGATGCCGAAGCGCTCGCGGACCTTGTCCCGGGCCGCACGGGCCACGGTGAGCAGATCCTCGGTGCTGGCCCCGCCCCGGTTGGTGACTGCCAGGGTGTGCTTGGTGGACAGTGAGGCCCGGCCTGCGGTGAGTTCGGCCCCGAAGCCCTTGCCGCAGCCGGCGTTCTCGATCAGCCATGCTGCGGAGAGCTTGACCAGAGCGCGCCCCTGGGGGTCCTTCCCGGCGGGGAAGCGAGGGGCGGATTCGGGGAGGGAGGGGGACGACGCCGCCCCCTGACCCGGGTCCGGGATGATCGGGTTGGTGAAGAAGCTTCCGGTGGACCAGGTGTCCTGGTCGGCCCGGTCCAGGACCATGCCTTTGCCTGCGCGCAGCGCCAGGACCTTCTGGCGGACCTCAGTCAGCGGGGCGCGGCGGGAGTGCTCCTCGGCGGCGGGGTCCAGACCCAGGGAGCGGGCCAGTTCGGCATAGCGCACGGGTGCCGAGAGGGCCGGCCCGGCCTGGTGGGTGAGCCGGAACCGTACGGAGAGCACCACGTATCGCGGGGAGCCTGCGATAGTGGTGCGCTTCAGCGCGGAGTCCCGGTAGCCGAAGGCCAGGTCCTCGCTGCTGAGCACCAGGAGGTCTGCGGCAGCCCTGTCCCAGACCCGGATATCAAGGATGGTCTGAGCGACCTCGGCCCCGTAGGCGCCTACGTTTTGGACCGGCACCGCTCCGGCTGCCCCGGGTATCCCAGAGAGCGCCTCGAGCCCGGTGAGGCCGCGCTCCACGGTCCAAGCCACCACCGCGTCCCAACTGTGGCCGGCTGCCACAGTGACATCAATAGCATCAGCTGTAGTCGCCGCTGCGGGACTGACCGGCTCCGCGGTGATTCCGGTGAAGGCCAGCTGAAGCACGGTGCCGCTGAAGCCGGCGTCCGCTACCAGCAGGTTGGAACCGCCGCCGAGCACTAACAACGAGTCCTGCCCGGCGGCCCGAGCGGTCTCCTGAGGCAGCGGATGGGCCTGGAGCACCTCAAGTGCTTGGGCCTCGGTGTCCGCGGTGACCCACTCCGCTGCCGGGCCGCCGACCCGTGCAGTGGTGTGCTCGGCGAAAATCTTGGCTGTGCTCACCGTCCAAGACTATCCGGAGACCTGCACGGGCCGGGCACCGATTCAGAAGGCGGGCAGGACAGCTCCGTCGGTCCAGGTCTCCTCGATGTACTCGCGCACCTCATCGCTGGTGAGCAGGTCCTGCAGGATCTGGACCGCCTCGTTGTCCTCATCCTCGGAGCGCACGGCCAAGAAGTTGGCGTAGGGGTTGTCCTCGCCGGACTCCACCAGCAGGCCGTCCTCTGTGGGAGACAGTCCGGCCTCCAGGGCGTTGTTGCCGTTGATCACCGCGGCGGCAACGTCGTCGAGGGTGCGGGCCAGGGCAGAGGCGTCAGCCTCGATGAATTCGAAGTTGTGCGGGTTGTCCTCGATGTCCAGGATGGTGGCGGACTGCCAGTCCGCGCTCAGGGTGATCAGCCCTGCCTCCTCCAGCAGCACCAGGCCGCGGGCTTGGTTGGACGGGTCGTTGTTCAGCGCGATGGTCGCTCCCTCCGGGAGGTCCTCGTAGCTCTCGTGCTGGGTGGAGTACAGAGCGAAGGGCTCAATGTGCACGCCCTCGAAGTGCGCCAGGTCGTATCCGTGCTCCTGCACCTCGGCGTTGAACCATGGCTCGTGCTGGAAGTAGTTGGCATCCAGCTCCCCGGCGTGCAGTGCTTCGTTGGGGATCACGTAGTCGGTGTACTCCTGGATGTCCAGGCTGATGCCGGCCTCCTCGGCGAGTTCATCATCGATGAACTGCAGGATCTGGGCGTGTGGCACCGGCGAGGCGCCCACGCTGAGCTCCACGATGCCGTCCTCGCCCTCGGTGCCGGCGCCGTTGTCGGCCTCGTCATCTCCGTTGCCGCAGGCGGCCAGGAGCAGCGCGGCGGCCGCGGCCGCGGCGATCCCCAGTGAACGGTGTGTGCGGTGTGGCATGATGCATATTCCTTTCATAGTGAGAGTGACCGGGCAGCCCAGCGCGGGCACCCGGGTTCAGCGATGATCGATGCGGCGGGCCACGTAGTTCCCCGTGTATTGCACGGCGGTGACGATGACCACCAGCAGAATCACGCAGATGAGCATGACGTCGCCCATATATCGGTGGTATCCGTAGTTGATGGCCAGCTGTCCCAATCCGCCTCCGCCCACGGCTCCGGCCATGGCGGTGAAGCTGATCAGGGTGACCACGGTGATGGTGAAGCCGCCCACGATGCCGGGCAGGCCCTCTCTGAGCAGTACGTTCCAGGTGATGTGCAGCTTGGAGGCTCCCATCATCTGAACTGCTTCCACCTTGCCCCAGGAGACCTCGCGGAGGGAGTTCTCCACCATCCGGGCGAAGAAGGGGATTGCACCTATGGTCAGCGGCACCACGGCCGCCTCCCAGCCGATCGCAGCCCCCACTACCAGCCGGGTGAACGGAATGATCCAGATCATCAGGATGATGAAGGGGACCGCCCGGGCGAAGTCAACCGCCACGCTCAGCACCCGGTAGAACAGCTGCACCGGATACAGGCCCTTGGGCCCCAGGTTGAACAACAGGATGCCCAGCGGCAGGCCGAACAGCGCGGTGAAGAAGCCGGTGGCACTGGTCATGTAGATGGTTTCGAGGATCGCGTCGACCAGGAAGCGTTCGATGACCGGGTTGTCGAACCAGAGTTCGTCGGTGGCGCTGGGCATCAGCGGCCCCCTTCCCGTGGTGCCTCGGCCTCTTCTGCCGCGGCTTCCTCGGCCGCCACCTGCTCAGCGGTGGTCAGCTCCGCATGCAGACCGGCCGAGTGCAGCACCTGGAGGGTACGCTGGGCGCTCTGCATGTCTTCGGGGCGCAGGTGAAGCCTGCCGACCTGCTTGCCCTGGATGGTCTCGATGGAACCCGCCTCTACCCGGGCCGGTACGGCCTGCTCGGCCAGCAGACTGAACAGGTCGCCGATGTTCTGCACGTGCTCGGATTCGGTGAGCAGCACTTCGACCAGCTGCTGCCCGGGCTTCAGGGCGCTGGTCGGCGGCAGGGAGATGAGTTCCTTGGACAGCGGGGAGGTGGTGTCGGAGATGACCTCCAGCAGCCGTCCGGTGCGGCTGACGCGCCCGTTCTCCAGCAGGGAGACCGAGTCGCAGATCTCACGCACCACTGACATCTCGTGGGTGATGATGATGACGGTGATGCCCAACCGGTCCCGGAGAGAGCGGATGAGCTGAAGGATCTGCCGGGTGGTCGTGGAGTCCAGCGCGGAGGTGGGTTCGTCGCAGAGCAGCACTCGGGGCTCAGCGGCCAGCGCACGGGCAATGCCCACCCGCTGCTTCTGCCCGCCGGAGAGCTGGGCCGGGTAGTTATCGGCCCGGTCGGCCAGCCCCACCAGTTCCAGCAGCTCGCTGACCCGGGCTCTGCGCTTGGCGCGGGGGACCCCTGCGATCTCCAGGGGATGGGCGATGTTCCTGGCCGCGGTGCGGGAGTCCAGAAGGTTCACGTGCTGGAAGACCATCCCGATGGCGCGGCGTGCCTTCATCAGCTCAGCCCCGGTGGCACGATCCATGCTCCTGCCGTCGATCCGGATGCTGCCAGAGCTGAGGTCCTCGAGCCCAGTCAGACACCGGATGAGGGTGGACTTCCCGGCTCCGGATCGGCCGACGATGCCATGGATGCTGCCCGGGCCGATACGGAGGCTGACCCCGTCCAAGGCGGTCACATTGCCGGGATAGACCTTGCGGACATCCTGGAGTTCAATCACTGATGAGGCGCTCTCCACTGCTGCTCTTGCCCGCTCCGGGCAGTGACGCTCAAGGCGTCAGAAGCGGGCCGCATCGTGATCCGAACCACCCGTGAACATGGGGTTGGTGTGCGGCCCAGGGAGGATCGTGACGGCCGCAGCTCGTGATGCAGAGCCCATCCTAACGCCCAGCGGCACCAGTGCTGTTGAGCACACGTCACAATCTGTCACACTATGTTCAACACCACATTATTCAACCGCGCCGGGGACGGCTCAGAGGTGAGGGGGCGGCGTCCTCCGCTACTCCCCCAGTGGGTTGAGCACCCGGCGCAGGAAGTCCTGGGTGCGTGGCTGGGCGGGGGCGCCGATCACCTGCTGGGCGGGCCCCTCCTCCACCACCCGGCCCTGGTTCATGAACACCACCCGGTCGGCCACCTCGCGTGCGAAGCCCATCTCATGGGTCACCACGATCATGGTCATTCCGGCCTGGGCGAGATCGCGCATGATGGCCAGCACATCTCCCACCGTCTCCGGGTCCAGGGCGGAGGTGGGCTCGTCAAAGAGCATCAGGGAGGGTTTCATGGTCAGCGCCCGGGCGATCGCCACCCGCTGTTGCTGGCCGCCGGAGAGCTGAGCGGGGCGGCGGTGGGCCAGGTGCTGCAGTCCCACCAGCTCCAATTGGTGCATGGCCTCCGCCTCAGCCTCGGCGCGCGGCTGCTTGAGCACCCGGCGGGGGGTGATAGTGCAGTTCTCGAGGACGGAGAGGTGCGGGAACAGGTTGAACTGCTGGAAGACCATGCCGATCTTCCGGCGCATCGCATCCAGGTTCACATCCGGGTCCGTGGCATCGAACTCGCCCACCAGGATCCGCCCGGAGTTGGGGTCCTCCAGACGGTTCACGCAGCGCAGCAGAGTGGATTTGCCCGAGCCGGTGGCGCCGATCAGGCAGACCACCTCGCCGGGGTTGACGGTGATGCTGATGCCTTGGAGCACCTCATTGTCACCATAGGACTTGTGCAGGTCCTCGATTGTGACGCCTGCTGGGACGGTATCGCTCATTTCACCCCTGCCGTGACCGGCGATTCAGTCGCCTTCTTCCTGGGCCGCCTGCGGGAGGACCGTCCGGGGCCGCGTTCCTCCATGCGCCGGGCCAACAGCGACAGCGGTACGGTGATCAGCAGGTAGCAAACTCCGGCCACCACCAGCGGGGTCATCCCGGCCCCGTACTGCAGGATGCCGTCGCGGCCGATCTTGGTCAGCTCCGCCGCGGAGCCGGCCATGCCGACTACGAAGATCAGCGAGGAGTCCTTTGTCAGCAGGATCGCCTCATTGGTCAGCGGCGGCAGCACGATCCGGAAGGCCTGCGGGATCTGGATGCTCACCATGGCCCGCCAGGCCGGCATGCCGAGGGCGCGGGCGGCCTCCATCTGGCCCTTGGGCACAGCTTGGAGGCCGGCACGGATGGTCTCCGCGATATAGGCAGCTCCGACGATGGCCAGCGCGGTGGAGGCGGTCTGCAGGGTGGAGAGGTTCAGATTGAACGCCAAGGAGGCGCCGAAGCCCAGGGCGATGAACACCAAGATCGCCGGTATCCCCCGGAAGAACTCAATATAGATCGCCGCGATCCACCGATAGACCGGGAAGCTGGCCAGCCGCATCAGAGCCAGCAGGGTACCGCCGAACAGGCCGAAGAGGAACCCGAAGAAGGTGTACTGGATGGTGTTCCACAGCCCCACGGTGATCACCCCGGGGAACATCCCTGAGACGCTCTCCAGATCGAAGAAGCTGTTCTGCACAGCGCCCCAGTCGACCAGCAGGATCAGGACTACGACGATCGCCGCAAAGATCCCGGCCTGGATCCCCAGGGAGAGCCGTGCCCGTTCACGGTTGGAGAGCGCCATCAGAGGTTCACCGTCACTGCCTCAGACTCTGGGCAGGCGAGGCTCAGTTTTCGTCCTCAGCGCCGTCGTCGACATCCTCGTCACCCTCGTCCTCGGGGTCAGCACCCTCGTCCGGGGTCTCGGAGTGGAACCAGGCTTCCCGGATCTCCTCCAGGGTGCCTTCGGCATCAAGGGCGGCGAGCACCTCGTTGACCGCCTCGATGAGCTCCTGGTTCTCCAGGTGCGCGGCGATGCCCAGCTGCTCGCCGGTGTCGATCTCCTCCACGAACTCATAGGCCGCATCGTCGCCGGTCTGGTAGCCGATGATCGAGATATTGCCGATCAGCGCCTCCACCTGACCAGCCTCCAGACCCTGCAGCAGCAGTCCGGAGTCCTCATACTCAGTGACGTCCAGGCCGAGCTCCTCGGCGGCGTAGGTGTGCCCGGTGGTGCCGTTCTGCACGCCCACCGGCACTCCGTCCAGGTCATCGGTGGAGGAGATGCCGGAGTCGGTGGTGGCCAGCAGCCCCAGGTTGTCATCCAGGTAGGGGTCGCTGAAGAGCATGTTCCCGGCCCGTTCCTCGGTGATGGACATACCTGAGATCACCAGGTCACAGTTCTCAGATTCCAGGGCAAGCCCGGACTCCAGACCCTCCCAGGAGGATTCGATGAGCTCCAGCTCCAAGCCCAGCGCCCCGGCGATGGCGGCAGCGATGTCGATGTCGTAACCCACCACATTGCCCTCGGTGTCGTAGTACTCGAACGGCGGGTAGGGCACATCGGCGCAGACCTGCAGCACGCCCTCCTCCAGGGTCTCAACCTCGGCGTCGATCTCCACATCGGTCTCCACCTCAGTCTCAGCCTCGGCATCACCGTTTTCCTCGTCATCGCCACAGGCGCTCAGTGCCAGTACGGCCACAGAGGCTAGGGCCAGCGGCTTCAGCCACCGGTTTTCGGTCAGCTCGGTCATGCTCGGCATGTGGTTCTCCCGGTTCGAATGGTGCGTGCCGCTTCCAGGGCGGTGCGGTACATAGTGTGAGTAACGTCTGGTGATTATAGACAGGCTGGGTGTTTCGGGTACATGTCACCCTATGAGAGGGCGACGAGCGCCTGGGACTTGGTGAGCACCTTGGCCCGCTCCTCACCGTCCACCAGTTCCACCGTGAGGTCGATCCGGGCGGTGCCGGCTGCCTCATCCAGCTTGCCCACCTTTGCGGTGATCTCCAGCTGTGCGGTGGGGGTATCGGGCGATCCTTGGGTGGGGTCAGGCACGGGGACCGGTTTGCTGAACCGGGTCTGGTAGTCGGTGACTGCTGCCGGATCACCGGCCCAGTCGCCCACCAGCCCCACGGCCGCTCCCATGGTGAGCATGCCGTGGGCGATCACGCCCGGCAGCCCGACCTGCTGGGCGAAGCGTTCGTTCCAGTGGATCGGGTTGTGGTCTCCGCTGGCGGCGGCGTAGCGGATCAGATCGGCACGGGAGAGCTGCACTGTGCGGGTCCCGATGATCTGGCCCTTCTCCAGGTCTGCGAGCTTCGGCATCAGGCCTCTCCTTCTTCCTCACCACGGACCAGGAGGGTCGAGGTGACTGTGGCGCGTGGGGCGTCGTCGTAGGTTGTGATCTCAGTGACGGTGGTGACCATGGCACCGGTACCCATCACCCGGATCCGCTCCAACGTGGTGGCGGCGGTGAGGGTCTCCCCTGCGGTGATCGGGGCGTGGTGGCTGAAGCGCTCCTCGGCGTGGACCACCCGGGAGAAGTCGATGCCGGCCTCGGGATCGGTGACGGCGGCAGCCTCGGCACGCTGGGCGATGACCACGGCGAATGTGGGCGGGGCGATCAGGTCCCGGTGGCCCAGCTGGACAGCCGCGTCGACACTGTGGTGCGCGGGGTGGTCGGCCTGCACGGCAGTGGCGAACTCGCGGATCGCCTCACGTCCCACCTGGTACTGCACGGGCGGGTAGCTGTGGCCCTCCCTCGCGGTGCTGATGCTCACGGTCTTCACTCGCTTCCTGCCGCACCCTGGCGGCTGCGCCGGGTCCCCGGCTGGTTCTCTTGGTTCTTTCTGTCCCGGAGGATCTGGGCGGCTTGTCGCCGGCGCAGTCCGATCCCGGTGAGGTGACTCAGTATTCCGGCCCCGATCAGGCCCATCCCGGCGTTCCTCAGGGCAGTGGATTCCGCTGGGGCAGCGGCGATGACCGCGATGATCCCCAGGAAGGTGGCGGCCATACCGACGATCAGCGCCACCCTGTAGGCACGGGTTCCGGAGGTCCACGGGTCAAAGGCGGGCTGCTGGCTCATAGCCCGTTCATCCTACCGGCCGCGATGCTCCGCAGCCCGAGGGGAGGAGCTACTTAGACTGAGCACGTGACACCTGTGACGCTCTCAACCCAGCCCCCAGAGGTGTTCGGCGGGCTACACCTGGGCCTACTGGGGCTCACCGCGATGCTGAGCATCCTGGTGCTCTGGGCCGCCCGGCGGGCGCGGGGCAGTGATGCCCTGGACCGGGTGCTGAGGGCTTCGGGGTGGGTGCTGCTGGGCTGTTCAGTGCTCTACAGTGTTTGGCTGCTGTTGCCAGGGAACTGGCATGTGGCGGATTCGCTGCCGCTGCACTATTCGGATGCGCTGCGGTTCGTCACGGCGGTGGCGCTGATCTGGCGGGTCAAATGGGCGGTGATGGTCTCCTACTTTTGGGGACTGACGTTGAATCCACAGGCGGTGATCACCCCTCATCAGACCATGCTGAGCACTGATCCTGTGCAGTTCACCTTCTACTGGGGGCTGCACATTGCGGTGTGGCTGGCCCCGCTGGCCCTGGTATGGGGTGCGGGGCACCGGCCGGACTGGAGGGGCTTCGGCCTGGCCTATTCTGCCGCTTTCGCCTGGGCGATGCTGGTGATGCCCATCAATGCGCAGCTGGGCACCAACTACGCCTTTGTGAACCGCCCACCGGACGGCGCCTCCCTGGTGGACTTCCTGGGACCGTGGCCGGTGTACCTGGGGTGGATCGGGCTGATGATGGCCGCAGTGTGGGCTGCAATGACCTGGCCCTGGACCCGGACTCGCACCCGGCCTCGCCCTCGGACTCGCCCAGCGCGGGAAACGGATAAGGACGACGCCGCCCCACACCAGGCATCATCTGCCCTCACTTCCCGCTGAGAGCCCTCAACTGGGGCCTGGAGCGGGGGTTCAGCCCAGGAGCCGGAGGGCTCGCGGCTGGAGAAGAACTTCTACTTGGCATTGACGGTCCGCTCCGGCGACCAGCTCATCACCGTCGGCATAGATCGGCACCTGTGGCGGGACATCGACGAGGACCCGCTGATGCTGGTCTGTTTTCAGGGGCCTGAGCATTGAATGGCCCCGCAGCATCAGCAGGGGGAACAGTGCCACCAGACCGGGGCGGGATAGGGGCTGCACCACTGAGAGATCCAGGAGGCCATCATCGGCGCGCGCACCAGGGGCCAACGGGATGCCGCCGCCGATGAACGGGCCGTTCTGGAGGCACACTAGAGCAGAGTCTCTGCGTTCGGCGTTCTCCCCGTCCACTGTGATGCTGAAGGGGATGGGTCGGAAGCTTGGGACTGTCTGAGCCAGGGCGGTGAGATAGCGCAGGGGCCCTGGGACAGCTCTGAGCTGGTTGGCGCGCTGGTTGACCCGGGCGTCGAAGCCGATGTTCACGGAATTGGCCGCCCAGCATTCCTGCGGCGGCTGGCCTGCCGCTGTGATCCGGACTCGCAGTGCATCGACTTCCGCAGTGGCCAGCTCCGGCTGCCCGAGATGGTGAAGCAGGTTTCTCAAGGTCTTGATGGTGGCGCGCCGAGCAATCCCGGCCCCTCGCGCGAAGTCGTTGCCCGTGCCGGTGGGCACCACACCCAGAGGAACCTGCGTTCCGGCCAGAAGCTGCACGGCGGCGTGCACCATGCCGTCGCCGCCGAAGATGACGACCGCATCCGCACCTGCTCCGATGATTTCGTGCGCCTGCCGCAGCTGTTCCTGGTGGTCAGTGGGGTCGGGCACGATCAGTTTGAGGTCGGGACTGGCGTACTCAGCGAGGTGGCGCTGGATCCGCGCAGCGTGTCGGCCCTGGCCCGCCGCAGGATTCAGAAGCACCAGAACCGTGCGGTGCTGGCCGGTGAAGCGGCCGCCCAAGGTCTCGGCTACGTTCACCGCTCCACCGAGCTGATGGTTCTTGCTGCGGTGAGGACCCACACCATCTTGGGCTGTTCAGCGGATTCCATCTATGCCGTTTCCTCACTGCTCGGACCACTCTTGCCTGCACCAGGCATCTCGGAGTCGATCCTATCCGTGACCCTGCATACAGTTGACCCTATGATTTATCAGGACCCGCTGGCTTATCTGGTCGGCCTCGAAGGTGTGGCGCTGCTCGACGGGTGGGCAGCGCCACCAGCTCGGCGAGTACCTGCGCCCGGCCTTGAACCTGGGCTTCCAGGTCAGGCGGTGTGAGGAGCCTCGCGTCAGCCATGCGACCGGACCGGAGCCCGAACCGACTGCGGATATTGGGGACTGGCAGAACTGGCCATGGTCGCTGATGGCTTATATGCCGGGAGCGACTCACGCCGCCAGCGGCCGACCCTCACTGATCCCCTGGCATTTTCGACTCCCCGAGGAGCACCAGGGGTAGGTGTTCCGATGTGATCGCCAGGCCCAGCTGGTGAGACAGGAACCCGCCGATGGGAAGCACTACAACTTGCGCTGCCAGACACCTTCGACGCTGGCGACCTGGAACCCGATGCGCTTATTGATGGCGAGCATGTGGTGATTCTCATCTGCATTCCACGTGTGAATCCGCTGCACCTGAGGATGCTCGCGGACCAGGAAGTCCAAGTTCGCAGCCTTCACCCACAGGCCCAGGCGCTTACCGCGATGCTCACCATGGACTAAGGTCTCATGCTGGTAGGCAGCGATTCGACCCTGGGGCACATTGAGCTCAGTAAAGGCCACCAGCGCACCACTCGGCACATGCTCTACGGCACTGAGCAGGTAGCTGCGCCCAGACTTGGCGACCCGTTCGTCATTCTGGCGCACTCGGTCAGCGTCCCAAACTTCCTCCTCGAACTCCACCTCCCCGCTTGGCGTATCCACGCTCATTCGCTGGTACAGGGCAGCCATGGCATCCAACCGGCCCTCTGGCGTGCGGTTCGCCCACTGCAGCAGGCGATAGTCCGAGCCTGCCTTCATCTCAGCCTCCGCGATCCAAGATGCCGTTGCGCCGGCCGAGACTGGGAGGAACAGGGTGGACTGCTGCTCCACCTGCTCCACGGTGAAGCCGTGTCTACTGGCGAAGCGGGTGATGTGATCGGCAGCCACAGCGCCGGACTCCGTGGCTGGGATCATGCGATCCTCACCTTCGGCAGGTTCGCGGTGGATGGCATAGGCGATAACCGTGGCCCGTCCCGCCTCGCGGGTGACCTGCTCCGTCTCGAACCACAGTGCGGAACCGATCCCCTTGCCACGATGCGCGGCCCGCACCACGGGGTCAAACTCCACGAGATGCTGGTTGTCTTTTAGCGGCATACCTAGAAAAGCAAGGCCCAGGTAGTCATTCGGATCGATGGGAAGTCCAGTCTCGTCGCACTTCTCCGCGGGCAGATCAGCCGGAACTGCTGCCACATAGGATTTGCCCCACAGCCGTTGGTCTGTCAGGTTTGGCCAGGTGTTCACAGCTGGGGAGACCATATCGTCATGGTCGAACGCCTCGAGGTGCCATTCCCGATTCAAGTCGGTCCATGCCCGATGCCACGCTGGAATCGGTCCGGTCGAATCCGGGGGGAGTTCGATGCGGACAACACGGTAGGCGCTCATAGCTCATGACCCTATATCAGGGGCAGGAACCGCAGATCCAGCCGATGGGGCCCATCTTCGCCGACCTCGTAGGGGTTACCGGGCAGCGGTGGCGGGGCTCGATCCCGCGACCTCACGATTATGAGTGGGACAAGGATCTACTCACCCAGGAGCGCCAGGGGAATCACAGCGATACCGTCTCGGGTGCGATACGCTTCCTTGCCAGAATACAGCACCACCAGGTCCACCACTCGATCCGGCATCTGCTCACGCAACCACTTCAGATGCTTCAGGTGCTTCTCATCGACGTGGGCGGAAAGCTTTACCTCAATGCCCAAGACTGCACCGTCAAAACTCTCGACGATGAGATCGACCTCCTGCCGCCCACCCTTGGTTCTCAGGTGACCAACTTTCGCCCAGGCAGCGCCTGCAGCGACGCGCACCGATAGCGTCGCCAGGCTCTCAAACAGTGGCCCTGCCATAGATGCCCCCCGAGAGTCGCTCAGACTCGAGGCTGACAGACCCAAGAGATGAGCGGCAATCCCCGGATCAGCCAGTTGATGCTTCTCAGAGAACTGCAACCATTTAAAAGGGTTGTTGAGAGCAGGCGCCCAAGCTGGAACAGGGTCAAGGAGCCACAGCTGCCTCAGATGGTCGCGGTAGGCGATAGTGGTGGTTTTCGCCGGTTGATGCCCATCACCGCTAGTGGTGGCGTCCAAGATGGTGGAGTATGTGGCAGTTGTGGAGGATGCAGCTGCGTAGGCTGCCATCCATCGCCGAAGAGTCTCCGGCCGCCGAACTGAGAATCCCTGCTCGGGCAGGTCTTGGTCAATGATCCGCTGAATATATGTCCCCACAGCTCGCGATGCCTGGCGCTCCGAGAGTCTCTGCAGATCCGGGAAACCGCTCTGCACGATGGCACGATAGTAATCGGCCGCCGTCACGGAGGAAGCCCCAGAGATCTTCCCGGCTTTCCCCTCAAGTAAAGCTCTCAAGCTCACCACTGGAGCAACGGCACCTCTCTCATACAAGGCCATAGGACGCATCCGCACTGAGTCAATACGGCCAGCACCCGAGTGTGTCCCCCGCCCAGTGTGAGGAGTTGCGCTCCCGGTGAGGAGGAAGCGGCCAGGTAATGCTCCTTCATCCACGCGGCGGCGCACGGAATCCCAGATCGGCTGATAGTGCTGCCACTCGTCAATGAGCAGCGTTCCGTCAGGAGCATCCTCGAACTGAGGGTCGGCCAAAAGCAGGGCGCGTTCCGCCTCGTCATCGAGCCGCCATGTCTTCACAGCTCGACGGCGCGCGGTCTCAGTCTTGCCCACCCCCTTGGGACCATCAAGCGCAATCGCCGGCTGGAACTGCATCAGCTCGTCCAGCTGGGTGTCTACCGTGCGTCGAAGATACTCTTGCACCAACCGTCCCTGCTTTCTACGCTACCTTTGGAACACCACTTACGATACCTCTAGAACACCACATACGCTACTTCTGGAACACAGTTCAAGCGATCCCGGATGCGGCACCCTCATCCAAGACCACCCCCGAGGAAGCGGCAGTCATCCACCACGGAGACTGGCACATGCCATTCCCGCCAACGGGCGGGCTATCGAGGCGACGGCTATCAACGCTGGGGCATCCAAACACCGCGTGGTCCCTCGACTCTCCTCTGTTGACGCATCAGTCTCTGAGGGAGGCGCCAAGAGCCTCCAGCACCAGAGCCTGCTCCCTGGAACCGAGCAGCGGAGCACCCGGGGCTCGGAACGCCGCCCCGGAGAGGATCACGCCGATGAGCAACTGGGCAGCCGCCTCGGCGTTAGGGGAATCTGCCAGCTCGCCGCGGTTCATGGCACGGCGGTAGATCTCGGCCAGTTGCCGGGCAGTGCCATCGAGGATGCTTGCCCGTAGCACCTCGGCCAGTTCGGCATCGTGAGCTGCTTCACCGCCGAGTGAGGCCAGCACAGCGACGGCATGAATGAAGCCCCCTACCTCCGCGTGATTCCGGGGAAGTAGAGGGCTTCTGGTGGTGGGTCTCGATCCCGCGACCCCACGATTATGAGTGGTCGGAACTGCCGAGATTCAGCACAGCGACGCCTCGCTTTTTCGCACGTTGTTGCAGCCTCCGGTCGAACCTCGCTAACACTGCGTTCTGCGAATCGGCGGCGAAGAGGACACAGCTGTCAGGCATCTTCCGACCAGAGGACTCCCGCACTCTGGCTAAGGCCACTGCCTCACCATCTTCTTTCCGCAACTCCCGAATGTCGGCGTCCTGCAGCAGCTGACGCACCTCATCCACTTCGTCGTCCCGGATCGCGCCAACGAAGACTTCAGCAAGAGTCAGAGTATGGATGACGAGTTCATCGTCATGATCTCTACCGCCAGGTTGTGATGGGGGTGGGTCTCATCAAGGGTTGCGATGAGTACAGCGGCATCGAGGACAATCAATTGGGCCACTCTTCGCGAAGCTGCGATACATGATCCGAATCGTAGCGCCCTGTGAAGCGGCCGGACCAGAAGTTCTGCCCGAGATTGATCAGCCCACGTTGAGGCTGCCCGGTCGATTGGCGACTGTACGAGCCGAGTGAGATCGCCACCCTGGCGCGTTCCATGGGCCTAGAGACCGTGAAGGCATGTTGCCAATTCGACCCCACCTCAACGCCCAGTGAGGAAAGCTCCTCGTACCAAATAGCCTTTCAGTGTGGCCCATTGCCGACTCCTCATGAACGCCTTCTAAGCGACCGAAGCATCCGGGTAAAGGGACCGAGAGCATCTCCGGGGGTCGGCCTATATTCAAAGTATGGCCACTAAGACTGTGCGGTATACGTTTCGGCTCCGAGCCTCAGCCCGGGCCGAGGCCGCTTTGATGCGCGAATATAGTCTCTGCCGTGCGGTGTGGAATCACATGGTCGCTGAATCCCGGAACAGGCACCAGCATCGCAGGGCTTTCAAACAATCCGGATTGAGCACACGCTACGTGGACCAGCGGGGAATGCTCCGCGATTGCTTCGAGTTTGGCTACAACGAAGCTTCACGCTGGCTAACTATGTTGCGGCATGCCTTAGTAGATGAGGCTGGCCGGCAATGGCTGGCCGAAGGATCGGCGGTGGCCCAGCAACAGATGGTTCGGGCCTTCGCCTCCGCAAGGCGGAAAGCCCTGATGGACATAAAGAAGCGGGTCCCGGTGTCCCGACGCCGGGGCCTTCCTCGATTCAAGTCCCGGCGTACTTCATTTCCCAGTCTGAACTACTCCAAGGATGGGTTCAGGCTAGCCGAAAGTGATGGACGTACCCGATTACGACTGGCTGGCGGCATCGTTCTCTCCGTGGTCTGGTCCCGCCAGCTGCCCAGCCTGCCCCGGAGTGTCAGGGTCTACCAAGACTCCCTCGGCCACTGGTATGCCTGCTTCGTTGTTCTCCTAGAACTGGACGCTGAGCCCGGACCACCCAGTGCTGCTCTTGGCATCGACTGGGGCGTGGCCACAACGGCCACCACAGTCCACGTCGACACCAGCACTGGGCAGAAGGACTTCAGCGACAGCTACGACCTGGCCCACCCCCAATTCGGCAAGGCTGCAGCTGCTGAACTGGCTCGTGCCCAGAAGCGGATGGCACGACGCCGAGGCTCTAAGGGGCAGCCGAAATCTAAAGGATACGTTCGCGCCCGGCGCGAAGCAGCGAGAGTTTACAAGCGCGTGGCGAACCGACGCAGAGACACAGGCCATAAGTGGGCAAGACGAGTAGTGGCCGCTCACTCCAAAATAGCTGTAGAGGACTTCCGGCCAAGGTTTCTGGCAAAGACGAGCATGGCGAGAAAGTCTAGCGATGCCGGGATCGCCCTGCTCAAGGGCATCCTCATATGGCACGCCAGCGTCGCCGGAGTGGATCTCCAACTCGTGGACCCTAGGTACACGACGACCGATTGCGCGAACTGTGATGCGAGAACCAAGCATCACCTCCCCCTGGGACAGCGCACTTACACCTGCGAATCCTGCGGAGTAAGTAGACCCAGAGATAAGAATTCCGCGGCCGTTATGGTCGTCAGGGCTGGTTTCATCCCTGGTGGCGCTGAGGATGTCAGACCGGGGGTGGCCGCTGTGCCGACTCGGCAGTCCGAGCCAGAGATCTCCTGAACCAAACGGGGGAGGATTCAAGAGTCGTGCGCTCTTACCGAAACGTACGAGATGCGCAGTTGAGAAAGCAGTAGCTGTGGGCGGGCTTGAACCGCCGACCTCGCCATTATGAGTGGCGCGCTCTGACCAACTGAGCTACACAGCCACGGACGATTGCTCGTCCGGAATGAGAAGCGCCCGGGCACAGAATCCATCCACTGGATAATCAGTGGGAGATGCTGCGCCGCGGGCCCTCATTCGGAGCCCCAACCGGGAATCGATCCCGGGACCTCAGTCTTACCAAGACTGCGCTCTACCTCTGAGCTATTGGGGCAACGGCATGTAATCCTAACACCGGAGTTCAGCCCCACTCAACTCGGGATCAGGCCAAGCCTTCTGGGCCGCACCAGAGGATCAGACACACCGTGCTGGGCAACTCGAGTGCACTGCCTCAGCGGTCCTTCCAACGCGGCTTCTTGTCCTTCTTCTTGAAAGGCTTATCCGAGTTGAAGCTGCCGCGCTTCTTGTCACGGAAGTTCCCGCCCTCGCGCCTGCCCCGGCCGCCGTCGCCATGGGGACCCGAGTCACGCTCAATGCGCAGCGGACGCCCTCCCACACGTGCAGAGCCGAGGGCCTCCCACTGCTGCGGGGAGAGCGATTCCGGCAGCTCCACCAGAGAGAAGCTCGGGTAGATATTGATACTTCCCACCTGGTTACCCCGCAAGTTGGCCTCACCGGTGATCGCTCCAACAATATGTCCGGGGTTCACCCCGTCCTTCTTGCCCACAGCAATCTTGTAGATCGCATTGCCTGGATCAGCCGAAGGCGGACCTGACTTGCCGCCGCGCGGACCACGGTCCCCACGGCCACCACGATCATCGCGTCCGCCCCGGTCCTCCCGGTCAAAGCTCTGTGCCGCAGCCCGGGCCAAGTCGTCATCACTCTGCTCGTCCAGCAGCAGCGGACGGCCGTCATGGACCATCGCCACCAATGCAGCAGCCACATCCTCGGCGGGAGTATTGTGCTCTCCCACATAGCTGGTCACCAGGTCCCGGTACTCCTCCAGATCCTCACTGTTGAGCGTCTGGGTGATCCGCTCCGAGAACCGCTCCAGACGGGAGGCGTTGACGTCTGCCACAGTGGGCAGGTTCATTTGCTCCACCGGCTGCCGGGTGGCCTTCTCAATGGAGCGCAGCATCCGCTTCTCCCGAGGCGTCACGAACAGGATCGCCTCACCGGAGCGCCCGGCACGGCCGGTGCGGCCGATCCGGTGCACATAGGACTCAGTGTCCAGCGGGATGTCGTAGTTGAACACATGGCTGATCCGTTCCACATCCAGACCGCGAGCGGCCACATCAGTGGCCACCAGCACATCGATCCGGCCTGCTTTGAGCGACTCCACGGTCTTCTCCCGCAGATTCTGCGGAATGTCCCCGTTGATGGCCTGGGCCCGGAAGCCCCGGGCACTGAGCTTATTGGCGACCTCCTCAGTGGCCGAGCGAGTACGCACAAAGACGATCACCGCGTCATGTGGCTCAGTCTCCAGGATCCGCACCAACGCCTCAGGCTTGGCGTGGTGCTTGATGAACACGAACCGCTGCCGGATGTTGGCGCTGGTGGTGGTCTTGGCCTTCACCGAGACCTCCACCGGATCATTGAGATAGTCCTCGCTGATCCGCCGGATGGCGCGGGGCATCGTGGCAGAGAACAGTGCCACCTGTTTATCGTCAGGGGTCTGAGCCAGGATCTTATCGACCTCCTCGGCGAAGCCCATGCGCAGCATCTCATCAGCCTCATCGAGAATCAGGTGCTTGACCTCGCTGAGATCCAGGGAACCCTTGGTCATATGGTCAATCACCCGCCCGGGTGTGCCCACCACCACATTGGCACCTCGGCGCAGTCCCTGCAGCTGAGGCCCGTAGGGAGCCCCGCCGTAGATCGGCAGCACGGAGATGCCCTCCAGCTGGGCCGCATAGGTGGAGAACGCCTCCGCCACCTGGATGGCCAGCTCACGGGTGGGGGCCAGCACCAGGGTATTGGGCACCGAGCCGAGGTTGCCGGCGTCGTAGTCTGCCGCCATATGGGTCAGGGCGGGCAGCGCGAAGGCAGCAGTCTTGCCGGTGCCGGTCTGCGCTAGTCCGACGACGTCGCGGCCCTCCACCAGGTGCGGGATTGTCTCTGCCTGGATGGGAGAGGGGGTCTCGTAGCCCATCTTCTCGATCGTGCTCAGCACTCGGGTGTCGAGGCTGAGATCAGCGAAGGCTGGGCCCGTGGTCTCAGGAGCGTCAGGGGTGGGTGTTTCGGTCACAGTGATTCCTTCTCACTTGGGGCGGTATGACCCCCGTGAGATGATCAGCGCGCATGATTCGTCAGACCACTGTGCTCGAACCGCCGGCTCAGTTGAGCCGGGGCGCATGGGCACAGCAGGATTCCTCAGGTGGTATCACGCTGGACAGTTCACGGGGATTTCACCGCATATACGGTTCCGGAATCGACCCGTGACCACGAGGTTCGCAGGGAACCTCTTCAACGCTCGACTGGACCTACCGCCATATCCCCGGTGAAGGGGCCTGACGTGCCAGGAGTCTGCACAGATGAACGGGATTATCCGGAGAGTGCTGAACCAGTCTACGGCATCACCGAGGATTTTCCCGCATCGGGGTTAAAAGACTGTGGGCCGGTGCCTCTGGAGGTACCGGCCCACAGCTGTTAATCACTCAGCGGCGCTCAGCTCTGCGGGGGCTGTGGTGGCTGCCCCGGCTGAGGTGGCTGGGGTGGGGTGCCGCCCTGCTGGCCGTGATGGGGGTACTGCGGCTGCTGGGGATCAGAGGGCTGCTGCGGGGCACCGGGCTGCTGATAGCCGGGCTGCTGGCCCTGCTGCGGGTATCCCGGCTGCTGGTACTGGCCGGGCTGCGGCTGGTACCCACCCTGCTGGGAGTAGCCGTGCTGCGGCTGCTGGGGGTAGGCCTGCTGCGGGTAACCGTGCTGCGGCTGCTGGGTACCCGATGACTGGAACTGCTTGGCGGAGGCGTTCTTGGTTCCGCTGAGCAGACCCTTCAGAGCAGGCGGGAACGCGTTGACCACGAAGGGGGCCACGAACCGGCTGAGCACCTCCACGATCACACCGGCCAGCAGGAATACCGCGAAGGTCCACCAGGAGGGGCCCATGGAGACATCGCCGGAAGGTACAAGTGGGACAAAACCGGCAGAGTTGATCTCCAGGCTGACCCGCCCGAAGATCGAGGCGATGATGCCGGCCGCTGCGAAAGCCAGCGGCAGGGTGAACCAGGACAGCGGGTTGCCCAGCTGACGATTGTCACGAGCCAAGGCCCAGCTGAAGGAAGCCAGCAGCAGGGCGATCACCGTCAGCAGCACCAGCAGCAGGATGACCCACCAGGCGAAGACGTTCTCAGTCCACAGGTTCAGGGTCTCGCGCATAGTGGTGTAGCCGTCCGCGCCGGCCACGGTCACTCCGCCGATGTGGGAGAGCGCCACGCTGCCGAAGGCAGTCAGCGGAACACCCAGCCACAGCAGGACCACGACGAGGAACATGCCCTCCTCAACTCCGGCCCAAATGATGGTGGCGATCAGGACCGGCACCGCGATGGTCAGGAAGTGGATCACGACGGCGCGCGGGGCCTGAGGTGCCGAGGGCAGCACCTTGGTCACCGCAGCGGTGACCTTGCCGGAGGCATCGGCTGGCGAGACAACCAGCAGGGCCACCACCAAGTAGACCAGCAGAGAGCCGAAGAACAGTGCCACACCGGTAGCCCCGAGGGTCACGCCGTCCTGCCGGAAGCTCAGGGCGAAGGTGAGCAGCAGGGTGATCAAGGACAGGCCCAGAGAGAGCGCACCGACCACCAGAAGCTTGGCTCCCCATGCCAGGGAGACCGGGTGGTTGGCCGGGTCCTTCTTCTGCTTCACCGAGGCCCAGCGGCGTGCGATCCACACGGCCACACCGATGGCCACAGCTACGACAAAGAGGTTGGGGGCCCAGAGCGCGAAGAACGCGTCCCCACCCTCTGAGGCGCGCAGGGTACCGAAGAGCCACATGGCGGTGAACTGGAAGGGCAGGGCGATGAACGCCCAGACGGTGCTGGCGTCACCGGCGCCTGTGAGGTCCCCGATGTCTCCGCCGTCGCCGACGGCACCGGCAATCAGGGTCAGGATCACCATCACCAGGGCCAGGACGAAGAGCACTCCGTAAGTGACGCCCTGAGCGATGAGCACAGTGAGGATATGCGGAAGCCGCACAGCCTTGAGGAACTCAGGAACTGCCACATCTGAGGACTGGCCCTGAGGCTGCTGCTGGTATCCCTGCTGGGGATGACCCTGTTGCGGATACTGCTGCCCGGGCAGGCCCTGCTGCGGATAGCCCGCAGGCTGCTGGTACTGCCCCTGGTATTGCGGAGCAGGCTGCTGCGGAGCCGGTTGCTGCGGAACCGAAGGCTGCGGCGGTTGAGCGGGCGCTTCCGGCGCGGGGGCCTGCCGCGGCGCTGCCGGCTCAGCCGGGGAGGGTGGTGCGGGGGGCTGCTGCCGCGGTGCAGGCGGCACCGGCGGCTGCTGAGCTCCTCCCGGCGGTGGTGGGGGCGGGGCGGACTGTCCCTCCCCCGGCTGCTGCGGCTGTTCGTTGTTCCCCGTGTTCTCGCTCACGGCCGGTCCTCCCGTTCGTTGTCACGCTGTACGTGTCAGGCGCGCTGGGACGCCTGACAGTCACGCCCTACCCTACGCAATGGCCCGCATCCCCAACGAACCGTTGCAGAAGATGTCCCGGCGGCGGGTACACGCCCCGCTCGCCTCCCGGCCGGCAAAGCCTTGCCGGGCTTTACACCATGAAGTCGATGCTCGCTTCGCTTGCACCTCAGCCGTTAAGGGCTTGCTGCTCGGCACCGATGCTGGTGGAGGGTCCATGCCCGGTGTTGACCATGGTCTGAGCCGGCAGCGCGAAGAGCGTGCTGCGGATCGACTCCACAATGGTCTCGTAGCTGCTGTAGGAGCGGCCGGTGGCCCCGGGCCCGCCCTGGAACAGGGTGTCCCCGGAGAACAGCACCGGTGCCTCGCCGAGGTCCTCGGAGTAGAAGCAGGTGGAACCGGGCGAGTGCCCCGGGGTGTGCAAGGCCCGCAGCGTGACCCCGGCCACTTCGAAAGTATCGCCGTGGGCAATCTCTGCGTCAGGGGCGGCGTCGTCATGGACCTGGTCCCAGAGCATGCGGTCCTCCGGGTTGAGATGGACCTGACCGCCGATGCGCTCCTTGACCTGCAGCACCTGCCGGATGTGATCGTCATGGCCGTGGGTGAGCAGAATCGCCAGGACCTTCCGGCCTGCCACCTTCTCGGCCACCGCCTCGGCGCTGTGCGCGGGGTCGATGACGATCACTTCGGTGTCATCGCCGATGATCCAGACGTTGTTGTCCACCTGATGGGTCTCCCCGTCCAGGGAGAAGGTTCCGGAGGTCTCCAGGTGCTCGATGCGTGCGCTCATCACTTTGCTCCTTCAGTAGGTGTAGCCGGTGGGCTCGGTCAATGGGTTCAGGCGCCCAGTTCCACCACTGAGCGCAGCACATCGCCACGGTTCATGGTGTCAAAGGCCTCTTGGACCTTGTCCAATGTGGTGCGCTCGGTGACGAAGGCGTCCAGATCCAGCCTGCCCTGCTGGTAGAGGTCCACCAGCATCGGGAAGTCACGGGAGGGCAGGCAGTCACCGTACCAGGAGGATTTCAGCGCTCCGCCGCGCCCAAACACGTCGATCATCGGCAGCTCCAGGGTGAACTTGGGGTCGGGCACGCCCACCAGCACCACGCGGCCAGCCAGGTCGCGGGCGTAGAAGGCCTGCTTATAGGTTTCTGGACGTGCCACGGCGTCGATCACCACATCTGCTCCGAACCCGCCGGTGAGCTCCCGGATGGTCTCCACAGGATCGGCGTCCTTGGCGTTGACGGTATGCGTGGCGCCCAGCTCTACGGCCTTCTCCAGCTTCCGCGGATCGATATCCACTGCGATGATGGTGGTGGCCCCGGCCAGTTTGGCCCCAGCCACAGCGGCAGTGCCCACCCCGCCGCAGCCGATGACCGCCACGGACTCCCCGCGCTTGACCTCACCGGTGTTGATCGCCGCACCGATACCGGCCATGATGCCGCAGCCCAGCAGGCCTACTGCGGCATTGGAGGTATCGGGCACCTCGTCGATCACCGTGCACTGGCCGGAGTGGACCAGGGTCTTCTCAGCGAAGGCGCCGATGCCCAGGGCCGCCTCCAGCTCGGTGCCGTCGGTCAGGGTCATCTTCTGGGCGGCGTTATGGGTGTTGAAGCAGTACTTCAGCTCGCCCTTGGCGCAGGCCCGGCATTCACCGCAGACGGCCCGCCAGTTGAGGATGACCTTGTCACCGACCTTCACGTTGGTTACTCCCTCACCGAGCTGGGAAACCCGGGCGGTGGCCTCATGGCCGAGCAGATAGGGGAAGTTGTCCCCGACCTCGCCCTGCTGGAAGTGCTGATCGGTCTGGCACACCCCGCAGGTGAGCACCTCGACCACCACTTCGCCCGGACCCGGGTCAGGCACGATGATCTCGGTGACGGTGGCCGGGGCGTTCTTCTCGGTGACCACCACGGCGTTGACGGTATGCGGCATAGTTGGTGCTCCTTCGGTAGTGCTTATGCAGGGGAATCGGTGCGCGCTGAGGACTGATGAGGTTCGAAGCGGACGAACACTGCTTTGAACCCGGGGGTGTTGGACTCTCTGGCCACCAGATCCCGATGAACCAGGGCATTGGCCTCCGGGTAGTAGGCGGCCACGCAGCCGCGGGCCGTGGGGTAGGCCACCAGCCGGAAGCGTTCGGCCCTGCGCTCCTGGCCCCGGAAGACGGAGACGACGTCGACCAGGTCCCGGTCGGCGAAGCCCGCCAGGGTCAGGTCCTCCTGGTGAATCAGGATCACGCGGCGCCCGCCGGAGATCCCGCGGTAGCGGTCATCGAGCCCGTAGAAGGTGGTGTTGTACTGGTCGTGAGAGCGCATGGTCTGCAGCACCAGGTGACCCTCCGGGGGCTTCAGGTACTCCAACTGCCGCACGGTGAAGGCGGCGCGGCCGTCCCCGGTGGCGAAGGCGCGGTGGTCCCGGGGCGGGTTGGGCAGCACGAATCCGTATTTGTCCCGGACTCGCTGATTGAAATTCTCGGTGCCCGGGATCACCCGGGAGGCGTGGTCGCGGATCACGTCATAGTCCTCGGCCATGGCCCGCCAGTCCACCGGATGGCCGGAGCCGAAGATCGCCTGCGCCATTCGGGCGATGAGCACCGGTTCTGCCAATAGGTGGTCGGAGACCGGCTCCAGCCGGCCCTGGGTGCGGCTGACCACGGACATGGAGTTCTCCACGGAGAGGAACTGGGCCCCGCCGGGGTGTTTATCGTCCTTATCGGAGCGGCCCAGGGTGGGCAGGATCAGCGAGGTCTTCCCGTGCACCACATGGGAGCGGTTGGGCTTTGTGGAGATATGCACGGTCAGCCCGGTCCGCTTCAGACCCTGCTCCATCAGAGCAGTGTCCGAGTTGGCCATGGCCAGATTTCCGCCCAGGGAGACAAAGACGTCCACCTTGCCCTCGGCCATGGCATACATCGCAGTGGTGGAGTCGTAGCCGTGCTCGCGCGGGGCCTGAATGCCGAACTCCGCATCCAGCCTGGCCAGGAAGTCCTCCTTGGGCTTCTCCCAGATGCCGAAGGTGCGGTCGCCCTGCACATTGGAGTGCCCGCGCACCGGGCAGGCACCGGCCCCAGGTTTGCCGAAGTTGCCCTGCAGCAGCAGCAGATTGACGATCTCTTTGATGGTGTCCACCGAATGCGGCTGCTGGGTGATTCCCAGGGCCCAGCAGAAGATGGTGGCCTTGGAGGCGGCCAGCATCTCGGCGGTGCGCTCAATCTCTGCCCTGCTGAGTCCGGTGGCCTCCTCGGTGACCTGCCAGTCGATGGTGGCGCGGGCGGCGTCGTACTCTTCAAAGCCCTTAGTGGAGGACTTCACAAACTCCCGGTCGACCACACTGCCGGGGTTCTGCCTCTCCTTCTGCAGCAGCAGGTGGCCCAGCGCCTGGAAGAGCGCCTGATCACCGCCCACTTTGATCTGCAGATACTCATCACTGATCTGTTCGCCGCCGCCGAGCAGCCCCCGGGGAGTCTGCGGATCCTTGAACTTCAGCAGCCCGGCCTCCGGCAGCGGGTTGACCGCTATGACTTTTCCGCCGTTTCTGCGGCATGCCGCCAGGGAGCCCAGCATCCGGGGGTGGTTGGTGCCTGGGTTCTGACCGACCACAAAGATCAATTCAGCCTGTTCGAGATCTTCCAGCGAGACGGTGCCCTTGCCGATCCCGATAGTGGGGGTCAGGGCTGTGCCGGAGGACTCGTGGCACATATTGGAGCAGTCGGGCAGGTTATTGGTGCCCAGGCTGCGGGCCAGCAGCTGGTACATGAATGCGGTCTCATTGGCGGTGCGCCCGGAGGTGTAGAAGACGCAGCGATCAGGGTCGGTGCCCCGGACATGCTCACCGATCAGATCGAAGGCCTCTGTCCAACTGATCGGGCGGTAATGCTCCTCCCCCGCCCGGATCACCATTGGGTGGGTGATGCGCCCGGACTGGCCCAGCCAGTACTCGGTCTTCTGCTCGAGTTCGCTGATCGGGTGCCGCGCCCACCACTCGGGGGTGACGATGCGCTGAGTGGCCTCCTCGGCCAGGGCCTTGACCCCGTTTTCGCAGAACTCCACCCGTTTGCGGTCCCCGGTTGTTGACTCAGGCCAGGCGCAGCCGGGGCAGTCCACCCCGCCGGACTGGTTGACCAGTGACATGGAGCGCAGGGTCCGGGAGACTCCGGCCTGGCGCACTCCGCGGTCGAAGGAGACCTGCACCGCCTTCAGCCCGGCGGCATGAGCCTTGGGGCCGCTGACCTCCAACGACTCCTCGTCTATATCGCTGAACCGGGCTTCTCTGCCGCGCACATCAGGCATGTGTTCATCGTCTCATTTTTCAGGGCCGAGCACGACGCTCGAGGCAACCTGGCAGGCGCAGCTCCACTCCGGCGTGGGCCGGACATCGCACCATAGGTCAGCTCTGTTCATCGCTAGAGCCTCACCCGATGCGGGTGGGTGTAAATGTTCAGGGAGTTACCACGGGAGAATCCGGCCAGGGTGATGCCTGCAGTCTCCGCCAGCTCGGCGGCCAAGGAGGAGGGGGCGCCCACTGCGCTGAGCAGTTCGACTCCAGCCAGCGCGGCCTTCTGCACCAGTTCGAAGGAGGCTCGGCCTGAGACCTGAACTGCAGTGCCGGTCAGGGGGAGCCGGCCGTTGAGCAGACACGCCCCCACCACTTTGTCCACCGCATTATGCCGCCCGACATCCTCGCGCAGCTGAAGCAGCTCGCCGGTGCCGCTGAACAGTCCGGCAGCATGCACCCCGCCGGTGCTGGCGAAGAGATCCTGGTTGGCCCGCAGGGTATCCGGCAGCTGGAGCAGCGTCTCAGCGCTGATGCTCAGCTGCGGCTTGGGCGGGTGTTCGGGCAGAGCCTTGTGCACGGCGTGGATGCTGGTGGTGCCGCAGATCCCGCAGGCGGAGGAGGTCATCAGATGCCGGCGGGTGCTGAGCGCGGCCTGCACCAGGGCGGGGTCCAGGTCCAGATCGATCACGTTATAGGTCTGCTGGCCCAGCTCATCGGTGCCGGAGCAGTAGCGCATACTGCGCAGCTGCTCTGCTGTGCTGACCAGACCTTCGGAGACCAGCAGTCCGGCGGCCAGTTCGAAGTCATGGCCCGGGGTGCGCATGGTCACCGTCAGGGTCTGCCCGCCCACGCGCAGCTCCAGCGGCTCCTCTGCAGCCAGGACGTCATTACGGGGCCTGCTGCTGACCCCGGTGTCGGTGCGCTGCAGCCGGGTGATTCGGCGCCTGGTGGTCAGCCGGCCCATAATGGCAGCTCCTGAGTGGGGAGCGGCAGGCACCTGACCTGGGCACCTGCCGGAACACCGCCAGAGGGTACGACGGCGAGCGCGGCAGCCTGTGCCAGCCCTCGCATCATATGCGGGCTGTGGTGGGCGCTGGGGCGCACCCCGCCGGGGTCCACGGTGACCGGCAGCAGCCGGGTGCCGCGCCGCGCCGGCTCCAGATCCTGGGCGGCCCTCAGATACTGCTGCCGCATGCCGAGAGGGTCTACCGCCCCGGCCAGGGCGTCGATGAGCACCTGGCCCACCGCGATGAGCGCCGCGTAGCCGGCCAGCGGGTTGCCCGGCAGGGCCAGCACCAGGGTGTTGTGCGGCAGCGCCCGCGGGGGCAGCCGGGCCAGCGTCACCGGGTGGCCGGGCCGCATATCCACAGAGCTGATCAGCGTTTCAGCTCCGGCCTCAGCCAGTGCGGGGCGGACCGGGTCTGCAGCCGAATGGGCGGTACCGCCCACGGTGACGAGCAGATCCGTATCCACTGCCGTGAAGGCAGCGGCCAGGGCTGTGGGGTCGTCCTGGTTCCTGGAGACTGTCTGCGGGGCTGCGCCCATCGCGGTGAGCAGGGCGGGCAGGGTCATGCTGAAGCTGTCGCGGACCTGGCCGGGGCCGGGCAGTCCGGCGGTGATCACCTCCGTGCCGGTGGCGATGATTCTCACCGTGGGGGTGGGGTGCACTGCCAGAGTGTCACAGCCGGCCACTGCCGCCGCGGCGCCCCGCAGCGGGGTGAGCCGCTGTCCTTTGGCCAGCAGCTGGTCCCCCTGTGCGGCCTCAGCCCCGCGCGGGCGGATATGGCGCCCGGGCTGCAGATCGCCGGTGCCCGGGACGGCGCGCAGGCGCTGGGCCTTGTAATGAATTACTGCATGCTCGCTGCGCAGCACTGAGTCTGTACCCTGCGGCACTGGGGTCCCGGTCACCACCTCGATGGCCTGACCGGGGCCCAGCGCCGGGAGTAGGTCGGCGGGGCTGGTGGCTCCGCCGGGCAGCATCTGCCAACCCTCCTCCGGCTGTTCGCCGCAGACCGCCCAACCATCCATGGCTGAGGTGTCAGAATGCGGTATGGGCTGCTGGGCAGTGACAGCCTGGGCCAATAGGCAGCCGATGGCCTGCTCCAGGGGCAGCTGCTGCGGCGGACGGGCGGGCTGGGCAGCGGCGATACTGCGAGCCTGCTCCAGGGTGAGCGCCTCCGCACGGCTCACTGCGGCCTGCTCATGCACTGTCCTGAGCATCCTCGCCCTGGGCTGCGCCGTCCTGTGTTCCGCCGCCCGGTGTTCCTTCGTCTTGGGCCGCGGCCCGGGCGGCCAGCAGTCTCCGGGCGACGCCGGTGGCGGCCTGCTGCGCGGTGCTGAACTCAGCCTGGCCGGTGGCCTCGGCCAGGCCCGCGGCGTAGCCGATGAGGAAGGTGGTCACCGGTGCGGCGGGCCGGACCACGGTGTGTGCCGCCTCGCCGGCGATCCCGAGGATCGCGGCGGTGTCCACCGGGGCGTCCTCGATCTCCAAGTGATGGGCGAGTTCGGCTGCCCAATCCTGCACGGCCTGCATACGGTCCTGATCAGTCATAGTGCCCAGAATCTCACAGTCTCAGAGGTCTATACCGAGTGCACGGGCGTCCTGGTGATCGTCTACATCCCGGCCGAGCCCGGCCGGAAGCACCGGGTGCACAGTACGCGCACCCTTGAGCAGCCAGCGCAGTGACTGGCCGGTCTCCTGCCCCGGGCTCAGCGCGGCGACTCTGCGGCGCAGCCAGGCCCCGGAGACTGCCGCACTGAGCATCTGAAAACGGCCTTCCCGGTCTCTGGGGACCGTGGCCTGCTCACCGGCAGCACTGACCGGGGGCAGCCAACCGGCCAGCCAGTCCAGCAGCGGACCGGGGTCCACGGTGTCCACCGAGAGCAGCAGCACAGTATGGGCGGGGGTTCCTTCCACAGGCGGCAGCGCCCGTACTCCGGCGCAGACCGCGGCAGCCGGCCCGGACAGCGGGGGATCCTCACGGGTGAGGCGGAACCCTGCAGGCAGCTGCGGGCGCAGATGCTCACCCCCCACCACGGCGGTGCCCACCCCGCGTTCTGCCAAGGCGGCGCCCCAGTGCTCCAGCAGGGTGCGGCCCCGGTGGATCAGCAGAGCCTTATCCGCCCCGCCGAGCCGGGTTCCGGCTCCGCCGGCCAGCAGCACCGCTTGCACGTCACGCCCGGCGACCATCGGCAGTCTCGTTACAGCCCGCCCAGCGCCCGCTCGAGATCGTCAATGAGATCGGCCACATCCTCGATCCCCACTGAGAGCCTCAGGAGGTTCTCCGGCACCGCCAGCTCAGTGCCGCGCACTGAGGCATGGGTCATCTCGTGCGGATAGTTCATCAGCGATTCCACCCCGCCCAGGGATTCGGCCAGGATGAAGAAGCGGGTGGCTTCGGCCACCTTTCGGGCAGCAGGCTCACCGCCGGTCAGCTGGATGGACACCATCCCGCCGAAGCTGCGCATCTGGGATTTGGCCAACTCATGCTGGGGATGAGAGGCCAGCCCCGGGTAGAGCACCTTCTCGATGGCCGGATGGTCCTGGAAGTGCTCGGCGATGGTCTGGGCATTGGCGCAGTGCCGGTCCATCCGCACGCCCAGGGTCTTCAGCCCGCGGGTGGTCAGGTAGGCGTCCAGCGGCCCGGAGACCGCACCTACGGCGAACTGCTGGAAGGCGATCTTCCCGGCCAGATCATCGGCGGCATCGCCGGAGCCCAGCACTACTGCCCCGCCGACCACATCGGAGTGTCCGCCGATGTATTTGGTGGTGGAGTGCACCACCACATCTGCACCCAGGGACAGCGGCTGCTGCAGATAGGGTGTGGCGAAGGTGTTGTCCACCACCAGCAGCGCCCCGTGGGCGTGGGCGATATCTGCCAGCGCGGTGATGTCGGTGACGGCCATCAGCGGGTTGGAGGGGGTCTCCACCCACAGCAGGGCGGCGTCGTCGTTCTCCAACTCCGCGGCCACCCGGGTGTGATCACTGAGGTCCAGCGGGGTATTCGCCACGCCCCAGGCTGAATGCACCTTGTCGAAGAGCCGGAAGGACCCTCCATAGGCGTCATTGCCCATCACGATCCGCTGGCCCGGGCGCAGCAGAGCCCGGATCACCGCATCCTCGGCGGCCAGCCCGGAGCCGAAGCTGAATGCGTGGCCGCCGCCCTCCAAGGCTGCCAGCTGAGTCTGCAGGGCGGTGCGGGTGGGGTTGCCGGCGCGGCCGTAGTCATAGCCGTTGCGCAGATTCCCGATGCCGTCCGGGGCGTAGGTGGTGGAGAAGTGCACCGGGGGGACTACGGCGCCGAAGACCTGGTCCACCTCCTGGCCGGCGTGGATGGCTTGGGTGGAAAATCCGGTGCTGGTCCCTGAAGCTGCGGTGTTGGGGGATTCACTCATCGATAGTTCCTTCGTAGGTCTCGGCGCCCGAGAGGTGGGCGAGCAGATCGTTGCGGGTGAGTACGCCGACGATATCGCCGCGGTCGGCTACCAGCAGGGTGGGGGTGGCGCGCAGCTTGGCCAGGATCTGCGGCACAGTCTCGGTGATGCCCACCAGGGGGAGATCGTCCCGCAGATGTTCAGCCACCGGATCAGTGGGGGCGGCCTGGCCTTCGATCACATCCTCGGTGAGGTGCTCCACATCCACGATGCCGTAGACCTCGCCGATCCGGGCTGCCCGGCCGGGGCGGTCAATCACCGGCACGATGTCCACCCCGTAGCGGTTCATCACACTGACCGCCTCGCGCAGGGTGGTGTCGCGGGTGATGGAGATGACCTCCGGCAGCGCATCGGAGAACAGATCGCGTTTGGCGGCCAGCAGGTGAGCCGCCGTCGTCGTACTCGGTTCAGTGCTGCCGGTGCCGGGAGCCTGTGGTGTACGGCCTGCCCCGAGGGCTCCCTCGGCCACCGCCTGGCTGATCTGTTCTGTGGTCCTCACGCTGAGCTCGGTGCCGGTGGAGGTGGAGACCACCTCACCGAAGCCGTGGTCGATCATCCACTGGTCGTTGAAGATCTTTGCCAGGTACCCGCGGCCGGAGTCGGGCAGTACGGCGACCACCACGTCGTCGGGGCCCAGCTCCTGAGCCACCTTCAGCGCCGCGGTTACGGCAAGCCCGGAGGAGCCGCCCACCAGCAGGCCCTCCTCAGTGGCTAAGCGCCGGCACATGGCGAATGACTCCGCGTCGGTGACCGCGTGCTTCTGGTCAGGGACGGCGGGGTCATAGTTGGGGACCCAGACGTCCTCTCCCACACCCTCCACAAAATAGGGGCGGCCCTCGCCGCCGGAGTAGACCGAACCATCGGGATCGGCCACCACCACTTTCACTGGGCCGGTAGCGCGGTCCGCGGAGACCTCTTTGAGGTAGCGGCCGGTGCCGGTAACGGTGCCGCCGGTACCTGCGCCGACCACCAGGTGGGTGATCCGGCCCTCGGTGTCCTCCCAGATCTCGGGACCGGTGGTCTCGTAGTGCGATTCGGGGGCGGCCGGATTGGAGAACTGGTCCGGCTTATAGCCGCCGGGGATCTCGGCGGCCAGCTGGTCGGAGATCCCGTAGTAGCTCAGCGGGGATTCCGCGGCCACCCCGGCGGGGCCGACCACCACATCTGCGCCATAGGCTCGCAGGACGTCTCGTTTCTCCTGGGCCACCTTGGGCACGGTGACGAATACCGCCCGGTAGCCCTTCTGCTGGGCGACCAGGGCCAGGCCGACCCCCGTGTTGCCGGAGGTGGGCTCGACCACCACTCCGCCGGGCTTAAGCTTGCCGGCGGCCTCGGCGTCCTCAATCATTTTGCGGGCGATCCGGTCCTTGATGGATCCGCCGGGGTTGAGGTACTCGAGCTTGACCAGCACCGTGGCCTCGATTCCTTCGGTGACACTGTTCAGCCGTACCAAAGGTGTGCCGCCGATCAGATCGACGACGGACTGGGCGTATTTCATGGCCCCAAGGCTACCGGCGCTCCCGCTGAGACCCCAGCCCCAGCGACTTCTGGCGAAATACTGACCCGGCGTACAGTGGGCCGGTGACATATGTGGGTCAGCGAGTGGTGGACTTCGGCGAAGTCTATGACCTGCCCGGAACTCTCGGTGTGCTGCAGCGCGGGCACGCTGACCCCTCCCTCCGGGTGGACGAGGGCGGGGCCTGGATGTGCCAGCGGATCTACGACTCCGCCGGTGCTGAGCTGGGGTCCGCCAGCTACCGGTTCAGCCAGCTCAGCAGCTCTGAGGTGGAGGTGCTGGTGGCAGCGGATTCTGCCCCGGCTCTCCAGGCGGCTCTTCAGCGCGCTCTCCCCATTCTGGGCG
Source organism: Nesterenkonia alkaliphila (assembly GCF_009758175.1). Lineage (GTDB taxonomy): Bacteria > Actinomycetota > Actinomycetes > Actinomycetales > Micrococcaceae > Nesterenkonia > Nesterenkonia alkaliphila. The sequence goes on from NZ_WRPM01000095.1 coordinate 79,661, forward strand.
CCGAGGATGACTGGACGGAGCTGGAGCTGCTGCTTGATGCCCTGGGGGACCGGATCTCCACTACTTTGGCCCAGGTACGACGACGCCGCCCCGGGGTGCGTCTGCCGGCCACCGGGGCACTGTTCGATCAGCTGGTCACCGTGACTCTGGAGCAGAAGGTCACCCATGACCAGGCTCGGTACAGCTGGCGGAACCTGCTGCGCCGCCATGGCCAGGCCCCGCCATCCTCACCGGAGGTCCCGGCACCGCCGTGGATGCGCCTGCCGCTCTCCCCGGCGCAGCTCAAGGCCGTGCCGAGCTGGGAATGGCACCGGCTGTGGGTGCAGCCGCCGCTGTCGAGAACGGTGCTGCGGCTTGCGGAACGGGCCGGCAGCATTCACCGACTCAGCTCCGCAACCCCGGTGGAGACCGATGAGGTGGCCGAGCTCGCAGTCCGGCTCAGGGCGATCCCCGGAGTTGGGGACTGGACTGCCGCAGAGGCGCTGCAGCGCTCACATGGTGCGGCGGATCTGCCTGCAGTGGGGGACTATCATCTGGCGCATTTTGTGGGCGAGGCACTCACGGGGCGCCGCACCGACGACGCCGGGATGCTGGCCCTGCTGGAGCCGTTCCGGCCGCACCGGCAGCGTGTGATCCGGCTGCTGGGCCTCTCCGGGTTCAGGATGAGCCGCTACGGCCCCCGGCTGGCCCCGGAGGACCACCGGCGCCGCTAGCGGATTATGTTAAGAAACTGTGGGAACTCAGCCCAGAACCGGCTGAGTTCCCACAGTTTCGCTACGCAATCTTGCCGGTGTTCAGGCCTCGGAGCTCTGCTCCTGCTCGGCGATCTGTTTGTGGACCTCTGCCATGTCGAGGTCCTTGACCGCAGTGACCACCTGGGTCAGCTGCTCGGCGTTGAGCGCACCGGGCTGGGAGAACACCAGGACCTTCTCGCGGAAGGCCATCAGGGTGGGGATGGAGCTGATCTTGGCCGCAGCGGCCAGCTCGCGCTCGGCCTCGGTGTCCACCTTGGCGAAAGTGATCTCCGGGTGCTCCTCGGAAACCTGCTCGTAGACCGGGCCGAACTGCTTGCATGGGCCGCACCACTCGGCCCAGAAGTCGATGAAGAGGATCTCGGAGTCCTCCAGTGTCTGCTGGAAGGCTTCAGTGGTCAGTTCTGTAGTAGCCATGGGCGCCACAATACGGGAGTCGCTCGGTCATGTGGAGCCGCCAGAGCCATTAAGCGAGGGGCGAATCCCGGAATACAGGATTGGGGCCCTGACCTGAGTCAGGACCCCAATCGGTGGCGTTGCGCCGGCGGTGGCGGATGAGGGATTCGAACCCCCGTAGGCAGTGCCAGCTGATTTACAGTCAGCCCCCTTTGGCCGCTCGGGTAATCCGCCTGGTCTCAGGCGCCCGCGCAGAACGCACCGAACAACTTTACCGCACCTATGCGGCAAAACTCGAATCCGCCCAGCGCGTAGGATGGAGCGCAGTTCACTACCTGACCCGGAGGCTGTGCCCTATGTCTGAGCTTGACGCCGAGGAGCTTGCCGCCCGGCTCAGCGACCGGACCCCCGCCGGGATCGCGGCTCAGATCGGCGGGCTGATCGAGCACAAGATTCTGCCGGTGGACTCCCGCCTGCCCACGGTCCGCGAACTGGCCCAGGAGCTCGGCGTCAGCGTCGGCACTATCGCCCAGGCGTGGAGCCACCTGCGCGAACAGGGCCTGGTGGAGACCCGACGCCGCGGCGGCACTCGAGTGCTGCCCCGGGCCAGGCGCCGCGCCGAGGACTTCGCCGGCCCCGGAGCCCCGCTGAAGATGCTGGGATTCCTGACCCACCCCCTGCCCGGTTCCGCTGATTCCGCCAACTATGAGCAGACGATGCAGTCCATTGAACTGGGCGAGCAGCTCGGCTTCGACGCCGCCTGGCTGGCTGCCCCAGAACAGCGCGGCGAAACCTACTCGCCGCTGAGCATCCTAGCCGCAGCCTCGCAGCGGACCCGGCGGATCCGGCTGGGCACTTACGGAGCCGATCCGGCGGAGCACCCAGCCAACCGCTTCACGCTGGAGCGGCTCTGCGGCGGGCGGCTGGTGGAGTTCGACGAGCGCCGCGTCTTTCTCGCCACGGCTGTCCCTACTGATACCGCCAGCCGGGAGCAGGAGGCGCGGTACCGCGATTATGTGCAGAACCAACAGCCCGATCCGGCCCCCCTGCTGGGCACCAGTGATGAGATCGCCGATGCCATGCTGCAGCAGGCCGGCTACCTGGAGGTGGACGAGGCGGCTTTTGCCCTGCCACCGGGCTTCAGCTACGAGGACTACGTGCAGATCCTCACCGATATCGCCACCCGCCTGGCTCCGGCACTGGGCCGGCCCAACCCTTCCTGAGGCATTCAAAGGGCAGCTGCGCCCAGCTGGATAATTGCGCCCTCTGCACCTGAATTCGCGTGGTATACGTCACACTTCCCCGCCGGCAGAAACGCTGAGCTTCCCAGTGATAAGCGCGAAGTAGCGCTCACCTGCCATTTCCTCCCCGGATCCCCTGCTCCCGGGGGCCGATCTATGCTGAGCGCCGGCGCACCTGGCCGAAGCGTGAACTTTAACTGGATATTCGCTGACAAGGGGCGCCTGGACATTTACGGGTATTTCACGAAAGGAACATATGGACAACAGTTCGCCCATTCTGAGCACCTCCACGGTGCTTCTTCTCCTAGTGGCGTTCTACGGATTCACGCTCTACATGGCCATGCGAATCCGCCGGAGAAAAGAGAACGCCGACGCTTATATGACAGCGGGCAACGGGGTAGGCTTCGGCATCGCTGCCGCGAGTATGACGGCCACCTGGATCTGGGCCTCCTCGATGTACGCCTCCGCCACCTCGGGATACACCTACGGCATCTCAGGGCCTATCCACTATGGCCTGTGGGGTGCTTTCATGATCCTCTTCATCTACCCCTTCGGGCGGAGGATCCGCCAGGTGGCCCCCAAGGCTCACACGCTCGCCGAGGTGATGCGCGCCCGGCACGGCAGCTCCAGTCAGCTGCTGCTGGCCGGCTCCAACGTAGTGGGAAGCCTGATCAGCCTGATGAGCAACCTGGTGGCCGGTGGTGCGCTGATCGCCCTGTTCTCCCCGCTCTCGTTCGTCCAAGGTGTGCTGGCCGTGGCCACCGGCGTGCTGCTCTACACCTTCTGGTCAGGGTTCCGGGCCTCGGCACTCACCGACTTCATGCAGGTGATGGTGATGATGCTGCTGGTGGGCATCATCATTCCGATCATCTTCTTCAGCGCCGGGTTCCCCTCCGCCTTTGAGACTGGTGCCGGCAACCTCACCGCGGAGCAGTCCAATTTCTTCTCATCGGAGGCGTTCATGCACCAGGGTGCGCCCTATATTGCTGCGGTGCTGGCCTACGCCATCGGTAACCAGACCATTGCCCAGCGGCTCTTCGCAGTGCGTGAGGACCTGATCAAGCCCACCTTCATCACCGCCACCATCGGCTATGCGGGCATGGTCATCGGCGTGGGAATGATCGGTGTACTGGCGCTCTACCTGGGAATGGAGCCGTTGGACGGGGATTCCAACAACATCATTCCGCAGATGGCAGCTGATTACCTGCCCACAGTGCTGGTGGCGCTGTTCCTGATCATGATCATCGGGGCGCTCTCCTCCACCGCGGACTCGGACCTCTCGGCACTGTCCTCGATCGTGATGGCGGATATCTATGGGCAGAACATCGCCTCCCGCGGAAAGGCCCGGCCCAAGGTGATGCTCTTTGTGGGACGGGTGACCATGATCGTCGCCACCACCGCCGCCGTGGTGCTGGCCGGGCTGCAGCTGGACATTCTGGACATGCTGGTATTCGTCGGCGCACTCTGGGGCGCCTTGGTATTCCCGGTGATCGCCAGCTTCTACTGGGAGAAGATCACCAACCTCAGCTTTGTGGTGGCGGTGCTGAGCGCCCTGGCCGTCTTCATCCCGGTCCGGTTCGACTGGGTCCCGCTGGAGATCACACTCTTCGCCTTCACCATCGATGTGCTGGCAGCTGTGGGGGTCGGCGTGGTCCTGGGCCTGATGGCCTTCGGCTTCTTCGGCCTGCGCGCAGGCAAGATCACCGGGGTGCTGGCAACGCTGCTCACCCTCCCCTTCGCGCTGGGCTCCCTGCATGAATACACCGTGCTCAGCGCATCACTGGTGGCGTACTCGGTGAGCACGCTGATCGTATTGGCGATGTGCCTGCGCAATAACCGGAGCTTCGACTTCAGCACGGTGCAGCAGCGCGTGGGCAATTTTGATGACGACGACGCCGCCCAGGATGAGAAACCCGGAATTGAGCCAGTAGGTGCCCCCGCCGGCGCTGCAGGAAAGGAGAAGTGACGATGGAGACCCTGCTGATGACCATCTATGTCCTGATGTGGCCCGTAGTGGTGCTGGGAGTCTTCGCAGTACTGCTGCGCGGGTTCCTCAATGATTGGCGCCAAGCCCGCCGAGAGGGCCACGACATCATCTGATCAGCCGTTGCACAGTGGGGGGCCGCCTTCCGGAGTTCCGGAAGACGGCCCCCCACTGTGATTAACGCTGGCTGAACGCGGCGTCGAAGGCGGCCGATGCAGGTTCGAAGGCGTTGGCGCGGACGAACTGCAAGGCCTGCGGGGCACCGATGAGACGGTCCATCCCGGCATCCTCCCACTCCACGGAGAGCGGGCCGTCATAGCCGATCGCGTTGAGCATCCGGAAGGCATCCTCCCAGGGCACATCGCCGCGGCCCACTGAGATGAAGTCCCAGCCGCGGCGCGGGTCTCCCCAGGGCAGATGGGAGGACAGGCGCCCGTTGCGCCCGTTGACCAGCCGCTTCTTGGTGTCTTTGCAGTGCACGTGGTAGATCCGGTCCTGGAAGTCCCAGAGAAACCCGACCGGGTCAAGGTCCTGCCAGACCATATGGGAGGGGTCCCAGTTCAATCCGAAAGCCTCCCGGTGGCCGATCACCTCCAGCGTCTTGACCGTGGACCAGTAGTCATAGGCGATCTCCGAGGGGTGCACCTCATGGGCGAAGCGCACTCCGACCTCGTCGAAGACATCCAGGATGGGATTCCAGCGGTCGGCGAAGTCCCGGTAACCGGCCTCTACCAGCTCCTCAGCCACCGGCGGGAACATCGCCACATACTTCCAGTTGGCCGAACCGGTGAACCCGGTGACGGTCTTTACCCCGAGCCGGGCCGCCGCATGTGCGGTGGCCTTGAGCTCCTCGGCTGCGCGCTGGCGGACACCCTCCGGCTCCCCGTCACCCCAAATCCGGTCCGGCAGAATATCGCGGTGGCGGGCGTCGATCGGGTCATCGCAGACCGCCTGGCCCTTGAGATGATTGGAGATAGCGTGCACCCGCAGGCCGTTCCTCTCCAGGATCTCAAGCCGGTTCCGGACGTAGGAGTCGTCCTCGGCGGCTCTCCAGGGGTCCAGATGGTCACCCCAACTGGCGATCTCCAGGCCGTCGTACCCCCACTCGCCGGCCAGCCGGGCCACCTCCTCGAACGGCAGATCGGCCCACTGGCCGGTGAACAGGGTGATTGGTCGTGCCATGACTCATCAGCTCCTTTCGGTGTCTTCTATCTGGGTCCAGCGGCTTTCCTGCCCCGCGGAGCGCTCCAGTGCGTCGAGAACCCGTTGCACATGCAGGCCGTCCTCAAAGCTGGGGCTGGGCTCTCTGCCTTCGGCCAGGGCGTTGATCAGGTCGACCACTTGATGAGTAAACCCATGCTCATAGCCCAACCCGTGGCCGGGCGGCCACCATGCCTCCACATAGGGGTGTTCCGGCTCGGTGACCAGGATCCGGCGGAAACCGGAGGTGGCGGCGTCGTCGGCTGCCTCATAAAGGTTCAGGACGTTCATCTCCTCGAAGTCGAAGGCCAAAGCTCCCTTGGTCCCGGTGACCTCGATGCGCAGGGCGTTCTTCCGCCCCCAGGCGAACCGCGTGGCTTCCAAGGTGACCGGAGCCCCGGACTCCAGGCGGGCGATGCCCAGGGCGGCGTCGTCCACAGTGACCGGTCCGCGCTGAGACCCCCCGGTGCCGTGCAGCCCGGTAAAGGACTCGGCCACAGGCCGCTCCGGGACAAAGGTCTCCAGCAGCCCGGACACCCCGGCGAAGCGCTGCCCGGTGATGAACATGGTGAGATCCACCGCATGGGCGCCGATATCACCCAGCGCCCCGGAGCCGGCCAACTCCTTGTCCAGCCGCCAGGACAGCGGCGCAGTCTCATCGGCCAACCAGTCCTGCAGGTACTGGGCGCGGACCTGGCGGACCTGCCCGATCCGGCCGGCCTCAACCAACTGGCGGGCCAGTTGAACAGCTGGCACCCGGCGGTAGGTGAACCCCACCATGGAGTGCACCCCCTGAGCCCGAGCTGCCCGGGCTGCCGCTGCCATGGACTCGGCCTCGGCGACGGTGTTGGCCATGGGTTTCTCCACCAGCACATGTTTGCCGGCGGCCAGGGCCGCCTCGGCAATCTCAGCGTGAGTATTGCCGGGGGTGCAGATGTCCACCAGGTCTACATCGTCACGCTCCAGGACGGCGCGCCAGTCTGTCTCCACATCGGACCAGCCGAGCTGGTCGGCCGCAGCCTGGGCTGCCTGTTTGTTGCGGCCGACCAGTACGGTCATCTCGGGGGCTAGCGGCAGGTCGAAGAACTTCGGCGCCGTCCGCCAGGCCTGGGAGTGGGCGCGCCCCATGAAGGCGTACCCGATCATCGCCACGCCCAGCCGTGGCTTTCCTGCCTGCTCACTCATGATCTCGGTCTCCTTGCGGCTCAGGACTCGAAGGCGTAGTCCAGGTAGTCCTCAACGTTCTCCTCGGTGACCACCGGGGCGTAGAGCTGGATCTCCCGGGGGACTTCGACCTGGACCAGATCACCCATGGCGCGGCCCTGGGCCAGCAGCCGGGCCAGGCGGATGCCGTCAGCGGCCTGGGTGGAGGGGTAGATGACAGTGGCCTCGACTACGGAATCGGCGTCCTGGATCTCGCGCATCATATTGGCCGATCCTGCACCGCCGACCATGAAGAACTCTTCGCGGCCGGCGTTCTCGATGGCGGCGAGCACCCCGACCCCCTGGTCGTCGTCGTGGTTCCAGATGGCGTCGATCTCAGGGGCGGCCTGCAGCAGGTTGGAGGCGGCCTCCTCGCCGCCTGCCACGCTGAAGTCAGCGGCCACCCGGTTGCTGACCTCCAGTCCGCAGTCGGACAGGGCGTCCTCGAAGCCGGCGCTGCGGTCCTGGGTCAGCGGCAGGGAGTCGATGCCGGCGATCTCGGCCACCACAGCACCGTCCTGGTCGCCCAGACGTTCACAGATGTAGGTGCCTGCGGAGACGCCCATGCCGTAGTTGTCGCCCAGGATGGTAGTGCGGGCGGCGAAGGGGCTGGCGAACTCGCGGTCCACGTTGACCACCGGGATCCCGGCGTCCATGGCGTCGATGGCCACCTCGGTCAGTGCCGCACCGTCAAAGGGCAGCACCACGATGGCGTCGACCTCATCGTTGATGAACTGTTCGATCTGGCTGATCTGGAGGTTGACGTCATCTGTGCCCTCGGAGACGCGCAGCTCCACATCCTCGAACTGTTCGCCCTGCTCCTGGGCGGCAGCCGTGATGGCGCCCATCCAGCCGTGGCCGGCGTTGGGGCCGGAGAACCCGATCACCACATCCTCACCGGGTTCGGCGTTGTCGCCGGCTGGGGCGGTGTCGGCAGCGCCGCTGCCGTTGTCATCGTCATCGGCCACGGCTTCGGGATCGTTGCTCAGGCAGCCGGTGATCAGCAGTCCGGCGGAGAGCACTGCAGTGGCGCTCAACCACCATGTGGGGGTGCGAGTGTGTGACATGGTTCCTCCTTGGGTCGGAAAGGGTGGGTGAATGGGTGTGAGTGGGTGGGGGCGCTAGGTGCGGCCGTCCCGGGCGAAGCGCTGCTGCAGCAGCACTGCGACCACGATGATTGCGCCGGTGGCCAGTGCCTGGACGGACTGGTCGAGGTTGTTCTGGACGAAGATATTGGTCAGCACCGCGAAGATCAGCACCCCGATCACGGTGCCCACGATGGTGCCGCGCCCGCCGGCCAGCAGGGTCCCGCCGATGACTACCGCAGCGATGACGTCCAGCTCGATGAGGTAGCCGTGGTTGGATGAGCCGGCGGTGGTGCGCGAGAGCATCATGACGGCTCCGATACCGGCGCAGAGTCCGGCCAGGGCGAAGACTTTGACCCGGTAGCGCTGCACCTTGATACCGGCCAGCCGGGCCGCCTCGGGGTTGCCGCCGATGGCGATGGTGCGCCGGCCGAAGGTGGTGCGGTTAAGCAGGAACCAGCCGGCCGCGGCCACGAAGATGAAGATCCAGACGATGTTCGGGATGCCCAGTACCTCGCCGCGGAAGGTGCTGAGAAAGTCGGGGACGTTGACGATCTGGGTCTGCCGGCCGGAGATGATCTCGGCAAATCCGCGGGCGGCCACCAGCATGGCCAGGGTGGCGATGAAGGCCGCGACCCTGCCGTAGGCGATGATGATCCCATTGATGATGCCGCAGCCTGCTCCCACGGCCAGTGCGGTGAGCACCATGACCGTCCAGTGCACGTCATTGGCCAGGGCCTGGGTGCCCAGGGTGGAGGCCCAAACGGTGGCCAGGCCCATCACTGAGCCCACGGAGAGGTCGATGCCTCCGGAGGTGATCACGAAGGTCGCCCCGATGCTGAGCACACCGACCACGGCCGCCTGGCGGAGGATGACCATGAGGTTGTCCACGCTCATGAACCGGTCCCCGCCGGTGATGATGCCGATCACGATCAGCGCCACCAGGGCCAGCACCAGGCCGAGGCTGTGGCCCAGGCTGAGCCGTGTCTTAGCAGCGGTGGGCGCAGTGCTGGTGCTTTCCGGGCTGAGGTCGCGGTCCACGGACGCCTCGGCAGCCGGACCCGGGGCGGTGTCCTGGTGCTGTGTCTCTTCGGTGCTCATGCAGTGGTTCCTTCCATGACCAGGTCAAGGACTCGGTGCTCGTCGATCTCTGCGGCTGGGCCTTGGTGGACTACTGCGCCGTCTGCCACCACCAGCACCCGGTCGGCCAGGCCGAGGACCTCCTCGATCTCGCTGGAGACCAGTAGGACTGCGGTGCCCTGCCGGGCCAGTTCGCGGATCAGGCGATAGATGTCTGCCCGCGCCCCAACGTCGACGCCGCGGGTGGGTTCGTCCAGCAGCAGCACCTGGCAGCCGTGCACCAGCCAGCGGGCCAGCATGGCCTTCTGCTGGTTGCCCCCAGAGAGGGTGCGGATCTGCCGGTCCACATGGGGCGGGGAGAGGTTCAGCGCCTGGGCCTTCTGCCGGGCAGCACTGCGCTCCGCGCCCTCGTTGAGCAGGAGGCCGCGGGCGAACCGGGCGAAGGCAGACAGGGTGATGTTCCGGTAGATGGGCTGGTCCAGCAGCAGGCCTTGGCTCTTGCGCTCCTCGGGGGCCAGGCCGATCCCGCTGTTGACCGCGTGGGTGACTGAGCCGGCACGCAGTGCCCTGCCGTTGAGCCGCACCGTGCCTGAGGTGCGGCGGCGGGCTCCGTAGACGGCCTCGAGGATCTCTGAGCGGCCGGCGCCCACCAGCCCGGCCAGTCCCAGGATCTCCCCGGGGCGGAGGCTGAAGCTGACCAGCTCGAACACCCCGGCCACGGCGAGGTCCTCCACTTGGAGCACCGGCTCCTCGGAGACCGGGCCGTTGGAGGTGCCGCCAAAGTCGGTGACCACCTCGCGGCCGGTCATCAGGGAGATCAGCTCGCTGGTGGGGGTCTCAGCTGCGCTGAGCCCGGTGGCTACGGTGCGCCCGTCCTTGAGCACGGTGATCCGGTCCCCGATCCGGCGGATCTCCTCCAGCCGGTGGGAGATGTAGACCACGGCCACGCCCTGGGCGGTGAGCGAGTCGACCACCCGGAAGAGGTTGTCCACCTCCTCGGGGTCCAGTACGGCGGAGGGTTCGTCCATGATGATCAGCTGGGCGTCATAGGAGAGCGCCCGGGCCATGGAGACCACCTGTTTGCCAGCAGCCGGCAGCTGGCCCACCGGCCGGTGTGGCGGAATCTCGGGGTGCCCGAGTCTGTTGAGCAGCTCCTGTGCCTTGGTCTGTGTCTCCCGGCGGTGCAGCACTCCGCCCGTGGCCAGCTCGTGGCCTAAGAAGATGTTCTCCGCCACGGTGAGCCCGTCGACTACATCGAGCTCCTGGTACATGGTGGCGATCCCCAGCCGCAGCGCGTCCATGGTGGAGCTGATGGCGGTCGGTTCTCCGCGCCAGGAGATCTGACCCTCATTGGGCTGGTGCACTCCGGCCAGCACTTTGATGAGGGTGGATTTTCCGGCGCCGTTCTGACCGAGCAGGCAGTGCACTTCTCCGGCGCGGATGTCGAGGTCCACGCCGTCCAGCGCCTTGGCGCCGGGAAAGTGCTTGACGATGCCGCTCATCTGCAGTAGCTGGGCATCCTTATCCGCTGTGACCATACTCACACACTAGGGGTACTTATGACGTGAGTCAAGCAAAAGTCGCGAGTTGATCATCTCGTCTGTGTACTAGGCCATTCAGAAGTTCAGGTGATTTACTGTGTGGCATGTCATCTGTGGTCATCCCTGACAGCCAGGCCGGCACCGAACTCGGCGCATTGAAGACTGCACTGCCCTCCAGCGCAGGCAGTCTGTTCCAGCTGCTGCGCGACGGCGCGCCCCGGACTCGGGCTGATCTGGCCACCCAGACCGGGCTGGCACGCTCCACCGTCTCAGCCCGCGTGGAGGAACTGCTGAGCTCAGGGCTGATCAGCTATGCCGGGGAGAACACCTCTACCGGCGGCCGCCCGCCGACCACCTTCGCCTTCAACCCGGCGGCCCGCTGCGTGCTCGCAGTGGACCTCGGTGGCACCCATGCGCGCATCGCCGTCACGGATCTCGCCGCAACCGTCCTGGCCGAGGAGGAGCAGGAACTGGCCATCTCGCTGGGCCCGGCTGCGGTATTGGACGCGGTGCTGCAGACCGGCAGCCGCTTGCTGAGCCAGGCGGGCAAAACTGCCCAGGAGCTGATCGGGATCGGGGTGGGCCTGCCCGGGCCGGTGGAGTTCGCCACCGGGCGCCCCACCAGTCCACCGATCATGCCCGGCTGGGACGGCTATGACGTCCCAGGTCACCTACGCGGCACCTTCGATGTACCCATCCTGGTGGACAATGACGTCAACATCATGGCCCTGGGAGAACATGACATGGTCTACCCCGAGGTGTCTCACATGATGTTCGTAAAGATCGCCACCGGCATCGGCTCCGGCATCATCAGCGACGGGCGCCTGCAGCACGGCGCACAGGGGGCCGCCGGGGACCTGGGGCACATCGCCTCCCCTGATGACGAGCAGACCCCCTGCGCCTGCGGAAACCTCGGCTGCCTGGAGGCCGTGGCCTCCGGTCCGGCGATCGCCGCCCGGCTGCGGGCGAGCGGACTTGAGGTGCCCAGCCATGCCACCCTGATCGATCTGGTGCGCGCCGGGGACCTGGAGGCTATCCGTGCCGTCCGCGAGGCTGGCCGCAAGGTGGGTGCCGTTCTGGCAAGCTGCGTGAATTTGTTGAATCCGGAACTGATCGTCATCGGTGGACTGGTGGTCACCGCGGGGGAGCACTTTCTGGCCGGGATCCGCGAGACGGTCTATTCGCGGTCCCTACCGCTGGCCACTCAGCATCTGCGAATCGTGGCCACCCGTACCTCAGGCCGAGCCGGGGTGCTTGGCGCATCCGCCCTGGTCACCAGCCACACCCTCTCCCCCGAGAGCATCAACGCACTGCTTGCTGCATAACTGGCCCAGGTGAGTTGCGACCTCAGGCTGGGCGCTTCAGATCATAGTTGGCCGCCCCGCTTATAAACCCTGCTGCAGCATATGTGGAGTTGGCTGCGGCGTTGGAGCTTTCCGTATTCACGGTCGCGCTCGATGCGCCCATTCTCTTCAACGCAGTCACCCCCGCACGGGTGATGGCGGCGCCGAATCCGCGCCCACGATGGTCCCTATGGACTCCCATGGGCTCGATGAGTCCCGGGCGCCCTACTCCGGCGCTCCATACGGTGGTCACCGCCACCGGATTCTGCTGGTCATCGAAAGCAATCAAGTGCCGGGCCAGGCCCGCGAAGGGACCACGGGCCATAGTCGCCCACCGGTCGGTGAAGCGCTTCTCGACCTCCGGATCGAGCCGCCCTCCTTTGAACGCTGACCAGTGCACCCTGACCCACTGTTTCCCTGACTCGGGTCCCACCGATTCGATGCGCACCCGGGCGCCAGCCGACCACGGGTCCTCACTCCGGCCCCTCAGGCCGTATCGGTATGGAATCCATGCCTCATCCTCAACCCATCCCTCCTGCAGCAGAAGGTGCCGGAGAGCCTGGGCTCCGGTGGCCTCAACGGTGGCTTCGCCCGGACCGAACACCCCGGCTTCGGGGTCGCTGAAGTCACGGAGAATCTCACGGCCAACTGCCTCGTCGTCACGTGCCGTCGGATCCATCGCCATGCGGAGCACATCTGCGTCCCTCAGGCCCATAGCGACGGCCACGCCATCGCGCGACCACACACGCAGGTCAGCAGCAGTACGCTCCGCCCCGACCAAAGAGTGCCAGCCCAGATCGCCCGGATGCAGGTGCAGGGGACCACTGTCGCATTGCCATCGGCTCAACTCCTCGGCAACACGAGGAAGATTCTCAGGGCCGGGGGTCGTTAGCCGAAGCGTCATGATCTCGAGTTAACAGCAGACTGACTGACTCGCCAAGTAGCCGGCTCCCGCCAGCTGCTCAGCGCATATTGACGAACTGCAGATCGGCATCCTCAAAGTCCTTGAGCATGGCGATGACCTCCTGCAGATCGTCACGGGATTTCGAGGAGACACGCAGCTCATCCCCTTGAATCTGCGCCTTGACCGATTTGGGGCCCTCATCCCGGATCTGCTTGGAGATCTTCTTTGCAGTGGCCTGGTCGATCCCCTCCTTGATCCGCCCCTCAATCCGGTAGGTCTTGCCGAACTGCTTGGGCTCGGAGGCCTCATAGGACTTCAGGGAGATGCCGCGCTTGATCAGCTTGGACTCCACCACATCATTGACGGCCTTGGCCCGTTCCTCAGCATTGGCAGAGATCACGATGATCTCCCCGTTCTGCTCCACCGAGGCCTCGGTGCCCCGGAAGTCATAGCGCTGAGAGATCTCCTTGGATGCCTGGTTCAGTGCGTTGGACACTTCCTGCGGGTCCACTTTGGACACAATGTCGAACGTCGACTCCTTGGCCATGGCGCAGCTCCTTCGGTTGGGGATCAGGTATGGAATACAGACTACGACGCCGCCCTCCCACCAGAAACTTTTTGAACATAAGTGGCAGACCGTCGATAGTTGTGTATTATCTTCAGAAGCAGCGCGTATGCGAAGCCTCGCGCCAGGCCCCCGGAGACTCCGGCCCGGCCGGCACCGCTGCGAACCTAGAACGCGCACCGTGTGCTGTGCCCAAGGGTTCGCAGCCTCTCCCCTCCGGCGGAGGCAGGCTCGGCGGCACGGCGATACCTGAAGAAAGGACGCAGCCGCATGCCTGCAGTCTCCCAAGACCCCAACCAGCAGATCCTCACCTCGCACGCCGGGTCCCTGCCCCGCACCCCGGAGCTGATCGAGGCCAACGCTGCCCGCGAATTCGAGGAGGATGGCTTCACCCTCAAACGCACCCCCGAATTCGAGCGCCTGCTCGCTGAAGCGGTCAAGGGATTGGTGGCCCGCCAGAAGGAGCAGGGAATCACCGTTCCCGGTGACGGCGAGTTCGGCAAGGCGATGAGTTCAGCAGTGGACTACGGCGCATGGTGGTCCTATATCTTCCAGCGGGTTGAGGGCCTGGAGCTCACCGGTGAGGACCTCTTCACCTGGCCGCACTATGAGTCCTCCCCCGGCGATATCAAGCTGACCAATATGCTCAACCGCCGCGACTGGGTGAAGTTCGCCGACGCCTATGCCGACCCCGCCTCCGGGATCGCCACCGGAAAGACCGCCACGGACTTCCCGGCGATCACCGGCCCGCTGAAGTACAAGGGTCAGGAACAGATTCAGCAGGATGTCCAGAACTTCCGGGCGGCGCTGGATGCCGCCGGTTATGAGACCGGGTTCATCACCTCCCTGGCACCGGGCTGCGCCGGACGTATCGCCGATGACTACTACTCCAGCGAGGAGGAGCGGATCTACGCCTGGGCAGACGTGCTTCGTGAGGAGTACAAGGCGATCATCGACGCCGGGCTCATCGTCCAGCTAGATGATCCCTCCATTGCGGAGAACTGGGACCAGATCAGCCCCGAGCCGTCTGTGGCGGACTACCGGAAGTTCACCCAGCTGCGCATCGAGGCTGCCAACTACGCCCTGCGCGACCTGCCCGAGGAGCAGATCCGCTTCCACCTCTGCTGGGGCTCCTGGCACGGCCCGCACACCACGGACATCGAGTTCAAGCACATTGTGGATCTGATGCTGCAGGTCAACGCCAAGTACTACTCCTTCGAGGCCGCTAATGTGCGCCACGAGCATGAGTACACCGTCTGGGAGGACGTGAAGCTGCCCGAGGGCAAAGTGATCGTCCCCGGGATCGTCTCCCATGCCACCAATGTGGTGGAGCACCCCGAGCTGGTAGCCCAGCGGATCACGCGGTTCGCTGAGCGAGTCGGTAGGGAGAACGTCATCGCAGCCACCGACTGCGGTCTGGGCGGGCGCATCCACCCCCAGATCGCCAACGCCAAGCTGGAGGCTCTGGGCGAAGGCGCCAAGCTCGCCACCGAACAGCTCTGGTAGGCCTACTGCAGCAGCTCGGTGACCGACTCCTCGCGGAAGGGGTCACCCTCGTACAAGGAGCCGGTGGTGCCCGAGTTCAGGCGATCCCGGACGTCCCCGTAGTCAGCCTCGGCGAGCCGGTAGAAGAACGTGCGCGGCATGATCTCGTAGGCGTTGTCCACGTAGTAGGTGACGAACTCCTCCACTGCGGCGTTGGTCTCCAGGGCATCGGTTGAGACATAGATGAACAGCGGGCGGGTCAGCGGGGTATAGCTGCCGTTCTGGGCGTTCTCCAGGGTGGGGGCCACGCCGTCGATCTCCACAGTGGAGATCTGTTCGCGGACCTCGTCATCGGCAGCGGTGTAGTAGTTGCCGATGCCCATGAATCCCAGGGCGTTCTCATCCTCGGAGATCCAGGTGGCCAGCTGGTCCAGATCATCGGTCATCCGGTAGTCCTCCCGGATCTGGCCGGTCTCACCCACCACCTGATGGGTGAAGACATCAAAGGTGCCAGAACCTGCAGGGCGGCCCACCAGTTCAATCTGCTCATCTGGCCACTCCGGCCGAACATCGGACCAGCTGGTGACCGTGGACTCCGGCTCCCAGATGGCGCGCAGCTCCTCCAGGGTCAGCTCAGTGGCGAAGTCATTGGACTGGTGCCGTACCAGGGCCAGGGAGTCCAGGCCGATGGGCAGTTCGATGAACTCCACGCCGTTCTCCTCGCAGATGGCCACGAAGTCCACCGGCTGGCCCTCCCCTGGGATGGCCTCCGAGGCATTGTTGATCTGGGTCTGACCAGCGCAGAAGCGCTCAAAGCCGCTGGTAGTGCCCTCTGCCGCGACCTCGACGTCGAATCCGCCGTCGGCTGCCACCAGCTCGGTGATCGGGGCCACCGTGGAGGAGCCAGAGATCTGGATGGTCTCGCCTTCGCTGGCATCAGCACCGGAGCAGGCGGTCAGCGCCAGGGCCCCGGCGCCAAGCAGGCCGAGCAGCTGGGCGTTACGGTCACGCGGTTCAGTCATTGTTCGACTCCTCTTGGTCCTGGGTCACTGCGGCAGCCACATCCTGCTCTTCCTCCCGGCCTCCGCGCAGTTCGCCGAGCATCACCCTGAGGAACTCCTTGATCACCTTCCAGCGCACTGTGGAGTTGGCCATATGCTCCTCGAGCCGGTCCACCTGGGCATGCTGGAGGCGCTCCTCATTGATCCGGTCCAGCTCCTCGCGCAGTTCGGTGATGGATGCCTCAGTCTCGCGAAGCACCCGCTCCAGCTCCTCTGCCACATTGGGCTGGTTTTCAGACTCGGTGCGTGGGGCCTCGCTGCGCTCACCGCTCTCCCCCGCCTGGGCAGAGGCGGAGCCGGCTGCTGTCCCCTCTCGGCTCCCTCGGGCGTCGTCGTTCTCTGTGGGCTCTGTGTTCGGGCTCATCAGGTGTCCTTTGTCTCTGAAGGTGCGGTGTCTGCGGGTCCGGGTCAGAAGGCGGTGGTGACGAAGATAAGGATCAGCGGCAGCACCACGAAGACACCGAGTGCCCAGACCGCCGCCCAGATCTTGCGCTCGGCCGCCAGGTTGGCCAGCCAGGTAGCTCCGCGCGGCGGAAGATTGCGGATCACCGGAAGGCCGAAGATCACCACGGTGGCGAAGACGTTGAAGAACATATGAGCCAGGGCTGCGGTCAGTGCGGCCGTGGCCTCCACCCCGTCGAAGGCGAAGGCGGCAACCAGAGCGGTGATGGTGGTGCCGATGTTCGCACCCAGAGTGAAGGGATAGATCTGCTTGAGCCCGAATGCTCCGGAGCCTGCCAGCGGGACCACCAGAGCGGTGGTGGTCGAGGAGGACTGGACCATCACAGTGATCACTGCCCCGGAGGTGATTCCAGAGAGCGGGCCCCGGCCGATGGCGGTATGCAGCACGGCTTTGGCCTTGCCGACCATGAGGATCTTCAGCTGCTTGCCGATGAAGTTGATCACCAACAGGATCAGCGCGATGGCCACCACGATCATGATGATCCCGTGCCAGACCCCGGGCAGGAAGCTCAGTGCGTCCTGAATGAGATTGGACAGCGGGCTGGTGGCGCCTTTGACCACGGTGCCGATACCGCCGAATATCGCGTTGAGCAGCCCGGCTTCTGCGCCTGCGGTGGCGTCTGCCACTGTGGTGGCGGCACGCCCGATGAGCCCGAACATCATCTCCAGGGGCAGGAAGATCAACACTGCCAACAGATTGAAGAAATCATGCACCGTAGCGGCGGCGAAGCCGCGGCGGAACTGCTCCTTATCGCGCACCATGCCCAGGCTGACCAGGGTG
>NZ_WRPM01000096.1 GCF_009758175.1 Nesterenkonia alkaliphila
GTGCGGTGCGGTGCGCACAGCGGCACGCGGCTCCCCTCGCCGGGCCGTGACAGAGCTTCAGCCTATCCGCCGCCTGGAGTGCAGATACCTCAATTCCTCGGTTCCGGAGCTGATCCGGAAAATCCGGACACCCGGAATTCGCAGCGGACAGCCTGCAGGGATCCTTGATCCTCCACCCAGGCGCACCTCATATACTGGCCGGCGATGATTCAGCGCAGAAGACAGATCCGATGGACCGCAGCCGCCGGCACCGCCGTGCTGCTGGCACTGACCGCCTGCTCGGACGGGGAGGAGGACAACACCGATGCCAGCGGGGTCACCCAGTTGGGCAGCGGAGGGGATGAGACCACCGAGGCGCCCGAGCCCGAGGACACTGAGCCGGAGCCTACTGAGGCGGCGGAGCAGGACAGCACTGAGCCGGAAGAGAGCGATGCCGCCCCCACCGGGTCTGAGAGCCCAGAGCTTGCCAACGAGCACGGCGGGTTCGTGCTGGTCTCCCCCACCGAGATCGACCCGCAGGCCCAGGCCAGTGACGCCCCGCATGTGGTGATCTTCAGCGATCCCGGCTGCCCGCACTGCGCCACCTTGGAGGAGACCTTCCACGATCACCTGCACGGCTGGCTGGAGGAGGGGGCCATCACCCTGGAGTACCGCAGCGTGAGCTTCGTCAGCGACTACTCGGATATCGCCACCAATGCCTTCGCCTGCATGGCGGAGAATTCCCCGGAGAACTACTTCGCCTATCTGGGTGAGATCACTGCCGAACGCAGCACTGTGGATGAGCTCTCCGCGGAGGAGCTGGCCGAGCGCGCCCAGGGCCATGGGGCGGATATTAGTCAGTGCATCACCGATGAGCCCTATGCCGAGTTTGTGGAGCAGACCACCGACTCCGCACTCAACGAGGCCGGCATCAGCGGCACGCCCACTATCTTCATCGATGGTGAGGAAGTTCCCGGTGACGAGCTGATGTCGCTGCACCTGCACATCGAGGCCGCAATCCGCGACTGACCTGCTCAGCGGGTGAACAGCTAAGGGGTGGTGGCGAACTTGGCGAGCTGCCGCTCAAGCAATGCGGCGGCATGCTCGGCTGAGGTCTGGGTATAGACCGTGATGCTGTTGTGCCCGTTGTCCAGGCTCAGCACATGCTGCTCTGCGGAGTCGCTGCTGAAGCTCAGCCCGGAGGCTCCCGCATACTCCAGTGCAGACAGCCGGTACTGCTGCTCACCGAGGCTGAGCATGGCTCCGTCACACACCTGGGCTGCCATTTCCCACTGGAGTTGCACCTGGGCGGGTTGGCGGTAGCTGGCGATACCCACTGCCACCTCGGCTGGCAGTTTGCCGCCGGTGGGCTGCTCTGCGTGGACCAGCATCAGGGCGTTGAGCGGGCTCTGCTGGGTGACGGTGTAGACCTCCCCGAGTGCCTGGGCACAGGCGGTGGAGGCGGCGTCGTCGTCAGGTATTTCCGCTTCCGGGACCAGGGTGTGCCGCCAGCGGTGCAGCACGGTCACGGCCTCCGCATATTCGAGCACCTCACCGGATGTTCGTGGGAAGAGCTCCTGCTCATCCAGCAGCAGGCGGCGAATCTGCATGGCTCGCAGCGTGCCGTAGCTGCGGGCAGAGGGGCCCTCCACGGTATCCGGCATACTGCTCAGCTGAGCAGGCGGGCCGCTGCGGGGCGGGGTCGGTTCGGTGGACTGCGCGGCCTGTGCGCAGCCGAGCACCGCAAGGCTGATGGCAGCAGGGGCAGCCCACCGCGCCATCAGCCCAGGTGAAGAGCTCCCCGCACGCATAGCCACCAGTATTCCAGGTGGGGCGGGGAGGCCGGATCAGCTGAGGTCCACGTTCTCGCAGTTCTCGTTCACGTAGTCCTCCACGGCCTGGGAGTCCGCCTCGATGGTGGCGAACTGCTCCTCAAGCTGCTCCAGGTCCTCCATCACCTCGGGGTCGGTGAAGGACTCCGGGTTCTCGAAGTCGATGTCCAGGTTGTTGATCGCAGCGATCGCATCGCGCAGGTTCTCAGTCTGGGATTCGATCTCGTCCGGGGCTGCAGAGACGGCGTCGTCCAGGAAGTCCTCCACAGTGCTGAATGCCTCATCGAAATTCTGCATATCAGCAGTTTCCAGCTGCTCGAACTCCGCCTGGCCCTCCTCCCACACATCGCAGTAGGCCTCTACGGAACTGCCGCCGCATGCGGTGACGGCCAGCAGCCCGAAAACTCCGGCTGCGCCGCCCAAGGTCTTGCTGCGTGTGGTCAGGGTGCTCATGAGTGTCGCCTCTTTCTATGCTTTTCTGGATCTGGTTCTGACAGGACTCTGACAGAACTCTGTGGTGACGCTAGGAGGGCTTTCTGAACGTTGGGTGAATGGCTCTGGATTATGCGTATATATGTCAGCCGGTTCAGCATCGCACAGCCCGGTTTGGCATGATGTTCGCATGACCCAGGAGCCCGAGAACCACGGGATAGCCCCCGATGCATCCGCAGCCGAACTCTACCAACTTGCCCAGTCCCGCGCGGACCTTCGCCCGCAGATTGCCGAGCACCCCAATGCCTACCAGGGGCTGCTGGACTGGCTGGGCGGGCTGGGAGATCCGCAGACCGATGCGGCCCTGGCGCGCAGAGCAGCAGGTCACGACGACGCCCGGCAGCCTGAGCAGCCCACAGTGCCGATTGAGGGCCAGCTCGCCACCCCTGTGACCGAACAGCCCACCCAGGCCATGCCCCAGACCCCGGCGGAGCAGACTGAGGAGTTCGGGGCCGTGCAGCAGCCCTACTACCAGCAGCCGGCCTCTGAGCCGGAGCTTGATCCGCAGCCAGGGTTTGATCAGCAGGTATACGGCGCCGCTGCTGCCGGGTATCCCGGTCAGCAGCCGGCATACCCTCCGCCGGCCTATCCTCCGCAGGGCGGCTACTACCAGCAGCACCCGGTCTACGATCCGGAGGAAGAGCAGCCGGAGCCGGAGAAGAAGCGCGGCGGTGCGGGAATCCTGATCTTCCTGCTGCTCCTGCTCACAGTGGGAGCGCTGGCTGCCAGCTACTTCCTGCTCTTCGGCAATCCGTTTGCCGATGATGACGAGCCTGCGGATGACCAGGAGCAGACCGCCCCGGAGCCAGCAGAGGAGACGGAGCCCACTGAGGAGGCCACGGAGGAAGCCACCGAGGAGGAGACCGAGGAGCCTGAGGAGGAGGAGCCAACTGAGATCACCAGCATCCCGGCGCCCACTCAGGACGAGAACACGGTGGAGATCCCGGAGAATGTGGAAGGTGTGGAGTACTCCCACTCCGGCACCGTGGAGATCGAGGAGGGGGAGACCCTTACCGTGACGGCTGAGCCGGAGAGCGATGAGTACATCATCGCTGAGGGGGTGGAGACCTCCTGGGACTTCGAGTATCAGGAGCCCGAACTGGAACGTCCACTGCCGGATAATTCCCTGGACATCACCGAGTTCTCCTCCCCCACCGGCAACATCAACTGTGAGCTCACTGATGATGAGGTCCGGTGCACGGTTCTGGAGTATGAATTCGATGCACCCAGTGACTGCGAGGACGGGGCCACCTTCCGGGTGGATCAGGACGGTGAAGCCGAGTTCGACTGCGACAATCCGGTGAGCTCCCAGGGGCAGGAGCTTGACTATGACGAGATCACCGGCAACAGCGACTTCGGATGCCAGGCTGATTTCTTCTACTTCGAGTGCTGGTCCCAGCAGTCCGGGAGCGGGTTCGAGATTGCCCGCGAGTACTTCGAGCTGCACTGAGCTTGTCCCGGCGGCGGGGGAACCCCGCTCGCCTCTCGGCCGGCTTACACCGGCCTTCACACCTGAAGCCTTGTCCCGGTGGCGGGGCCTGAGCCATAAAACTCCTGGTCAGGGGGATTTCCGGAGTGGTTTCCGGATCCGGACGAAAAGTTCGGACAAGTTTTTCCGGACCTTGAGCGCCTCGAAACACATTCGGAACACTGAGTCTTGACATGATGGTGCCAACGGTTTCACTCGCACTGACCGGAGGAACACACACAGAATGAGCAATTCCGCCCCTGATCAGGAGGTTGAACGCCAGGCCCTCAGTGAGGATTCGGTGCAGCAGTTCGCAGAGGACCTCAATGAGCTGCGCGCCCGGGCCGGCAACCCGATTCTCGCTGCCCTGAGCAAGAAGGCAAAAGTATCCAAATCGGTCCTCTCCGATGCTTTCCGCGGGCATCGCCTTCCTACTGAGAACACCACAGAGAAGCTGGTCGCAGCTTTGGGTGAAGACCCAACGCCTTGGCTGGAGCGCCGCCGGGCTCTTGACCCCCGGGCAGCGCATCGCAGCAGCAGCGCTGAAAGCCCCCTCACCGGGGAGACTCCGCAGGTGAGGGCAGGCCAGACCGGTGCATCCGGTGCGGCGCCTGCGCCAGCTCCCGTTCGCCATGAGGCAGAGCGGCAGCGCTCGCGGGGCTCACTGACAGTGCTGGTGGCTGCAGCCGTAGGCCTGATCGCCGCCCTGCTGGGCAATGCGATGTGGGATTCCTTTGCCCGCAGCAGCGAGCCGGTAGCCTCCGAAGAGCGGCCCGGGCTCTCGGCTGAGGGGGATGAGCTGCGCACTGCAGTGGAGGAGATCCTGGCGGAGCTTCGGGAGGAGGCCGCTGATGAGGGGCGGGAGGAGCCGGCCTCCGGGGTGGACCCGATGAACACGGTATGCCATGAGGATGCGGTGATCGCGGCCAGCGAGGAGCGGCTCGAAGGTACTGTGCAGGTGCAGATCCTGTGGTCCAATGAGTGCCGTGCCGCCTGGGGCCGGATCACCCGCTGGGATGAGCAGTCCATGGGCAATCACGTGGGCTTTGTAGTCTACCCGCAAACTGAGGGCCCCGAATCTGAGAACGCAGTGCACCGCGAGGCTTTCGACGTGCAGTCGGTCTATACCCCCATGCTCATCGAGGAGAACATCGACACCCGCATCTGCGGGGTCGCCTATATCTCCACTGACGAGGCCGAGGGTGAGATAGAGCTGGCCCCGCCGATGTGCATCTGAGCCATCTGGCGCGAGGGCCGTGGGTTAGGGTGAAGAGTTGCCGGATATTCGGCAGTTGAACGGGTGCAGGCACGAATAACCAGGGGGAAGGCCATGAACAGCCAAGCTCAGCCGCAGGGATCCTTCGACTCCTCAGGCCAGTGGCAGCCCGGATTCCACGATGCTCAAGGAAACTGGCACGGGGGCTTCTACGATGAGCACAGTCAGTGGCAACCGGGATTCTACGGACCGGGCAATCAGTGGCACGGCGGCTTCTATGACGGGGCCGGCAGCTGGCACGCCGGCTACCGCACCCCGGAGGGCTCCTGGGTCACTGCGCAGGCAGCACCACCTGCCGCCCCGCCGGCCGAGGTCCCCCAGGCTGGGAGTGGGGTGCTACCTACCGGCGAGCAGCCTACTCAGGCGATTCCCGCCGCTGCTGCCTATTCCACCGGTGAACAGCCCACGGAGGCTGTACCTCCGCTGAGCCAGGAGGCTGGGGCTTATGCCTATCCGCCGGAGGGCGAGCAGGCTGAGGAAGAGGAGACCAAGGGCAAGGGCGGGGTCTTCGCCCTGGTGGCTTTCCTTCTGGTGCTGCTGGGCGGCGGAGCTGCCGCAGGCTGGTGGTTCTTCCTGCGGGAGGATGATGAGGAGCCGGAGCCAGAGGCCACTGAGGAAGCCTCAGAGGAACCCACCGAAGAGGCCACGGCAGAACCTGAGGCTGAGAGCACCGCTGCCCCCGAGGCTGAGGGCACAGACCAAGAGCCCCTTGATGAAGAGGCCGCGGAAAATGCTCCGGATGAGGAACCCACCCCTGAGGAGGAAGACCCTGCTACGGAGGCTGAGGAGGAGCTCACCTTCAACCGGAACCCGGCAGATATGGAGATCACCTCTGCCCAGACCTTCAACATCCCTAATGCTTCCATCGGTTCTGATTCTGCGCCTGTGACCTACACGATGAATCGGGCCAAGCTCACCGAGAATCACCAGAACGGCTGGGACCTCTGGGGGCTGGAATCCAACGGTTCCGCACCGGAGGGGCACATCTGGCTGGTGGTGGATATGAGCATCGAGATGCCGCAGAACCAGAGCATCTCCTTCAACGGGGGTACCTGGACGCTGACCGCCACTGACCAGAATGGGGTCAGTGACGAGCATGTCTACCACTCCACTGCAGGAGACATCGGCGAGTGGCCCGCCGGCAGTTACGGAGCACTCATCGCGGTACCGGAGGATGCTGAGGAGATTGCGCTGGACGCCGAACTGGAGATCTTCTACGGCGGCTCCGGAACCACCACCGTGACCAGCACCGAGCCAATCATCCTGGACTTCCCGCTCGCCGACTGAGCGTGCAGCCGGGGCCGCACTGCGACCGGTATGCCATGGGAACGAGAAAACCCCGGCCATCAGGCCGGGGTTTTCCTTTGGAGTTGCGCGGCCAGGATTTGAACCTGGGACCTCCGGGTTATGGGATTCCCAACCATGTCAGTTGCCAGGATACCTAACAATGGATGATCTGGTGGTTGTTGACAGCACTATGCGCTTCTGGCGACTTCCCACCCCGATGCCAGCACGAGTGAAAGGGCAGGGACGATGAGAGATCCCATCGAAGAGGTATTGGAGATCTAGCGACCTGAGCTGGAGGCTCTGAACCAGTGGCAGAAGGACTACTACACGCACGTTGATCAGACCCGCACCACAAGAGAGTGCGCCAAGGATCTGCTGGTGGAGGGCCTGTTCAATGCGCAGTATGAGCAGCGACTGCTCATGGAGGGCCAGCAGTTCAGCGCTGAGCTTCACTCAAAGAAGACGGACGCTTAGGTCTCCTACCCCACGGCTAGGGTGAAAACACAGAGGGTACATAACTAAGTAGAGAGCGAGAGAACCATGTTGGTAGCAATCATCGGTGGAGCAGCAATCCTCAGCATCCTGGGTGCAGTCCTACGCTTCATCATGAACCCCATCGGCTCGATCATCGGCATGGTCCGCATCGGAGCGTTCCTGTTCGGAGCAGGGGCTTGGCTCGCCTACTACATGCTCGACGGCAGAGAGGCAGCAGAGGTGCTGCCTCTAGCGGCCATCGCCACCATCGTCTGGGTCGGAACACTCATATTTGACTGATTACTGTCCGCCGCGGGATGAGGAATAGCGCTGAGGTGGCTGTGATGACATACGCGGCTTTTCTGCTCTGCCCAAAGGTTCTGTCTTATCCAGTTTCGTTGCTGATGGGTAGCGTCAGGCTCTACTTGAGCTTTCAGGCTGTGTTTATCGCTTAGATTCCTGTCTCCCATCAACGGCGATGAGAGTGAGGAACTGGCATGCAACTGTCACATGAGGATGCAGTACGGAAATTCAGGACGGCGTTGACCGCTTATCGAGCACCAGACACTGTGGACCTGCGCTGTTATTACGTGCAAAGGATCATCAATTGGACAGAGGCCCAGGACATGACGGTGTGGGATCTGGATCTCCAGGATTTCCTCACATGGCTCAGCAGTGACGTCGGCCCCTCGCCATGGACCAAACGTTCAGCGAAGTCCAGTATCTCGGTGTTCTACCAGTGGGCACATGCTACTGAGCTGATTCACGAGAACCCCGCTCAGAAGCTGCCCTCGCTTCGGGCACCACAGAGTTTCCCAAATCCAGCACCTGAAGACAAGGTGGAGCAAGCACTATCACGATGCACCAGGCGCATAGATGTACTGATGATCCTGCTTGGTGAGTACCAGGGGCTACGAGCCGGCGAAATGGCTCCACTGCATAGTGCAGACGTCTACGGGGAGGAGCTAAGAGTAGTTGGCAAGGGCAACAAGTACAGAATGCTGCCGCTGCACCCTCTCGTCTCTGACACACTGCGCCTCTTTCCCACCGGCTACTACTTTCCCTCCACCCGGAACCCACGTGGACATATGCTTGCTGCCTCAGTGGGTCGCCGTGTCCGGTGGTTGTTTGGCAATCAGCCCCGGATCAACGCCCACAGTCTGCGTCATAAGTTCGCGATGGACGCCTACGAGGAGAACCCGGATCTCTTGGCGCTCAAAGAAGCGCTCGGTCATGAATCCGTAGCCACCACGGAGATATACGCGCGTGCAAGCACCAAGAAAATCCGAAAGCTTGTCCACGCACTGCCGGAGAAAGAGTCTAGGCGCACCGCCCTGACGTCTCTATCCAAAGCCGCTTAGACATGCGCCGGGTAGGTGCTGCCGGGAACACCAGGGGTCAACTGTTGCCTGCCACCGAGGAGTATCCCGGTCATGTCGAAGATCCCCACCAAGCACAACATCACTTTCAAATGCGGCCACACCGAGAAAGTGGACCTTGGCCCCGGCGGCCGGTGGCCCAAACCAGCGAATAAGCGTAAGAGCTTTGCCCTGTGGGCCTCCTCTGAGGATGGGTTTGCCAACCCGGAGAAGGGCATGGACTGCTCTAACTGCTGGGGCGAGGCGCGGAAGCAGGACGATACCCAGTGGCTGCTGGATATCGAGCAGTTCGAGCAGAAGTACCAGCTGCCCGAGTTCACCGGCACAGAGAAGCAGTTGGCTTCAGAGGGCCTGGTCAAAAGCGCTATGAAGTCCCGGCACTCGGTGCTGCGTGAGCTGTTCGAGGAACCCACCGAGGAGGCAAAGGCACAGCACGGCCAGCTGCTGGAGGCTGCCCGGACGGTGACGCACATGAATTTCTGGACTGATGACGACGGCCGTCACGGCGGTCTGGGCTACGGGGTCCGCAAGGACAACGACTACGGCCAGGAGGAGTACATCGAGCTGCTGCTGGCCAAGTACCAGGAAGAACTTGACCGGGCTGCCAACCAGGAGGGCACTGAGCGGATCGAGACCGAGAACCCCCATGACTGGGACGGCACTGACGAGGACGACCCCTATGCGACCGGACACTGACCAGGAGGACACCGATATGACCGGCCAGCCCATCACCGTGTGGACCAAAGACCCGTGCGTCCAGTGCGATGCGGTCAAACGTAAATTGGACAAGGAGGGAGTGCCCTACCAGACCCAGAATCTGGAAGCCCCGGAGAACGCCGCCACAGTGGAGAAGTTCAGGCAGAGAGGACTGATGCACGCCCCTGTGGTGCAGACCCAGACCGAGACGTTTGCTGGGTACAACCCCACAAAGCTCCAGTCAGCAATCTCCAATTACCGCGCCCAGTCTGGACCGGCCATGACCGGCCCGGACGTGTCCGGCCCATCGGTCAACTGACCGGTCATAAGTCCGGTCGCTGACCGTACCAGGCTCCGGTCGCAGGAGTCGGACACCACCAAGTTCCTGACCGGTCACACCACCGGTCCCTTGTCCGGTCAGGCCCCAACGGAGACCGGTCACCGCCCCCGGGTAGTCCCCCTCACCTCATCTCTGGCCCGGGACGGTGACCGGTCTCTTTGTGTGTCCACCACTGACTTGCTGGTCGTTACTGACATACAGGGTGACCGGTGCCCCCGGTAGTTCTGCCCAGATCACAACACAAGCCCCGATCCTGGGGCTGATGCAGGAGGGCATTGAACGTGGACGTGAGAACCACCAAAAACACCAATGAGCTTCCCCCACCGCCCCCGCCGGGGCAGGAACCTCAGCCAGACCAGACCGTGAGGGAAGAACTGATCCTTACCGCAGCGGTGACCATCATCGACCGCTCAGGGGTCTCTATCCCCACAGAGAGCATCGAACAGGCGTTGAAAGTTATTCGTCGCCGCTACCATGCCCGCACCCCTGTGGTGGAGCTGGCACGAGAGCACGCAGTGGATGTGCACCGCTTCACCCAGGCCAAATGGGAAATCGGGGATGAGGAGATCCGCCTCCTGGTCGGCCCTGAGGCGAAGACGAAGTCCACCTACCGGCTGCAATTCACCCAGTACCAGGTCACTCGCCCGGGCTCTGAGGAGACCCGGGGAAACACCCACTCGTTGGATGCGGTCATTCGGGTGTCAATGGCCAGTGAGAAGTGCCCATAGGTGGCCACCAAAACAGCCCATAAGTGGCCACTA
>NZ_WRPM01000097.1 GCF_009758175.1 Nesterenkonia alkaliphila
CCGGAGCGGGCAGGCTGCTGCTGCTGCTGAACCGGTGCAGCGGGCTTCACATATGGCGCCTGCTCGCCCACCAGGTCCAGCACTGCGGGGGAGTCACTGGTGACCGTCATCGGCTGGGCCTTGATGGCGGCCTTGCGCAGCAGGGCCTGGGTGTCGCGGCGCTGCTCGGGCAGCATCACGGTGACCACATCGCCGCTGGAACCGGCCCGTGCGGTGCGGCCCGAACGGTGCAGATATGCCTTGTGCTCGGCCGGCGGATCCACATGCACCACCAGCTCCACGTTGTCCACATGCACCCCGCGGGCGGCCACATCAGTGGCCACCAGCACCCGCACCCCGTCCCCGCTGAAGGCGGCGAGGTTGCGGTCGCGGGCGTTCTGAGACAGGTTGCCGTGCAGGTCCACCGCAGGGGTGCCCGCTGAGGTCAGCTGCTTGGCCAGCTTCTTGGCCTGGTGCTTGGTGCGGGTGAACAGAATCCGCTTACCGGTGCCGGAGGCCAGCGCCTGTACCAGCGGCTTCTTGTCATCTGCGGAGACCTCAAAGATGTGATGGGTCATCGCCGAGACATGGGAGGTGGGCTCATCCACCGAATGCAGCAGCTCATTGTGCAGGAACCGCTTGACCAGCTTGTCCACCCCGTTGTCCAGCGTGGCGGAGAAGAACATCCGCTGACCATCCTGCGGAGTCTTGGCCAGGATCCGGGTGACCCCGGGCAGGAAGCCCAGGTCAGCCATATGATCTGCCTCATCCAGCACTGTGATCCGCACATCCTCCAGGCTCACCTCGCCCTGGCTCATCAGGTCCTCTAGCCGGCCGGGGCAGGCCACTACGATGTCCACGCCCTTGCGCAGCGCAGCCACCTGGTGCTTCTGGCTCACGCCGCCGAAGATAGTGGTGGTGGTCAGACCCACGGATTCGGCCAGCGGCTCCAACACCGCATTGATCTGGGTCGCCAGTTCACGGGTGGGAGCCAGCACCAGGCCGCGCGGCCGGCGCGATGCAGTGCGGGCGTGGTTCTGGGCCAACCGGGCCACCAGCGGAAGGGAGAAGGCCAGTGTCTTGCCGGAGCCAGTCTTGCCGCGGCCGAGCACATCGCGGCCTGTGAGGGTATCCGGCAGAGTCTGCTGCTGGATGGGGAATGCCTGGAACTTGCCCTCGGCGGCCAGAGAACGCACCAGAGGCGCGGGCACACCGAGGTCAACAAAAGTCATGGGTGTATCAGAGATGGCGAATGCCTTTCAGAATGCGCCAGACATCAAGGAGCGGCAGAGTTCTGCGCGCCAGGGGACTGGCTGTGGCGAAAGCACCGGACGGTGCACTCGGTTCGCCGCGAGAATCACTGCAAGAAGCACCGGCCAGATAAACCTAGCCTGAGCTGAAGAACGTTCCTACGACGCGCGGCCTGTCAGGGCCGAAGTTCCATTCTACATCACCCCGATCAGTTTCATGCCAACGGACCCGCAGCCCCTGGCTCTGACCAGCAGTTTTCAGGGAAACTTCAGGCTGGTGTTCAGGCTCCGTCACCAGGATGAGACCCCGTTGCACCCGAGCAGGAGGACATCGGATGAGATCCCTGTGGCTCGATACCCACACCGTCACAGCAGAGACCCAGCCCTTCCCCGTGGGGCAGAGCTACCAGGCCGCAGTGGTAGGAGCCGGCCTGACCGGACTCACCACCGCAGTGCTGCTGGCGCGGGCAGGCCTCAGCGTAGTGCTCCTCGAAGCCCGGCATATCGCAGCGGCAGCCACCGGTAACACCACAGCCAAGGTCTCCCTGCTCCAGGGCACCCAACTCTCCAGCATCCGCGCCCACCGGTCCCAGGAACTACTGCAGGCCTATGTGGAGGGCAACCGTGAGGCGCAGGCCTGGCTCCTGCGGTATCTCGACGAGCGGGGTATCAGCTATCAGCGGCGCACCGCCTACACGGTGGCGCATACCCCCCAGGGTGCCCAGCTGCTCAACGCGGAGTACGACGCCGCGGTGGCCGCCGGACTGCCCGTGCACCGCCAGGATTCCACCGAGCTTCCCTACCCGGTGGAATCCGCATTGGCACTGGAGGACCAGGCACAGATCCATCCCGTGGAGGTGCTTGACGCCTTGGCCGAGGAGCTGGTGGACCGCGGTGGGCAGATCGTAGAGGGCGCCCGGCTGATAGACGCGGACTCCGGTTCGCCGGTGCAGGTAAAGACCACCCAGGGTGAGCTGCAGGCTGAGCACCTGATTCTGGCCACCGGAGTCCCGGTGCTGGACCGGGGTGGATACTTCGCCAAGCTGAAGGGCCACCGCTCCTATGCGATGGCGTATCGGCTGCCGCAGGGCACTGTGCTGCCGCAGGGGATGTATCTCAGCGTGGACGAACCCAGCCGCAGCACTCGGACAGTCCTGATCGCAGGGGAGGAGCTGCTGCTGGTGGGTGGAAACGGACATGTGGTGGGGCGTGCCGATTCGCACTCCGCGGCGGTGGCCCAGATCCAGGACTGGACCCAGCAGCACTTCCCCGGCGCTGAATGTACCCACAGGTGGTCGGCCCAGGACTACCGGCCGGCAGGCTATGTGCCGTTCTTCGGCCGCCTTCCCCGTGGGGGCGGGAACATCTACCTGGCTACCGGCTACAACAAATGGGGGATGACCAACGCAGTGGCCGCAGCCCTGGCCATCTCATCAGAGATTCTCGGCGGGCAGATGCCCTGGGCGCAGCAGCTGGCAGAACGTGGCCCCTCCCTCAAGGGCGCGCTGACCTCGGTGAAGGACAACGCAGAGATCGGTGCGCATATGGCAAAGGACTGGGCCGGTGCCGAGTTGAGCACACTGCCCGATGAGCCCCCTGTGGAGGGAAGCGGCGTCGTCGGCCGTTCCAGTGGGAAGCCGGTGGCAGTATCCACTGTGGACGGCACCACCCGGAAGGTCTCAGCCGTCTGCCCGCATATGGGCGGGATCCTGCAGTGGAACGACGCGGAGTGCTCCTGGGACTGCCCCCTGCACGCCTCCCGCTTTGCTCCCGACGGGACCCTGCTGGAGGGCCCCGCGGTAGACGATCTGAAACCGGCGCAGGGCGAATGAATCGGTGCGTCGAGAGGGACTCGAACCCCCGACACCTGCGGTGTAAACGCAGTGCTCTAACCAACTGAGCTATCGACGCAGGCGCCGCAGAACGGCGCGAGGAGATAGTTTACACAAAAAACGCCGAGCAGGTACCCGCAGCGGGTCCGGCTCGGCGCTGATCTGTGCCTGGGGTATCAGCGGCGGTAGGCGATTCCTTCAAAGGTTCTAAGGTCCCGGGCGGGGGCATCCAGGGGACCGAAGCCGAAATCCCGGCGTTCTGAGGCGCTGAGCATCTGCAGAATCCGGTTATTGGGGATCGAGGTGCCAGTGGACCGGCGTGCCTTGGACCGTGGGTTGATTCTCGCCATCAGTGCGTTCACGTATGCACATCCTTTCTCATGTATGACTAGTTGCTTATGCGAACCAACACGTCCAACCCGAGCCGCACAGGAAACATTCCTGTAACACTGGGTTTACACGGGAAATGTGAGCAAGATCTCCGGAATAGGCGGTTACTGCTCCGAATTGCGGAAATCCGCGAGTCTGGACTGCTCAGCGGCGTAGAGGCCGGCCCCAACGATGCCGGCATTATTGGTCAGCTGTGCAGGCATCACCTCGGCTCGCAGACCGGTGACGAAGGGCAGGAAGTCCTCACTGCGCTTGGAGATTCCGCCGCCGATGATGAAGGTGCTCACCGGTTGGATCCGCTCCAGGTGCTTCAGGTACCTCCGCAGGAGCTCCCCGTACTCGTCCCAGGGCATCTCCAGGCGTTCCCGCGCTGCCGCGGAGA
The DNA here is from genome assembly GCF_009758175.1 of Nesterenkonia alkaliphila. Taxonomy (GTDB): domain Bacteria; phylum Actinomycetota; class Actinomycetes; order Actinomycetales; family Micrococcaceae; genus Nesterenkonia; species Nesterenkonia alkaliphila. The sequence goes on from NZ_WRPM01000097.1 coordinate 3,834, forward strand.
CGATCCGCTCGGCCGGTACTGTGCCCTCGAACTCAATATGGCCCAGCTCGGAATTGGGCACCAGGACACCGTCATGGATGATCGCGGTCCCTACTCCGGTCCCCAGGGTCACCGTCATCACAGTGCCGTCACGGTGCGCCCCGGCACCGAAGCGGGCTTCAGCAAGTCCGGCAGCATCGGCATCATTGAGAGTGAAGGTGCGCCCAGGCAGGTCCTTAAGCAGTTCCGTTGTGCGGCAGCCGATCCAGGAATCATCAATATTGGGTGCGGTGAGCACCTCGTTGCTGATCACTATCGCCGGCACGGTGACGCCCACCGCCAGCTCATCCAGGGCGGGGGCCTTCTCCCGGGAGAGCAGCTCGGTGAGGATCTCGCCGATCACCCCGGCCACTGCCTGCGGAGTCGCCGGCTTCGGAGTGGGGATCCGGACCCGCTTGCCGCTCAGTGAGCCCTTGCGCAGGTTGACGATCCCGCCCTTGATTCCGGTGCCGCCCACATCGATGCCGATGGCTCGCTTGGGCAGCTCCGGCAGGCTCATACTCGCTGGGCCGATCGCCTCAGCGGCAGGGGCAGTCTGATCCGGCTTGGTCATGAGTCTCCTTCAGTGGGCAGAGTGAGGATTTCGGCACCCTCATCGGTGATCAGCACAGTGTGCTCAAACTGGGCGGTGCGCTTCCGGTCCCTGGTGACAGCGGTCCAGCCGTCCTCCCACATATCCCAGTGCCGGGTGCCCAGGGTGAGCATCGGCTCCACAGTGAAGACCATGCCGGGCTCAATGGGCTGGGAGTATTCCGGGGCGGCGTCGTAATGGGGAATCACCAGCCCGGTGTGGAACGCCGGGCCCACCCCATGGCCGATGAACTCATGGACGGTCCCATAGCCGAAGCGGCGGGCGTAGACCTCAATGGCGCGGCCGATCACATTGATGGGCCGCCCCGGCTTGGCCGCGCGGATACCGCGCATCATCGCCTCCTGGGTCCGCTCCACCAAAAGCCGGGACTCCTCGTCCACCTCGCCCACCATGAAAGTGACGTTGTGGTCTCCGTGGGCACCGTCCAGATAGGCGGTGATGTCCAGGTTCACGATGTCGCCGTCTTTGAGCACTGTGGAGTCGGGGATGCCATGGCAGACCACCTCATTGATCGAGGTGCAGATCGATTTGGGGAAGCCCCGGTAGCTGAGGCAGCTGGGATATGCGCCGCGTTCGATGAGGTAGTTGTGCGCGAAGGCATCCAGCTCATCGGTGGTGACACCGGGTTTGACGAGTCTGCCGGTGGCCACCATGGCATCTGCCGCCAGCCGGGCGGCCCGGCGGATCCTGGCCACGGTCTCCGCATCGAAGCTGTCCGGGCCGGTGTATTTGGGGGGTTCCGGCAGCCCCACATAGTTGGGTCTGTCAATGTGCTCGGGAATCGGGCGCTGAGGTGAGACCGTGCCCCGGGTGAGGGTGCCCACCGGCGCCTGGGAAAGAGCTGAAGCCATGGCCGCAATCCTATCGGTCAGCCCCCGAGGGGCGTAGTCTGGGAGTGTGAGCGACTACTGGTACAACATGACCACAGGAGAGGTGGAGCAGGGAGCCCGGTCCAGTTGGAGGCACCTGCTGGGCCCGTATCCCTCCTATGCTGAGGCCGCCCGCGCGTTGGAGAAAGTAGAGGAGCGCAATAGGGCCTGGGAGGAAGACGACGAGGACGCCGATTAGTCAGGTCTGAGGCACGGGCGCAGCCAAGTCCCGACTTCGGGTCCTGTGGCCGGCCAGGCCTTGCCGACCCTAGGCGACCCGTGCCCGCCGCCGGGAGAGGCGCTGCTCAGAACATGTGCTCCTGGGCGGGGAACTTCCCCTCCCGGACCTCTGATTGGAAGCTCTGCACCGCTTCGGTGATGATGCCGCGCAGATCCGCGTACTGCTTGACGAACCGCGGCAGCCGGCCGCCCTGCTGTGCCGGCTGGTTCAGCCCCAGCATGTCCTGCCACACCAGTACCTGACCGGTGGTGGCGCTGCCGGCCCCGATCCCGATAGTGGGTACCCGCAGCGAGGCCTCCAGCTCAGCGGCCAGCTCAGCGGGGATCATCTCCACCAGCAGGCAGAAGGCCCCTGCCTCCTCCAAGGCGGCAGCATCAGCCAGCACCTGCTGGGCATGCTCCCCGCGCCCCTGCACCCGGAACCCGCCCAGCTGATGCTCGGCCTGAGGGGTGAACCCAGCGTGGGCCATCACCGGGATCCCGGCATCCACCACAGCCTCGACATGTGCAGCCAACCCGGCATGGGCCTCCATCTTCACAGCATGGACCCCGGCCTCCTTCATGAACCGCACAGCTGTGTGCACGGCCTGCTCGGGAGAAACCTGGTAGCTGCCGAAGGGCAGATCAGCCACCACCAGTGCCCGCTTGGCCCCATTGACCACAGATTTGGCGTAGACCAGCAGCTCATCCACCGTGATGCTCAGCGTGGAGGCGCTGCCCTGCATCACATTGGCCGCCGAGTCGCCCACCAGCAGCACCTCAATGCCGGCTGCGTCGAAAACCTCCGCCATCATCGCGTCATAGGCGGTGAGCATCGCGAACCGCTGCCCCTCCTGCTTGAACCGCTGCAGGTGGTGCGTGCGGATCCGAGCCGGCTTGCGGGCAGCCGGTACCAGTGCGGCGTCGTTGTTCTGTGCCACCCCGCCGTAGGGGGCGGACTGTTCATCATTGGACATAGCCTCAAGACTACTCCGCGGCACAGGTGCGGTTGGGTAGAGTAGGCAGCGCCGGAGGACCACCGGCCCCTAACCCATTTTCAGGAGGCGGAAGACGCATATGGACCGTCAGCAGGAGTTTGTACTGCGCACCATTGAGGAGCGCGACGTCCGTTTTGTCCGGCTGTGGTTCTCTGATGTGGTCGGTGCCCTGAAATCGGTGGCGCTGGCCCCGGCAGAGGTGGAGGGCGCCTTCGCCGAGGGCCTGGGGTTCGACGGGTCATCGATCGAGGGGCTCTCCCGGGTCTTCGAATCTGACATGCTGCTCAAGCCCGATCCCTCCAGCTTCCAGATCCTGCCCTGGCGCGGTGAGGACGAGCCGACTGCCCGGATGTTCTGCGACATCCTCACCCCGGACCAGGAATCAGCCCTGGGCGACCCCCGCTATGTACTGCGCCGCCAGCTCGACGCCGCCGGGGATATGGGCTTCACCTGCTACACCCACCCGGAGATCGAGTTCTACCTGCTGGCCTCGGAGGAGCTCGACGCCGCCGGCCGGCCGGTGCCTGCCGATAACGCCGGGTACTTCGACCACATCACCGGCTCGGTGGCCCAGGACCTGCGCCGGCACACGGTGAACATGCTGGAGGCTGTGGGCATCTCGGTGGAGTTCAGCCATAACGAGGTGGGCCCGGGGCAGAACGAGATCGATCTGCGCTACGCCGATGCGCTAACCACCGCGGACAATATCCTCACCTTCCGCACTATCGTCAAAGAGGTGGCGCTGGCCCACGGCAAATATGCCAGCTTCATGCCCAAGCCCTTCAGCGAGCATCCCGGCTCGGCCATGCACACCCACTTCAGCCTCTTCGAGGGCGATACCAACGCGTTCTACGCGCCCAACGCCGAGTTCAACCTCTCCACCACCGGCCGGCAGTTCATCGCCGGGGTGCTGACCCACGCTCCGGAGTTCAGCGCGGTGACCAACCAGTTCGTGAACTCCTATAAGCGTCTCTGGGGCGGGGGAGAGGCCCCCAGCCACATCTCCTGGGGCCACAACAACCGCTCGGCGCTGATCCGGGTGCCGCTGTATAAGCCCACCAAGGGCGGCTCAGCCCGGGTGGAGTTCCGCGGTATCGACTCCGCAGCCAACCCCTACCTGGCCTATGCGGTGGTGCTGGGCGCCGGACTCAAAGGCATCAAGGAAGGCTACGAGCTGGCCGACCCGGTCACCGAGGACGTCTGGAGCCTGAGCACCGCTGAGCGGAAGGTACTGGGCCTGCGCCCGCTGCCGGGCACCCTGCACGAGGCCCTGCGCCAGATGGAGGACTCTGAGCTGGTGGCCGGGATCCTGGGGGAGCAGGTGTTCGATAACTTCCTGCGCAATAAGCGCCAGGAGTGGGATGAGTACCGGGTCAACGTCTCACCCTTCGAGATCACCAAGTACCTCGGTATGGTCTAAGGCGTGCCTGATCAGCTGCCCAGTGCCCGTGAGCTGATTGCTGCTGGATTCCAGGAGACTCAGCGTGCCCAGGCCTTCCTGGCCGACCCTGAGCTGGAGGGCCTGGACCCCGGCGCGTTGGTCGCCGCCCTGCAGGAGGCCCCCGATCCCGATCAGGCGCTGCTGCTGCTGATCCGCCTGCTGGAGCGCGCACCGCAGGTCCGCGAGGTGTTTCAGGAACCGGCGGCGCGCTCCTGCGAGGAGTATCGCCGCGCCATACCGCTGCTGCGGCTGCTGGGCGCCTCCCAGGCGCTGGGTGAGTTCCTGATTCGCCACCCCGACTGCGCTGATCTGCTCCTGGAGTCCCAGGCCAAAGGTGTCCCTGAGGCAGACCCCACCGCTGAGCAGCTGCGCGAGATGCTGATGGGGGCAGTGCGGGCCGATCCGGCGGCCAAGCACCCGGCGGCCTCACTCAGCGAGGACTTCACCGCCAAGGAGGCGGGCCGGGCGCTGCGCATCGCCTACCGGTGTGAGATCACCCAGCTTGCCCTGCGCGATCTCACCGCCGATGATCCGCTGGCCTATCTGCCGGCGGCTGCCCGGCAGTTGGCAGATCTGGCTGCCGCGGCCATCGACGCCGCCCTGGCCGTCAGCCGAGCCCAGCTCACGGCACGGAAGCCGGAGTCCGAGCGTATTGAGCTGGCCGTAATCGGGATGGGCAAATGCGGAGCTCGGGAGCTGAACTACATCTCCGATGTGGATGTCATCTACGTGCACTCGGCCCCGGAGGAGTACGACGCCGCCGAGGCCCGGGACCTGGCCATCAGCCTGGCCAGCGGCATCGCCAAAGTGCTGGGCTCCGCCGAGGGTGAGCCGGCCCTGTGGGAGGTGGACGCCAATCTCCGGCCCGAGGGCAAGGACGGGCCGCTCTCCCGCACCCTGGAATCGCATCAGGAGTATTACCGGCGCTGGGCAGCCGGATGGGAGTTCCAGGCGCTGCTGAAAGCCCGGCCGATCGCCGGCAGCCCGGAGCTGGGTGCCGCATATATGGAGCAGATGGGTCCCCTGGTGTGGCAGGCCGCCACCCGGGAGGGCTTTGTGCAGGATGTCCAGGCCATGCGGCGGCGGGTCTTTGAGAACATTCCGCACCGGCACGCTGACCGGGAGCTGAAGCTGGGGCGGGGCGGCCTGCGCGATATCGAGTTCACCGTCCAGCTGCTGCAGCTGGTGCACGGCCGGGTGGATGAGCAGCTGCGGGTCCGCGATACGCTCTCGGCGATCCAGGCACTGGGCGAGGGTGAGTATGTCTCCAGCCGGGACCAGGAAGCGATGAGCCGCTGTTACCGGCAGCTGCGGCTCTACGAGCACCGGATCCAGATGGCCCAGATGCGGCGCACCCATCTGATGCCTGAGAAGGAGGCCGCACTGCGCGCGCTGGCCCATGCGGCGCGTCCGCCCGGCCAGCCCCGCCGGCGCAGGCCGAAAGAGGTGACCAAGGAATGGCAGAAGGTAGCCCGTGAGGTGGCCACCTTCCACGAGACCATCTTCTACCGCCCGCTGCTCTCCACCACTGCTGTGCTCTCCGAGGAGGAGGTCCGGCTCTCCCCGGAATCCGTGGCCGACCGGCTGGCTGCCCTGGGCTTCAGCGACACCAAGGGAGCACTGCGCCATATCGAGGCGCTGACCTCCGGGGTCTCGCGAAAGGCCACGCTGCAGAAGCGGATCCTGCCGATGATGCTGGGCTGGTTCGCCGAGGGCGTGGACCCCGACCACGGGCTGCTGGCCTTCCGGCGGCTGAGCGAATCCCTGGGCACCAGCCCCTGGTACCTGACCATGCTGCGCGACTCCTCGGTGGCTGCTGAACGGCTCTGCCAGCTGCTGACCAGCTCCCGGTTCGTCTCCGACATGCTGGAGCACCGCCCGGAGTCCGCCCAGTGGCTAGGCGATGATGCGGCCCTGGCCCCCCGCGGCTTCGATGCGCTGTGGAATGAGGTGCAGAGCGCCCTGGACCGCCACGAGGGCGAATCTCAGACCGCGGTGCGGCTGGCCCGTCTGATGCGCCAGCGTGAGCAGCTGCGGATTGCGACCGCCGATGCCTGCGGGCTGATCAGCCAGCAGCAGGTTGGTGCCGCCCTGGCAGAGGTGGACCGGGTCGCTACGCTGGGCGCCCTACGAGTGGCCGAGGAGGAGATCTTCGCCGAGGAGGGCCGGTTGGTGAGCCTCCTGGTAATCGCCATGGGCCGCCAGGGTGGCCGGGAGATCAGCTACGGCTCGGATATGGACGCTATGTTCGTGCACCGTCCCGTGGCGGGGGCGCAGAAGGCCGCCGCTGACGCCCAGGCACAGAAGCTTGCGCTGCGGCTGACCCAGCTGCTGTCCAAACCGGTGCGGCCTGCGGTGCGCGGCGAGCTCCCGCTGCAGATCGATGCGGACCTTCGCCCAGAGGGTAAGAAGGGCCCGCTGTCCCGGTCTCTGGAGTCCTATGAGGAGTACTACCGGCGGTGGATGGACGTCTGGGAGCGCCAAGCTCTGCTGCGTGCCCGGCCGGTGGCCGGCTCCGACTGGCTGGCCGTGGACTTCATGGAACTGGTGGACTCCATCCGCTACGGTGCCCCGCCCAGCAGCGCCCAGCTGCGCGAGATCCGGCGGATCAAAGCCCGGGTGGAGTCTGAGCGCCTGCCCCGTGGGGCAGATCCCTCACGGCATGTGAAGCTGGGCCGGGGCGGACTCTCCGATGTGGAGTGGCTGGTCCAGCTGCGGCAGCTGGAGTACGCAGCCGAACATCCGGTGCTGCGCGGGACCGCAACCCTGCAGGTGCTTGATGGGCTGGTGGAGGCTGGGCTGATGGGCTCCAGCGACGCCGAGGTGCTCAGCGCGGCCTGGCAGCTGTGCACTAAGGTGCGTTCTGGGATCATGATCTGGTCCGGAAAGACCTCCGATGTGCTGCCAAGCTCTCGCCGCGATCTGGAGGCCGTCTCCCGCTGGTGCGGCTTCGCCCCCGGCCAGGCCGCCGCCTTCGAGGAGCACTACCTGCGCACCACCCGCCGCGCCAGGCAGGTTTACGAGCAGCACTTCTACCAGGGCTGAGTATCCTGGAGCCCATGCTCTCGACCACAGTTCCGATTCATCTGCGCTGGGGCGATCAGGACGCCTACGGCCATATCAATAACGTCGCTGTGCTGCGGCTGCTGGAGGAGGCACGCTCCAGAGCCTTCTGGACCGCCCCGGATGCTGCCGAGCCCAGTGTCTTCCCACCGCTGCAGCCGGACCAGCAGGTATGGGCCCTGGTGGCCGACTTTTCCCTGAAGTACCGCCAGCAGCTGCCGTATCAGCATGAGCCGGTTCTGGTGAAGATGAACATCGGGAAGGTCGGCGGAGCCAGCTTCGTGATCGACTACGCCCTGTTCGCCTCCGAGGACGACGCCGCCCCGCGGGTGACTGCCGCCTCCACCCTGGTCCTGGTGGACAGGGACACCGGCCGGCCGCACCGGCTCAGCCCCGAACTGCGTCAGAAGCTGCTGGGCCAGTAGCTGCCTCAGCCTGCAGGCCGCGGCGCGGGCGCCAGCAGAGGAGGTCCCCAATGCGGCGCCAGGGCCCTTTTCAGGCGTCTTGCTCCTGCGGAGCCAGCAGCTCCAAAGTGCGGTGCTGGACATCCTCATCCGGGGCGAGGTTCACCAGTATCAGCTCATCGGCCTGCACCTGTTCGGCGAAGCTCTCCAACCATCGGACCACTTCTGCCCGATCCCCGGCCACAGTCCTGGAGAGCATCCCGAGCACCTGCTGGCCGGCCGGATGATCGCGCAGCAGTTCCACATCCTCAGCGGAGAGCTCCTTATTGCGGCCCAGCATGGTCCGGATCCACCCGTTCTCCGCTTTGCGCCGCTGCTCACCTGCGGTGGCGGCGTCGTCATGGGCGATGACATTGGCAGCGGCGATGAAATGCGGCTGCGCCCCCGGGCCCAGCAGGGAGCCTTCGGCGCTGAAGCTCTCCCGGTAGGTGTGCGCAGCATGCTCGAGCATCTGCGGGGCGAAGTGGCTGGCGAAAGCATAGGGCAGGCCCAGCCGGGCAGCCAGCTGGGCGCCGAACAGGGAGGAGCCCAGGATGTAGAGCGGAACATTGGTGCCCCACCCGGGATAGGCGTTGACCCCCGGGATGCGGCTGTGCCCGGTGAGGTAGCCGGAGAGCTCCATGATGTCGGACTGAAACCGGTCGGCCCGTTCCTGATCCAGCCCGCTGCCGTCCCGGCGCAGCGCCCGCATAGTTGGAGCATCGGTGCCCGGAGCCCGCCCCAGACCCAGATCGATCCGCCCGGGGAAGAGTGTCTCCAGAGTGCCGAACTGCTCAGCGATCACCAGCGGGGAGTGATTGGGCAGCATGATCCCACCGGCGCCGACTCGGACGTTCCGGGTTCCAGCGGCAATATGCTGGATCAGCAGACTGGTCGCGGAGCTGGCCACATGGGGCATGTTGTGGTGCTCAGCGAACCATATCCGCTCATAGCCCAGTCCGTCGGCGGTCTGTGCCAGGCGCAGCGATCGGGCAATGCCCTCAGCAATGGATTCGCCCTCGCGCACCCGGGCCAGGTCCAGCAGGGAGAGTGGAGGTAAGGAAGTGGAGGTCATATCCGGTACAACCGGGCTCGGCGGGCAGAATCATCCGCTCTGACCTCAGCTGACAGCGGAATCACCGCACCGGGCCGACCTCCTAGGATGGAGGGTATGGCCCACAGTTCCAGCACCGCCCACGGCGAGAACAGCACCGCCCACGGCGAGTACAAGGTCCCCGGCGGCAAGCTGGTGGTCGCGGACCTGGAGCTCTCAGCAGGTCACGCTGCCACCATCACCCGGGCATCAGTCAACGGTGATTTCTTCCTAGAGCCCGACGACGCTCTGGAGAGTCTCAACACCTCATTGACCGGACTGCCCCTGAGCGCCTCCCGGGAGAAGATCGCCCAGGCGGTCCGGGAGGGGCTGGCTGAGGGCGCGCAGATGATCGGCTTCGACGAGTACGCGGTGGCCACCGCCGTACGCCGAGCGCTGGGACACGCCACCACCTGGACGGATCACCAGTGGGAGCTGCTGCCGGCGGTCAATCTGCCCATCCGGCTCAATGTGGCCCTGGATCAGGTGCTCACCGAGGAGGTCGGCGCCGGGCGCAGGCCCCCGCTGATGCGGCTCTGGGACTGGTCCGAGCGCGCAGTGGTGATCGGTTCCTTCCAATCCCTGGCCAATGAGGTGGACTCCGAGGCCGCCTCAGCCCTGGATACCGTGGTGGCGCGGCGCATCTCCGGCGGGGGTGCCATGTTCATGGAGGCCGGCAACTGCATCACCTACTCGCTGTGCTTCCCGCAGTCCCTGGTAGACGGGCTGAGCTTTGCCGATTCCTACCCGTTTCTGGACGCCTGGGTGATGGAGGCTCTGGAACGGGTCGGCGTGCAGGCAGCCTATAAGCCGCTGAATGACATCGTCTCCGCTGCAGCCGGGGAGGGGCAGGGCCGCAAGATCGGCGGTGCCGCCCAGAAGCGGCTGGCCAACGGCGGGATGCTGCATCACGTCACTATGAGCTATGACATCAATGCCGAGCGGATGACCCAGGTACTGCGGATCGGCCGGGAGAAGCTTTCCGATAAGGGGCACACCTCCGCAGTGAAGCGGGTGGACCCGCTGCGCAGCCAGACCGGTCTGTCCCGGCAGGCGCTTATGGAGGTTTTCGCAGAGACCTTCGCGCAGCGGCACGGGGCCGCAGTGGCCAGTATCCGCCCTCATGAGTTGGAGCGGGCTGAGCAGCTGGTCGAGGAGAAGTTCGGCACCGATGCGTGGACCGCCAGGGTGCCATGAGACTCGGAAGCTATGACCGCAGTCCCCTCAGAGGAGAGAGTTGACCAAGCGATGAGCATTGAAGATGTCCTGAGTCCTGAGCTGCTGGGCCGGATCCGTGACCGTGCCCCGGGTTATGACGCACGCAATGAGTTCTGCGCCGAGGACCTGGAGGATCTGCGGCAGGCCGGCTACCTCAAAGCGCTGGTGCCGACCGAGTTCGGCGGCCTGGGCTGGGAGCTTCCGCAGTTGGTGGCAGCCCAGCGGCTCTTGGCCGCCTATGCCCCGGCCACCTCGCTGGCGGTGAATATGCACCATGTCTGGGTCTCGGTGGCGCGGCAGATGGTGCGAATGGGCCATGATGAGTTCGAACAGGTGCTCACCGAGACGGCCCAGGGCCATATCTTCGCCTTCGGGATCTCGGAACCGGGGAACGACGCAGTCCTCTTCGACTCCGTCACCGAGGCTCAGGTTCTGGAGGACGGGGCTGTGAGCTTCACCGGGATCAAGATCTTCACCACCCTGTCCCCGGTGTGGACCAGGCTGGGCCTCTTCGGCAAGGACACGGCGGCCAGCGGTGCCGAGGCAGAGAAGCCGCTGATCTTCGGGTTCCTGCCCCGGGAGGCTCAGGGTTGGCGCAGCGCCGAGGACTGGGATGTGCTGGGTATGCGGGCCACACACTCCCACAGCACGATCCTTGAGGGCGCCACAGTTCCGGCCGGGCGCATCGTCCGGCGGCTACCCACCGGTCCTAACCAGGATCCGCTGGTCTTCGCGATCTTCTCCTCATTCCTGACCCTGCTGGCCGCGGTCTACACCGGTCTCGGCGACCGGGCCCTGGAGCTCGGCGCTGAGCATGCCGCTGCCAGAACGGCGCTGACCACCGGGGAATCCCTGGACCAGGACCCGGACATCCGGTACAAGCTTGCCGAGGCGCAACTGGCCCAGTTGGCCCTGGACGCCCAGCTGAGCGGCATTGCTGCTGATGTGGAGACCGCAGCCGAGCACGGGGCCTCCTGGTTCCCCCGGCTGGTGACCCTGCGCACCACCGCCACCCGCACCGCCCGGGCAGTGCTCGAGACGGCCTTAGCGGTGAGCGGGGGAGCCCAGTACCGTCGCACCTCGGAGCTCTCCCGCCTCTACCGGGATGCTCTGGCCGGGATCCACCACCCCTCCGATGATGAGTCCGCCCACCGCACCCTGGCCAACTACCTGCTCGGCCCTCTGGGGTGAGCCCGGCGTCGTCGTGATCATTCCCTCGTTAATCAGCTAAAGAGGGGTCCCGCCCACCAGTTCCGGTGAACAGGACCCCTCTCTCTCTGTGTGAGGTCAGCGGGACATCAGACCGAGAAGTACAGCTCGAACTCGTGGGGGTTCGGCCGCAGGGCCAGCGGCTCGATCTCCTCAGTGCGCTTGTAGTCCACCCAAGCCTCCAGGAGTTCCTCGGTGAACACCCCGCCCTCGAGCAGGAACTCATGGTCAGCCTCCAGGGCCTCCAGGGCCTCTTCCAAGGAGCCCGGGGCCTGCGGAATGTCCTTGAGCTCCTCAGCGGGCAGCTCGTAGAGGTCCTTGTCCACCGGCTCATGCGGCTCGATCCGGTTCTTGATCCCGTCCAGGCCGGCCATCAGCATGGCGGCGAAAGCCAGGTAGGGGTTGCCGGAGGCGTCTGGGGCGCGGAACTCGATGCGCTTGGCCTTGGGGTTGGATCCGGTGATCGGGATGCGGACGGCCGCAGAGCGGTTGCCCTGGGAGTAGACCAGTGAGACGGGAGCCTCATAGCCCTTCACCAGGCGGCGGTAGGAGTTCACCGTGGGGTTGGTGAAGGCCAGCAGCGCGTGAGCGTGCTTCAGGATGCCGCCGATGTACCAGCGCGCGGTGTCCGAGAGGTTGGCGTAGCCGGTCTCGGAGAAGAACAGCGGCTCATCGCCGTTCCACAGCGACTGGTGCACGTGCATACCGGAGCCGTTCTCCTCGAAGATCGGCTTGGGCATGAAGGTGGCGGTCAGGCCGAAGGCGGCAGCAGTGTTCTTCACCACGTACTTGAACTTCTGGATGTCATCGGCGGCCAGGGTCAGGGTGTTGAACTTGTAGTTGATCTCCTGCTGGCCCGGGCCCGCCACCTCATGGTGGGAGCGTTCCACGGACAGACCCGCCCGCTCCAGGGCCAGCACGATCTCATCGCGGACCTCAGCGGTCTTGTCCTGCGGGGACACCGGGTAGTAGCCGCCCTTATGGGCCAGCTTATGGCCGTCCGGGGTGCCGGGGAACTCACCGGAGTTCTCATTGCCCCAGACAGCCTCTTTGGCGCCGATGGAGTAGAAGGACTCCTGGGGGGAGGACTTGAAGGCCACCGAGTCGAACAGGAAGAACTCTGCCTCGGGGCCGAAGAACGCGGTATCGGCGATCCCGGAGGAGGCCAGGTACTCCTCAGCCTTCTGGGCCACTCCGCGGGGGTCGCGGCCGTAGGGCTCCCCGGTGCGCGGGTTGATGATGCTGAAGGTCATCACCAGAGTCTTGGCCACGCGGTACTCGTCCACGAATGCAGTGGAGGGATCCGGGATCAGCTGCATATCGGATTCCTGGATGCCCTGGAACCCGCGGATGGAGGACCCGTCGAACAGCTGGCCGTCTTCGAAGAAGTCGAGATCCACAGTGTGGGCGGGGACGTTGAAGTGGTGCTGAAGGCCTGGCAGGTCGGTGAAGCGGACGTCGACGAACTTGACGTCCTCCTCCTCGATGAACTTCAGTACTTCTTCCGGGCTTGAAAACATGCTGTCCGTGCTCCTTGTCGAGTGACTGTACAGGGAAGCCGAGAGCCTGTGGCCCCGGCGCTCCTCCTTACCCTACAGACCGCAGGGTTTCTCACCCGTCACGCAATTGTTTCCAGTAGGTTACGGAGTTCGCACACGGATAGACTTGATCCCCGTGAGCCGACAGGACGATGACCGCGACGCCCACTCCTCCGGCCACCCGGGGCAGCAGCTGGGCCTGCCCGCCTCCGGTCCCGGGGCGTTGGCCCCGTGGGGCCGGCGCATCCTGGCACTGTTCATTGACTGGGGGATCGCCTCGTTAATCTCCCTGACCTGGTTCAACTATGACCCTTGGGTTACCCTGGGCCTCTTTGTGCTGATGCAGGTGGCCCTGGTGGGGCTGCTGGGGGTGAGCATCGGCAAACGTCTGGCGCGCATCCAGGTGGTCCGGCTCCGCGATTCGGCCCCGGCCACGATCCCGGGACCGCATATCGCCCTGCTGCGCACCGTGCTGCTGCTGGCGGTGATTCCAGTGGCGCTGATATCCCCGGACGGCCGTGGTCTGCATGACAGAATCACAGGGACAGTGCAGGTCATCATGTGAGGAACCTCATGCCCCAGAACTCCATCCGGTCGCCCCGCACCGCCCTGGCGGCGGCTGCTCTGACCGTTCTGCTGACCACAGCCTCCTGCGGCGGGGACTCCCCGGACCCGGCTGCGGAGCAGGGCGAGGCCACTATCCCGGGCCCCACTGTCGAGGCCAGCGAGGCTGAGAGCCCCGAGGGCACCGAGAGCGGGGCTGAAAAGGAGGCCGCGGAGGAAGGCGCCACAGAGAACGACGCCGCCGGCACAGAGCTGCCGGAGCTTCCCCCGGCTAACAGCACCGGATTCGAGCAGGTGGACACCATCAGCGAACCGGTGATCAGCCCCAAGTCTGTGGTCTCCAACGGCCACGGCCTGGCCATCGCCAACAACATGATGTATCAGCACACGGTGACCCTCTACGACACTGAGTCCCGGGAGCTGGTGCAGGAGCTCTCCGACTCGATCAGCCCCGGGGCGCTCGGGGTGGACGGCTACCCGGAGACTGTGCAGGGCGCCCCGGTGGAAGCCGTATGGACCTCCGACGGGCAGTACGCCTACGTTTCCCAGTACGATCTGGCGGGCATCGGAGCCGCGGCCTATGACGACTGCCGCAACGGGGATCAGGTCCCGCCCTCAGCTGTCTACCGCTACAGCGTGGCCGAGCAGGACTGGGACCAGTTCATCGAGGTGGGCCGGGTGCCCAAGTTCCAGGCCCTGACTCCAGATGAGTCAAGACTGCTGGTCACCAACTGGTGCGACTTCGACCTCTCGGTGGTGGACACCGCCACCGGCCAGGAGGAGATGCGGGTGCCGCTGAGCTCTCAGCCCCGGGGCATCGCCGCCATGCCGGACAACCGCACCGTGTACGTCACCGCGATGTATGCCAATCAGCTCTGGAAAGTCGACCTGGAGACCGGTGAGGCCGAGGTCATCTATGACCAGGCCAACTTCCCGAGGCATCTGGTGCTCTCCCCGGACTCTGAGGTGCTCTACGTGACTTTCAGCCGCTCCGATCTGCTGGTGGCCTTCGACACCGAGACTGATGAGGTCATCGCCTCCACCAGCACCGGTCGTGAGCCGCGCACTATGGATATCTCCGCTGACGGCACGGCCCTCTATGTGGTCAACTACTATGAGGATACGGTCTCCAAGTTCGACGCCGAGACCTTGGAGGAGATCCAGCGCCAACCCACAGGTCATCTGCCCATCGGGGTCAGCTACGATCCGATGACCGGCAGCGTCTGGGTGGCCAACTACTCGGGCAGCATCGGCGTCTACGACGACACGGTGCCGCGCTGAGTGAGCGATCTGGTGCGGTAGCGCCCAAGGTAGCGGTCGAACACCATGGTCGCGGCCACCATCAGTACCGCTGAGCCCAGCATATGCAGCCACACCAGCAGGATGGGCAGTCCGGTCCAGTGCTGCCAGTAGCCGATCACGCCCTGGGCGATGATCACCGCGATGAGGAACCACACCGCCCGGCGCTGAGCCGGTGAGGTACGCAGTCGGAACTGCCGGATGGCCATGAAGATCGCAGCGGCACAGAGCAGGTAGACCGGTATCACATGCAGCCGGGTCACCAGCTCGGCATTGAACTCATGCCGCGGTGAACCAGGGTCCCCGGCGTGCGGACCGGTGCCGGTGACCACTGTGCCCAGCACCACTGCCACCCAGCTGGCGGCCAGCACGATGGCTGCCAACTGGCGGGTGGCGGCGTCGTGCTCCCCGTCCACCAGGGGTTGGCCAGGCTGTGCGGAGAGGTTCAGCTCCAACCGGACCCGGCTGAGCAGCTGGGTGGCCACCAGCACCAGCCCGGCCGAAGCCAGGAAGTGCAGCGCCACCACCCACGGGTTGAGATTGGTCCATACGGTGATTCCGCCGATGATTCCCTGCAGCGGGATGCCGAAGCCGATGATCACCGTGCGCACCACCAAGGCCCGGTGGGTGGCCCAGAGCCGCACCACGGCCAGGAACATCGCCACACTGATCGCGATCAGCACATAGGTCAGCATCCGGTTGCCGAACTCAATGGCCCCGTGGATGCCCATCTCCGGAGTGGAGACCCAGGAATCGGCGGTGCAGCGCGGCCACTCCGGGCAGCCCAAGCCGGAGGCGGTCAGCCGCACGGCGCCCCCGGTGAGGATGATCCCGATATTGGAGATCAGCGTGGCCCAGGCCAGGACCTTTGTGGTGTGGGTGATCCGGTCAGGCAGCCGGCGGGTGATTACGTCCAACGGAAGAACCTCCTGGCAAGAAGTACGGCGCTCACGGCCCAGGCCGTGAGGATCAGCAGCGGCAGCGCGGGCAGTCTCCCGGTAAGGGCGGGCTCCCGCAGGGCCTCGCCCAGGGCGGCAGAGGGCAGGCCCCGCAGCAGCGCTCCGGCACCCTCATAGTTCAGCGGGATCACCGCACCGCCGGCAGCTCCCATCAGCACCCAGGTCACATTGGTCACCGCCAGTGTGGCCTCGGCCCGTACCGTACCGGCGATCAGCAGACCCAGCGCAGTGAAGGCGGCAGCGCCCAGCACCAGGCCGCAGACCAGCCAGAGCAGTCCGGAGGGTTTCGGGGCCCAGCCCAGCGCCAGTGCGGTCCCGCCGAGCACCAGGACCTGCACCAGGATCACGCACAGCACCGCGAGTGCCTTGCCCAGGATGAGGCCGGCCGAGCCCAGCGGGGTGGTGGAGAGGAAGGCCAGCACCCGGTATTGGCGTTCGAATCCGGTGGCGATCCCCGCCCCGGTGAAGGCAGAAGCCATCACCGCCAGGGCCAGCACTCCGGGGGCAACGGTCTGGATGTCCGGGATGATCTCAGTGATCGAATGGGCGCGGTGCAGTCCGATGAGCACCAGCAGCGGCAGGATCAGGCTCACCAGCAGCTGCTCGCCGTTGCGCAGGGTGAGCCGCGCCTCATAGAGCCCATGGGCCAGCACCCGCCGGTGGGCCGGGGCAGCCAAGGGAGCAGGCGTCGTCGTACTGGTGCGGCTGGGCTGGGGGCTCATGGCGCGGAGACCTCCCAGAAGACATCCTCAAGGGTGCGGGCTTCGAAGCTGATCTCGGCCGGCAGCAGATCGATCTGCGCCCACCAGGTGCTCAGCGCCTGCAGGTCTGCGGCGGAGCCGATGCTCTCCACCGCCCAGTATGAGCCGGACCGGTTGGCCCCATTGTCCAGGGCCACCGGCAGCGGGGCCGCCTGAAGCTCGGCCGTGGTGAGGATCCGGGGGGAGGCGAAGGTCAGCCGCCGGGCAGCGCCCTGGGCCCCGCCGGTGAGTTCGGCCACTGTGCCGTGGCGGACCACCCTGCCGGCTTTGAGGATGTAGACCGAATCGGCCAGCTGCTGGGCCTCCTCCAGCAGATGGGTGGTGAGCACTATCCCGGTGCCGCGGCTGCGCAGTTCTGCGATCAGCTCGAACACCAGCTGGCGGGACTGCGGATCCAATCCGGCTGAGGGCTCGTCCAGGAAGACCAGTTCGGGGTTGCCGGTCAGGGCCGCTGCCATGGCGATGCGCTGCTTCTGACCCCCTGAGAGCCGGCGCACGGCAGTGCTCAGGAACCCGCCCAGGTCCAGGCGTTCAATGAGGTCCTCAAGCGGCCAGGGCCGTTGATGCAGGGCGGCGATGTGCCGCAGCAGGGTCAGCGGTTTCACCGACTGCGGCAGTCCGCCGTCCTGCAGCATCACGCCCACCCGGGCGCGGAGTTCGGCCCCGGCCCGGTAGGGGTCCTGGCCCAGCAGCCTGACGGTGCCGGCGGAGGGGCGGATCAGACCCTGGGCGCAGCCCAGCGTAGTGGTCTTTCCGGCCCCGTTGGGGCCGATGATCACAGTGACCTCGCCGCGGCGGGCGGTAAGGTCCACACCGGAAAGGATCTCGGTGACCCCGCTGGTGGAACGGGCCGAGCCGAGGGCGTAGCGCACACCGGTCAGGCTCAGGCAGGGGGCAGATGCGGGCACCGCACCAGTCTACAGTTTTCTACAGGGCGTAGAAGTATGGCCGGGACGGGCAGCTCAGGGCAGCTCGAAGCAGTGCTCATCACCGATCGCCTGGGCGATTTCGAAGGACTCATCGGTCATCAGGTACTCCGATCCCGGCTCCTCGCCGAGCTCCAGGGTCTCCCGGTCGGCTCCCAGGAACAGCACCGCATAGGCGCTGGTCACCGCCTCCACCTGCCCCTCGGCAATCGGTGGGGCCATCGATCCGCATTTCATGTGGATCTGGTGGTGGGCGATCTCGTGGCGAACCACCTCATACCACCAGACGTGGCGCACATTGCTCTCAATATAGATGTGCTCATCGTTGAGGTAGATCACCTCCGGGGTGGCCTCGCAGTAGTAGCCGGTGTCCCGGGTGTTGTCCCGGACATCCAGGCAGACCACCTCGTCAAAGTCGTACTCCACCTCCAGGCCGAAGATCGCTGCCAGCTCCTCGCCGGCATCCCAGTAGGCGCCGCTGCTGTCCGGCCGCGGCGCATAGGCCGCAGCCTGCTGCTCCCATTCATAGAACTCCGGGTGGCGCTCATCGTATTCGTACCAGTCATCGGGATCCTCCGCCGGGACGTTGAGCAGCCGCCCCTCGGTGAACCGCTTCTCCAGCTCATCGAGGTAGCCCAGAGTCTGCTCGATGTACTCGTCTAACTCCGCCGGGTCCTCGCTGGTGACCTCATCGGCGTCGAGCATCTCGAGGTAGTAGTCATTGATCTCGGTGACAAACCCCCAGGCGTAGTAATCGCCCAGATAATCATCACCTGCCGGAGTGAGCTCGTAGATGCTGCCATCCGCGTAGGCGGAGTAGTACTGCTGCTCGAGTCCCCGGATGCGCTCCTGCAGTTGCGGGAAGTCTGGCCGCTCACTGAGGCGGTAAAGGCCGTCATCCTCCTCGGTGGACTCCGGCAGCTGCGGCTCTTCAGACTCCTCCGGCTCCTCGGCCGGCAGCGGTGACTGTTCCTGGGCCTGCTGTGCCACCGGGGGTGCCGGGGCCGGTTCCTGTGCGCAGCCTGTGGCCAGCACCAATAGAGGCGCGCTCATGGCAGCTGCCCACCGCCGCTGGGCTGAGGATGCCCATTGCCCATTCATAGCACTCAGTTTATCCAGCCGGGCAGCGGCAGGCTTGCTATACGAAGGTGCGGTTGACCTGGTGGGTCCGTGGAGGATGTTCAGGTGACGCCTGATGCTCGACTTAGGTCCGCCTTGCTGGCAGTCTTGTTCTGAATAGGTCAGAATAGAGTTATGAAATTCGATGACAGGATGAGTGCGCCGGCAGCAGATGCCCAGGCGCCCGAGTCCGACGGCTCCACCCGGGACCGTGTCATCCAGCTGGTGGTCGAGGAAGGCCCGATCAGCGCCGCCCAGCTGGGCCGCAAACTCGGCCTGACCGCAGCCGCAGTCCGCCGCCACCTCGACGCCATGACGGAGCAGGGAGTAGTGGAGGTCAAGAACGTCACCTCCCGCCGCAAAGGCGCCGGCCGGCCTTCCCGCCGCTATGTCATCTCCTCCCGCGGTCAGCAGGAGCTCGGCGATGACTACCTGACCCTGGTCCGCACCGCGCTGGATGTGCTGGAGAGGCACTCCGCAGAAGGCCAGCACGACGCCGCCCCCACACCTCTGGATGCCGCAGGCACCGGGGCCGGGGAGACCAAGACAGAAGACAGTCCCGCCGCCCGGGCGGTGGCCCAGGCCTACTTCGGCCGGTTCGAGGAACGCTGCAGTGCCGAACTGGCTGAGATTGAAGACCTGGACGAGCGCACTGAGAAGCTCGCCGAATACTTCAGTACCGCCGGATTCGCCGGCTTCACCCGTCTGGTGGGCCGGGACAACCCGCTGCTGGCCATGCAGTCCACCCAACTCTGCCAGGGCCACTGCCCGGTGCGGGAAATAGCAGCGGCCCATCCGGTGTTCTGTGAGGAGGAGACGGCAATGATCGGACGGCTGCTGGATGTGGACGTCCGCCGCCTCTCCACCCAGGCCGCTGGTGCCCATGTGTGCACCACCCACGTCCCGGTAGGCCGCGAGAAGCTCGCGGCCGAACGCGCAGCCCGCGCCCGGCTGGACTCAGAACAGACTTCGCCGGGAGGCAGGAACGCCCCCCGGAAGAGAATCGTGATTTCTCCGCGTCAACAAGAGAGGTTGTCATGACCGAGCAGATTGCACAGGCAGAGGAAGCTCTGCGGAACACCGAAGACCCCGTGGTCATCCAGAAGATCCTGGACGACAACCCTGAGCTGCAGGGACTGGGCAACTATGAGTACGGCTGGGCGGATAAGGACGATGCCGGTGCCAATGCGCGCCGCGGCATCAACCCCGAGGTCGTCGCCGATATCTCCGGCAAGAAGGACGAGCCCGAGTGGATGCTCAAGCTGCGCCAGAAGGGCCTGAAGTACTTCGAGCGCAAGCCGATGCCCACCTGGGGCGCGGACCTCTCGGAGATCGACTTCGACAACATCAAGTACTTTGTCCGCTCCACCGAGAAGCAGGCCCAGACCTGGGAGGACCTCCCTGAGGACATCCGCAACACCTACGAGAAGCTGGGCATCCCGGAGGCTGAGCGTGAGCGCCTGGTGGCCGGTGTGGCCGCCCAGTACGAATCCGAGGTGGTCTACCACCAGATCCGTGAGGACCTCGAGGCCCAGGGCGTCATCTTCATGGACACTGACACTGCGCTGAAGGAGCACCCGGAGTTCTTCGAGGAGTACTTCGGCTCGGTGATCCCGGTGGGCGACAATAAGTTCGCCGCCCTGAACACCGCAGTATGGTCCGGGGGCAGCTTTGTGTACGTGCCAAAGGGCGTACACGTGGAGATCCCGCTGCAGGCCTACTTCCGGATCAACACCGAGAACATGGGCCAGTTCGAGCGTACCCTGATCATCGCCGATGAGGACTCCTACGTTCACTACATCGAAGGCTGCACCGCGCCCATTTACAACACCGACTCCCTGCACTCCGCCGTGGTGGAGATTGTGGTGAAGAAGAACGCCCGGGTGCGCTACACCACCATCCAGAACTGGTCCACCAACGTGTACAACCTGGTGACCAAGCGCGCTGTGGTGGATGCCGGCGGCACGATGGAGTGGATCGACGGCAATATCGGCTCCAAGGTCACCATGAAGTACCCGGCTGTGTACCTCACCGGCGAGCACGCCAAGGGCGAGACGCTCTCGGTGGCCTTCGCCGGCGCCAACCAGCACCAGGACACCGGCTCCAAGATGGTGCATATGGCCCCGAACACCTCCAGCTCCATCGTCTCCAAGTCGGTGGCCCGCTCCGGTGGCCGCGCCTCCTACCGCGGGCTGGTGCAGATCAATGCCGAGGCCAAGAACTCCGCCAACTCCGTGGTCTGTGACGCCCTGCTGGTGGACACCATCTCCAAGACCGACACCTACCCCTACATCGATATCCGTGAGGACGATGTCACCCTGGGGCACGAGGCCACAGTCTCCAAGGTGTCCGAGGACCAGCTGTTCTACCTGATGTCCCGCGGCATGGCTGAGGATGAGGCGATGGCCATGATCGTGCGCGGCTTCATCGAGCCCATCGCCCGCGAACTCCCCATGGAGTACGCCCTGGAGCTCAACCGACTCATCGAACTGCAGATGGAAGGATCCGTAGGCTAACAATGACAGAGACCACTGAGAAGGTCGCCGGAGTAGAAGTCGGCGAACGCCGCATCTCCATCCCCGGCTTCACTGAGGAGGGCGAGAACCTCGCCAACTCCACCAATGCCGCCGCCGAGCACAGCCACGGCGGGGTGGGGGAGACCGCCAAGCCGCTCACCGCAGGTTCAGGTTCCCGGGGCAACCGGCACACCGGGTACGAGCTCGCGGGCTTTCCCGAGCCCACCGGGCGTGAGGAGGAGTGGCGGTTCACCCCTCTGAAGAAGCTGGCCGGAGTGCTCAGCGACGCGCCCACGGCCAATGCCGGCACTGAGGACGAGCCGGTGGACTACCAGGTCACCGAGAACGTGGACGGCCTGGTCGTCTCCACACTCCGCGATGGGCAGGCCCCCCGCGGATCCGTGCTGCAGCCGGCTGACCGGGCCGCGGTGGTCGCCTACAAAAACACCGAGCAGGCGCTCTACCTCAAGGTCACCGAGGGCACTGAGCTGGCAGAGCCGGTCCGGGTGGATATCACCGGTAAGCAGGCCGGCGCTCGGGCCAACAGCCACATCGTGCTGGAGGCCGAGCCCAACGCCAAGGCAGTGTTCGTGCTCGAGCACCGCGGCAGCGCCGACTTCAACGGCAACGTCGAGGTCAAGCTCGGCCAGGGCGCCGATCTCACCGTGATCTCCCTGCAGCGTTGGAACGACGACGCAGTCCATGCCGGCCAGCACGACGCCGAGGTCGGTCAGGACGCCAGCTATAAGCACATCGCGGTCTCCCTGGGCGGCTCCGTGGTCCGGCTCAACGCGAACTTCCGCTACTCCGGGGAAGGCGCTGAGGCTGAGATGTACGGCCTGTACTTCGCCGACTCCGGTCAGCACATCGAGCACCGCACCTTCGTGGACCACAACACCCCGCGCAACACCTCTAATGTGCTCTACAAGGGTGCGCTGCAGGGCGAAACGGCCCGCACTGTGTGGATCGGCGATGTGCTCATCCGCGCAGCCGCCGAGGGCACCGACTCCTACGAGAAGAACCAGAACCTGGTGCTCACCGACGGTGCGCGGGCCGACTCCGTGCCGAACCTGGAGATCGAGACCGGCCTCATCGAGGGTGCCGGCCATGCCTCCTCCACCGGCCGGTTCGACGAGAACCACCTGTTCTACCTCATGGCCCGCGGCATCCCTGAGAAGATCGCCCGCCAGCTGGTGGTGCGCGGCTTCCTCAACGAGATCATCCAGAAGATCGGGGTGCCCAGCATCGAAGAGTCCCTCCAGGAGGACCTCGAGGCCGAACTGGAGATCCACGGCAACTAGCCCTGCCGCGTCGTCGTACTTTTTAGCGAACTCTTTTAGGAAAAGGACCAAGAAACACCATGTCAACTCTCGAGATCAAGGATCTGCATGTCTCCATCGAGACCGAGCAGGGCACTAAGGACATCCTCAAGGGAGTCTCCCTGACCATCAACTCCGGGGAGATCCACGCCATCATGGGCCCCAACGGCTCCGGCAAGTCCACCCTGGCCGCCACCATCGCCGGACACCCCCGCTATGAGGTCACCTCCGGCTCCATCACCTTAGACGGTGAGGACGTCCTGGAGATGGAGGTCGACGAGCGGGCCCAGGCCGGCCTGTTCCTGGCCATGCAGTACCCCGTGGAGGTCCCCGGGGTCACCATGACCAACTTCCTGCGCACCGCCAAGACCGCCATCGACGGCGAAGCCCCCAAACTGCGCACCTGGGCCAAAGAGGTCAAGGAGGCCATGGCCAAGCTGCGCATCGATGCGGACTTCGCCAACCGCAATGTCAACGAGGGCTTCTCCGGCGGCGAGAAGAAGCGGGTGGAGATCCTGCAGCTGGAGCTTTTCAAGCCGAAGTTCGCCGTTCTCGACGAGACCGACTCCGGCCTGGACATCGACGCTCTGCGCGTGGTCTCCGAGGGTGTCAACCGCGCTCATGACGAGAACAACATGGGCACCCTACTGATTACCCACTACACCCGCATCCTCAACTACATCAAGCCCGACTACGTGCACGTGTTCGTGGACGGCAAGGTGGCCGAGCAGGGCGGTGCGGAACTGGCTGATGAGCTCGAGGCCAACGGCTACGACCGCTTCCTCGGTGCCGCTGCGGCGGCCTAGCTGCCTCTCGTCCACCACAGCACCGCTGAAAGGTTATGTGTGACTGATCTGCTCAATCTCGCCGGGGACTTCCCGCTGCTGGACCGCACGGTCCGCGGCGGGAAGCCGCTGGTGTACCTGGACACAGGCGCCACCAGCCAGAAGCCGGCTGCGGTGCTGGAGGCCGAACGCGCCTTCAACTCCCGGCACAACGCCGCCGTGCACCGCGGGGCCCACCAGATCGCCGAGGAGGCCACAGAGGCCTATGAGGGCGCCAGGGCTGGTGTGGCACAGTTCGTCGGAGCAGACTTCGGTGAGATTATCTGGACCAAGAACGCCACTGAGGGCCTGAACCTGGTGGCATACAGCTTCCTCAATGCCACTCTGGGCCGCGGGGGAGCGGAGGCTGAGCGATTCCGGCTCAACGCCGGTGACGAAATCGTGGTCACCGAGCTGGAACACCATGCCAACCTGGTGCCCTGGCAGGAGCTGGCCGCCAAGACCGGTGCCGTGCTGCGCTGGATCCCGGTCACGCCTGATGGCCGCTTGGACCTGGAGCAGCTCGACGTCATCTCCGAACGCACCCGGGTGGTGGCTTTCACCCACGCCTCCAATGTCACCGGGGCGATCACTGATACCGCGCCCATTGTGGCCCGCGCTCAGGAGGTCGGCGCCTATACGGTGCTCGATGCCTGCCAATCAGCGGCACACCTGCCGGTGAACTTTGCAGAGCTGGGCGTGGACTTCGCCGCCTTCTCGGGGCACAAGATGCTGGCCCCCACCGGGGTCGGGGTGCTCTACGGACGGCGCGAACTGCTTGAGGCGATGCCGCCTGTGCTCACCGGCGGATCCATGGTGGAGATCGTCACTATGGAGTCCACCACCTTCATGCCTCCGCCCCAACGGTTCGAGGCAGGCACCCAGATGGTGGCCCAAACTGTGGGCATGCACGCCGCAGTGGACTATCTGACCGGGATCGGCATGGACAAGCTCGCAGCCCACGAAGACCAGCTGGCCGGTGAACTGCTGGCCGGCATCGCAGAGGTCCCCGGGGTCCGGGTGCTGGGCCCCAGCAGCACGCAGGACCGGCTGGCCGTGGTGGCCTTCGACGTGCCCGGAGTGCACCCCCATGATGTGGGCCAGGTCCTCGACGACCAGGGCATCGCGGTACGGGTGGGCCACCACTGCGCCCAGCCGGTGCACCGAGCCTTCGGCGTACACGCCTCCACCCGTGCCTCCGCCGGGGTATACACCAGCAGCTCAGATATCCAGGCCTTCATCGCAGGCCTGCACCAGGTGGTGAAGTTCTTTGGCTGATGCAATGGAGCAGCTCTACCAGCAGGTGATCCTGGATCACTCCCGGCAACGCTCCGGCGAGGGCGAACTGCAGGCCCCCGACGGGGAGTCCTTCCAGGTCAACCCCACCTGTGGGGACGAGTGCACCGTCCAGGTGACGCTGGCCGAGGGGGCCATAGACTCCCTGGCCTGGACCGGCAAAGGGTGCTCCATCTCCCAGGCCTCGCTCTCACTGATGTATGAGATGGTCCACGGTCAACCCGTGGCCGAGGCCGAGCAGCTCGGCGAGACCTTCCGGGAGCTCATCCACAACCGCGGCCAGGAGCTGGACGAGGAAAAGATGGACCTGCTGGATGATCTGGGCGCCTTCACCGGGGTCGGCCGCTACTCCGCCCGGGTCAAATGCGCCCTGCTCGGCTGGATGGCCCTGCGCGGGGCTCTGGCGCAGGCCCAGCCCACTCAGGCATAGTAGGAACAGACCAGACGTTATACCCGTAGCAGCACCAGCAGACATGCGGGAAGGAAGAAGAGCATGAGCGAGACAGCAACACAGACACCGCTTGAGGACATCGAAGAGGCGCTCAAGGAGGTCATCGACCCCGAACTGGGCATCAACGTGGTGGACCTCGGGCTGCTCTACGGGCTGCGCTACGAGGACGACGGCGCCCTGGTCATCGATATGACCCTGACCACCGCCGCCTGCCCGCTCACCGATGTGCTCGAGGAGCAGGTCGGCCAGCATGTGGGCACCATGGTGGACGAATGGCGTCTCAACTGGGTCTGGATGCCCCCGTGGGGACCCGAGAAGATCACCGAGGACGGCAAGGAGCAGATGCGAGCCCTGGGCTTCAACATCTGAGCCGCTGCAGAGGCATCGAAGGCCCGGTGGGACACAGCGCCCGCCGGGCTTTTCTGCGTTCGCCTGCGGGCGGGGTGGGCCGGTACCCTAGAAAGGTTGTCCCGACCCCTGACTGGAAGAAGCTACCCCTGTGATCAACGTGTCCAACCTCGAGCTGCGTGCTGGAGCGCGCCTGCTCATGGACGAGGTCAGCTTCCGCATCGACTCCGGCGACAAAATCGGGCTGGTGGGCCGCAACGGTGCAGGTAAGACCACGATGACCAAAGTGCTGGCCGGTCAGACCCAGCCGGCTGCCGGACATGTGGAACGCCGCGGAGAGATCGGCTATCTGCCGCAGGACCCCAAGGTCGAGAACATGGATCAGCTGGCCCGCGACCGCATCCTCTCTGCCCGGGAGCTCGATGTGGTGGTGCGAAAGATGCGCCAGGCCGAACAGGACATGGCCTCCGCGGACGCCGCGGTCAGCGATAAGGCCATGCGCAGCTACGAGAAGCTCCAGGCCCGCTTCGAATCCGCCGGCGGCTACGCTGCCGAATCCCAGGCCGCCACCATCTGCGCCAATCTGGACCTGCCCGAACGCATTCTCACCCAGCCCCTGCACACCCTCTCCGGCGGCCAGCGGCGCCGGGTGGAACTGGCCCGGATCCTCTTCTCCCAGGCAGATACGCTGCTGCTGGACGAGCCCACCAACCACCTGGACGCCGATTCCATCACCTGGCTGCGCGAACACCTGAAAACATTCCCCGGCGGGGTGCTGATGATCAGCCATGATGTGGACCTCATCGAGAACACCGTGAACCGGGTCCTGTATCTGGACGCCATGCGCCAGAGCGTCGATGTCTACAACATGACCTGGAAGAAGTACCTCGCCCAGCGGGAGCAGGATGAGGCCCGGCGCAAACGCGAGTACGCCAATGCGGAGAAGAAAGCCTCCGCCCTGCGGTTCCAGGCCGAGAAGATGCGGGCCAAAGCCTCCAAGGCCGTGGCCGCCCAGTCCATGCTCAAGCGCGCCGACCGCATGATGGCCGGCCTGGAGGGGGAGCGGCAGGCGGACAAAGTCGCCAATATCCGGTTCCCCAAGCCCCAGCCCTGCGGCAAGACCCCGCTGATGGCCAAGGGGCTCAGCAAGTCCTACGGCTCCCTGGAGATCTTCACCGGACTGGACCTGGCCATCGACCGCGGCTCCCGGGTGGTGATCCTGGGCTTCAACGGTGCGGGCAAGACCACTCTGATGCGCCTGCTGGCCGGGGCAGCCCAGCCGGACAGTGGTGAGGTCCTGCACGGGCACGGGCTCAAACTGGGCTACTTCGCCCAGGAGCATGACACCTTGGACACTGAACGCTCGGTGCTGGAGAACATGAAGACCGCCGCGCCTTTCCTCAACGACACCGACCAGCGGAAGATCCTGGGCAGCTTCCTCTTCTCAGGCGACGACGTCGCCAAACCCGCCAGCGTGCTCTCCGGTGGGGAGAAGACCCGGCTGGCCCTGGCTACCCTGGTGGCCTCCAGCGCGAACGTCCTGCTCCTGGACGAACCCACCAATAACCTGGATCCAGCCTCCCGCGAGGAGATCCTTGCGGCCCTGCGCACCTATGAGGGGGCAGTCGTGCTGATCTCCCATGACCCCGGCGCAGTCGAGGCATTGGATCCTGAACGGGTCCTGCTGCTGCCTGACGGGGTGGAGGATCTCTACACCCAGGAGTATGCGGACCTGGTCACCCTCGAATAGTCGCACACCGGCTCACAGGAAGTTCTCAGGACGCCCGGTTTCCATAGGACAATGGGAGACCTCCGATGACCCGGATGAGCCGCCGCCCCGCTGCGCTGCTGATACTGGCCGGGGTGCTCTGGACCTCCGGGTGCGCTGAGTATCCAGCCGACCCCGATCGTAGCCTCGCCCAGGCCCGGGAGGGTGAGCTGAGCGTAGGAGTGGTGGAGCACCCACCCTGGACCGACCTCTCCGGGCAGCACCCTGCAGGCAGCGAGGTGGAGCTCATCAGCAGCTATGCCGACCGGATCGGCGCACAGATCCGCTGGGTCCCGGGGAGCGAATCGGAGCTGGTGGGGCTGATGGCGGACCACGAGCTGGACCTGATCATCGGCGGGTTCGACGAGAACACCCCTTGGGCCTCCGAGGCGGCGCCCACCAGGCCCTACGCAACCCCAGGAGATGATCCCGGACGGATCGTGCTCGTTGAGCAGGGGGAGAATGCGCTGCTGACAGACCTGGAGACCTACTTCATCGAGAGGCGGACTCGATGAGCCGCTTCGGACACACCGAGCTGCCCCAGGTGCAGAAGCAGGCACTGCGCGCCGCCCGGCGCCTCCAATGGATCTGGCTGGGAATCCTGAGCCTGACCGTGGTGGCGATGGCCGCGGTGATGGGAAACTCCCAGGCGATGAAGACCGCGTGGATCGAGGACATGCTCTCCTTCCTGCCGCCACTGGCCTTCCTCATCGGGGCGCGCCTGGCCACCAGGACACCGAATGAGCGCTTTCCCTTCGGGTATCACCGCGCAGTGGGTGTGGGACATCTGGTCTCCGGGGTGGCCCTGGCCGGGGTCGGGCTGCTGCTGATCGCCGACGGCGGCAGCAGCCTGATGTTGGGGGAGCGCCCGCCGATCGGGGTGGTCAGCGTCTTCGGCACCCCGGTGTGGCTGGGCTGGCTGATGATGCTGGTGGCGCTGGCCAGCTGCATCGCCCCGGTGATCTTGGGCCGAATCAAGCGGCGTCTGGCTGAGCAGCTGCATGACAAGGTGCTGCGGGCAGATGCAGATATGAACCGAGCGGACTGGCTGACCGGCCTGGCCACTGCCGCAGGTGTGGCCGGCATCGGGTTCGGCTGGTGGTGGGCCGATGCGGCCGCCGCGCTCGTGATCTCGGTCAGCATCACCAAGGACGGCTGGGAGAACATCCGCGACGCGATCCGCGACCTCACCGACGCCCGCGCCACTACAGTGGACAATTCAGCACCCCACCCGCTGATCGCCCGGATCAACTCCCGTCTCCTTAAGGACCCCCGGGTCGTCTCCGCCCAGACCCGTGCCCGGGACGAGGGGCATGTGCTGCATGTGGAGTCCTTCGTGCAGGTGGCCGGGTCCGAGGTGGAGGTCTGCTGGCTGAACGAGCTGCGGCGCAGCTGTGCAGAGCTGGACTGGCGCATCCAGGATCTGGTCCTCACTGTCACCGCGGAGCCTCACCAAGAGGCAGACAGCAGCGCCTGAGGTCTATGAGCTCAGCCCGAGCGGCTGAGCCGCTTCTCCACCCAGGCGTCCTCGGCGTCCTCATCGGAGTATCTGCCGCGCTGCTGCCGGTGCAGCTGCTTGGCTCGGCGCACCCGTTCCTGCTTCTCCAAACGGGGATCGGCAGCGCCCAGATCCGCGGTTGTGGGGAAGTCACCGGCAGCGTCCTCGGCGGCGTCGAGCTCCTCTAGGTCCAAATTGCGGCGGTGCACCCGTGCGGCGTAGCCCCAGCCCACAAAGCTCAGCAGCCCGAAGGCCACCCACTGCATCGAATAGCCCAGATGCGGGCCTTCATCCAGGCTGGGCCGGGCCAGCTGATACGGGGCCTCGGCAGCGGCGGGTGATTCCTCAGCCATCAGCCCGTAGGCACCCTCAACCAGTGCATAGTCCACCTCGGAGCCATACTGGCCCAGGTCAATGGAGGCCAGCTGACCAGCTGGTGCCCCCCGCTCGATCGCCGGCTCGGCGGGCTTGAGCCGGACCACCGCATCCACCTGGCCGGCAGGGGGGTCCGGGTTATAGGCCGGCACCGAGCCGTCAGTGCTGGAGGTGGGCAGCCAGCCACGGGAGATCACCAGGACGTCACCGGTCTCGGATTCCCGGAACGGCACCAGCTGTTCGTAGCCCACCTGCCCCCCGTGGCCCCGGTTGCGGGCCAGCAGAGAGTCCTCCCAGAGGTACTCGCCCTGAATCTGCACGACAGTCCACTCATCCTCCGGGCGGCCCTGGGAGAACAGCTCGCGGGCCTCGGCGTAGGCTACCGGCTCCTGATCGTAGTTGGCGACGATCCGGTTGATCTCCTCCAAGGCGGACTCCCGACGGTCCAGTTGCCACTGGCCCAGCAGGTAGCAGGCGAAGCAGAACACCACGCAGACGGCCAGCCAGCTCAGCCAGACCGGGCTGAGCAGGAAGGAATAGCGCTGCCTCACGATGAACCTGCTGCCATGGGTTCGGTGCTGCGCCAGAACAGCCGGGCCCTGAGGAAGTCCTCCAGCCACTGCCGGTGCTCATCGCAGCCCAGCCAGGCCTTGCGCCGCTGAGGATCATGGATCTTGGGGTTGTTCCACAGGATTCGCCATTGCGCCGGGGCAGTGCAGCCCTTGCGTGAGCAGGTGGGGGTCTCCGGGCCCTGCTGGCCGGAGGCCTGCTTCTCCAATGCGCCGAGCAGATCCATCAGTCCGTCCCCTCCTTCGGCTCATCCTCAGCCAGTTCCCCGGAGATCACTGCCTCATGCTGTGTGCTGTGGGGGGCGGCGTCGTCGTTCTCTTCCTCCCACCACTGGGCGGGTTCGGCCTCCGGCTCCTGGGCACCGGTGCCCAGCCGCCGCTGAGCATTGCGCTCAAGCGTCTCCACCCCGCCCCGGTAGCGGTCCCCGCCGGCATTGGCGTTGACCACTGCGATATACGGCAGCACCGCCGCACCGACTACGAAGGCCAGCGCCCACCAGCTCTGCCAGACCGCACCCACCAGGATGGCCAGCACAAAGCAGACAGTGCGGATGGACATCGCCACGGCATACCGCATCATCCTGCTGTGCTGCTCGGCGCTGTGCGGCACCGGGGCGTCGGTGATGGTGTGGACCTCAGAGGTCATCCCTATATTCTACGCCCCGTAGAAGAATTACTCATCGGTAGCGGGGCGACCGGGTTAGGGTGTTAGGCATGAGCGAACGATCAGTACTTATCACCGGCGGCAACCGCGGCATCGGCCGGGCAATCGCCGAATCATTCATCGCCAACGGGGACAAGGTCGCCGTCACCACCCGCACCGGGCTGGCCCCGGAGGGGGCGCTGGGGGTGGCCGCCGATGTCACCGACTCTGCCAGCATCGACGCTGCCTTCACCCAGGTGGAGCAGGCCCACGGTCCGGTGGAGATCCTGGTGGCCAATGCCGGCATCACCCGCGACACCCTGCTGCTGCGGATGAGCGAGGAGGACTTCTCCTCGGTCCTGGACACTAACCTCACCGGCGCCTTCCGGGTGCTCAAACGTGCATCCAAAGGCATGCTCAGGCTGCGCCGGGGCCGGGTGGTGCTGATCGGCTCGGTAGTCGGCCTCTACGGCTCGCCCGGGCAGATCAACTACAGCTCATCCAAGTCAGCCCTGGTGGGTATGGCCCGCTCGCTGACCCGGGAGCTGGGCGGCCGGGGGATCACCGCCAATGTGGTGGCCCCGGGATTCGTCCGCTCCGATATGACCGATCAGCTGGACGAGGACACCCAGAAGAAGTACCTGGAGAACATCCCCGCCGGGCGCTTCGCCGAGGCGGAGGAGGTTGCCAAGGTGGTGCGTTGGCTCTCCAGCGAGGAGGCTGCCTATATCTCCGGGGCTGTGATCCCGGTAGACGGCGGACTCGGCATGGGCCACTGACCCACCCCCGCCACCAGCAGATATTGAGGAGAATTTCATGACAGAACGTGATTTGGCCGGCAAGGGTGCCATCATCACAGGTTCCTCCCGCGGAATCGGTGCCGCCACCGCCCAGTTGATCGGCGAGCGTGGGGCAGGGGTGGTGGTCAACTACCGGGCCAAGGCACCTCGGGCCAATAAGGTGGTCAAAGGCATTGAGGAGGCCGGCGGCCGGGCTGTGGCCGTGCAGGCCGATCTCACTGAGGCGGCCGGCAGCCAGGCTCTGGTCGAGGCGGCAGTGCAGAGCTTCGGCTCCCTGGACCTGCTGATCCTCAACGCCTCCGGAGGCATGGAGGCGGATAGGGGTGAGCACTACGCCCTGAAACTCAACCGGGACGCCCAGGTCACCATGGTTGAGACCGCGATGGACGTGATGCCGGCCGGCTCCCAGATCGTGTTCGTGACCAGCCATCAGGCGCACTTCATCAACCAGGTGGCCACAATGGACGCCTATGAGCCGGTGGCCCGCTCCAAGCGCGCCGGCGAGGATGCGTTGCGCGCCCTGGTGCCCGCCCTGGACGAGAAGGGGATTCTGCTCACCATCGTCTCCGGGGACATGATCGAGGGCACCATCACCGCCACCCTGCTCAACCGGGCCCAGCCCGGGGCTATCGAGGCCCGGCGCGAGGCTGCCGGCAAGCTCTACACAGTGGAGGAATTCGCCGAGGAGATCGCCAAACTGGTCAATAAGCCCGGCTTGGAGCAGGCTCACACTGAGCTGGTCGGCGGGGCAGCAGACTTCCTCTCGCGGCAGTAGCTCAGTTCAGCAGCAGAAGTCCCGTGGGCACCGCCAGCAGAGCGGCAGAGACTACGACGACGCCCACTAGGGCTGGTGTGCCCAGAGGGTCCTGGGGGATCAGCAGCCGCTGCAGCCGGGCTCCGGTGATCTGGTGGGTTGAGCCAGAAGCCGGCTCATCGGGATCCGAGGAACTCAGCGCCAAGGAGCGCAGCAGATCCTGCCTGGAACTGGTGCTCAGCGCGCCCTCATCGGCGAGCATCTCAGTGAGCTCCAGCACCGCCTCCCGTCCGTAGCGGGTGGTGGGCAGCCAGGGCAGCGCCCGGTACCAGGCCTCAAAGGCCATGGTGAGCAGATGATGGCGCTGCTTCAGATGGGTCTGTTCATGGGCCACCACAGCGGCCAGCTCACGCTCGTTGAGGGTCTCCAGCAGACCGCGGGAGAGCACCGTGACGGAGCTGGCGTTGGTGCGCCCGGGCAGGCAGTAGGCCAGGGGTGCGTCGTGGTCGATGACCTGGGTGTCGGCGGCGTCGTCCCCGTTCTGCAGGGGAGTGGAGAGCAGGTGCACCAACTGGCGGTGCCGGCGGCGGGCCGTGAGCACCCGGGCATAGGTGCGCACCAGCGTCAGCAGCAGGTGCCCGCCCAGCAGCATCCCCAGGCACAGCGCAAAGATATGCCAGGGGTGCACGTCAAGCTCGCCCAGGGCGCTGTAGTCCTCCTGCCCGGTGAGTCTGGCTGCGGTGCTCACCGCCGAGGGCAGGTTCTCACCGAAGGGAGAGAGTCCGTACACAATCGGTGCTCCCACCATGGAGAGCCCCCCGGCCAGCGCAATCGCCTGCCAGAGCAGCATCGCAGCCCAGGGGGAGCGGGTGCGGAATCGGGCCCCCTGCAGCAGCTTCGGCACAGGGACCGCCAGCAGCACCGCCAGTGCCGTGAGAAAGAGCGCAATAGCCGTCATTGATCCTCTTCAGTGAGGAGTCCGGCGGTGATGCAGGGTGGAACGGTCACCCAGACAGTCTAATGACTGGTGGGCCCCTGCATGCGGGGCGCTCGTGTCATTGACCTGTGCTGCACCGGTGCGCCTAGAGCTGTTCGCATCGCCGAGCGCTATAGCTCTAGGCAGAGTGAACAACTCTAGGCGTCTGCCCGCGGTACCCCAGCTCGCTGGAGCTTCCTCTTGAGTCGAAGGGGTTCCTGGAGATCCTCCCAGTAGCACCGCATGAAGGTCCTGCCAGTGCTGCGGATGGCATCCTCGCGGATCTTCTCCTGACGCAGCGATTCCCGGCCGTTGTCCTGGAACTTCGTCCAACCGTCGAACTCTCCCACGATGCCGGCCTCATCCCAGAGGAAGTCGACCCGATAGCTCTGCCCATCCACGGTCAGGGTCACCTGCAGCTGCGGGGCCGTGAACCCCAATTCATGAATCAAGGCCCTGGCCAGTGATTCTCCCGGCGACTCAGATAAGGGGTCTGCAAAGGCCGCCGCTCTCGTCCATCGGTGCAGTCTGCTCCTGGACCAGGCGAGCGTCTCTGCGGTCTTGAGAAGCGCGTCACGGGGGACCGCCGCCCTGGAGTCGGAGCCTCTGAGGGCTGCATCGAGCACGATTACCGCGTCACTGAACGCCATACGCGGGACGGTGTCCGCCAGGGCCAGTCGGATGTCCTCGAGGAATACAGTTTGACCAGCGGCATCTGCCCGGATGGTCCCGGGAGAAGCCGGAATCCCCGTCGGTGAGACGAAGTGGGTGCCGAACCCTGCGAACTGCACTCCCTTCTGATGGATGGCCAGCTCCTTATTCTGATGCCGGGCGGCGGCGAGGAAGGCATCCGGGCTCAGCCTGCCGGTCATACTTGGCTGAGGCAGCTTCCGGACATGATGCCGCGAGGGCGCACGGACCTGTACTGCTGCCGGCAGGCGGATCAGCGGGAGTCCGTGCAGATGCAGGGCGGTCTCGCGGCAGAACACTGGTTCATCCAGCTGTGCTGACACGGCAGCTGCGATGTAGGTCAACCGTTGGAAGGGGTAAGCCTCCAGCCATGCTTGGGTTGGCAGGTACACCCTGCGCCGCAACCGCAGAACCCGGCCAGACTGGAGCTGGCGCGTCAGGTGATGGGAGAGGTGTGTCCCATCCTTTTGGGCACGGCTGATAAGCAGTGCGGCGTCGCTCGGTGAGGAGGTTGTGGCCATGCTCTGATCCTTGCGGAAACTCCCGAACCGCGCAGAAAACTATCCACAGGGCGTCAGCGCCTGGGGATAACCCATGATGAGCCTCTGGTTTCGGTGTGGTGCCTAGAGCTGTTCGCATCGCCGAGCGCTATAGCTCTAGGCAGAGTGAACAGCTATAGGCATCTGCTCGCGGACCGGACTCAGTAGCGGCTGATGGCGCGCCGGGCGGAGTCGGTGCGCTGCTCAGGGTTGGCGATCTCCACACTGGCATGCAGGATGCTCACACCCTCCGGGGAGGCCAGCAGCGGGGAGAGCTGCAGATTCGCCACCTGCGGATGGTTATCCTTGAGCATCGCCACCCGCTGCACAGTCTCGCCGAGGGCGTCGAAGTCGACCGCGGGGATCCCCTGGTAGCCGAAGAGCTTCCGGGAGGCTTTCGGGGTGCTCAGCAGCCGGGACAGGTCCTGATCGCTCAGCGGGGGGACCGCATGGGCCCAGTCGTCGAGCAGGTCCACT
This sequence comes from Nesterenkonia alkaliphila, assembly GCF_009758175.1. Taxonomy (GTDB): domain Bacteria; phylum Actinomycetota; class Actinomycetes; order Actinomycetales; family Micrococcaceae; genus Nesterenkonia; species Nesterenkonia alkaliphila. The sequence continues at coordinate 38,027 of NZ_WRPM01000097.1, forward strand.
GCATCCCCGGAGATCCCGAAAGAGAGCACCGGACCCATCATCGGGTCCTCGATGGCACGCACAATGCAGCCCTGCCCGGTCGGGGCCATGGCCTGGACCTCCAGGCCGGGGCTGCCGTATTTGGCCAGTTGGCGCCGCATCTCAGCCACCACCCGGCGCAGCATCTCTTCTGAGTCGATGTTCAGCTGCACGCCTCCTAAGTCCAGGCGGTGCCGCAGATAGGCATTGGTGGACTTCACCGCCACCGGGTAGCCGAGCTCGCGGGCTGCTGCCGCGGCGTCATCGGCCGTCTCGAACGGTACAGAGGGAAGCACGGCGAGACCGTAGCAGCCCAGCAGCCGGTTGGTCTCCTCCTGGCTAAGCCGACGCAGGGCGGCACCCTCGACGCCCTCCAACCAGCCTTCGAGCATCCGGTCGGCCTCGCGCGAAACGCGGGTGCCCTCCAGCCCCTCGGGGATATAGGTCTCCCCGACCCCCTGCGCCCGCCAGGATTGGTAGCGCACGATCTTGGCCAGGGCAGAGACGGAGCGGGCCGGGGAGGAGAAGATCGGCACTCCCTGCTGCAGTGCCGAGGTCTCAATGACCGGCCCGGCGTTGCCGATGTAGTTCAGCGGCACATTGGCCTCCAAAGTGCCGATCAGAGACATCACCATCGGTTTGGTGTACTGCCGGGCGGTCATCGATACCGCCCGGGAATGGTCGAAATGGTCCCCGGTGATGGTGGGCTGCAGACAGACGGCCACGGCGTCGACCTCATCATCCTCGAACAGCCGAGCCAGCGCCGCGGTGAGATTCTGCTCCGCCTGGCGGCGGGTGCCGTCCAGTTCAAGATCCCCGTGCACTGTGGTGGGTTTGAGTCCCTGAGACTCTGCGGCATCAGCCAGCAGCCGCGACATCGAGGCGGAGTTGGTCAGCACGCCCAGCCGCTTCCCGGCGGGCAGGGGCTGGGTGCCCAGCACCTGGAGCACATCCATCAGCGAGTCGTGATTGCCCACCTGGATCACCCCGGAATTCTTCAGCATCGCGTCCAGCGCGCCCTGCGGGGCCCGGGAGAGACGGACCTCATGGCCGGGGGGCAACCGGTGCCCCATCAGGTCACTGGTGGCCACCACCACCGGTTTGGACAGCGAGAGCCGGCGGGCGATCCGGGAGAACTTCCTGGGATTGCCGAAAGACTCCAAGTAGATCCCCACGGCCCGGGTAGCGTGATCGTCCTCGAAGTACTGCATGGCGTCATTGCCGGAGAGGTCTGCGCGGTTTCCGGCGGAGATCACCGCGGAGAGGCCCAGCTCGCGCCGGTGCGCCTGGGCGTAGAGAGAGACTCCCATGGAGGCTGACTGGCTGAACAGAGCAACCCCTCCGGCGACCGGCATAGTGGGGGAGAGCGAGGCGTTGAGACTGATATCCGGGTCCGTGTTGATCAGGCCTGCCGAGGCCGGCCCGATGATCCGCATCCCCCAACGGCGGGCCAGTCGCACCAGCTCGCGCTGCTGGGCAGTGGTGGTGGAGGTGACAACCAGAATGCCCTTAACCCCGTGCCGCCCGCAGTCGGCGATCACCTCCGGAAGATGGTCCGCAGGCACTGCGACCACCGCCAGGTCTATCTTCTGCTTAATGTGGGCCAGCGAGGAGTAGGCCGGCGCCCCGCCCACCTCAAAGGCCTCCGGGTTCACCGAGTGCACACCTCCGGTGAACCCGCCCTCGATGAGGTTCTGCAGCAGGTGATAGCCCACTGAGCCGTACTCCCGGGAGGCGCCCACCACGGCGACCTGGGCCGGGGCAAGCAGCTCGCCCACGCTGCGTGCCTCGGCGCGGTGCTCACGGGACTCCATCACTGCCCGGGAGCGGTCCGTGGGGTCAATGGAGAACTCTACGAGCACCACCCCGTCCTCGTACTTGCGCTGCACCTCATAGCCAGCCTCGGAGAACACGGTGAGCATCTTGCGGTTCTCCGGCAGGACCTCCGCGGTGAATCGCTCGATTCCGCACTCCCGGCCGGCAGCGGCCAGGTGCTCCAGCAGGATGGAGCCCAGGCCTCTGCCCTGGTGCTTATCCGAGATGTTGAAGGAGACCTCTGCCTCCCTGGTCTGGTCAATCCGGTCGAAGCCGCCGACCCCGATGATCTCCTGCTCTCCTGAGGGACTGGCCAGCAGCACCACCAGGGAGACCCGGTTGCGGTGGTCCACGGAGGTGAACCGCTTCAGCTCCTTCTCGGTAAGCGCAGACTTATACGTGAAGTACCGCAGATAGATGGAGGACTCAGACTGGGCGGCATGCATCCGCTGCAGCCGCTGCGCATCCTCTGGCCCCACTGGTCTCACCTGGGCGGCGGCTCCATCACGCAGAACAACATCTGCCTCCCAGTGGGCAGGATATCCGCTGCTTTTCGGCTCTTCACCCATAGGATCAAGACTAACCAGATATCTGCACGCTTACGACACTAAGGACACTCCGCACCGCTTATGGCCCGTCGTCCCGCTGCCGCGGCCCCTGTGACCCCGGCCGAGAACATCACTGATATCGACGTCTCCTCCGAAATGGAGACCTCATTCCTCGAGTACGCCTATTCGGTGATCTACTCGCGCGCACTGCCCGATGCCCGGGATGGCCTCAAGCCGGTGCAGCGGCGGATCCTCTACATGATGGGCCAGATGGGGCTGCGCCCGGATAAGGGCTATGTGAAGTCCGCACGCGTTGTGGGCGAGGTGATGGGTAAGCTGCATCCGCACGGCGATGCTGCAATCTATGACGCCCTGGTCCGGATGGCCCAGTCCTGGGCGCTGCGGCTGCCCCTGGTAGACGGGCACGGCAACTTCGGCTCGCTGGACGATGGCCCTGCAGCCCCCCGTTACACCGAGGCGCGGATGGCACCGGCGGCCCTGGCGATGAACGCGGACCTCGATGAGGACGTGGTGGACTTTGAGCCCAACTACGACAACCAGTTCATGCAGCCCGGGGTGCTTCCGGCGGCGTTCCCCAATCTGCTGGTCAATGGAGCCAGCGGCATCGCGGTGGGCATGGCCACCAATATGGCGCCGCACAATCTGCGCGAGGTGATCAGCGCCGCCCAACACCTGGTCGCCCTCCCCGAGGCCACGCTGGAGGACCTCCTGTCCCATGTGCCGGGGCCCGATTTCCCCTCTGGTGGGCGGATCATCGGCCTGGACGGGGTCCACGAGGCGTACCGGACCGGTCGCGGCAGCTTCAAGATCCGGGCCAAAGCGCGCGTTGAGCAGGTCTCCGCCCGGCGCAACGGGATCGTGATCACTGAGCTGCCCTATATGGTGGGCCCGGAAAGCGTCATCGCCAAGACCAAAGAGGCCGCTCAGGCCAAGAAGCTCGCCGGGGTCTCGGATGTGCTGGACCTCACTGACCGCAAGCACGGCACCCGGATGGTCATCGAGCTCAAAGCCGGTTTCGACCCACATGCTGTACTGGCCCAGCTGTATAAACACACTCCTTTGGAGACCAGCTTCGGGATCAATAATGTGGCTCTGGTCAACGGCCAGCCGCGCACCCTGGGACTTCTGGAGCTGCTGCAGGTCTACGTGGACCATCGCATAAATGTGGTCCGCCGCCGCAGCGCGCACCGGCTGGGCAAACGGCAGGACCGTCTGCATCTAGTCGAGGGCCTGCTGATCGCAATCCTGGACATTGATGAGGTCATTCAGATCATCCGGGCCGCAGAGGACACTGCCGCGGCCAGAGAACGGCTGATCACCATCTTTGACCTCACCCAGCCTCAGGCTGAGCACATCCTGGAGCTGCGGCTGCGGCAGCTGACGCGGTACTCCACCTTGGAGCTGGAGCAGGAGAAGCAGAAGCTCGAGGAGGAGATCTCCCAGCTGCGGGCCATTCTGGACTCCGAGGCTCTGCTGCGCCAGACGGTCTCTGATGAGCTGGCCGAAGTCGCAGAGCAGTACGGGGACGACCGCCGGTCCGAGCTGGTGGATGCGGAGGCTGAGCCTGCCCCCAGCCCGGCTGGCACTAGTCGGGCCCAGGGAAGCACCCACGACGCCGCCGGCGGCCTGGAAATCCCCGACTCACCCTGCTGGGTGCTGCTCTCCGCCTCCGGGATGCTGGCCCGCACCACCGACCGTTCAGCTCTGCTGCACCCGCCGCGCCGGCGCAAGCACGATGCGCTGCGCTCCCTGCTGGCCACTACCGCGCGGGCGGAGATCGGGGCGGTGACCTCTGCCGGCCGGATGCTGCGGGTGCCGGTGATCGAGATGCCGGTGCTGGAGATTGCCGGCGGCACGGTGAACCTCAACCAGGGTGGGAAGATCAAAGACTTCTTCAGCGGCTCGCTGCAGCTGGCCAAGAACGAGGAGCTCATCGGGCTCTTCCCCCTGGATGCCGTGATCGCGCTGGCCACCGCCGCCGGGCGGGTGAAACGAGTGCGTCCGGAATACCCGGCCAAGGGAGACGACTGGGAGGTCATCAGCCTCAGGGATAAGGACACGGTGATCGGCGGCGGGGTCACCGCGGCGGACTCGGACCGGCTGGTCTTCATCTCCCGGCGCGCCCAGCTGCTGACCTTTGAAGCCTCCCATGTCCGCCCCCAGGGCCGCACCGGCGGCGGCGTAGCGGGTATGAAGCTCGGAGCCGAGGACGCGGTGATCGGCTTCTCTGTGATTCCTGCAGCCGCAGCCGAGGTCCCGGCCGCTGCCGTGGTGGTCACCTGCGCAGCCGGAGCCGAGACCCTGGACGGCCTGGGTGGTGAGAGTGTCAAAGTCTCCGATCTGGCTGAGTTCCCCACCAAGGGGCGGGACACCGGAGGGGTGCGCGCCCACCGTTTCCTGCGCGGGGAGGACCATCTCAGCCTCGGTGCAGCAGTGCTGGCACCACCGCTGGCAGCTGATAAGCGCGGGGCGGCCCGCACCGTGCCCGCTGAGCTGGGCCGACGGGACGGTTCAGGGGTGCCCACAGATCAGCCCATCGAGGCAGTCTGCTCCAGCCCTGAGGCACTCTCGCAGGCAGCAGCGGCCCTGGTCAGCGGCTGAGCGCAACACTTCTACCGAATGTAGAAAAGCTGCGCCGATCGGAGTATCGTGGAGCTGGAAGGAACTTTGTCAGAAGGAGCACATCCATGGCCTCACTCGGTGAGCTGGAACGTTCAGTGATGACCCTGCTGTGGGAGTCGGGTCAGCAGCTGAGCGCCAATGAAGTCTGCGAGCAGCTGGACGAGGACCTTGCCGTGACCACTGTGCTCACTGTGCTGGCCCGTCTGGAGAAGAAGGGCATGGTGGAGCGGGAGCGCAGCACCCGGCCTCACCGCTATGCCGCCACGGCAACCCGTGAGGAGCACACGGTGGAGATGCTCAACGAAGTGCTTGGCACTGCCCTTGATCGCGAGGCAGTCCTGGCCCGGTTCATCGGCAGCGTCTCAGAGAACGAGGCCGCCGCACTGCGCCGCATCCTCGGCTGAACTGCTCAGACCACTTTCCCGGTCCTGCGGATGTGCCGGGCCAGCTTGAGCAGTCCCTCATCAATGCTCACCGAAGGCTTCCAGTCCAATACCCGCTGAGTGTGCCGCTGGTCGAACCAGTGGGCGGTGGAAAGCTGCTCGGCCAGGAACTTGGTCATCGGCGGTTCATCTGCGTGCGGTCCGGTGACTGCCCAGATCTTTTCGATGGCAGCCCCGGCGCCCTTGGCCAGCACCGGCGGCACCCGCAGCCTGGGCGGCTTGGCGCCACCTGCAGCGGCGATGCCCATCAGCAGCTCACCAATCGGCCTCGGCTCACCGTTGGTAACCACCAGTCGGCGCTGTTCAACCGGCAGGGCCGCGATGCTCGGCAGCCGCAGCAGCCCTGCGCTGAAGGCCTCCACGGCGTTATCGATGTAGAGGGTGTCCACCAAGGGAGCCCCGGTGCCCAGCAGCGGCAGCCGCCCGGACTTGGCGCGGTCGATGATCCGTTTGGTCAGCTGACCGTCCCCGGGTCCCCAGACCAGGTGCGGGCGCATGACCAGCACCTTCATGCCCACCTCGGCGCGGGATTCGGCGATCAGCTCCGCCTCGGCCTTGGTCTGCGCATAGTGGCCCTCCGCCCGCTGAGGGTCAGCCGGCCCGGCTCCCACACCCACCAGGGAAGATCCGCCGTGCGCCACGGAGGGCGAGGAGACATAGAGGATATTGTCCACACCTGCGCTCCAGGCAGCGTCCAGCAGCCGTTCGGTACCGCCGATGTTGACCTGCTCAAACTCTTCACGGCGCCCCGAGACAGAGACTTTCGCCGCCATATGGATCACTGCGTCCTGACCCTCCACCGCAGCCCTGACTGCGTCAGGGTCGGTGAGCGATCCGCGGACCTCCCGCACGGAGCTCAGCCCGGAGGGGCTGCGCTGCAGGGTGCTGACCTGGTAGCCGAGCTCCGCCAGCCGGGCGGCCACACTGCGGCCCAGCAGCCCGGAGGCTCCGGTCACCAGAACTCTAGCCCCGGGAGTGATCCGCTGAGCATACTTCGGGCTCATGGTGTGTTCACCCGCCTTCCGGCCAGCACCTGCTCGGCCCAGCCGGCCAGCGCCGTGCGGTCGATCTTGGAATTGTGCCGAATATCGGTGGGCAGCCGGTCCACCACCAGCACTGCGGAGACCGGCACCTCACTAGACGCCTCGCGCACTTGGCGGCTCACCTCAGGCTGAGCCAAGGGGGATGAGCCGAAGCCGAGTTCAGCACCGGAGGCAGGTTCCAGAACCACGACGACGGCCTGGGTTCCTGCCGGCCCCACCCCTACGGCGGCCGAGCGGCGCACCTGCGGCAGCGCATCCACCGGGGTCTCCACCACGCCTGGTCCCACCGGGCCGGCCGGGGTGGTGATCACATGCTGCACCCGGCCCTGGACCCAGAGCCTGCCCTCGGCGTCGAAGTGCCCCACGTCTCCGGTGCGATGCCAGAGCAGCTCCCGATAGCGGTCCCGCCTGGAGCGCAGATCAGTGTGCCATAGCCGGTCATAGCCGGCCTTCAAGTGAGCCGCGGAGACCACGATCTCACCCAGCTTGCCAGGAACGTTCTGCGGGTCCTGCAGCGTCTCGGCGGGCCGGCCCAGATCATCCAGGGGCGCCAGCGCGAAGACCACTCCCTCCACCGGGCGGCCCACGCAGACCCCGGGCTGTCCGGTGGCCATGGCCTGATGGATCTCAGGCCGGGTGATATCGGCCTGCAGCAGCCCCTCGGTCATCCCATACGGGGTGTGCAGCTCTGCGGTGGGGAACAGCTCCTGCACCCGGTCCAGCAGCTGAGGATGCACCGGGGCGCCCGCGGAGAGCACCAGTCGAATCCCGGCCAGATCCTGGCGCTGCTGCTCGCTGAGCTCCCCGGCGGTGGCCACTACGTTGGCCAGAGCGGCAGGGGAGCCGAAGAACATGGTCGCCCGGCCCTCCCGCGCGGCGGCGGCCACTGCGGCCGCACTGAGGGTGGCAGGTTTGGTCACGGTCATGTCCGGGGTCACTGAGGTGGCCCCGATGGCCGGGCCCAGCAGAGCGAAGGGAGCGAAACCGGCGATCAGTGAGGCCCCGGGCTGGATGCTGAAGGTACTCCGCAGCAGGGCCACCAGTGCACCGAGCCTGGCATGTGTGTAGATCACTCCCTTGGCCGGTCCGGTGGACCCGGAGGTGAACAGCACGGCCGCCTGGTCCTCCCCGGCAGGCATCGGCACTGTGTCCAGCTGCGCTGAGCGGCCCCCGCGCAGCAGCCGCTGCACTGAGGCCTCCACCCCGGCAATCGCTGCCGCCCGCGGCGAGAGCGCGTCTACGCTGATCCGCCGTCCTGGCCAGCCCAGCGCGGCGGCTGCGGCCAGGCCGGGCTTCTCGCCGATCACCCAGTCGGGCCAGGCGCTGCGCACTGCTCGGGTGAGGCCTCTGAGACCCAGTCCGGCATCGGCGACCACTGCCACCGCGCCCAGCCGCAGACAGGCGTAGAGGATCACGGTGAGCTGGTTGCCCGGCTGGACCAGCAGGCTCACGCGGTCCCCGGATCGTACTCCGAGCTCGTGCAGCCCGGAGGCGAGCACCTCGACCTGCTCCTGCAGCTGGGCCCAGCTGAGCTGGCTGGCGCCGCTGTCCTTCAGCTCCACCACCGCCGGGGAGTCCCGGCGCCATGAGGCAGCCATCTGCGCCAGCTGCTGGTGCAGACCCATCACCTCTGCCGCCGGTGGGGGAGAGGAGGCAGCCGGGGCGGCGTCGTGCTGGAATTTCTGGTGCAACCAGGTGAAGAGCACCTCGGAGATGTTCCGGTCCTCGGCCACCAAATGGCCTGCGCCCTCGAACCGGTGCAAGTCGGCACCTGGGAGCCGGTCCAGCAGATCGTGCAGGTAGCGGTCGCGAAACACCGGGTCCTTGGGGCCCCAGATCAGCAGCGCGGGCTTCTCCCACTCCCGCAGTCCTGCCGAGGCCTCCTCCAGGGCGGTGCGGGAGGAGTGCTGGGCCAGGGCTGGGATATCGGCCACGAACCCGCCGATGCCGCCGCGGCCCAGCCGGGAGACGTAGGGGGCTCGGTATGCGGCCGAAACGTGGGGGTCCAGTCCGCCCTCGGCCAGGCTCAGCGTGGTGCGCAAGAAGGCGTCGGTGAGCACGGTGGCCGCCGGCAGCAGTCCGGGGGCCATCGCAGCGCGCAGAGCCGGCGGGACCGGCTCACCGGAGGGGTGGTCCACTGCAGTGTTGAGGGTGCTCACCGCGTCCACGCTGCTGCTGTGCCGCACCGCCCATGCCAGCGAGATGATGCCGCCCCAGTCATGGCCCAGGGTGACAAGCGGCTGACCAGTGTCGATGTCTAGGGCATCAGCCAGTGCATCGAGGTCGTCCAGGCGCTGCTCGAGTCGGCGGTAGCTGGGCGCACCGGCGGCCGGCGGCTCCGGGTGGGCCAGCCGGTCGGAGAAGCCCATGTCCAGCTGGTCGGGGGCGATCACCCGCCATGCGCTGCCGGGCTCGGCCCGCTCAAGCGAGGCAGCGATCACCCCGCGCCACAGATAGGACCAGGTGGGGTTACCGTGCAGGGCCAGGATGGTCCCGGTGGGCTTGATGCCGCGCTCGGCGAGCACCGGCCCGGTGTCCAAGACATGAAAGGTATGCGGTCCGCCCGGGGACTTCGCCTCCACCAGCCGGGACCAGGTGGAGGCCAGGCCGGGCAGCGGGGTGCTGGTCAGGGCCTGATGGGGCAGTCTGGCTCGGTTCGCGGGGACAGGGCGCCACCAGCTCACCATTGGATCTCCACCATGGCGGTGTTGAGGCCTGAACCCACGCCCATACACAGCACCCGGGAACCGGTGCGCAGCCGCTCGGCCTCGCGGGCCAAGGTGATCGGCAGCGAGGCCGGGCCCACATTGCCCAGCTCGGGATAAGTGACCGGGACACGCTTCTTGTCCAGTTTGGCTGCCTTGATGATGGAGGAGGTGTGCAGTTGGGAGACCTGGTGGGTCACATAGGCATCCATCTGCTGCCAGTCGAAATGAGCCTTGGCATCGTCCCAGGCATCCATCACCAGCTCCAGGCCCCCGTCGAGCAGGCCGCGGGCATCGGTGAACATGCCGTGGTGGTCACCCACGCAGAGTCCGTGGTGCTGGGTGGCCGCGCGGGTGACCCCACCAATGATCCGGTGGCCCTCCGGATGCGCATCGGCAGGTCCGATCACCGCTGCGGCTGCCCCGCAGCCCAGGGTCAGGGAGGCGAACTCGCTCATAAAGTCATCCCGGGAGAGGTTGTCGTCCAGGGAGTTGATGCGCTTCACGGTGGCATCTTGGACCTTCCGTGCGTCCTCGCCATTGACGATGAGCGCATAGCGGGCCTGGCCGGCGTCAATCAGGGTGCTGGCCAGGGTCATCGCGTTGACGAACCCCAGGCAGGCATTGGTGATGTCGAAGTTCATCGCTGAGCTCGGCAGTCCCAGGTCGTGGTGAATGCCCACGGCCACACTGGGCTCCAGATGCTCGCGGGTCACTGAGGTGTTGATCATCACGGTGATCTCGGAGGGATCCACGCCGGCAGCACTGAGCGCTTTGCGCCCGGCCTCCACCGTGGCGGCGCGCACCTCACCGTCTGCCCGCCAGTTCCGCCGCGCTTTGACCCCTGCCACCCGCTGCAGCAGCCCGGTGGGCAGCCGCAGCCGCTTCAGGGCGTCTGCCAGTCTGCGGTCGAGCTCCTTGGAGGTCAGCACCTCCGGGGCCTCCACCTCCGCCACCGAGAGCAGAGCAGCATTGCGGTGATGGAACGTGGCATTTCCGTCGGCCTGGGTTTGCAGCACCGCTCCATTATCCCGAATCAGACCTGTGCCCGCGAATCGTGACTCCGCGTCTCGAAAATACTCGAGCACGCTCAGCGCTACTATGGATGGCTATGGGCACATCCACTGTCTCGCTGAAGACGGCCATCGACCGCGGAGGGTTCTACCCCTCCCTGGTGCATCACACTGTCACCGAAGCCCTGGACGGGCGCGACCCGGAGCAGCAGATCGTCCATGTGGACACCCATTTCGACTATGAGGAGGTCCACCGGCACATCACCGTGCTGGTACTGGCCGAGGACGTCATGGTGGTGGCTCATCTGGACGACCACGACGCAGAGGACGACGCCGCCCCCCACCCGGAGAACACCCGGACGGACTCACCTGCCGAGGTGGTAGCGAGGATCTCCACCGAGGTGGTGCCGGTGGGGCGCATCCGCTCGCTGATTCTCTCCGAGGTGCACCGCCAGCCGGACCGCTTCGACCCCCAGCGCGGCCTGGCCGAGGTAACCCTGAACATCAACTGGACCGGGGGCGCCCGGTTCGACTCGATGCCGGCCGACTGCGGCAACCCCGAGTGCATGGCCGATCATGGGGACACCGGCAGCTTCGTGCCCGAGGACATCACCCTGCGGATCGCCGCCACCGCAGAGGGGGATACCGCGGTGGACGAGGCACGCGGCTTTGTCCGGGCGCTGCGCCGGGCCTGCGTGAAGTATGCCCGCTGAACTCCCGGCCGCACCTGACTATCAGAACAGGCACCTGCGGCATGTGCTGAGCTCGGCGGCGGCGGCCCTAGGCCTGAGCGGCTTTGAGAACCGGCTCGGTCTGCCCCAGGCCAGTATTACCGTGGTGATCCTGGCTGATGGACTGGGCGAGGAGAACCTCGCCTCCCACACCGGCCATGCCCGCTTCCTGGCCTCTGCCTGGCGCACATCCAGTACGGCTAGGGTGCTGGACTGCGGGGCCCCGGCCACCACCGCATGCTCGCTGGCCTCACTCGGCACCGGCCTGCCCCCCGGGGAGCACGGCCTGATCGGCTATGACCTTTATGCCCCGCCCCTGAACCGGGTGGTCAACCAACTGGGCGGCTGGCCCGATGACCTGGACCCTGCAGTCTGGCAGCCGCATCCCACAGTGCTGCAGCAGGCGGTTGCGGCCGGGGCGCAGGTGGCCACGGTCTCGCGCACGGAGTTCCGCTCCTCGGCCCTGACCCGGGCCGCCCTGCAGCACAGCGGTGACTTTCTGGGGGCCGGCACCCTGGAGGCCCGGTTCGCCGCTGCAGCGGAGTGGATCGAGGCCCAGCGGCCCCGGGGCAGCCGGCAGGGTCCACCCGTGCCCCTGATGGTGTACCTGTATGTGGATGAGATCGACGACGCCGGGCATGAGTTCGGGGTGGACTCCGCCCAGTGGCGCGGGCATCTGGAGGATCTTGACGCAGCCGCAGCGAGGTTCGCCCGCCGCTGCTCCGAACGCTTCGGGGAGCAGGTCAGTATTCTGCTGACCGCTGACCATGGGATGGTGGATGTGGCGGAACCGGACCGGATCGACATCAGCGACCGGGCAGACCTGCTGGCTGGTGTGGCGGATACCGGCGGCGATCCCCGGATGATGTATCTCTATGCTGAGCCCGGCCAGGATGCCGCGGAGCTCGCGCAGCGCTGGCGTAGTGAGTTCGGAGACTCAGCCTGGGTACTCACCCGTGCTGAGGCGGTGGAGGCCGGCTGGTTCGGACCGGTTCAGCAGCAGGTGCTGCAGCGGATCGGGGATGTGATCATCGCGGTGCACGCCCCTATCGGCATCTACCACATCGCCCGCACCGGGAGGCACTTCCTGAAGATGGTGGGGCTGCACGGCTCGATCACCGAGGCGGAGCGGCAGGTCCCGATGCTGGAGCTCACCGGTAGAGCCTTCGCCCCATAGGCCGGGCCCGCAAAACTCAGTCCTCTCGCTCGGCTCACGCCGAGCTTCACACCTGAAATGGCGGCAAAGCTCAGTCTTTGCTGCCGAAGAGGATGTCATCCCATCGGGGCATGGCCGGGCGGCGGCTTGAGGATCTGCGCTTCTTGGGCTCTTCCTCGGCGGGCTGGTCAGATTCGCTCTCCGCTGGCGGATCGCCGGATTCCTCGTAGCTGAATCCCCAGGCATCTGTACCGCGCTCGGACTCAGCTGAATCCGACTCCTGCGCATCAGGCTCATCGTTCTGCTCGAGGCCCTCGCCGAGCCCCGGGAGGGTCTCTTCAGCCGCTGGGGAGGGCTTAGCGGGCCGGGCAGACTGCCCCTGTTCGTCCCGGGTCAGCAGAGTGGCCAGTTTGTCGTCACCGGACTCATCGGTGCCCAGGCGCTGGCCGCGGCGGGCGCGCAGTATCTCCAGCAGATCCTCATGCCCGGCGCCGTCTGCCCCTTCCACGGGGGTGCGGCGGGCAACTGATGGGCTGCGCGGAGCAGGGGAGGCCGCGGCGTCGTCGTCCACGTCGAAAGGCTCATCCACCGGCGCCAGTCTCCGGCCGCGAGCGGCACTGCGCCCCGGGGCAGCCGGTAGGGAGCTGAGCGACTCGGCCCATTTGTTCTCCGGGCGCACAGTACGCCCAGCGGGGTCGAAAACCCATTCGGCCGGCGGCTTCTGGCCGATGCCGGCGGCATGGGTCTCGGAGCTGCCGGGGTCAAAATTGCAGACTACGGCCCACAGGCCGTCCTCACGGCGCCAGGCGTCCCAGCTCATCGTGCTCAGAGCAACTCCGGCGGCTCGCAGCCGGACTTTGACCATCGCCTCAAGAGTGGCCGGGGCATCGCCGAAGGCCATCCGGTGCGCCTCGGCGCTGGAGGCCCGGGCCACCACCGTCTGCCGGGCCCGGCCGGCGAAGTAGGCCCGCTCGTCAGCCACCGGCCCTGCATAACGCAGCACGTGCTGCCGGCTCAGTCCGGAGGCCTCCACCACCTGCTCCAAGGTGGCGCCGGCCCGCAGCCGAGCCTGGATATCCCGCGGGGAGAGCCTGGCGGAGGGCTTCTGGGCCGCTGCGGCCGCATCGGAGGCCGCCCGGGCAACTGCAGTGCGCAGCGCCTGGTCGATGTTCAGGGCATACTCGTTTCCGGAGTCGTCGGAGAGCAGCAGGCGAGGGGTCCGGCTCTCAGCGTCGACCCCCACGATCCGCAGATCCTGCATCAGCAGCGTCCTCCGTTGTCAGCAATTCACAGTTCTTTCGGGCCACTGTATCGCGGCCGGGCAGACAGGCACCCGGGCGGCTCAACCCCGCCTGGAAGGATTCCTGCTTGGAATATGACGGCCCCGATTTGTCAGGCGGGTCCCGATACGACACAATCTGTGCGAACTTAAACGTCTGCTCAGGCCGCACCGACCTGGGCCACAGACGTAGGAACCACCATTGGAGCACCTGCTATGGCTACCGACTATGATGCCCCGCGGAAGAGCGATGAGGACGTCAACGAAGACTCCATCGAGGAGCTGAAGAACCGCTCCACCAATCGACAGTCGGCCGTGGTCGACGAGGATGAGGCCGAGGCCGCCGAAGGCTTCGAGCTGCCCGGGGCCGACCTCTCCGACGAGGAACTGCAGGTACGCGTGCTGCCGGCCCAGGCCGACGAGTTCACCTGCGCCTCCTGCTTCCTGGTCCGCCACCGCTCGCAGGTGGCCCGTGAGCAGGACGGTCAGTTCTTCTGCACCGACTGCGAAAGCTGAGCAGTGCTTGTCTCGCCGGCGGGCACACGCCCCGCTCGGCTCTCGGCCAGCTAGGGCTGGCCTTCGGGCCTGAAGTCGCAGCACCGCCTTCGGCTAGCTGCTCAGTAAGACTTCAGCTGAGCTGCTCGCTGCTCCACTGGTCGGCATTCCGGCTTAGCCGTCAGCCTTCCTGGACCGAGACGCCGGTGGTGCGCACCGGCTCCTGCGAACCCAGCGCGGCGAGCACTGCCTGCGGATTCCGCGTGGAGAACAGCCAGTAGGGCACCGGGTCCTGCTCATCTGTGATCTCAACAGTCACTACGGGGTCGATCCATCCCCGGATGCATTGGAAGCTGCGCGCATCGAACCCGGGGCCCAGCTGCTCACGTGCCCCGGCCCCCGAGTGCGCCACCACCCGGCCCAGATGCTCACGTTCAATCTGAGCGCGCCCCACTCTCAGCCACTGGTCAGTGACCTCGATCCGCGGCGTGATGGCAATCAGCGCCGCCACCACGATGGCCACACCCGCCGCCATCGCCACGAACCCGTAGAACGGATCTATCGGAAAGAAGATCGTCGAGAATGAGGCCCCGATGAGCACCCCGGCCAGCCAAATCCACCAGGCCGGCCACAGCTTCTCGGCATAATGCGCAGAGTCATTCATAGCCCCCATCTTCCCACGGTAGGCTTAGGTACTGTGAACAGGATTCAGATCCTCATCCAGCAGCTGGACCCCGAGCTGCCGCTGCCGCGCTACGCCCATCACGACGACGCTGGGGCGGACCTGCTCACCGCAGAGGACTTCACCCTGGAGCCCGGGCAGCGCCGGATGGTCCCCACCGGGGTTGCCGTGGCGATCCCGGAGGGTTGGGTGGGCCTGGTGCATCCGCGCAGCGGGCTGGCCCATAAGCACGGCATCAGCATGGTCAACGCCCCCGGCACCGTGGACGCCGGCTACCGGGGGGAGCTCAAAGTGCTGCTGATCAACACCGACCCCACGCAGCCGGTGAGCTTCCGGCGCGGGGACCGGATCGCTCAGATCGTGTTCCAGGAGGTCGCCCAGGCGGTCTTCACCCCGGTGGACACGCTGCCGGAGTCAGTCCGCGGCGCAGGGGGTTTCGGCTCCAGCGGCCTGACCACCACCGCCTGACCAGACCACTGCGCACAGCGCCAACAGCAAGGATCAAGGAGACGCATGCTCTTCGGCAAAAAGAAGAAGGACCAGCAGCAGAAGCCGCAGACCATCAAAGAGGCGCTTGCCGCCGAGGCGGTCGAGGAAGATGTCGAGATCACCGAGGCCGAGGTCTCCGGTGAGGAAGATGCGGTCTCCGGTGACCAGCAGGAGATCACCGAACCGGAGAGCCAGCAGAACGACGACGCCGCCGCTGAGGATGTGCCCAAATCCGGCTTCGAGCCCGGTCCCGGCCCCCGTGACGCCAAGGATGTGGAGTCCACCAAGGGCTATATCGACTTCGGGGCCATCCTGGTACCGGCCGCCAAGGGTCAGAAGATCCGCCTGGACATCGATCAGAAGACCAAGCGGGTGGTGTCCCTGACCATCAGCATCGGTCAGGCCAGCATCCAGCTCCAGGCGTTCTCAGCCCCCAAATCTGGGGGCATCTGGGAGGATGTCCGGGGTCAGATTCAGGAGTCGGTGACTAAGCAGAAGGGCCGTACCAAGATGATCGAGGGCCGGTTCGGCCCCGAGCTGCACGCCCGGGTCCCCACCGTGCTCAAGGACGGCCGCCAGGGTTGGCGGGCCGCCCGCTTCATCGGCTTCGAGGGCAGCCGCTGGTTCCTGCGCGGTGTGATCGGCGGCCGCGGGGCCATCGACCGCAAAGCCTCCCTTGGAGTGGAGGAGCTGTTCTCCCGGATCATCGTCAACCGTGGAGATGATCCGCTTCCCCCGCGTGAGCTGCTCAAGCTCAATCCGCCCGCCGGCGCCAAGCGAGTGGTGGTGCCTAAGGGGCAGAACCCTGCCGAAGCCGGCTCCCAGCCCAATCGCACCAATGGGGTGCCCGAGGCCGCAAAGCGCGACACCGACGGGTCATGAGCTCCTCCTCGCCCCCCTCTGCAGACCAGTTCGGTGCCCAGCTCTCCGGTACCGCCGCCAAGCGCATCTCCACCCGGGAGGACGGTTCCCTAGATGTGATGGGTTCGGTGGGCGGGGTGCGCGGCATCGTGGAGGCGGGGCTGCCGGCCACCGCTTTCCTCACCGCCTACCTCCTGACTGATGACTTGGCTGTGGCGATCGGCCTGGCCATAGCCATCGGGGTGCTCTTCACTCTGGCCCGGCTGCTGCAGCGCGGCTCCCTGGTGCAGTCCTTCTCCGGTCTGGCGGGGGTGCTCATCTGCGCTGCCTTCGCCCATTTCTCCGGCGAAGCCCGCGGCTACTACGTACCAGGATTCTTCATCAACGCCGGGTACATCCTGGGGCTGAGCCTCTCAGTGGCTCTGCGCTGGCCTGCCATGGGCATCCTCTTCGGGCTCATCCGGGGAGAGGGGTTTCAGTGGCGGCAGGATGCCCTGCGGCGCCGCCGGTACGCCCTGGCCACCTGGTTGATCACCGCAGTGCTGGCCTCCCGGCTCGTGGTGCAGCTGCCGCTGTACTTTGCGGAGAATGAGGCAGCTCTGGGGGTCACTAGAGTAGCCATGGGGGTTCCGCTCTACGCCTTCGCGCTCTGGCTGGGATGGATGATCACCCGCGAGACCCCGGCCGTCGAGGACGCCGAGCAGAAGTCCACCGGATGACCGGGTCCCGGGTGCTCACGCTCACCGTCGGGACGATGTCCCACGGCGGGCACTGTGTGGCCCGACATGAAGGCCGGGTGGTGTTTGTCCGGCATGCAGTGCCCGGGGAGACCGTCCGCGCAGTGGTCACCGACGGCGACCCCTCCGCCCGGTTCTGGCGCGCCGATGTGATCGATGTCCTCGAAGCCTCCGACCACCGCCGCCGGCACCCCTGGAAACAGGCTGATGCACTGCGCGCCTATGACCATGACCAGGTCCCGGTGGGCGGGGCCGACTACGGGCATATCACCGATATCCACCAGCGCCGGCTGAAGTCCCACGTCTTTAGGGACACTATGCAGCGGATCGGCGGTATTGATATCAGCGGTCTGGACCTCACCGGCTTCGGTCCCGACGGGGAGCTGCCGGTTCAGCAGCTGCCCGGGGCCGACGGCTCAGGTATGCATTGGCGCACCCGGGTGAGCTTCGGCGTGGCCGGCGGCTCCCTGGCGATGAAGCCCAACCGCAGCAATGATCTGATAGCCCTGCGTGCCATGCCGCTGGCGGTGGAGGCAGTGGGCGCCTCGGGCATCTTCAGCTGGGACTTCACCGGGGCTGTGACGGTCGACGCCGTGGCCCCCGGTGGCGAGCCGCCACTCACCCTGATAGTGCGCACCGATCCTGCCTCCGGCGATCAGCAGCGCCGCGCACTGGCAGAGAGGCTGGACCAGTATGCCGAGTTCGCCCCCGGGGTGGGCAGCATCATTCTGGCGGTGCCTAAGCAGGCCAGCCGGCGCCGCCGGTACAGTCAGCTGCGGCCCACCATGGTGGACTATCAGGTGCTCACCGGTGAACGCATGATCACCGAGCCGCTGCCGGCTGCAGTGGATGGTCGCAGCAGCGTGCAGCTGCCCCCGGAGGGGTTCTGGCAGATTCACCGAAGCGCCCCGCGCACTCTGGTCGAACAGGTGGACCAGTTCGCCGGGCTGGGACCCGGCGGCACCGCCGTGGACCTCTACGCCGGGGCTGGGCTGTTCACCGCCTGGGCCGCCTCCCGGGTGGGGGAGAGCGGGCAGGTGCTCTCCGTGGAGGCCGCCGAAGGCACCTCAGCAGCTGCTCAGAGGCTCTTCAGAGGCCTCCCCTCAGTGGAGGTGGTCAATGCTTCGGCAGAAACGGTGGCCGCCCGCTTGGAGTCTGCTGACGTCGTCGTACTGGACCCGCCCCGTGCCGGTGCAGCCAAAACCGTGCTGGAGGGGCTCAGTGCCTCACAGCCGCAACGGATCGTCTATGTCTCCTGCGATCCGGCCTCCTTCGCCAGGGACGCTCGGGTGCTCGCTGAGCTGGGTTGGCAGATCCGTGATCTGGCCCTGCTGGACATGTACCCGAATACTCACCACATGGAATCTGTTGCACTCTTTGAACCACATTCATCTGCGGCCACGCGGTGAGTGTTACCTAAACAGAGCGGTCCGCCGCTATGAGTAGGATGGATGTTGATTAGCGCGCACCCATGCGCTGTGTCAGCCCGCCAACGAGACTAAGGAGTCTAAGCGTGAGCACAGTGGACAGTTTCGGATCCAAAGGCGTTCTCAACGTCGCCGGCGCCGACTATGAAATCTTCCGGCTCAACACGGTCGAGGGATACGAATCCCTGCCCTACAGCCTCAAAGTTCTGCTGGAGAACCTTCTCCGCACCGAGGACGGCGCCAATGTGACCGCCGAGCACATCAAAGCCCTGGGCAGCTGGGACGAGAACGCTCAGCCCGACACCGAGATCCAGTTCACCCCCGGCCGGGTGTTGATGCAGGACTTCACCGGTGTGCCCTGCGTAGTGGACCTCGCCACTATGCGTGAGGCCGTCACCGAACTCGGCGGCGACCCCTCCAAGATCAACCCGCTGGCCCCGGCCGAGATGGTCATCGACCACTCAGTGCAGATCGACTCCTTCGGCAACTCGGATGCGATCGAGCGCAACATGGACATCGAGTACCAGCGCAACGGTGAGCGGTACAAGTTCCTGCGCTGGGGCCAGACCGCATTCGACGACTTCAAAGTGGTGCCCCCGGGTATGGGCATCGTGCACCAGGTGAATATTGAGTCCCTGGCGCAGGTGGTGATGACCCGCGAGGTCGAGGGCACACTGCGCGCCTATCCGGACACCTGTGTGGGCACTGACTCGCACACCACTATGGAGAACGGCCTGGGCGTGCTGGGCTGGGGCGTGGGTGGCATTGAAGCCGAGGCCGCGATGCTGGGCCAGCCGATCTCGATGCTCATCCCACGCGTTGTGGGCTTCAAGCTCTCCGGTGAGATCCCCGCCGGAGCCACCGCCACTGACGTGGTGCTGACCATCACCCAGATGCTGCGCCAGCACGGGGTGGTCGGCAAGTTCGTGGAGTTCTACGGGGAGGGCGTGGCCGAGGTGCCGCTGGCCAACCGTGCCACCATCGGCAACATGTCCCCGGAGTTCGGCTCCACCGCGGCGATGTTCCCGATCGACCAGGTCACCATCGACTACCTGCGCCTGACCGGCCGCACCGAGGAGCAGATCGCTCTGGTGGAGGCCTACGCCAAGGAGCAGGGCATGTGGCACGATCCCGCACGGCAGCTGCGGTTTTCCGAGCAGCTGGAGCTGGACCTCTCCACTGTGGTGCCCTCGATCTCCGGGCCCAAGCGTCCGCAGGACCGGATCGAGCTCACCGATGCCAAGGAGCAGTTCCGCAAGGACATCCACAACTACGTGGAGGATGACACCGCTGCGGCCACCGACGGCTTCAACGGTAAGGCCGATGAGGCATCCGCGGAGTCCTTCCCGGGCTCGGACTCGCCCTCACACAGCCCGAACGAGTCTCAGGACCCCGCCGATAAGCCCCGGCCGATGGATCCCAACGCCGAGCCGGCGGTGGGCCGTCCCTCCAAGCCGGTGCCGGTGACCATGCCTGACGGCCGTGAGTTCCACCTGGACCACGGTGCAGTCTCCATCGCTTCGATCACCTCCTGCACCAACACCTCCAACCCGAATGTGATGCTGGCCGCCGGTGTGCTGGCTCGCAACGCCGTGGAGAAGGGTCTGGTGCAGAAGCCCTGGGTCAAGACCTCCATCGCACCCGGCTCCAAGGTGGTCACTGACTACTACGAGAAGTCCGGGCTGATCGAGTACCTGGAGAAGATCGGCTTCTTCGTGGTCGGCTACGGCTGCACCACCTGCATCGGCAACTCCGGCCCGCTGGAGGAGGAGATCTCCAAGACCGTGCAGGAGCAGGACCTGGCAGTGACCTCGGTGCTCTCCGGCAACCGGAACTTCGAGGGCCGGATCAACCCGGATGTGAAGATGAACTACCTGGCCTCCCCGCCGCTGGTGGTGGCCTACGCTCTGGCCGGGTCCATGGACTTCGACTTCGAGAATGACCCGCTGGGCCAGGACGCCGAGGGCAATGATGTCTTCCTGCGCGATATTTGGCCCGACCCCATCGAGGTGGAGAAAATCATCGAGGAGTCCATCGACACCGAGATGTTCACCTCCAAGTACTCCACCATCTACGACGGCGACCACCGCTGGCAGGCCCTGGATACCCCGGAAGGCGCCACATTCGCCTGGGACGAGGACTCCACCTACGTGCGTAAGGCCCCCTACTTCGAGGGTATGGAGCTGGAGCCTGAGCCGGTGCAGGATATCGAGGGCGCCCGGGTGCTGCTGAAGCTGGGCGATTCGGTGACCACCGACCACATCTCCCCGGCCGGGTCCTTCAAGTCCGATACTCCGGCCGGCCGGTACCTGCTGGAGAACGGTGTGGAGCGCAAGGACTTCAACTCCTACGGTTCCCGGCGCGGCAACCACGAGGTGATGATCCGCGGCACCTTCGCCAATATCCGGATCAAGAACCAGCTGCTGGACGGCGTCGAGGGCGGGTTCACCCGCGATTTCACCAAGGACGGCGAGCAGGCCTACGTGTACGACGCGGCAGTGAATTACCAGGAAGCCGGCATTCCGCTGGTTGTGCTGGGCGGCAAGGAGTACGGCTCCGGGTCCTCCCGTGACTGGGCCGCCAAGGGCACCCGTCTGCTGGGCGTGCGCGCGGTGATTGCCGAGTCCTTCGAACGCATCCACCGCTCCAACCTGATCGGCATGGGCGTGATGCCCCTGCAGTACCCCGAGGGTGAGACCGCGGAGACTCTGGGGCTGACCGGGTTCGAGACCTTCAGCATCAGCGGGATCACCGCCCTCAACGAGGGTGAGACCCCCAAGACCGTGAAGGTCACCGCCACCAAGGAAGACGGCGCTGCCGTGGAGTTTGACGCCGTAGTGCGCATCGACACCCCCGGCGAGGCCAACTACTACCGCAACGGCGGCATCCTGCAGTACGTGTTGCGCAGCCTGGTCAAGGCCTGACGGATCGTCCGCACTGAACCGAAGGGGGCTCCGGGCAGATGCCCGGGGCCCCCTTCGTGTGTCCTGAGGGCGTCCCTAGAGGGCCCGGGAGGCCAGATCCTGGATGTTCTGAGTGCCCTCCACCAGGACTCGGTAGATCCGCTCGTAGCCTTCGGCCATGACCGGAAGATCGAACCTCTGCTCGGCCCAGGCGCGAATGGTCCGCGGGTCCAGTGCGCAGGCGCGTGCCACGGCACCGGGGAGCTGGTCAACTCGATCCACCACGATCCCGCTGATGCCTTCGGCCACCACCTCCGGTACGCTGCCGCGGCAGGTGGCGATCACGGGGGTTCCACAGGCCATAGCTTCCACCATGACCATCCCGAAGGGCTCCTCCCACTGGATGGGGAACATCAAGGCCGATGCCTGGGAGAACAGTTCCCGCTTGAGCACGGCGTCAGCCTCGCCCACGTATTCGGCATCTGCGCCCAGGCGTGCGCGTACCTGCTCGTCGAAGTACTTCTGCTCCGGTGCCTCGCTGAGCTTACCGGCCAGTACTATGCGCCGGCCCGCAGCCCGGGCGGCGTCGATGGCCAGATGAGCACCCTTATCAGGGCTGAAGCGCCCGATCCACAGCAGGAAGTCCTCCTTATCTTCACGGTAGGGGAAGCTCGCGACGTCCACCGCATTGTGAACCGTCCCGATCCAATTGAGATCCGGGGCCAGTCTCCGCTGGGCGTCCGAGATGGCGATGATGTCCACTGCGGCCCCCAGGCGCCGGAAGTACTCCCCATTGAGCCCAGTGACCGGCCCGTGCATCGTGGTCACTGTGGGCATCTGCCGGCCGGCTGCCAGCAGGGGCCCGGCCAGTGAGTGATCATGGACGATATCCAGGTCCAGGTCCCGCAGGGCCTGGGCGGTCTGGGCTGCGGCGATGACCTCCGGCATAGGATCGGCCCCCAGCATCTCGCTGGGCGGGCGCTCGAAGACGCTGATGTGCTGCTGGGCCTGGGTGCCGTTGCGGCCTGCCGAGAGCAGGACCACCTGGTGCCCGCGCAGCACCAGCTGGTCGGTCAGGGCGGCCACGACGGCCTCCGTGCCCCCGTAACCCTTGGGTGGCAGCTCAAACCAGGGCGGGGCGATCATGCCGATGCGCAGGGGCCGAATCTCGCCGTGGATCGGAGAGGTGTTCTCAGGTACATGAGTAGCGATGGACATGGTGACGCAGTGCCTCCGTGGGACAAATCAGAGCCAATGGATACCTGCAACTCGGGTGCTAAAAGACTTGCATTTGAAGTTGTAACTAATATTCTGTCCAAGTGCAAGGCGTCGACTCTAAGGAGCGCATATGGGATCAGAATCACATGCGGATGTCCGCCCCACAGGCCTTCCTGCGGTCTCCCTGCCGCAGACCCAGGTCACTCTGGTGGAAGGCTCCACGTTCTGCGTATCCGGGGTTCACGGGGACGTCCAGCCCGGCCGGGCCGAAGGCCTCTTTGTTCGCGACACCCGGGTCATCTCCCACTGGGAACTGCGCATCGACGGCGAGCCCCTAGAGGCACTCACCGTCATCCCGGGGGAACCTTTCGAGCAGCGGTTCATCAGCCGGGCCCCCGCCAGGGCGGGCCTAGTTGAGCCCACCCTGATTGTGGAGCGCCGTCGCCTGGTGGGACAGGGGATGCGTGAGGACATCACCGTGCGAAACTACGGCGCCGAGGCCGCCGGGATCCACCTGACACTCACCGCTGACGCTGATTTCGCCGATCTCTTCCAGGTCAAAGAGCGCGGCACCGGGGCCGTCGGCTCGGTGACCCACACTCAGGCAGGAAACGACCTGCTGTTCCGCGCCGAGCGAGGAGGCGAGCACCGCGGAGTGCGCGTCACCGCCGCCGGGGCCATCGCATCCCCCCACACTCTGACCTACCGGGCAGTGGTCCCCCCGCACGGAGAATGGTCCACCACAGTCAATGTCCATCCCTCAGCTAGTGGGCGGGAACTGGATATCGCCTTTCCGGCCGGCCAGGCGGTAGAAGCTGCTCAGCCTGCCCGCCGCATGCACAGCTGGCGGGAGAGAACCCCGCGCATCGAAGTGGCGAACACCGTGCTGGCATCGGCTCTGCGGACCAGCGAGCAGGACCTCGGTGCATTGCGCATCACTGATCCGGATCACCCCGAGGACGATGTCGTCGCCGCCGGAGCCCCCTGGTTCATGGCCCTCTTCGGACGGGACTCCCTGCTGACATCCTGGATGGTGCTGCCCTTCGCTCCTTCCCTGGTGCTGGGAACCCTGACCACGCTGGCCCGCCTGCAAGGGGGGAGGGGGAATCCCATGACTGAGGAGGAGCCTGGCAAGATCCTTCACGAGGTTCGCCACGGCGCGGATCTCTCGCTCGCACTGGGCGGCGACAGCGTCTACTACGGCTCCATCGACTCCACCCCGCTGTTCCTCATGCTCACCGGCCGGGCACTGCGCTGGGGCACCCCGCCTGAGGAGCTGCTGCCCCTGCAGCAAGCAGTTCGAGCTGCCGCGCAGTGGCTGGTCCGATCCGGAGACCGCGATGGGGACGGCTTCCTGGAGTATCAACGCAGCTCGGACAGGGGACTGGCCAACCAGGGCTGGAAGGACAGTCACGATTCCATCGCCACCTCCGCAGGGCGGCAGGCCGTGACACCCATTGCTCTGGCAGAGGTGCAGGGCTACGCCTACGCGGCCTATCTGGCGGTGGCCGAACTGGAGGAGGCCTGGGGCCATCCCGAGCAGGGCCAGGGGTGGCGCCGGCGAGCCGCGGAACTGAAGGAGCGTTTCCACACAGCCTTCTGGATGCCGCAGCACAGCTTCTACGCTCTGGCCTTGGATGGGCACAAGAACCAGGTAGATGCCCTGAGCTCCAATATCGGCCACTGTCTCTGGACGGGCATCGTGGATGAAGACCACGCCGGGAAGGTGGTGGACAGGCTGATCAGTGCCGATCTGTTCAGCGGATTCGGCATCCGCACCCGTTCGGCCTCTTCGGCGATCTTCAATCCGGCCAGCTACCACAACGGTTCGGTCTGGCCTCATGACACCGTGCTGGGAGCCGCGGGTATGGCCCGGTACGGATTCCGGGAGGCCGCGCTCACTGTGCTCACCGCCCTGACAGACGCCCTGGAGGCCTTCGGCGGACGCCTGCCCGAACTGTTCTGCGGGTTCTCACGAGCGGATATGCCGATCCCGGTGCCCTACCCCACCTCCTGCTCGCCCCAGGCCTGGGCCGCCGCAGTGCCTTACGAGATGCTGCGAATCGCTCTGGATCTGGAGGTGGATGTGCTCGCCGGGCGAGTGGATGCTGCACCGGCTCCGGCCCTGTTCGGAACGCTGAGCGTGCACGGAATCTCCCTTGGCGCGCACGGCTGGTTGGACGTAGTGGCTGATCAGCAGAATATCCGCCTGGAAGGCCTGCCGGAGCGATTCAGGGGTCCTCTGCCCGCTACACTGTGAGGCTGAGATGAACAACACTCCCGCCGAGACCCGCGCCGGCCAGCAGGCGGACACCCTGCTGGGGGATACCTCAGCGCCCTTCTACACCATCGGCCAGGTCGCAGAGCTTCTGGGCATCCAGCCAGCCGCTCTGCGGCGCCTGGATGATCAGGAGATCGTCTCCCCGGAGCGCTCCGAGGGCGGCCAACGGCGCTATTCCCAGGACGAGGTGGAGCAGCTGCGCCAGGTCATGGCCCTCACCGAGGAGGGCGTGACCCTGCCCGGAGTGCGCAAGGTGATGGAACTGCAGCAGCAGGTGGAACAGCTCAGAGAAGAGGTCGCCGAACTCCGAGGCGAGGAGACCGAGAGCCCCTGAAGCTCGCTGCGCACTTCGCGCTGTGCCTTATAGCGTCTGTGCAGGAAAAGTCCAGGTCAAGGTGGTGGGCTGGAGAGGGACCGAGTAGTTCAGGTTGTTTGAGAGTTTCGGCTCGAGGAGTTGGTCGTCAGATGCGTATCGCCATTGTCGGAGCCACCGGGAACATCGGCTCTGCCCTGTTGGAGGAGCTCCATGGGCGTGAGGAGGTCAGCTCACTCCTGGGCATCGCCCGCAGGCTTCCGCAGCAGGACGCCGTCCCCTATACCTATGCCGAGTGGTCCTCTGCGGACATTCAGTTCCCAGAGTCCGTGGAGACCCTCACCGAGCTCTTCGACGGAGCCGACGCCGTGGTGCACCTGGCCTGGCTGATCCAGCCCAACAGCAAAAGAGAATTGCTGCGGCGGGTGAACGTGCAAGGCACCAAGCACGTGCTGGAAGCCGCAGCAGCGGCGGGGGTCAGCCGGGTAGCGGTGGCCTCCAGTGTGGGCGCCTACTCGCCGGTCTCTGATGACGCCCCCCGGGACGAGTCCTGGGGCACGGAGGGAATACCGGGCTCCCACTACAGCGAGGACAAGGCTGCCCAGGAACGGGTAATGGACGAGTTCGAGGCACTACACCCGGATACAGCCCTGGTGCGGATCCGCCCGGGGCTGATCTTCCAGTCCGGAGCAGGTTCCGAGATCCAGCGGTACTTCGCCGGCTCCCTGGCCCCAGTGCAGCTGCTCAACATCGTTCGGCCTCCGATGCTGCCCATGCCGAGGAACATCCGTTCTCAGGCCGTGCACTCCCGCGACGTCGCTGCGGCCTTCGCCGAAGCCCTCATCCAGGGGGCCAGGGGAGCGTTCAACATCGCCGCCGATGACCTGCTCACTGCCGAGACTATCGCCCGGGTGATCACCGGGCGTGAAACCGGCCGGGCCAGTCTCCCCATCCCGCTTGGGCCGTTGAAGCCCTTGGTCAAGGCCGCCAATCGCGCTCATCTGCTGCCCATGGACGAGGGCTGGCTGCAGATGGCTGAACAGGTGCCGGTGCTGGACACTACGAGGGCCAGGACGGAGCTCGGCTGGCAGCCCACTGTCTCGGCCAAGGACGCCCTGGCCGAGCTGGTCGCGGGAATGAGCTCCGGTGCCGGGCGCGGGTCAGCCCCGATGCGGCCCCGCGGGGAGTCCCCACACTCCGGCTATCCACTGCCCGATGCGGACCATAGTCTGCCTGAGGGCATTGATGTCATGCTGCTGCGTCAGTACATGTCTGACCACTTGGCCGGAGCCACGGCCGGGGTGCAGCGGATCTGGGCAATGGCCTCAGCCTTCGAGGACACCCCCACCTATCCGCAGCTGTCCCAGGTGGCGCAGGCAATCGCCTCAGAGCACCAGTGGCTCAGCGATCTGATCCAGCGCCAGGGCTTCCCCCGGCCCGGGATGACCGCACCGCTGTTCTGGGTGGGGGAGAAGGTGGCCCGGCTCAAGCCCTATGCCCGGCCCCCGCTGAAACGCTCACCTTCGGCGCTGGTGCTGGAGACTGAGTTGATGATTGCCGCGATCACCGCAAAGCGGCAGGGCTGGGAGGTTCTCTCAGACTATGCCGAGGAGCTTGGGGTGCCGCATCATGTCTTCCACGATCTCATTGCAGCTGCCGACGAGCAGCGCGAGATGCTCGACGAGGTTCACAGCTACGCCCGGAGCCGGGCTTTCCGCACTGACCGCGAGACCCTGACCCCCCAGCTGTAGGAGGATGGCTTAGCGCTATGGCAGAGACGTTCACCAATTGGTCCGGATCCGTGAGCTTCACCCCAAAGCGTCGCGAGTCCCCGAGAAAGCCCGAACACCTTGCAGAGCTGGTGGCAAAGACTCGCGGTCGCGGGGGAACTCTGCGACCGGTGGGCTCCGGCCACTCCTCGGTGCCGATTTTCAGCACTGAGGACACGCTGCTCTCCCTGGAGAACCTCACCGGTGTGGTCTCTGCAGATCAGGAACAGGGTCTGGCCACGGTGCTGCCGGGCACCGGCCTGAGGGACCTCGGGGAGCAGCTGGCCGGACACGGACTGGCTATGCAGAACCTAGGGGATGTGGACTATCAGGCGATCGCGGGGGCTATCGGCACTGGAACCCACGGTTCAGGAATCAGCCTGGGGAATCTCTCCTCCACTATGGTCGGCGGAACCCTGGTCAACGGCCTGGGTGAGGAAGTACCCTTCGGTCTGGCCGCAGGTGCCCCGGCGGAGGATCCCGAATCCGACGACCTGCTTCGTGCTGCCCAGGTCTCCCTGGGCAGCCTGGGCGTGCTGACCTCGCTGACCCTGCGGGTGGAGGAGGCGCATCAGCTGCACCGGCAGAACTGGATCACCCATATCGACTGGGTGCTGGAGAACTACCAGGAGCTTGTTGAGACCAACCGAAGCATGGACTTCTACTGGTACCCGCGCAGCGATCTGGCCCAGGTGCGGATGCTGAATAAGCCCGGTGATGAGCCTGAACTTACACCTGAGGGTGAACCGCACAGCTATCTCAAGAAGGACCTGACCGGGCCCAACTACCAGATCATTCCCAATGACCGGCATCTGCACTTCGAAGAGATGGAGTACATGCTGCCATTCGACGGGCAGCTCACGGCTTTCCGCCAAATCAGGGAGCGGATCAAGGCTAAGCATCGAGCACAGGTGGGATGGCGGGTGCTGGTGCGCACCATCGCAGCGGACCGGGCGATGATCTCCAACACCGAGGCCAAATACCGCAATGGGGGCCTCCCGACCATGACAGTGGCCCTGCTGCAGAACAACACGCTGCCATTCGCTCAGTACTTTGATGATATTGAGCCGATCTTCTGGGAGTTCGACGGCCGCCCGCACTGGGGAAAGAAGCACACATTGAGTGCTGCCGAGCTGGCACCTCTGTACCCGGACTGGGCACACTTCCAGGAGGTCCGCCGTCAGATGGACCCTGACGGCGTCTTCATGAACAGCTACCTGCAGAAGCTCTTTGGCGAGGAGGAGAACTGATGGGCATCTTCAGCAAAGACAGTACCGGCCTGGGCCGCACCACCTGGGTGTTTTCCGCAGGATTTGCGCCCAGCGCCAGCACCGGTCATGAGCCGGAGTTCACCTCACGCAACACCCTATGCCTGCTTAACACAGGGGAGCAGGAGGCCTGTGTGAGGCTGAGTGTCTATTACGAGGACACCGATCCGGTCGGTCCCTTCGAGGTGCTGGTGAAACCCCAACGGGTAAAACACCAGCGGATCAATGATCTGATCGAGCCTGAGGCGGTGTACCTGGACAGGCCCTACGGACTGGTGGTGAACGCGGATCAGCCGGTGGTGGCCCAGCTCTACTACCTGGACTCACGTAACGGGAACCTGGCCGTCTCACATCTCAATCCGGTTCCGCTGGATCGCACCGATCTCTGAGCCCTCTGCTCATAGGAGTGGAGTCATGGCCCAAACAGTGCCGAAAGCGACCACTGACAGGATGGTCTGCATCACCGACCAGGAGGCCAGCGTCTGCTTCTCCGTCAGGCCCAGATAGCGGTTCACCAGCCAGAACCCGGAATCGTTGACATGGGAGAAGATCACCGAACCAGCTCCCACCGCCACAACGATTGCGCCGATCATCGCGGGGGAGAAGTCCCCTCCCTCCACCATCGGCGCCACGATGGCGGCCGCGGTGACGGTGGCTACGGTGCTGGCACCCAGTGAAACGCGCAGCAGGGCCGCTGCCACAAAGGCGGTGAGAATCACCGGGATCCCAAGATCACCGAGTGTGTTCTCCAGGGCCTCGCCCACGCCGGACTGCTCCAGCACTTCGCCGAAGACCCCTCCAGCACCTGTGACAAGGATGATCAGCCCCACCGGCTCCAAGGCTTTGGAGGCGACCGTCTGGAGCTCTTCCCGGCCGAGCCCGTGCCGCATGCCGAGTACGTAGAAGGCCAGCAGCACCCCGATGATCAGCGCGACGATCGGATCTCCGACCAATGCGATGATCTGCGCCACCAGCTGGTCCTCATCCATCACCGCCTCGGCGACAGTGTTGCCCAGAATCAGCAGCAGCGGTACAGCCAGGATGCTCAAGATCATGCCGAAGCTCGGGGTGCTGTCCGAACTCGGCTGGTCTTCCTCCTCGTCATCGGAGTCACCCTCATCAGGTGCTCCCACTTGGATCCGGGCACCGATGAACTTACCGTAGAGCACCCCGCCCAGGATGACCGCCGGGATGCTGGCGACAATGCCCAGCAGGATCACCCAACCCAGGTCCGCGCCCAGTACCCCGGCTGCCGCGACCGGGCCGGGGGTGGGCGGGACCAGGCTGTGGGCGATGCTCGCTCCGGCCAGCAGTGGGATGGCCAGGGTGAGCAGGGCGACCTCGGCTCGGCGGGCCAGGGTATAGAGCAGCGGCATCAGCAGCACCAGCACCACGTCGAAGAAGACGGGTATTGCCACAATGAACCCGGTCAGGCCCAGTGATGAGGGCAGCCGCTTCTCCCCGAAGGATTCCACCAGGGTGTCCGCGATCTTCTCGGCTGCGCCGGTGACACGAAGCACCTGCCCGAACATCGCCCCCAGCCCGACGATGATCGCCACGAAGCCCAGGACTCCGCCCATTCCTTCCTCGACCACCTCGATGACATCCCCCAGCGGGACGCCGACCACCACGGCAGTCAGAATCGAGGTCACCAGCAGGGCTACGAAGGCGTGCAGCTTCAACCCCATAATGAGCAGGAAGAGCACCACCACGGCGCCGACTATTGAAAGCAGCAGGCCAATCGTAGACATCAGTGGTTGCGCAGGGCGTCGATGAGCTCGTCCTTTGTCATATCTGAGTAGCCGGTGAGATCGAGCTCTTTGGCACGGTCCTTCAGCTCTTCTACGGTCCAGTCCTCATACTGGGGAGAGCTTCCGCCCTTCTTGCCCTGGGCCGAGCGGCCCTCCCGGTTTGCCGAGTTGGCAATCCTGGCGGCCTTCTCCTTGGAGTAGCCCTGCTCATCGCGGAGCTTCTCGTAGAGCTCCTCGTCCTTCACACTCGATCGGTTCTGTTCAGCCATTGGAGATCATCCTCCTGTGAACGGTTTTCCACCGGTGACAGGTATCACTGCCCCTGAGGTGTAGCTGGCGTCCTCCGAGGCCAGGTAGACATAGGCCCCGGCGAGTTCGGCCGGCTGGCCGGCACGCTCCATGGGAGTGTCGGACCCGAAGCTCTCCACTTTGTCCTCGGGGAAGTTGGTGGCGGGGATCAGCGGAGTCCAGATGGGGCCTGGTGCCACCGCGTTGACCCGAATGCCTGCCGGGGTCAGCTCCTGGGCGAGCACCTCGGTGAACGCCACCTGAGCCGCCTTGGTCATCGCGTAGTCGAACAGTGGGGGAGCAGGCCCTGCAGCCTGGATTGAGGTGGTGGTAATGATGGCGCTGCCCGGGTTCAGGTGGGGGACGGCCGCCTTGGTGAGCGCGATATGGGAGATCAGATTGGTGTCGAAGACCCGCTGCACCTCTTCGATGGGGGTTTCATCGATCCCGCTGCGCTTGCGCTGGTAAGCGGCGTTGAGCACCAGAATGTCGAGCCCGCCCAGGTCCTCCAATGCGCGCTGCAGGACCGTCTCTGCGGCATCGGTTGCGCGCAGGTCTTGGGCATATGCGGCGGCGTTCTGACCGGCCTCGCGCACTAGCTTCAGGGTTGTCTCGGCGTCCTCCTGTTCCTCAGGAAGGTGCACGATCGCCACATCCGCGCCCTCCCGGGCGAAGGCGATGGCCACCGCGCGGCCGATCCCGGAGTCGCCTCCGGTGATCAGCGCCCTGCGGCCCTTCAGCTTCCCGGAGCCCACGTAGCTCTCCTCGCCGTGGTCCGGATCAGGGGCGGTCTGTGAGGTCAGCCCAGGCTGGCCGATATCCTCATGCGCCGGGAACTCATCCTGATGCTTGGCGCGTGGGTCCTGCTGGGTCTGGGGCTGCTGCGCCCCCTCGGGCGTCGTCGTCATTCTCTGCTCCTTTCTGGTTGGTTAAGTCGGTGTGGTTCAGGCGGTGGGGTCCAGGACGACCTTGATGCAGCCGTCCTCCTTCTTCTGGAACATCTCATAGGCGCTGGGCGCCTCGCTCAGGGGGAGGCGGTGGGTCACGAAGTCCTCCAGGCCCAGCGGATCATCGGAGTCCTCCACCAGGGGCAGGATCTCCTCCACCCAGCGCCGGACGTTCGCCTGGCCCATGGTGACCTGGATCTGCTTGTCGAAGAGGGTGAGCATGGGCAGGGGAGAGGCCTGACCACCGTAGACTCCGGAGAGGCTGAGCGTACCGCCGCGGCGCACCAGCTCGATACCGGTGTAGAGCGCGGCCAGCCGGTCCATCCCGGCCTTCTCCATGACCGGTTTGCCCAGCTTGTCGGGAAGGAACTGCACGGACCGCTGGGCGAATTTTGCCAGCCTCGACTGGGCATCGCCGTGTGCTTCCATGCCCACGGCGTCGATCACCGCATCGGGTCCGCGGCCTTGGGTGGCTTCTTTGATCTGACCCACCGAATCCTCTGTGCTGTCATAGACCACAGCCCCATGCCGGGCTGCCATCTCCCGCCGCTCGGGGACCGGGTCGATGGCGTAGACGGTCATACCCAGGTGCTGGGCGATGCGGGCGCAGAACTGGCCGATGGGTCCGAGTCCCAGTACTGCCACGGAGTCACCGGGGGAGCGCAGGGCGTAGGCCACGGCCTGCCAGGCGGTGGGAAGTACATCAGAGAGAAAGAGGTAGCGGTGATCCGGCAGCTCATCGCCGACCTTGATCGGCCCATAGTCGGCATGGGGGACACGCAGGTACTCGGCCTGCCCGCCCGGGACCGAGCCGTAAATCTCCGAGTAGCCGAAGAGCATGGCTCCGGAGCCCTGGGCGGTGACCTGAGTGGTCTCACACTGGGTCTGCAGACCCTGCTGGCAGAAGTAACAGTTGCCGCAGGCGATCTGGAAAGGCACCACCACCCGATCCCCGGGATGCAGATTGCTCTCCGGCCCGGCATCGACCACCCGGCCCATGGACTCATGACCCACGATGTCTCCGGGGCGCATAAAGGGCCCGAGAACCTCGTAGAGGTGAAGGTCTGAGCCGCAGATCGCGGTCGAGGTTACTTCAATGATAGCATCACTGGGCTCTTCAAGCCGCGGATCCGGGACATCCTCCACGGACATCTTGCGCGGGCCCTGCCATGTCACTGCCTTCACTGCGTCCTCCTTGAACGGTGGGTGACGCTTGCATTGGACAGTGCCAGAGTAACGACGCCAGCCTTGACGCCGCCTGGACATGGGCCTGAGGTTCAGCCAAAATTCCCAGATCAGACAGGGGTCACGCCCTTGTGGGGTGTGCAAGCAGGCGCAAGGTGATCAAGGCCGCCAGTCGTCTGCCCAGCAGCAGGAGGCACAGGGTGCCGGTGGCCACCAGCACAAAGGAGAACTGCGCGCCGCCATCAGTGAAGAGCTGACGCAGCAGCATGCCTACCACTACGGTGACCGCGAGCAGGATCACCCCATGGGGCCAGAGGCTGTGCGGACGGCGCCAGGAACCCGAGGCCGCCCAGCCCAGAGCCAGACCCACCAGGAACGGCCAGGCCGTGGAGATCAGATCGGCTGGGCTCAGTCCGGAGTCATGGGCCCGGTTGCCCAGTGCAGCAAAGACCAGCACCAAAGCAGCGTCGATGAGCAGGAAGGGGAGCGTGCGCACCGGTCCAGACTACAGGGCGAGATCCATAACCTGACATAATGCAGATTATCGGAC
This sequence comes from Nesterenkonia alkaliphila, assembly GCF_009758175.1. Taxonomy (GTDB): domain Bacteria; phylum Actinomycetota; class Actinomycetes; order Actinomycetales; family Micrococcaceae; genus Nesterenkonia; species Nesterenkonia alkaliphila. Next base: position 70,585 of record NZ_WRPM01000097.1, read on the forward strand.
TGGCGGCCAGAGCTGTCGCTATGCGTGGTCGCTCGGCTTTCTGCGCCGACACCTAGCCAGTGAAACAGATACTCTGAGCCAGATGAGATTCTCCTGGCCGGTACTGTGCCCACACTGCAGTGCGCTGCTGAGCCTGGAACACGATGAGCATCGGCTCCGTGCAGCAGTCTGCCCCGCCGGGCATCGCTTTGATGCCGCGCGCCAAGGTTATGTCAACCTCCTGGCCGGGCGCAGAGTCAAGTTCCGACCGGACACCGCGCCGATGATCATGGCCCGTGAGCGGGTTCAGCAAGCGGGCGTCTTCGCCCAGCTGAGCCAGGCACTGTGCACTGTGCTCATCGAGGAGCTCCAAAGTGAACTCCGCAGTTCCGCGCCGCTGATCCTGGACTGTGGGGCCGGCACCGGACATTATCTTCACCGACTGCTGCAGGACCATCCGCAGGCTCACGGCATCGCTGTGGACCTCTCCCCTGCCGGACTCAAGCGCGCTGCCAAGCACCCGCGCGCCCTGGCACTGACCTGGGATCTCTGGCAGCCGCTGCCGTTTCCCGATGCCACCGCAGACCTGCTGCTCAACATCTTCGCCCCACGGAATCCACCAGAGTACGCCCGCGCCCTGCGCCCACTGGGCCTGGTAGCCGTGGCCCTGCCCCGCCCGGATCATCTCCTTCAGCTCCGAGCAGCCGGACTGCTGGGCCAGCACCAGGAGAAGCGCGCCCAACTGATACAGCAGATGCAGCCCCAGTTCGGCGAGCCCCTCGCCCACCGCCGGCTCAGCAGTCAGATGCCGTGGAGCACTGACCTCGCTGCCGATCTGGTGCTCATGGGCCCCGCCGGCCACCACCTGGACCCGGTGGAAGTCCGTTCCCGTGCTGCTGCCCTACCGACCGGGCAGGTCACTGTAGACCTGGACCTGCTGCTCTGGCGAAAACCGGCAAGTGACCTGGACAGCACTTCCGGATAGGCTGGGTAGGAACATCGATGCAGGTCACAGCTGATGGGAGGTACTCATGATCGAGTGGTTCGGCGAGAACCTGTGGGCCGCCTGGCTGGCTCTGACCTTCGTGCTGGCCGTCATCGAGTCTTTCGTGCTGGATCTGATGTTCCTGATGCTGGCTGTCGGGGCACTGGCAGCGATGACGGTGTCCCTGGCCGGCGGTGAAGCTTGGCTGCAGGTGGTCATCGGCTCCGTCACCGCCCTGCTCATGCTCGGCGCCGTGCGCCCGGTGGCCCTCAAGCACCTCAAGAAGGGCCCCCAGGACCAACTCACCAATATTGACCGGATGCAGGGCCTGCATGCAGAGGCCCTGGAGACCGTCACCGAAACCTCAGGACTGGCCGAGGTGGACGGGGACACCTGGACGGCTCGGGCCGCTGGTGATTACCGGATTGAGCCCGGCGCCGCCGCGGTGGTCGAGTCCGTGGACGGCGCCACTGTCTACCTCAAGCCGGCACCAAGCATCGAGTGGAATGATTCACAAACCCGTGAAGCCTGAACTGATACAGACCGCAACCGAACAGGACGGATGGTCACCATGCCAGAAGTAGTTGTCATAGTCGTACTCCTTGCACTGGTCGCCTTTGTGGTGGTGGTGCTCGCCCAGAGTGTTCGCATCATCCCGCAGGCCCGCGCCGGCATCATCGAACGCCTGGGTAAGTACCAGCGCACCCAGGGGCCCGGACTGACCCTGCTGGTCCCGTTCATCGACCGGCTGCTGCCCATGCTGGATATGCGTGAGCAGGTGGTCAGCTTCCCGCCCCAGCCGGTGATCACCGAGGACAACCTGGTGGTCTCGATCGACACTGTGGTCTACTTCCAGATCACCGACCCCAAGGCCGCCACCTACGAGATCCAGAACTACATCGTTGCCGTGGAACAGCTGACCACCACCACCCTGCGCAATGTGGTCGGCGGTATGAACCTGGAGGAGGCACTGACCTCCCGCGACCAGATCAACTCCATGCTCCGCGGCGAGTTGGACAAGGTCACCGGCCGCTGGGGCATCCGGGTCGCCCGGGTGGAGCTGAAGGCCATCGATCCGCCGCACAGCATCCAGGACTCCATGGAGCAGCAGATGCGCGCCGAGCGCAACCGCCGTGCGGCCATCCTGACCGCAGAGGGAAATAAGCAGTCGGCCATCCTCAATGCTGAAGGTGACCGGCAGGCCGCGATTCTCGAAGCTGAGGGCCAGGCCCAGTCCCGGATCCTGGCCGCCAACGCTGAGGCCCAGGCTATTGAGACCGTGTTCAATGCTGTTCACGCCTCCGAGCCCAGCCCTGAGCTGCTCTCCTACCAGTACCTGCAGACTCTGCCGGAGATGGCTAAGTCCGAGTCCAACACGATGTTTGTGATCCCCGGTGAGTTCGGTGAGGCGCTCAAATCGCTCTCCGGAGCATTCGGCGGAAATAACGACGCCGCCCCGGGACAGTCATTCGAGGAGCGTGAGAAGGCCCTGGAGGCACGTGCCGAACGGTTGAAGAAGCGCCGCGAGCAGGAGCAGTCCTCCTCCGGCGGCCGGGGCAAGCCGTCCATCTCTAACGCCATCGCAGACCTGGCTGAATCCGCCCGGTCCACCTCCGTCACGGACGAGAACACCCATTACCTCAGCTCCAAGGAGCTCGAGGAGGAGGCCCGCAAGGCTGAGCACGGCAATGCCTCAGCAGCCGACGCACCGGTGCCCGGTCTGGAGGACTCCGATGAGGTGCTCAAACGAGTCGAGGAGAGCGCTCCCCCGGAGGCTGACACCGGCCTCGGCGATGCCCAGAACCCGCCGCACCCGCAGCAGGGTCCTGACCAGCAGGGCACCGAGGCGCCGAGGCAGGGCTGAGCCCGCCGGGAATACTCCGGCTGGGCCCGCTGTTGGCTATTCGGAACAGAACTGTCACCGTATCTAAGGAGCATCGATGAGCGACCGCAGCCTGCGCGGTATGCGCCTGGGCGCCCAGTCCATGGAGACTGAGTCCGGTGTTGAGCCGGCCCCCCGCCAGAACGTTGAGTACCTCTGCGAGGACGGCGAGAAGATCACCGTGACGTTCGCGGCAGATGCCGAGATCCCGGCCACCTGGACTTCAAACTCCGGAAAGGTCGGCGTACTCGCTGAGGGCGAGGTCCCCGAGGAGGAGCCGGAGAAGCCGGTGCGCACCCACTGGGACATGCTCCTGGAGCGGCGCAGCGAGAAGGAGCTTGAGGACATCCTCAAGGACCGGCTCAAGATCCTGCGCGAAAAGCGCGGCGAAAAGGTCTAGCCGCCGCGGGGACTAGCGCTGATAGGCCCTGGCCTTTTTGGCCAGGGCCTTTGCGCGTGCGCAGAGTCCCCATTTGGTGACATTAGCCACCGCTTCCAGCACGATTCCACTGCTCATCTTGGACTCCCCCAGGGTGCGCTCCACAAAGGTGATCGGCACCTCCTTGATGGTCTTGCCCTGGCGCGCCACCCGGAAGGTCATATCCACCTGGAAGCCGTAGCCCACTGATTCGATGGAGCTCAGGTCGATCTCCTCCAAGGTGCTGCGGCGGAAGACCCGGAACCCTGCGGTGATGTCCCGTACGCGCAGGCCCAGCATGGTCCGGGAGTAGAGGCTGCCGGCACGGGAGATCAGCTCACGGTGCAGCGGCCAGTTCACCACCGAGCCTCCGGCCACCCAACGGGAGCCGATCACCAGATCTGCGTAGTCGATCTCGCTGAGCAGATCAGGCAGCTGCTCAGGCTGGTGGGAGCCGTCAGCGTCAAGCTCCACAAAGGCGTCATAGTCCCGCTCCAGGCCCCAGCCGAAACCGGCGATATAGGCCCCGCCCAGGCCGTCCTTCTTCACCCGGTGCAGCACATGGATCTGCTCATCCGCAGCGGCCATCTGCTCGGCCAGATCGCCGGTGCCGTCGGGGCTGTTGTCATCAACAATCAGGACCTCGGACTCCGGCACCGCCGCCCGCAGCCGGTCCACTGTAGTGGGCAGGGCGTCAATCTCGTTGTAGGTGGGGATGATGGTCAGGATTTTCATGGCCACCAACCTACCCTCCGCGGATCACTGTGCTGACCAGCCGGGGCAGTGATTCCGTGGCCTGGTCGGCCTCCAAGAAGGGAAGCAGCGGGGTGCGGGCCCGCGTGTCCGTGCTCCAGGCGGAGACTGTGCTGTTGGGGGTCTGCACGGCCAGCGATTCCACCTCCCATACCGCAAATGTGGCCTCAGCGCCGGGGTTCAGCTGACCGGCCGAAGGCGCAGCCTGTGGCAGCGAACGGTAGGCACCCCGGGTCTGGGCATTGAATCCGGCGCGCACTGAGACCGGGTCCGCACTGTGATGAACATGACGCGAAATCAGCTGCCAGGGGTTCTCACCCTCCGCCGGTGCGGCGGCGGTGGGTACTCCAACACTGAGCGCAGTGCCCAGATGGCCGGGACCGGTCAGCAGCACATGGGCACCGGTGTTCAGCAGCTGCTCCCAATGGCTGCGCTCTGCGGAGTCGAAGCCCACCAGCACCGTAGGCGTGCCGGGATGGGGTGCCTGCTTCAGCTCACGCAGGTGCTTAGTGGTGGTGACCATGGCCTCCACTGCCACGCCCGGGTCAGCCGCACTGCAGTTCAGCAGCAGCTGGCGGCCGGCCTCCGAGCACCAGGAGCGGACACCGAGCAGGTTCGGCAGGACCTCCGGAAGGTCCAGGGACACGGCGGTACGGCGCAGGCAGGCGGCCTCTGCCGTCTCATCGGAGTCGAGAAACTCAGCCAAGTCCAGCAGCTCATTGACCGGGCTGATCGAAGGTGCTCCCCCGTCGGCTGCGAGCCCGTGCAGGGCAAGCACTGGCCAGACATCTGCTGGGCGCTCCGCAGCGGCCTGCAGGGCCTTGCGCAGCGCGTCTGCGCGGCTGGGCACCAAATCCGCCAGCTGCAGGTCCAGGCGCAGTCGCAGGGCGGTATAGCCCAACCCCCGCACCGCCACATTGAGCACCTCGGAGACAGTTCCTGGATCAGCCTGCTGCACAGTGAGCCCGACCAGACCAACGAACCCTGGAGCCACCAACCCCCGATCCAGGTCCTGGCTGCGCACACCTTCGCCTGCCAGCCGGGCAGCGGTCTCATCGGAGCCCAGCCAGGTCACCTGCCCCTGCTCCACCAGCATCGCCTCCGCGTACGGCTCCGCGGTGGAGTGGATAGTGCCGTTTGAGAGCATCAGTGTCATTGGTCCTCCTCGACGGACTGATAGGCCACCGAGGAGTAGGAGACCACTCCCCTGGCGATGAGATCCACTGCCTCCTGACAGCGGTTGGCAAATTTTGCGCTGGCAGTCGGCACTGCTGAGAGCTGGTCGAGCACATCGATGCATTGTTTGGCCCAGCGCACAAAGTCCCCAGCCGCCAGTGGAGACTCCTCCAGGGCTGCGCGCAGGCTGGCTCCAGAGGCCCAGTAGTACATCGGCAGACTCAGCCCCAGCTCCGGGGCGTCGGTGGGCTCCAGATGGTGCCGCTTCTCCAAGGTCTCAAGCTCAGTGTGCACCTCCAGGGCCGTGCGCACCGCCTGGGTCAGCTTCTTGGTGGGCATCTGCGGCATCGCCCCTTCGTCCTCCCGCTTGGCCTGGTAGACCAGCAGAGTGGAGAAAGCGGCCAGTTCCTCTGCGCTGAGCTGAGCGAGCACCCCACGCTCCATCAGCAGCTCGGTGAACAGGTCCCGCTCACCGTAGATCCGGCGCAGTCGCTGCCCGCGTTCGGTGACCAGGAACTCCTCGGCGTGGAACTCCTCGGGCAGCGGGGCGGCCTGGGGAACGTGCTCGGCCTCGGCAGCCTGCAGATGTCCCAGATCGAACAGCACCCCGCACACCCGGTCGAAGGTCTTGGCGATGGAGCCGGTCTTGCGGTCAATGCTGGCCTTGAGCTGCTCGGTCTCCCGGTGCAGCTTCCACCAGCGCTCGGCCCACCGGGCATGGTTCTCCCGGTCGCTGCAGGAGTGGCAGGGGTGCTTGCGCAGTGCCGACTCGAGGTTCTCCAGACTCTGCTCCCCGGCGTCGTCGTTCTCATACCCGAATCCGGGCTGCGGTGCGTTCTTCCTCGGCGGGGTGCGTTCGCGCAGGGCGCTGCGCATACTGGAGGCCAGGTCACGGCGGATCTTTGGCACTTTCACCTGGGGTTTGCGCGGCAGCCGGATACTGGCTGTCACCTCAGGGGGTTGGCTGAAGTCCTCCACGCTGATATTGCGCAGTCTGCCGTCCTCGGTGATCACTCCGGGCCGCGGGTCATGTTCGGGGGCGGTGTGCACCACCAGGCAGTGACCCAGACGACGCCGTCCCCCCACCTCGATCACATCACCGGGTTCCAGGGAGGCCAGCACCCGGATCACCTCCCGGCGGCGCTGCCTGTTGCGGGACTTGGCCTGGTCCTTCTGCTGCTCGTTGACAGCACGGCGCAGCTGGAAGTACTCCTGGAAGTCTCCCAGGTGGCAGGCCATGGACTCTTGGTACCCGCGCAGGGAGGACTCCCGCTTGGCCACATCCCGAGCCATCCCCACCACCCCGCGATCGGCCTGGAACTGGGCGAAGGAGGACTCCAGAATGGTCCGGGCTCGGCGGCGGCCGAACTGGGCGGTGAGGTTAACCGCCATGTTGTAGCTGGGGCTGAAGCTGGAGTTCAGCGGGTAGGTGCGCTTGGAGGCCAGTCCGGCCACCTGCCGGGGGTCCATCCCGGGCTGCCAGACCACCACGGCATGGCCCTCCACATCGATGCCGCGGCGCCCGGCCCGCCCGGTCAGCTGGGTGTACTCACCAGGGGTGATGTCCTGATGGGATTCCCCATCGAACTTGTCCAGCTTCTCCAACACCACCGTGCGGGCGGGCATATTGATGCCCAGGGCCAGGGTCTCGGTGGCGAAGACCACTTTGAGCAGACCCTCCGCGTAGAGGTTCTCCACCAGCTCCTTGAACGGGGGCAGCATTCCAGCATGGTGGGCCGCGATCCCGTTGATCAGTGCCTCGCGGAAGCTGTCGAAGCCCAGTACGGAGAGATCCTCCGCAGGCAGCTCCCAGCCCATCTCCTCCACCCGGGAGGCGATCTCTGCGGCCTCCCCTCTGCTGGTCAGCTGCAGGCCATGGTGCAGGCACTGCTCCACTGCGGCCTCGCACCCTGCCCTGGAGAAGATGAAGGCGATGCAGGGCAGCAGTCCGTCGCGGTCCAGGGCGCGGATCATCCGCGGCCGGCTGAGTCTGGGCGCCCCGCGCGGGGAGCCGGAGAGCCGGGAGACCTCCGCTGATCCGCTGCGATGGTTGGACCGGCCGTAGTCGCGGCGCTGGTCGCGCCTGCCCCGGCCCCGGCCACGGTGGCCTCCCGAGCGCCGCGAGACCGGCGCCTGGGCGTAGTGGGCAAGCCGCTGCAGCTCCGGGTTGACCAGAGTGTTGGTGGCGGCGTGGTCCTCCTGCTCGGTACTTACAAAAAGATCATGGAGCTGATAGTCCACCATCATGTGCTGCCAGAGCGGGACCGGGCGGTGCTCGGAGACCACCACGGCGGTCTCTCCCCGCACGGTGTCCAGCCAGGCGCCGAACTCCTCAGCGTTGGACACTGTGGCGGAGAGCGCGGCCAGCTGCACCGACTCCGGGAGGTGGATGATCACCTCCTCCCAAACGGCCCCGCGGAACCGGTCGGCCAGGTAGTGCACCTCGTCCATCACCACGAATCCCAGTTCAGCCAGCGTGGCGGAGTCCTGGTAGAGCATGTTCCGCAGCACTTCGGTGGTCATCACCACCACATCAGCCTCAGAGTTGATCGAGGTGTCTCCGGTCAGCAGCCCGACCCGCTCGGCGCCGTACTCCTGGCGCAGCTCCTGGAACTTCTGATTGCTCAATGCCTTGATCGGGGTGGTGTAGAAGGCCTTCTTGCCCTGGGCCAGGGCCAGGTGCACGGCGAACTCCCCCACGATGGTCTTCCCGGCCCCGGTGGGCGCGGCCACCAGGACGGCCTTGCCCGCCTCCAGATGGCGGCAGGCCTCCAGCTGGAACTCATCCAGGTCAAAGGCCTGCTGGGCCTTGAACATGCCGAGCTGGGTCTTGGCCTCAGCTGAGCGGCGGCGGGACTCTGCGTAGCGCTCGGCGGGTGTAGACATGACCCAAGCCTATCGGCCACAGCTCAGGTCCCGGCCCATGTCCACGCTGGGCTGACAGCTGGTCCGTTGCGCCGGGCAACTAACTGCGGAGTAGACTGATCAGCCGTGACCAGAACCACCGCCCAGCCCAGATTCCCATTCCGGGATGTGGTGCTCGGGGCGCTGATCCCCGCTTTCATCTTCAGCATCGGGATCGGTGCGCTGATTCCAATCATCGCGCCCTACAGTGTGGAGCGCGGTGCCACCTTGGCGGCCGCGGGCGTGGTAGCCGCGATGCTGCCGCTGGGGCAGATCCTGGCCGATCTTCCGGCAGGCCAGCTGGCGGCGAAGATCGGGGACCGCGCCGCGATGCTTGTCGCGGGCCTGGTGGCCGGGCTGGGCTTCCTGGCCGCGGCTCTGGCTCCCTCGGTGATCACACTGGCCGCCGCGGTGCTGCTGGTGGGCGCCTCCAATGCTGTCTTCCACCTGGCCCGGCACTCCTACCTCACGGAGGTCACCCCCGCCTTCCACCGCGCCACCGTGCTTTCCACTCTGGGCGGGGTGCACCGGATCGGGCAGTTTGTGGGCCCCTTCCTGGGCGCCGGGGTGATCCACCTCTTCGATACCCGGGCGGTGTTCTTCATCGCGGTGATCACCGCCTCAGCCGCCACGGTGACAGTCTGGCTGGCCCGGCCTACCAGTAGGAAGAACGACGACGCCGCCTCCTCGCCTGCCCAACAGGCCGCCACACCTAAGTTCTGGGCAGTGCTGCACGCCCACCGCGGGATGCTGGCCAGGCTCGGTGCAGTGGGAATGCTGGTGGGGGCGATCCGCGGGGCCCGCCAGCAGGTGATTCCGCTCTGGGGCCAGTACATCGAGTTGGACCCCACCACCATCTCGCTGCTCTTCGGCTTGGCCGGGGGCATCGATATGCTGCTGTTCTACCCAGCCGGGAAAGTCATGGACAAGCTGGGCCGGCTGTGGGTCGGCGTACCGGCGATGACGGTATTGGGCCTGGCGATGGCCGCTGTCCCGGTCACCTCCACCGCATCCGGTCTGGCGGTGGTGGCGGTGCTGCTGGGCTTTGCCAACGGCTGCGGCTCCGGGATCATGATGACTATCTCCTCGGATATCGCTCCGCCTCAGGCGCGCCCGCAGTTCCTCGGTGCCTGGCGTCTGCTCACGGATATCGGCCTGGGCGCCGGCCCGCTGATCCTCTCTGCCGGTGCGGCCCTGGGGTCGTTGGCGGTGGGGATCTGGGCGGCTTCGCTGATCGGCCCGTTGGGGGCCGCCGGGATGCAGCGGTGGCTGCCGCGGTACTCTGACCATGCCAACCGCACCACGCGGCGTCGTGCTGGTCTAATCGACTAATTCTGTCTCAGCATCTGATACGGCACGGACCCGGATCGGCTCAGCAGATAGCATGTTTCCACATTGTGGAAACTGACCGGAGAGGAATTGCGTGAGCCCCAGCACCCAGCGGATCGAGAAGGTCTACGAGCAAGTCATCAGCCGCAACCCGGGCGAGTCCGAGTTCCACCAGGCTGTCCGGGAGGTCTTCGACTCGCTGCCGCAGGTGCTCTCCCGCCATCCCGAGTACGTGGAGGCCTCCATCCTGGAGCGGATCTGCGAACCGGAGCGGCAGATCATCTTCCGGGTCCCCTGGACCGATGATCAGGGCAACGTCCACATCAGCCGCGGTTTCCGGGTGCAGTACAACTCGGCGCTGGGCCCGTACAAGGGCGGGCTGCGCTTCCACCCCAGCGTGCTGCTGGGCACGGTGAAGTTCCTGGGCTTCGAGCAGATCTTCAAGAACGCGCTGACCGGCCTGCCCATCGGCGGCGGCAAGGGCGGCAGCGACTTCGACCCCAAGGGACGCAGCGATGCCGAGATCATGCGGTTCTGCCAGTCGTTCATGACCGAGGCCTACCGGCACCTGGGCGACCGGGTCGATGTGCCCGCCGGCGATATCGGGGTCGGCCGCCGGGAGATCGGCTACCTCTTCGGCCAGTACAAGCGGATCACCAACCGCTATGAGTCCGGTGTGCTCACCGGCAAGGGCATCACCTGGGGCGGATCCCTGGTGCGCACCGAGGCCACCGGCTACGGCACGGTGTACTTCACCCAGCATATGCTCGCCACCCAGGGCAGCTCCTTCGACGGGGCCAAAGTGCTGGTCTCGGGCTCGGGCAACGTGGCCATCTACGCGATCGAGAAGGTCGCCGAGCTCGGCGGCACCGTCGTGGGCGCCTCCGACACTGCCGGCAGCGTCTACGACCCCGAAGGCATCGACCTGGATCTGCTGCGGGAGGTCAAGGAGGTCCGCCGCGGCCGGATCAGCGAGTACGCCGAGGCCCGGCCCTCAGCCCAGTACCTGGAGGGCAGGCGGGTGTGGGCGGTGGCCGAGCGCACGCCGGTGGACGTGGCCCTGCCCTGCGCCACCCAGAATGAACTCACCGCGGACGACGCCGCCGCACTCATCTCAGCAGGGGTCAGGGCAGTGGCTGAGGGAGCCAATATGCCCACCACCCCGGAGGCCATCCGGCAGCTGCGGGAGGCTGAGGTGCTCTTCGGCCCGGGCAAGGCGGCCAATGCAGGCGGGGTCGCCACCTCGGCCCTGGAGATGCAGCAGAACGCCATCCGGGACTCCTGGAGCTTCGACTACACCGAGCAGCGGCTCTCCGAGATCATGGAGAACATCCACGCCCGCTGCGCCGACACCGCTGAGGAGTACGGAGTGCCCGGCGACTACGTGGTGGGGGCCAATATCGCCGGGTTCACCCAGGTTGCCGACGCCATGATCGCCCAGGGCGTGATCTGATTCTGCACCGCTCCGGACTCTGACCGGCAGCTGGGCCGGGGCCTGTCCAACGGACATTTTTGATGTCCGTGCCCGCTGCTAGATTCGGAGTATGACGCAGAACACACCAGTGGCTTGGGGAAGCTTCCGTCGCCGCGGCGGGGCGGAACAGGAGAGTGCGCACAGCAGCGCCGTGCCGCCTCTGGGTGACTGCCTTCCTACGATGGACGATCCGGCAAGTGCCCGGCTGCGCGGCTGGGCAGTGGCCGCCCGGCGGGCTGAGCATGAAGCCGTGCAGGGGCTTTTGGACTACGTCGAGAGCTTTCAGGATTCCGAGCGCTGGCGCACCGGTGAACTCGTCCCAAGGGCGGAGCAGCACCGGCGTTACCGGGAGGTGGAGGCCACAGCCAAGGACGCTGCCATCACCTATGCGTCCCAGGCACTGGGCTGGTCTGAATACCGTACCGAGAAGACCTATCAGGATGCCGCGCTCGTCAGGGAGGAGCTGCCCACGGTCTGGGAGTTCTTCACCAGCCTGCGCATCACGACCTTGGCGCTGGCCAAGATCGCCACCGCGGCCAGACGCCTGCATGAGACTGCTCCGGAGAAGCTTCTCCGGCTGGATGCGGAAGTCCCCGCTGTTGCGGCACGGATGCGGCCCCGGCAGCTCGAGGCCTGGCTCGGCCGGTTCACTGCTGTTGAAGATCCACAGAGCCACGCAGAGGAATGCGCCCGCAATACAGCGCAGCGGTTCGTCAGCGTCCGCCCCTGTGAAGACCTTGAGGGCATGAGCGTGTTAACGGCCCGGCTGCCGACTCTGGTGGCGGAGGCTGTCAGCCGCCGGCTCGCCGCCGTCGCACGATCCCATACACAGCGGATTCCGCACAATGTAGTGAGCGCAGCATTGGCCGAGCCGAAGCTGGCCGGCCGCCGGCCAGAGGCCCCGGGACCGGTCCTCGGCAGCTTCGGCCAGGAGCTCTATGACACCTCGGAGCCGGTCCCGAGCGACCTTTTCGGGGCAGACCAGATGTCATACGAAGCCGAACAGTGGTCACTGGCACCCCAGTTGGCCGAGTCGTACCAGGAGGGCGACACCCGGACGCTGGCCCAGCGGGAAGCTGATCTGCTGGCTGCCTGGATTCTCGGTGGAGCGGCACCTGATGGGCACACAGCGTTCGAGGCCCAGATCGGTCTGCTGGTGCCGATCGAGACCCTTACCGAGGATGCTCAGCGACCGGGCATCACGGCCAACCGGCAGGCAGCGGTCCCCGCTCCGGTCGTCCGGTACTTGGCTCGGAGCCCAAATATCCGCCGACGATGGCACTGCATGTACATCACCGATGAGCCGCTTCCGCCCGAACAGGCACCTGGAGAGCACTTCTACGGACCGACTGGGGTGGAGTTCAACATCGCCGCAGCCTCCTACTCCGGGTATCAGGTTCCAAAATTGCTGCGCGAGCACATCATCCTGCGTGACGGAACCTGCTGCGCCGGGGGTTGCCACCTGCCCGCTGAGCGTGGGGACATCGACCACCGGATCTCCTGGCCGGCGGGGCCGACCTCCGCAGCGAACCTGAGAGCCTTATGCCGCAAGCACCACAACATCAAAACCCAAGGATTCACCCTGACCACAGTGGAGAATCCGCAGCGCCGGCTGCCCCGCGCCGCCCTTTGGCCGCCGCCGGCCTCCGACTACGGCGCCGCCGCGTAGTCAGGGGCGGCCAGCACGACCTTTGCGGTAGAGCAGGGCAACTGCGCCGGCAGCGATGAGAAGCACGGCGATAATCACGACGGCAGTCCCCCTGAATCCAGTAGCGGCAAGATCCCTTTCCTCTCCGTCCGCAGTGGCCTGATCACTGCCGTCACTGGTTGGGTCCGGAGTACCTGCGTGCTCAGTTGGTACGGGAGTTTCTCCAAGATCCCCATCATCTCCAGCTGGATCCTCGATCGACGGCTCAGTAGGGTCGGGGGTTTCATCTGGGCTCGGCGATGCCGACTCTTCCTCGCAGGGGTCGCCTGCGGTCAACTCACCACCTGACAGCTGATGCACTCCTGCCGGAATCGTATAGTCCTGGCCCTCATTGTTGTCCCAGTCCTCCCGGCCGTCATTCAGTGCGGCCGTAATGGATTCCGCCCCATCGAGGTGAATCTCTGTGACGAACCAACCCTCGCAGGCTTCTGCCATGGGCACACCCGGAACGTCTGTCCATTCTCCATCACCCACCTGGAAGTGGATGTTCGGGGACTCCCACTCGGTGGCGTAGAAGAGCACCAGGTCAGCGTCTCCTTCTGGCTCAGGCGTCTCCTCCTCACAAGGGTTCCCGCGGTGCAGCTCACCATCGGCCAGGTACGTCTCACCAGGGCCGAATACGTAGTTGCTGTCATTATTGTTGTCCCAGGAGTCACTCCCGTCGTTGAAAGCTGCCGTGACTGTTCGCTCAGTCCCGAGATCGAGGTTAATCACGGCCCACCCCTCACAGGCATCTTCCATAGGGATGCCAGGCACCTCGGTCCACTCCGCACTGCCTATCTGATAGTGAATATGAGGATTCTCCCATTCAGCGGGATAGTAGATAGAGGCGCGCCTGTGCGGATCTGCGGGGTTCACTGTGGGCTCCTCCCCTGTTCCAGCCATGGCCCCGACATGCAGAGCGACGGCTGAATCCGGGCCCACAGTGGCATTGAACGTTCCGTCTTCAGCCACAGTGATCGTTTCCGCCGCACAGCCGGTGTCGGTCGGGGGCCCCAGATAGACATTGCAGTACTCACCTGCGGGAAGATCCGACTGCCAGGTCTCTTCCACGGAGCTGGTTCCGCGGTTCAGCACCAGGTGGCCGCTGTCACCACGGCTGAACCCGATGGCGTCGCTGTCATTAGTCCATTGGTTGGTCACCCCCGCGTCCCCCACCGCGTTTCGAAAATCAACCATCCCCGTAATGGAGGTGCGGGCATGCATACAGGTCCACGTGCCCTCACCGCAGCTGGGGTCGGCTACGGTTCCATCACTGTTGAGCGGAGGAGCGTCGTCAAACCCCTCGAACTGGTATCCAGAGTGGACTGCGGGGCTGCCGTACGGCCAGGCGAGGGTGAACGCTTGAGCCAGCTCGTAGATCTCGCCATCCTTATAGCTGAGAGTCTCACCGTTGCGCTCCGTGTCATGGTTGTCGACAAAGGTGCCGGCGGAGTCGGATGCGATGAATCCGTCCCAGGTTTCCCCGATCCCCTGCCCCTCTAGGAGCCAGGCCAGGTCACCGGCTTGGAACGCCTGCCTCAGAGTGCGGCCATAGGTGAATTCGTGGACATCCCCCAGGTGCTGATACTCCTCAGGCTCAATGGGCTCGCCGTATCCCCGGATGACCTCTTGAACGATATACACATCATCCAGTCCCTGTGTTCGGCTGAAGATACCCTCAAGGTCCTCTGAAGCAATGTGCTTGACTGCATCCACCCTGAACCCAGTCACACCGATGCTGATGAAGTCCTCCAAGTGGGCAGCAATAGTCTCTTGGACAGCCTCGGAGCTGGTGTACAAGTCGGCCAGTCCAAGCAGGTCGCATTCCTGCACCTCCCAGCGATTGCTGTAATCCTGTATCTCGCACCCGTGATTATGGAAGTCCTCCGGACCGTAGGTGCCGGGATAGTCCGTGTGGGTAAACTCCGTCCCAGCCCATCCGGTTCCCTCCTGCTGGCCGGTCATATGGTTGATCACGACGTCGGCAATGACCTCGACCCCTGCCTCGTTGCAGGTCTGGACCATTGTTTCGAACTCTTCGCGTGACCCCAGTCGCGACTCCAGTTGGTAGCTGACCGGCTGGTAGTGGACCCACCATTCATCTCCCATAATGTGCTCCTGCACCGGTGAGGTCTGCACATAGCGATAGCCGGCCGGACCCAGTGTATGGACACATTCTTCAGCAATAGCATCCCAGGGCCATTGGAAGAGAACTGCTGTGGTGTCACCCTCCGTCTGCGCAGGGACAATATCGGCCTCCGCCGGAGCATCAGAGGATACGACGAAGGACCCGCCGATGAGACAACTCGCGGCTGCAGTTGCGAACACTGTCCGGAAGCGCTTCCACTTTTCCTGGCTCGACCATCTTGAGTTCAGATTAACGCCCCTCATGACATTCCTCTCGCTAGTGATGCGGCATGAACACTGTTATTCTCGGAAAGGTTTGGAATCCCTTTGCGCATGCTGGTCGAAACTTCTCCGCAAGGCTTGCTTCACAACATAACACTGTGTGACACTTCTCACAAGCAAATATGCAAGCGCTTCCACAATGATTGTCGAATCGAGGATGAGCAAGGGAAATGAGACTGTTCAGTCCACCGCGTAGAAAGTTCTGGGGGTTAGGGATGGCTGCGATCTTGGCGATCACCGGATGTAGCCCTTCTGAAGGTGGCGCAGGGAGCGATTCAGAAGAAGATGGATCGCCAGAGTCTGTTGACCTAGACATTTCGGTGGAAGACCGCCGGGCGATTTGGTTGGACGCTAGGACGATTGCCCTCGATGAGGAGAGCAGCAGGGATCGCGACCTCGAGCTGGTAGTCGGTGGTACTCAGGCATATCCACTCGCTCCGGAGGGAGTATTGGAGGCGGGGCAGGTGGCAGAGAGCCAACGCTATGCCGGATACCAGACGTTCACCGTTCCAGAGAGCCTGGATCCTCAGGCGGCCCTCCGAGAATCGCTGGCTGTCGTGGACAGGGAAGACGAAACCACGGAGTTCGCCACAGGAGTTCAGGCGGGGCCTGTACTCGACGATCTGTACGCCTCCGCCGTGGAAACTGACCTCGGCCTCCTCTGGGAAGACGGCATTCCCACTTTCGCTGTGTGGGCCCCCACTGCTCATCAGGTTGAACTGGAGATCTACGAGACGCCGGAAAGTGATCCGACGGCCCATGAGATGGATTACGACCCTGCCACTGGGATCTGGACGCTTCAGGGCGATTCCGGGTGGGACAGGCTCTACTACACCTACCGGGTGGAAGTATGGCACCCGGATAGCCAACAGACTGAGACTTACTCTGTGACGGATCCCTATTCAGTCTCCCTAACAGCTGACTCTACCCGCAGCCAGATCGTGAATCTTGATGATGACGATCTCGCTCCTGAAGGGTGGGAGGAACTTGTGCGCCCTGAGCCTGTCGACCCGGCGGCTGTCCATATCTGGGAGGTTCACGTTCGAGACTTTTCCGTGGCCGACAACAGCATGCCGGAGGAGCTTCGAGGCACATATCGGGCATTCGGTGAGAATGAGTCGAGTGCGGTGCAGCATCTGATCGACCTCTCCGATGCTGGTATTACCCATGTCCATCTGTTGCCTACATATGACATCGCAACCATTCCTGGGGTGGATGCTGCTGAGTCGGACTGTGATCTCGCCAGTTTTGAGCATGATTCTCCGGAGCAGCAGGAGTGCATCGCTGAGGTCAGAGAGCAGGATGCCTATAACTGGGGCTACGATCCGTTCCATTTCAACGTGCCGGAAGGGTCCTACTCCACCGAACCGGAGGGTGTGGAGCGCATCATCGAGTACCGGGAGATGGTGATGGCGCTCAATGAGCTCGACCTGAGAGTAGTCAACGACGTCGTCTACAACCACACCCATGCCTCGGGAACCGGGGAGAAGTCGGTCTTCGATCGAATAGTCCCCGGCTACTATCACCGCTACGATCCCGAGGGAGAGATTGAGCGCTCCACCTGCTGCGAGAACACGGCTCCTGAGCGGGTGATGTTCGACAAATTTGTGGTGGAGTCCGTGGAACTCTGGGCGGAGGCGTATCAGGTGGACGGGTTCCGCTTCGACCTGATGGGCCACCATCCGAAGGAAAACATTCTCGCTGTTCAAGAGGCGTTGGAGAACATCGCCCCGGGGATCCTGATCTACGGTGAGGGGTGGGAGTTCGGCGAGGTGGAGAATGATGCACTCTTCGAGCAGGCTTCTCAGTCCAATATGGGCGGGACCGATATCGGAACCTTCAACGACCGCATGCGTGATGCCGCCCATGGTGGTGGACCCTTCGACGAAGACCCCCGCAGCCAAGGCTTCGGCACCGGCCTGCTCAGCCAGCCCAATGCTGCAGATATCGACGGGGATGAGGAGGAGCAGCTCAGAGAACTGCTGCATGCGGGAGACCTGGTAAAAATGGGACTCGTAGGAAACCTCGCTGATTACAGCTTCATCGCTTCTGACGGTCAGCAGACAACCGGTGCTGACCTCGACTACAACGGGGCACCTGCGGGGTACGCCGAGCAGCCGGGTGAGACGGTCAACTATGTGGATGCCCACGACAATGAGATTCTCTTCGACATCCTGGCCTATAAGCTCAACCATGAGGTATCAGGCGAGGACCGCGCCCGGATGCAGATCTTCAACCTGTCACTGGCAACCCTGAGTCAGGGCAGCGGGTTCTACACCGCGGGCACAGAGCTGATGCGATCGAAGTCGTTGGACCGGGATTCCTACGATTCCGGCGACTGGTTCAACGCTATTCGTTGGAATTGCGGGGCAAGCGACGAGTTCGGGCCCTCGACAAACGGATTCGGCGCGGGACTGCCCCCCGCCTGGACGACAGAGGAAAAGTGGCCCTATGCCGAGGAGACGCTCAACGCAGTTGAGGCCCCCAGCTGTGAAGATATCGAGTTCAGCAAGGACAGGTTCTTAGAGCAACTACGGATTGCGAACTCCACCCAGGCGTTCAGTCTTGGGTCAGCCGAGGAAGTGCAGCAACGGGTCAGCTTCCCGCTCTCCGGGGAGAACGAGACTCCCGGTGTCATCACCATGGTGATCGATATGCGTGGCCTGGATGATGCCTTTGAAGAGGTGGTAGTGGTCTTCAACGGAACTGACGAAGTGGTGGAACAGTCCGTCGAGGACCTCAGCGGAACCTCACTCGAGCTGCATCCCGTGCTTCAGGAGTCCGTCGACCCGGTTTTCGCTGGGGCAGAATTCGACGAATCGACTGGCACTGTGACAGCCCCGGCGCGCTCCGCCACAGTATTCGTCAGTGAGTAGCAAGCCCATCCTGCTGAAGTCGAGCCGCTCAGAATGGTTCGACTTCAGCAGGGGCGGCGGTGCTGGAACGGACGACGAGTTCGAAGGGTAGGTCTGAGTCTCCGTTGCCCTGGCCGTCCACCCGGCCCAGGATGTGCTCGGCCGCCGTGCGGCCCTGGCCGACCGGATGCTGGTCCACAGTGGTCAGGCCGAAGAGCCCGCCGAGTTCATGGCCATCCACGCCCACTACTGAGACCTGCTGCGGAATCTGCACGCCAAGGTCCTTGGCTGCCAGCATCACGCCGATGGCCATCTCGTCTGAGGCAGCCACCAGACCGGTGAATGAGGCCCCGGGGGTGCCGAAGAGCTGCTTGGCCGCACGGTAGCCGCCGGGGATAGTGAAGTCTGCGACCCCGGCGGGTGAATCTGCGGGGTCGAGCCCGTAGGCCTCCACTGCCTGGTCGAACCCCTCCCGGCGCTGAGTGGGCACATGGTAGTCCACATCGAAGGCATGGTCACCGCCGATATAGCCGATCTTCCGATGCCCCAGGGTCAGCAGGTGCTCAGCGGCCAGCCGGGTGACCCCCTGGTCATCGATGGCCATGCCCGGAAGCGCCCGGGGGCGGCCGCCCAGCACGATCACCGGCAGTCCCAGGCTCCCCAGCTGCTCGGTCTCCCACTCGTCCAGCTCCAGAGCCACCACAATCACGCCGTCGACCCGCCTCCTGCGGAGGAAGGCCCGGAAGATCTCCCGCCGCAGCTGTGGGTCATTGGTGACGTTGTAGAGGGTCAGGTCGTACCCTGCTCTGGTGAGAGTGTCGGAAATGCCGGACAGCACGGAGTTGAAGAACCAGCGGTGCAGGTCCGGAGCCATCACTCCGATGCTCCGGCTGCGCCCGGAGGCCAGGGAGGATGCCGCAGAGGAGACGACGTAGCCCAGAGACTCAGCTGCCTCATTGACCTTCTGCCGGGTGGCCGGGGAGACGTGCCCCCTCCCGCTCAGGGCACGGGAGGCTGTGGCCGAGGAGACTCCCGCGGCACGGGCGACCTCATCCAGACTGACCACTGCGCCCCTCTCATACAACGCCGAACGCCTACTGCCTCAACCATACTGTGGTATCAGTCCCAAGCCGCCCATTCTCCAGCGGCGCGCTGGCGATCAGCAGCTCAGCCTCCCGCGGAAGCTCCAACGGGGAGGCGCTGATATTGGCGATGATGGTCGTTGCTGAGTTCCGGAACGCTAAGACTCCCCTGTCGTATCCGTCCAACCACTCCAACTGTCCGGCGCCCAGACCGAGTTCCCGGCGCAGTCGAAGCAGCTGCTGATACAGGTGAAGCGTGGAGGCCGGATCAGCCTGTTGGGCATCACGGGCGAGCTGCTGCCAGCGCTGCGGCTGAGGCAACCAGGACTTTCCGGTGGGGCTGAACCCGAAAGCTGGGGACTCAGCCGCCCAGGGTATCGGCACCCGGCAGCCGTCCCGGCCATACTTCTGCCCCTGGGTGCGGAACCAGGTCGGGTCTTGCCGGGCCTCATCGGGCAGATCGTGCACCTCGTCCAGGCCCAGCTCTTCACCTTGGTAGATATAGGAGGAGCCGGGCAGCGCCAGCATCAGCGCTGTGGCGGACTGAGCGCGCCGCACTGCGTCCCGGTGGTCGGGAATTCCGGGGAAGTCTGGGCCGATTCCTGTTCCCTGGGGGTTCTCCTCCGTGAGGGAGAGCCGCGTGGCGTGGCGGACGACATCGTGATTGGAAAGCACCCAGGTGCTGGGGGCACCCACTGCAGTGAACGCGGAGATGGACCGGTCGATGATGTCTCTCAGCTCCCCGGCCTCCCAGGGGGCCAGCAGGTACTCGAAGTTGAAGGTCTGATGCATCTCATCAGGCCGAACCCATTGGGCCATCGACTCCACCGAAGAGACCCAGGCCTCTCCGCACAGCGCCCGGTCCCCGTCATACTCCTCTAAAACTCTGCGCCAGTCCCGGTAGACCTCATGCACACCGGGCTGCTCGAAGTAGGGTGCCGGAGTCTGCTCCCCGCCCATGGAGGCCGCTTCCGGATCAGGTGTGTAGTCGGGAAACTCCTGGTCCTTGACCAAGCCATGAGCCACATCCACCCGGAAGCCGTCCACTCCCCGGTCGAGCCAGAATCGCAGGATGCGGCGGAACTCCTCCTTGACCTCCTCATTGGACCAATCAAAGTCTGGCTGGGAGGAGTCGAAGAGGTGGAGGTACCACTGGCCGGGGTGTCCGTCCGGCTCAGTGATCCGGGTCCAGGCGGGTCCGCCGAAGATCGACTGCCAATTGTTGGGCGGAAGTTCGCCGTTCTCCCCTTTGCCGTCACGGAAGATGTAGCGGCCTCGCTCTCGGCTGCCGGGTGCAGCTTTCAGGGCCTGTTGGAACCACTCATGCTGGTCGGAGGAATGGTTCGGCACCAGGTCGACGATCACCCGGATGCCCCGGGCGTGGGCTGCGGCGAGCAGTCGGTCGAAGTCCGCCAGGGTGCCGAAGATCGGGTCCACATCGCAGTAGTCGGCAACGTCGTAGCCGGCATCCTTCTGCGGGGAGGTCATGAAGGGGCTGAGCCAGACCGCATCGACGCCCAGCTCCTGCAGCTCGTCCAGCCGTGCGGTGATTCCGGGCAGGTCGCCCAGCCCGTCGCCGTTGAAGTCGGCGAAGGAGCGCGGGTAGATCTGGTAGATCACCGCACTGCGCCACCACTCCCGACCAGCTGTGGACACTTGTTCGTGATGCACGTCATGGTGTGAGGTCATGGGGTCACCCTATATGGAAGCGATTCCATATGCCACTACCGGAGAAACGCGAGATGGTGACTAGTTGCGTGGGTCACACTTTCCAGTCATACTGGAAGCGCTTGCATTCAATCACTCGGAGAGCAAGCATTCCGACTCACAGAGAGGCACACCATGAGGACGACGTCAGAAGGACTGTTCCGCCTGACCGCGGTGCTCGGCATCTCCGCCCTGGCACTGAGCGCCTGCGGAGGCAACGGCGGGGAGGAGGCCCCCGAACTGGACGGCGAAGGAGCCGAGAACGGCGGGCCGGAGGAGAACGGCGGCGACAACGGCGAGCAGTTGGAGGCTTCCGGGGATCTGACGGTCTGGGTCGATGCAGACCGTGCCGACGTGCTGGCCGATGCGGCAGAGGAGTTTGAGGCCGACACTGGAATTTCGGTCAACCTGGTGCAGCAGGACTTCGGGGAGATCCGCGACCAGTTCGTCTCCCAGGTCCCCACCGGTGAGGGCCCGGACATCGCGGTGGGAGCACATGACTGGCTGGGCGTCCTCGTCACCAACGGAGTGGTGGCACCGGTCGAGCTTGGCGATGCCGTGGACGACTTCGAGGATGTCGCCATCGAGGCGTGGTCCTATGACGGCCAGGTCTACGGGGTTCCCTACTCCATCGAAAACATCGCCCTGCTGCGCAATGCTGATCTGGTTGACGAAGCGCCGGAGACCTTCGACGAGATGATCGAGCTCGGCGAGGACTCCGGGGCCGACTATCCGTTTGTCGTAGGCCTCCATGCGCAGGCCGCAGATCCGTACCACCTCTACCCCTTCCAAATGTCTTACGGGGCACCGGTCTTCGGGCAGAACGAGGACGGCAGCTACGATCCCGAGGATCTGCAGCTGGGCAACGAGGGTGGCCTGGAGTTTGCTGACTGGCTGGCCGAGCAGGGCTCAGCCGGCGTGCTGAACACCAATATTGACGGTGACCTGGCCCAAGAGACCTTCAACGACGGGGCGGCGGCCTTCCAGCTGACAGGACCCTGGAACGTGCCCAGCGCTCAGGAGGCAGGGATCAATGTGGAGGTCGATTTCATTCCCCCTGCCGGTGATCTTGAGGCGCAGCCCTTTGCCGGAGTGCAGGGATTCTTCCTCTCGTCACAGAGTGAGAACACTCTGGCTGCCACCACTTTCCTGGTGGACTACGTGGGCTCCCCTGAGGTGCAGACGGCACTCTATGAGGTCGGTGGCCGCGCCCCGGCACTGACGGAGGCCTTCGATGCGGCACTGGCCGATGATGAGATTGTGGCAGGCTTCGGCGAAGTCGGGGCTGAGGCTGTTCCGATGCCTTCCATCCCGGAGATGGGTGCCGTCTGGGACTTCTGGGGCGCTACCCAGGCTGCGATCATCAACGGTGACGGTGACCCGGCCCAGCTCTGGGAGCAGATGGTTGAGGACATCGAAGGGGCCATCGAGTAGTCCATGCCTGAGCACACCACCACCAGCGGGCCGCCCCCTCGGGAGGCGAGTAAGCTGACCCGGCGTCAGCGGCAGGCGGCCAAGATCATTGACGCCACATCTATAGGATGGAAGCTCATCCTGTTCAAGATCGTGGTCCTCGGCCTGCTCTGCGCCACCGCGGTCTATGCGGCCCTGGTCCTCTTCATGAATGAGCGATGGTTCGTCGGCTCGCTGGTGGTGGTCGGTGGCGCCGCCCTGACCTGGATCTACCTGCAGCGCGGCGCCCTACCGGCCAAGTACCTGGCTCCGGGCTTGGTCTTTCTGCTGATCTTCCAGATCTTCGTGGTGCTCTACTCCGGCTATGTCGCCTTCACCAACTACGGCACCGGCCACAATTCCACGAAGGACCACGCGATCCACGCGATCATGCTCCAGACCCAGGACCGGGTGCCCGATTCCCCCACCTACCAGGTCTCTGTCCTTGAGGAGTCCGGAGAGCTGCTGGCCTCGGAAGAGCTCTATTTCGCCGTTGTCACAGCCGATGGAGAGGCCCTCATCGGAGCTGATGAAGAGCCTCTGGAGCCCGCTGAGGGCGCGGTGGTCGAGGACGGGCGGGTCACCTCCGTGGACGGCTATAACGTACTGCCCTTCGCCGAGCTGCTCAACCGGCAGCAGGAGGTCACTGACCTGGTGGTCCCGATCAGCGAGGATCCCAACGACGGATACCTGCGAACCCAGGACGGCCAGCGGGCCTACCAGTACACCTCCCGGTACGTGTACGACGAGGCCGCCGACACCATGACCAACACCGAGACCGGTGAGGTCTACCGGGACACCGGAGAAGGCGCCTTCGTCTCCGAGGCTGGAGAGCAGCTGATGCCCGGATGGCAGATCAACGTTGGGTTCGACAACTTCATCCGAGCCGTCACTGAGGACTCCATTCGCGGTCCGCTCATCTATGTGACCCTGTGGACCTTTGCCTTCGCCTTCCTCTCTGTGGCCACCACCTTCATCCTGGGCCTGTTCCTGGCCATGGTCTTCAACGATCAGCGGATGAAGTCCCGGAAGTACTACCGGCTGGTGATGATCCTGCCCTACGCGTTCCCGGGCTTTCTCTCCGCGCTGGTCTGGGCCGGAATGATGAACCAGGAGTTCGGCTTCATCAACAATGTGCTCTTCGGCGGGGCCTCTATTCCCTGGCTGACAGACCCCTGGCTGGCCAAGCTGAGCATCCTGATCGTCAACCTGTGGCTGGGCTTCCCCTATATGTTCCTGGTCTGCACCGGCGCGCTGCAGGCTATTCCCGAAGAGCTCTCCGAAGCCGCCCAGGTGGACGGTGCCAAAGCCTTCCAGGCCTTCCGCTCCATCAAGCTGCCGCTGCTGCTGACCGCGATCGCTCCGCTGCTGATCAGCTCCTTCGCGTTCAACTTCAACAACTTCAACCTGGTCTATATGCTCACCGGCGGCGGACCCAGGGACGTCTCAGCCGGGGTGAACGTCGGCTCCACCGACATTCTGATCTCCATGGTCTATAAAGTCGCCTTCGTCGGCTCTCAAGCTGACTATGGCCTGGCCAGCGCCTTCTCCATCCTGATCTTCATCATCGTCGGCACCATCTCGGTGATCGCGTTCCGGAAGACCAAGTCCTTCGAGGAGCTGAACTGATATGTCGCAGCGCAGCGCCACATATGATGCCAAGCTGCTCCGTCGCCCCTTCCGCCGCTGGTGGCGGGAGACCGGGTGGCGGCACCTCGTGGGAGTCGGCGTCGTCGTCTTCTCCGTCTTCCCGCTGATCTACGTCTTCTCCGCCTCCCTGAACCCCGGAGGCACTCTGATCACCGCGAACAACCTGTTCAGCAACTTCAGCTTCGACAGCTACGTCGAACTGTTCAACCGCCCCCAGCAGCCCTATGCCGCGTGGTTTCTCAATACGCTGTTCATCGGCCTGACTGCCGCGGCAGGATCAGTATTGCTCGGGGCGCTGGCAGCCTATGCCTTCTCCCGGATGCGGTTCACCGGACGGCGCTTCGGGCTGATCACCTTGGTCCTGGTGCAGATGTTCCCGCAGCTGCTGGCAATGGTCGCGATCTTCCTGCTGATGCTCGGCATCGGTGAGGTTTTTCCCGCCATCGGACTGAACAGTCAGATCGGCCTGATCATGGTGTACCTGGGCGGAGCTTTGGGGGTCAACACCTATCTGATGTACGGGTTCTTCAACACCGTTCCCACATCCATCGACGAGGCAGCGCGGATCGACGGCGCCGGCCACGCCCGGATCTTCTTCACCATCATCCTGCCGCTGGTCTCCCCTATCCTGGCTGTGGTCGCACTGCTCTCGCTGGTCGGTACGCTCAGCGAGTTCGTGATCGCCTCAGTGCTGCTGCGCGATCCGGAGCGGCAGACCCTTGCAGTGGGGCTCTACCAGTTCATCTCTCAGGAGACCTCCCAAAACTGGTCGATCTTCGCTGCCGGAGCCGTGCTTGCCGCCATCATCCCGGTGGCCCTCTTCCTGGTGCTGCAGCGTTACATCGTCTCAGGGCTCGTGGCGGGAAGTGTGAAATGACGGCACCGCTCCTCCCCCATCACGACGGCTCCCCGCTGCACGTCTCCAACCAGGCGCCCAGTCTTGGTGAGAAGGTGACTCTTCGGCTGCGGGTGCCCACGGGCTATCCCCCGCTGCGACAGGTCACCGTGCGGTCGAACCCCGATCACGAACCGCACTGGGACCACGCCCGCTTGGTGGGCACTGCCCAAGGCTGGGACTGGTGGCAGGCGGAGATCACGGTGACCACTCCGAACCATGGCTACCGCTGGATGCTGGTGCATGAGACCGACGACGAGGCCCCAGCCGGCTCCCAGCCCAGAGTGGGGTGGGTCAATCAGGCCGGCACACACCGCCAAGAGGTTCTCGATGCCTATGATTTCCGGCTGCTGGCGCATCCCGCACCGCCGGACTGGTTGTGCGAGTCCGTGATGTACCAGATCTTCCCGGACAGGTTCGCCCGCTCGGCTGCCGCGGACCAGCGCAGCCTGCCGGACTGGGCACAGCCAGCTGACTGGACGGACCCGGTGGACCCGGTGATGCCCGCGCGGGTCCGTCAGTTCTACGGCGGTGACCTGGACGGGATCACCGAGCGACTGGACCATCTGGAGTCACTGGGGGTGCGGATCCTCTATCTGACCCCGTTCTTCCCAGCTGCTTCCAACCACCGCTACGACGCTTCCAGCTTCATGCGGGTCGACCCGCTGCTCGGCGGGGAGCAGGCGCTGATTCGTCTGGTGGAGGCCGCCCATGACCGAGGCATGAAGGTGATTGGGGACCTGACCACCAATCATTCCGGGGACCGCCATGAGTGGTTCCAGCGTGCACTGGCCGACCCCGAGTCTCCCGAGCGCAGCTTCTACTATTTCAACGAGGACGGCAGCTACGAATCCTGGCTGGGCACTGCCACCCTGCCCAAGTTCAACTGGGCTTCTCAGCAGTTGCGTGAGGCCTTTATCGAAGGGCCGGACTCCGTGGTCGCCCACTGGCTGAAGTCACCGTTCAACCTGGACGGATGGCGGATCGACGTGGCCAATATGACCGGACGGCTCGGTGAGGTTGACCTGAATGCTGAGGTCCGCCAGATCCTGCGGCGCACCATGGAGCAGGTGAAGCCGGACTCGATCCTGCTGGCAGAGTCGACCAACGATGCCACCAGCGATCTCACTGGAGATGCCTGGCACGGGGCGATGACGTATCCGTCATTCACCAGACCGCTGTGGAGCTGGCTTTCCGCCTCTTCTGGTGAGCCTTATCTGGACGCCCAGGGTGAGAAGGAGACCGTTCCATGGTTCTTCGGCCAGCCTGCCGGAGGGATCCCGCAGGGCAGTGCGGAGAAGTTCGCCGCGGCAGTGGATCGGTTCAACTCTCCCATCCCCTGGCGGGTTCGGCTGGGCAATATGCACCCCTTGAATACCCATGACACGGCCCGCTTCGTGCAGAACGCCGCGCCAGGCACTGTTCCGGTGGCGGTGGGCCTGCAGATGACCCTGCCGGGGCTGCCCACTCTGTTCGCCGGAGATGAGTTCGGGCTGAGCGGCGCCGACGGCGAGAGCAGCCGCACCCCGATCCCCTGGGACAGTGCGCAGCAGCCGGAGACTGTGCGGCGGCTGAGCCTCTACCGAGAGTTGATCGCGCTCAGGCGGCAGCATCAGGTGCTGCGCACCGGGAGCATGCGCTGGCTCCACGCGGACGAACAGGCCGTGGTGTTCCTGCGCGATTCGACAGAGGAGACCATGCTGGTGCTCGCCGCAGCGCCGGCTGAGGGCCAGCAGTGGCGGGCGGAACTTCCCTCAGCGCTGCTCGGCGGCGGAGTCTCGCAGGCTGCCAGGCTGTTCGGCGATGCTGAACTCAGCTTCGGTGCCGACTCACTGACTTTGGGCACTCAGGGCCCCTGCTTCGCTGTATGGCAGCTGCCGGGCGTCGTCGTTCCCTAAAAGTCCCACAGACCAGGTGAGTCAGGCCACTGAACCGTAGCTGACCGGTTCCAGCTGCGCGGTTTCCTGCTCGGTGAAGAGCCGGGACCGGACGATGAACCGGTTGCCGGTGGGACCTTCGATGCTGAAGCCTGAGCCGCGGCCCTTGGTGACATCGATGGTGATATGGGTATGCGCCCAGTACTCGAACTGCGGTTTGGATATCCATACCGGCACCGGCTCCGGTGTGCCCGGCTCCAGCTGACCCAGCAGCACGTCCTGTGGCCCAGTCATGAAGGTCCCCTGGGTGTAGCACATGGGTGCCGAGCCGTCGCAGCATCCTCCTGACTGGTGGAACATCAGCGGCTGTCCGTGCTCGTCACGGAGCTGACGCAGCAGAGCGGCAGCATCATCTGTTACTGCAACGCGCTCAGCACCCATGGCACTCTCCTTTCCCCGGAACTAACTCAGAAGAAGCCCAGCTTGTCTTCGCTGTAGCTGACAAGCAGGTTCTTGGTCTGCTGGTAGTGGGCCAGCATCATCAGATGGTTCTCCCGCCCAATGCCGGACTGCTTGTACCCGCCGAATGCGGCATGGGCCGGGTACTGGTGGTAGCAGTTGGTCCAGACCCGGCCGGCCTGAATGTCGCGGCCCGCCTGGTATGCAGTATTGCCGCTGCGCGCCCAGACTCCGGCCCCCAGTCCGTAGAGCGTGTCATTGGCGATGGAGATGGCATCCTGGTAATCGGTGAACTCGGTCACCGAGACCACCGGTCCGAAGATCTCCTCTTGGAAGACACGCATCCTGTTATTGCCGCGGAAGATGGTCGGCTCCACGTAGTAGCCCTCGGCGAGATCACCCTCCAGCTGCAACCGCGAACCGCCGGTGAGCACCTCTGCGCCCTCTTTCTGGCCGATGTCCAGGTAGCTGAGGATCTTCTCCAGCTGGTCATTGGAGGCCTGGGCGCCCACCTGGGTCTCGGTGTCCAGCGGGTTGCCCTGCTTCACCGCCTTGGTGCGGGCCACCGCCTTGTCCAGGAACTCATCAATGATGGTGGACTGGATCAGCGCCCGGGAGGGGCAGGTGCAGACCTCTCCCTGGTTCAGGGCGAACATGGTGAAGCCCTCCAGAGCCTTGTCGTAGAAGGCGTCATCTGCGGCGGCCACATCCTCGAAGAAGATGTTCGGGGACTTCCCGCCCAGCTCCAGAGTGACCGGGATCAGGTTCTGGCTGGCGTACTGCATGATCAGCCGGCCGGTGGTGGTCTCTCCGGTAAAGGCGATCTTCTTGATCCGCGGGTTGGAGGCCAGCGGCGCTCCGGCCTCGGTGCCGAACCCGTTGACCACGTTGACCACGCCGGCAGGCAGGATGTCCTGGATCAGCTCCATGAGCACCAGGATGGAGCTGGGCGTCTGCTCGGCAGGTTTGAGCACCACAGCGTTGCCCGCGGCCAGGGCCGGCGCCAACTTCCAGACTGCCATCAGGATGGGGAAGTTCCAGGGGATGATCTGACCGACCACGCCCAGCGGCTCGTGGTAGTGATAGGCCACAGTGCTGGAGTCAATCTCACTGATCCCGCCCTCCTGGGCACGGATCACCCCGGCGAAGTAGCGGAAGTGGTCTACAGCCAGCGGCAGGTCCGCGGCCAGAGTCTCGCGCACCGGCTTGCCGTTCTCCCAGGTTTCTGCCACGGCCAGAGCTTCGAGGTTCTCCTCGATCCGATCAGCGATTCTGTTCAGCAGTACGCCACGTTCAGCCACTGAGGTCTTCCCCCAGGCCGGGGCTGCCTTGTGGGCGGCGTCCAGGGCCAGCTCAATGTCCTCGGCAGTGGAGCGGGCCACCTCAGTAAAGGTCTTTCCGGTCACCGGCGAGGGGTTCTCAAAGTATTGGCCCTTGACCGGGGCCACCCATTCGCCGCCGATGAAGTTCTCGTACCGAGACTTAAAGCTGACGGTGCTTCCCTCAGTGCCGGGCTGTGCATATACGGTCATGGTGACTCCTTTGTCGTCAGGTCAAGGATAGTGATGAAGATCACTACAATTCAAGAACCTACCCCATGCACCGTTGCACCAACGTTGCATGACTCAGCATGCCGGCGGCACAGTAGACTGTGATCCACAGCACGTTTCTCTTCCACGAAGGAGGGAGATGAAGGCAGTCCCTGACGACCCTCAGACCTGGAGCGCACTCAGGCCGGCGCTGCGCGAGTCCTGGCACCGTTCAGCGCAGTTTTTGCGGGATCCTGGTTCAGCACTGGCTCCGGTGGAAATGGATGACGGGGATCTCGACGCCTACCGCAGGGAACATCCCCTCCGCCAGGTGCTTCCCATCTTTGAGAAGCTTCTGGTGCAACCTGCTGCCGACGCCGGGCTGGTCGTGGCAATCGGAGATGCCAAGGGCAGGCTGCTCTGGGTGGATGGGGACCGGAAGGCCCTGCGAATAGCTGAGGGCTCAGCGTTTCAGCCAGGGGCCACGTGGTCCGAGGAGGCTATCGGCACCTCAGCTCCCGGCGTGGCGCTGATCACCGGGCAGGGTGTCCAGGTTCATCAGGAGGAGCATTTCGCTTCCTCGGCACACCAGTTCTCATGCTCTGCGGCACCGATCTGCAACCCCCACACCGGCGGCCTGCTGGGCGTAGTGGACCTCACGGGGGGCGAGATGGCAGTGGCCACCCACTCGCTGCCGCTTATTCAAGCAGCCATCTCGGCAGCGGAGGCAGAGCTCAAGGTTCTGCCGGCGGACACCGGCCTTGCCCAGCTGACCACGCTGGGAACCCGCCGGCCACAGATCGGTATTGCCGCAGCCCGGGAGTCGCTGAGCCTGCGCCATGCAGAGATTCTCACCCTGCTCGCCTGGGACGGCTCCACCTCGGGCAGAGGGCATAGTGCCGGAGAACTGGCGGAGCTCATCTTCGGCGAGTCCGGCCATGAAGTCACGCTCCGTGCTGAGATTGTTCGACTTCGCAGGATCCTCAGGGCCACCCCAGCTGCTGCCGGCATGGATCTGGAATCGAGGCCCTACCGGCTCTCCTCCCCTCTGGATCTGGATGCGCTGACAGTGGTCACGGCACTGACCGCCGGAGACCGCAGCACCGCACTGGACATCTACGGAGGGGCGCTGCTGCCGAATTCTGAGGCCCCCGGCATTCTGGAGCTGCGCCAGCACATCTCAGCGGCGCTGCGTGAAGCATTGCTCTCAGACGGTACACCTGAGGAGTTGCTGAGGTACCTCCAACTGTCTGAAGCTGCCCGCGATGAGCAGGTGGTCTACACCGCACTGCGGCTGCTGCCCCCGGATTCCCCGCAGCGTGCAGCACTGGTGGTACGTATGCAACCTTGACGCAACCTCAGTGTGGCTAACGTCACAAGTGCACCTGAAAACCACTTGTGACAAAAGGAGCCGACATGTCAGTTATGACTGCAGCAGTAGTGGAAGATTTCGGCAAGGAGCTTGCCGTCACAGACCAGCCCGTGCCGGAACCCGGCCCCGGTCAGGTCTTGGTGAAACTGATCGCCTCGGGAGTCTGCCATACCGATCTGCACGCTGCGGAGGGAGACTGGCCGGTAAAGCCCACGCTGCCCCTCATTCCCGGACACGAGGGAGTAGGCATTGTGGAGAAGCTCGGCGAGGGGGTGACGAACATACAGGTTGGCCAGACCGTTGGCAATGCCTGGTTGTGGAGGGCCTGCGGTCACTGCCAGTACTGCCGGACCGGGTGGGAGACCCTGTGCGAAGATCAGCTCAACGGCGGCTACTCCTCAGACGGATCCTTCGGCGAATACATGCTGGTGGAGGCCAGCCATGCTGCGGCCATCCCGGAAGGTGCCGACCCCCATGAAATCGCCCCAGTCCTCTGTGCTGGCGTGACCGTGTACAAGGGGTTGAAGATGACTGACGTCCGCCCCGGCCAGTGGGTCGTGATCTCAGGCATCGGTGGTCTGGGGCATATTGCTGTTCAGTACGCGGTGGCCATGGGCATGCGCGTTGTTGCAGTAGACATTGCCGATGACAAGCTCGCCTTGGCCAAGAAGCATGGGGCTGAGCTCACCCTCAACGCCATGGGAACCGATCCTGCCCATGAGATCCAGGAGCAGATCGGCGGTGCTCATGGAGTATTGGTCACCGCTGTACACCCGAGCGCCTTTGGGCAAGCGATCAGTATGACACGTCGCGGCGGGACCATCGTGTTCAACGGACTGCCCCCAGGGGACTTCCCGGCCCCGATCTTCGACATTGTGCTCAAAGGCCTGACCATCCGCGGGTCCATCGTCGGAACCCGGCAGGACATGGTCGAAGCCCTGGACTTCTACGCACGGGGGCTGATCCACCCCACGTATTCCAAGCGGCCACTGGACGATATCAACGCCATTCTGGACGAAATGCGACACGGCAAGATCGACGGTCGCGTGGTCATCGACTACACCAGCTGAGGACTCACACCGGCCGAGGTGGACCAGCAGTCATCTGCACCCCGGTCCGGGCCCAGCCCCAGATCATCACCGTGAGGATCAGGGCGCCGAGCACCCCAACCAACGTGCTCGGCTGCAGGGGCAGCACCACCACGGCAAGCACCGCGGTGACGGTGATGATGATCCCGTCACCCAGCCAGAGCAGGATCTTCACCGCCGAAAGGTCAACCCGGCCCGGAATCACGGTGGGGGCTAGGAACTCCACCGGGATGTTCCGGCTGCGCATGGACTGGAAGAACCGGGCTGCCAGCGCCGCCGCAGTCACGGCCAGGGTCCATGCCGGCTCCTTCCACTGCGCAGCACTGCCGGGGAGTACGACGACGCCCGCCGCACCTGCCGTGGTGAGCACACCGCTGGTCAGCACCGGCCAGAGCAGCCGGCGGCCCAGGGCGCCAGCAGATGACCAGCCGAAGAGGGCGGCGGCGTCGAATTCGTTCTTCAGCTGCCGCCATCCCTCGCTGAGGCTGCCGGTGCCCAGGAAGAGCAGCACCGCTCCGGCCACACCCAGAGGCACGGTGGCCAGCAGGTTGCTGTCCTGGAAACTCTCCCCGGCGGCTGGGGCGGCGAGGGTCAGCAGGGCGGCCCCTGCCGGGACCAGTACGGCTGCCCCGAGCAGGGACAGCGGGCTGCGCAGTGCCGAGATGAGGTCCTGACGCAGTCCGCTGAGCGCTGCCGGGCCAGCAGTCACCGGCACCCGGTGGAACCGGTGTGCGGGTTTGCTCCGGAAGAGCTCCACCGCGTCGTTGATGCTGCCGGTGGAGGTGAACAGCCGGGCTTCGGAGATTCTGCGGCTCTGGTTCAGCACCCGTGCCGCAGGCAGTCGATCCAGGGCCGCAGGTATTGCTGCGATCAGGATCACCCCCGCAGCAGCTGTCAATGCCAGGGCTGCCACCGGCCAGGCAGCCCCGCCGGTCCAGAGCAGCCCCGACCACCCGGCTGGTGTGGCCAGACGCATTTCTGAGAAGACCAGGCCGAGTGCCCCAGCAGCCGATATCACCACCGCGCTGAAGAGCAGGGCTCGGAGGCTGAGCCGCTGACCCAGGAAGGCCAGCAGTGCCAGCTGCACGCCGCCGGCGAATGCGGCGGCAACCAGCAGCCCGAACCGGTCCCAGTCCCAGACCCCGGTCAGGGTCAGTGCAAAGAGGCCCACTGCGGCCAGCCCCGCAGCGGCCATACCTACGCAGGCCACCGCTTTGAGCGTAGGCAGCAGCAGCACCCGGCGCCTGGGGATATCAGTGCCCAGCAGCGTATGGGCCAGGAATGGGGTCAGCAGCACCGGCCCCTGAATGCGCCCGGTCCATAGCGCGGCCACGGCGAGCAGGGTGAGTGCAGCCGTGATGACGGGCTCGCTCTGCGGCTGGGTGAGCTGCAGGGCGAAATCCGGGTCAAGGAAATCACCCACCACGTAGACCACCGGCAGAATGTAGAACGCGGTGACGAAGCCGATCAGGTAGAGGGAGAACCAGCGGTCCCCTGCTGTGGGCGCACCTTCGCGGCCCAGGTGGATCCCGCGCGCTGCCTTCAGCCGCTGAGCCGGAGTACTCATTCGGCTGCTGGGCTGCGGTTCAGAGCAATCTGCTGATCTGCCTGGCTGATGATCTCAGCCCGGTGCGTGGCGGTGATGATCAGCGCTCCGAAAGCCACCCGCTGCTGGAGCAGGCTGATCAGTCGCTGCACCCGGTCAGTGTCCAGATGCCGTTCGGGCTCGTCCAGCAGGAG
The DNA here is from genome assembly GCF_009758175.1 of Nesterenkonia alkaliphila. Taxonomy (GTDB): domain Bacteria; phylum Actinomycetota; class Actinomycetes; order Actinomycetales; family Micrococcaceae; genus Nesterenkonia; species Nesterenkonia alkaliphila. Next base: position 103,290 of record NZ_WRPM01000097.1, read on the forward strand.
CAGCTCAAAGGGCCGGCTGAGCGTCAGTGCCAGGGCGAAGAGCTGCAGCTGCCCGGCGGAAAGCTCATAGGGGAACCGCTCCCCCAGTTCGGCGATGGTGAGCTGTTCCAGAGTCTGCTCAGCACCAGTGAAGGCTGCGGCCTCGTCCTCCCCCCAGGAGACCCGCACTAGGGCCAGCTGTTCGCACAGTGTCATATCCCTGGCCATCGGCGGGGTGTCGATCAGCGAGGCTGCCGCAGCCCGGAAGGCGGGATCGAACTCATAGGGCGGCCGCCCGTTGATCAGGCACTCCCCGATGCTGGGCAGCTGCCTACCGGCAAGGGTCTTCAGCAGGGTGGTCTTACCAGTCCCATTGGCCCCGGTCAGTGCGATCAGGGCTGGCTTCTCCGCCGTGAGGCTGGTCTCCGGGAGCAGGACGGCCTCCTCTGCGGAGACTCCCAGCCCGCGGCAGATCACCGAGGCGGTCATCAGCCCATCAGGGGACTGCCGATGAAGGGGTCGATCCACAACCCGATGAACAGCAGGGTCAGGTAGAGGATCGAGAGGTGGAACAGCTTCATCGCCCGCTTATCAGTGAGCGACTCGTTCTGCGCTCGACGGTAGAGCACATGGGACTCATAGATGAACCAGGCCCCGGCGACCACTGCGAATCCGGTGTAGGTGATGCCGGCCCAGCCCAGCGGGATCAGCAGCAGCGAGCAGGCCACGGTGGCCCAGGCGTAGAGCACCACCTGCACCGACACTGTCTTGGCGGTGGCCACCGCACCCAGCATCGGAACATCGGCATTCTGATAGTCGGTGCGGTACTTCATGGACAGCGGCCAGTAATGCGGCGGGGTCCACAGGAAGATGATGAAGAACAGCACCAGGGCGGGCCATTCCACCGTCTCGCGAACCGCCGCCCAGGCGATCAGCACCGGGAAACAGCCGGCCAGGCCGCCCCAGATGATGTTCTGTTCAGTGCGGCGCTTGAGCACCATGGTGTAGATGACCACGTAGAAGAACATGGCCAGTGCTCCGAGCCCGGCGGCCAGTGGATTGGCGCCGAACCAGAGGATCGCAAGTGCTGCGATGCCCAGCAGGGTTGCGAAGACCAGGGCCTCCCGCGGGCTCAGTTCCCCGGTGACCAGGGGCCGCTTCTTGGTCCGGTTCATCAACCGGTCCATATCGCGGTCCAGGTAGCAGTTGAAGGCACCGGCCGAGCCGGCGGAGAAAGCACCGCCGATCATGGTGGCCAATGCCGTCCAGAAGTTCGGCAGCCCGCCCTGGGCGAAGAACATAGTCGGCAGGGTGGTCACCAGCAGCAGCTCGACCACGCGCGGCTTGGTCAGAGACAGGTAGGCGGCGGCCTTGCGTTTGAATCCGATCCGGCCTGCTGTGGGTGCCACAGATGCAGCGGCGTCATCAGCTGGGCGGGTGCTCAGATCGGTCACCATGTCAGTCTACCGTGTTCTACAGCCCGTAGAAGAATTGCTACGCGTCGATTTTCTCGCGGTCCAGGGCTGCTGCGCCCTCGATGATGAACTCTTTACGAGGAGCCACCACGGAGCCCATCAGCAGCTCGAAGACCCGTTCGGCAGCCTCGGCGTCCTCAGCTCGGATCCGGCGCAGGGAACGGTGCTCGGGATCCATAGTGGTCTCTGAGAGCTGGTCGGCGTCCATCTCCCCCAGGCCCTTATAGCGCTGGATGGGTTCCTTATAGCGCAGCCCCTTCTTCTCCAGTTCGGCCAGCAGGGTGACCAGCTCAGCTTCAGAATAGGTGTAGCGGACCTCATTGGCCTTCCGGCCGGAATGGATGACCTCTACCCTGTGCAGCGGAGGCACTGCGGCGAAGACCCGTCCAGCCTCGATCATCGGGCGCATATAACGGAAGAAGAGGGTCAGCAGCAGTGTCCGGATATGGGCTCCGTCCACATCGGCGTCAGTCATCAGGATTACCTTGCCGTAGCGGGCCGCCTCGAGGTCGAAGCTGCGTCCGGATCCGGCTCCGATCACCTGCAGGAGGGCCGCGCATTCAGTATTGGAGAGCATATCTGCCACTGAGGCTTTCTGGACATTGAGAATCTTGCCGCGGATGGGAAGCAACGCCTGGAAGTCGGAGGAGCGGGCCAGTTTGGCGGTGCCCAGGGCGGAATCGCCCTCCACGATGAACAGCTCGGAGGATTCCACGTCCTTATTGCGGCATTCGACCAGCTTCGCCGGCATAGAGGAGTTCTCCAGGGCGTTCTTGCGGCGCTGGGTCTCCTTGTGCTGGCGCGCGGCGATACGGGACTTCATCTCCGCCACCACCTTCTCCAGAACCGCGGCGGCCTCCTGCTTCTCGGCGCGCTTGGTGCTGGTCAGCCGCTTCTCGAGCTCGGTGGAGACCACTCTGTTGACGATCTGCTTGGCCGCGGGGGTGCCCAGGACTTCCTTGGTCTGGCCCTCGAACTGCGGCTCGGCGATGCGTACCGTGACCACTGCGGTCAGCCCGGCCAGCACATCGTCCTTCTCGAGCTTGTCGTTGCCGGCCTTGAGTCGGCGGGCATTGGCCTCCACCACTTTGCGCAGGACCTTGACCATGGCCTGTTCGAATCCGGTGAGGTGTGAGCCGCCCTTGGGGGTGGAGATGATGTTCACGAAGGACTTCACCGTGGTGTCATAGCCGACTCCCCAGCGCAGGGCGATGTCCACCTCGCAGTCGCGCTCGACATCGGTCATCTGTCCGTCCACTGGGATCCGTTCGCTGAAGCTGCCGTGACCCTGGATCCGCCAGATGCCGGTGACCGGGCCGTCAGTGGCCAGGTGGTCCACGAACTCGCTGATTCCGCCGTCGTACTGGAAGACCTGTTCGCTGGTCTCGGCCCCGCGGCGGTCCTCGATGGTGATCCGCAGTCCTGGCACCAGGAAGGCCGTCTGCCGGGCACGGTTGACCAGCTCATCCTCCATGAACTGAGCCTCCGGGGAGAAGATGTCCCGATCGGCCCAGTACCGCACTGTGGTGCCGGTGACCCCGCGCTTGGCCCTGCCTGCGGCTAGAAGCGGTGATCCCTTCTCCGCGGCGGTGAAGGGATCAGTGGGCTTGGCGCCGGCGAAGGTGCCAGGCTCACCGCGCCGGAAGCTCATCTGGTGGACTTTCCCGCCCCGGGTCACCGTGGCGTCCAGTCTGGCGGAGAGCGCGTTGACCACTGAGGCGCCCACGCCATGCAGTCCGCCGACGGCGTTGTAGGAGCCGCCGCCGAACTTCCCGCCGGCGTGGAGTTTGGTGAACACCACCTCAAGCCCGGAAAGCCCGGTGCGCGGCTCCACGTCAACGGGGATGCCGCGGCCGTCGTCGGAGACCTCTACGGAGTCATCCGGGTGCAGGGTGATAGCGATGGTCGAGGCGTGCCCGGCCAGGGCCTCGTCCACGGAGTTGTCGATGATCTCCCAGAGGCAGTGCATCAGCCCCTGGGAGCCGGTGGAGCCGATGTACATGCCGGGGCGTTTGCGCACTGCCTCCAGCCCTTCGAGGACGGAGAGGTGCCGGGCACTGTACTCATCGCGCTTTGCCATGCAGGAAAGACTATCCGCACCTCTTCGCCGGTGGCGAAAGGCACGCCTCAGCGGAGCAAATCGCGAATGTGCAGGCGGTTCACGTGGTTGTATGGGTGACACCATCACTCAACGCTAGGAGGCGAGAGCATGACAGCAACCACTGGCACTCTGGAGGCCACCACCAAGCTGACTGCCCTGGACCGCTGCGACCGCTGCGGTGCACAGGCCTATATTCGCGCTGAGCTCCTCTCCGGCGGAGTGCTGCTCTTCTGCAACCACCACGGTCGGGACGTGGAGGCGAAGCTGCGGCCGCAGACCGCTAGCTGGATCGACGAGTCCGACCGCATCAGCTGAGTCCGCACAGAAAAATGCCCCGGCAGTCTGCCGGGGCATTTTTCATGCTCGGGAACCGTATCCCGCTAGCTGCATTGTCCCGCCGGCGGGGAAACCCCGCTCGGCTCTCG
>NZ_WRPM01000098.1 GCF_009758175.1 Nesterenkonia alkaliphila
ACCCGCCGAGCACGAGCGAAACTCACCGAAATGGCAAGCTAAATCAGAGACGGACCACTAGCTGATGATACGGGTGTGCTGCAGCAGTAGACGCTTAGATGCATTGCTTTAGGCGTGCTGGCCGGCGCAAGCCGGCCGAGAGCCGAGCGGGGTCTCCCCGCCGGCGGGACCAGCACAGAACCGCCGGATCGCGCGAGCCAACTGGGCAGGCTTCTCGTAGTGGATGAGGTGGCCGCAGCCGCGGATCACCTCAAGGCGCGCCTCAGGCAGGGCATCACGCAGGGCTCGCAGCCCTGCGGGGGTGCTCAGATTATCCTTGGCTCCGGCGGCCAGCAGGGTGGGCAACCGGAGCTGCTGAGCATAGTCGGCCACAGTGTGCCTGCTGGAGGCGTGATAGGACTCCAGCAGCGTCCGCCGGTCCGAGTAGCTGCCGAAGAACTGCCGATGCTGATCCTTCGCAAAGGCGCTCAGTTCGGGGTCCCAACCTACACTCAGGGTGAGGTTCATCACCTCGAGTACGGCGGCGGAGCGCAGCACCGCATCGGCTGCTGGCTCGGGAAGCGCCTGGCAGAGCCGGTAGTAGGCCTCCACTGCCGCAGCACCGGGCAGCAGCCGGCCGCGGAAGATGCTCTGGCTGATCGGGGCGCTGAGCACCAGCCGGTCCCATTCCCGCTGATGGGCAGCCAGATGAGCAGCGCAGACGATCGTCCCGAAGGAGTGCCCCAGCAGGGTATCGCCGCGCCCCAGTCTGAGCTCGGCCGCCAGAGCCTCCACCAAACCGGCGTAGACCTCCACCCGCTGCTGTACCCGCTCCCCGGAAGAGCTGCGCACCGGGGCGGTGGCCCCGAAGCCCGGCAGATCAGGAACCCACACCTCGAACTCCGGCAGCGCGTCAGCGATCAGCTGCATTCCGTGGTGATCGCCCCGGAAACCGTGAATCATCAGCAGGCGTGGCGGCGGGGAGGACGACGCCGCGGCGGCATACTTCCACACCGCCACCTCGGTGCTCAGCCGCGTCCCGCCCAGGGGGAAGCGGACCGTCACCATCTGCGGCTCAGCCTGCCGGCGCGGGTACCCCACCCAGCTGGTGGGCAGGAAACGGGGCTGGGGCGGCGTCGTACTCTGTGTTTTTCCCATCAGCATCAGAGTAACTGCGGCAGGGAAGCACTAGACTGTGCTGAGTCGAAATTCCCGTGAATCTTTGAGGTGCGCACCTGTGAGCGAAACCGCTGAAAAGCAGTCCTATGACTTCCGGACGATCGAGGCCAAATGGCTGCCGTTCTGGGTCCAGGACGGGACCTTTGTGGTCGATCCCGCCGATGAGCGGCCCCAGAAGTATGTCTGCGATATGTTCCCCTACCCCTCCGGGGACCTGCATATGGGCCACGCCGAGGCCTTCGCGATCGGTGATGTGGCCGCCCGCTACGCCCGGCTGCGCGGCTATAACGTGCTGCACCCGATCGGCTGGGACTCCTTCGGGCTGCCTGCGGAGAACGCCGCAATCAAGAACAATGCCCACCCTGCCGAGTGGACCTACACCAATATCGAGACCCAGGCGGCCAGTTTCAAGCGCTACGGGATCAGTGCCGACTGGTCCACCCGGCTGCACACCTCAGACCCCGAGTACTACCGGTGGACCCAGTGGCTGTTCCTGAAGTTCTACGAGCAGGGCCTGGCCTACCGCAAGGACTCACCGGTCAACTGGTGCCCCAGCTGCCAGACCGTGCTGGCCAATGAGCAGGTGGTCGGCGAGGGAGTCTGCGACCGCTGCGGCACCCCGGTGACCAAGAAGGCCCTGAACCAGTGGTACTTCAAGATCACCGACTACGCCGACCGGCTGCTCGATGATATGGACCAGCTCAAGGGCGCCTGGCCCGAGCGGGTGCTGGCCATGCAGCGCAACTGGATCGGCCGCTCCGAGGGCGCCCATGTGGACTTCCCCGTCGAGGGCGGGCACACCGTCACCGTATTCACCACCCGGCCGGACACCATCTTCGGGGCCACCTTCTTTGTGGTGGCCGCCGATGCGGATCTGGCCGCACAACTGGTCACGGAGGAGCAGCGGGCCGCCCTGGAGGAGTACCGGGAGCAGCTGAAATCGGTCTCCGAGATCGAGCGGCAGTCCGCCGACCGGAAGAAGACCGGGGTGTTCCTAGGCGTGCACGCCACCAATCCGGCCACCGGGGCCAAGATGCCGGTCTACGCCACTGACTACGTGCTGGCCGACTACGGCACCGGGGCGGTGATGGGCGTGCCCGGGCAGGATCAGCGGGACTGGGAGTTCGCCAAGGCCTTCGATCTGCCGATCGTGCGCACTGTGCAGCCCCCAGCCGAGTTCGAGGGCGAGGCTTTCACCGGCGAGGGACCGGCCATCAACTCCGCAAACTCCGAGATCTCCCTGGACGGGCTGGAGGTCGAGGAGGCCAAGGCCCGGATCATCGACTGGTTGGAGTCCAAGGGTGCCGGACGGGCCACCACCAACTACCGGCTGCGCGACTGGCTGCTCTCCCGCCAGCGGTTCTGGGGGGCACCGATCCCGGTGATCCACTGCCCGGACTGCGGCGAGGTGCCGGTGCCCGAGGACCAGCTGCCGGTGCAGCTGCCCACCGAGGCCAAGGGTGAGGACCTGCGGCCCAAGGGCAAGTCGCCCCTGGCAGGTCTGAACGACTGGGTCACCGTGGATTGCCCGGCCTGCGGTGCCACCGCCACCCGGGACACCGACACTATGGACACCTTTGTGGATTCCTCCTGGTACTACCTGCGCTATGTGGACCCGAAGAACACTCAGGCCCCCTTCGACGTGGAGAAGGTCAATGCGCGGCTGCCGGTTGACCAGTACGTGGGCGGGGTGGAGCATGCCATCCTGCACCTGCTGTACTCCCGGTTCTTCACCAAGGTGCTCTACGACATGGGCCTGGTGAACTTCACCGAGCCCTTCAAGGCGCTGATGAACCAGGGGCAGGTGCTCAACGGCGGCAAGGCGATGTCCAAGTCCCTGGGCAACGGGGTGGACCTGGCCGAGCAGATGGATGAGTACGGGGTCGACGCCGTCCGGCTCACCATGGTCTTCGCCTCGCCACCGGCCGATGACGTGGACTGGGCAGATGTCTCCCCGGCCGCCAGCCAGAAGTTCCTGGGCCGGGCCTGGCGGCTGGCCCAGGACGTCACCAGTGCCCCCGGCACTGACCCGGCCGCCGGTGCTGCCGGCTTGCGTGCGATCACCCACCGCACTATCGCAGATGCCCAGTCCCTGCTCGATGATCAGAAGTACAACGTGGTCATCGCCCGGATCATGGAACTGGTCAATGCCGCCCGCAAGGAGATCGACTCCGGTGCCGGAGCCGGGGATCCCGCGGTGCGCGAGGCCGCAGAGGTCACGGCCCAGATCCTCTCCCTGGTGGCGCCCTACACCGCAGAGGATATGTGGCAGATGCTGGGCCACGATCCCTCGGTGGCGAACTCCGCCTGGCCCGCCTATGAGGAGTCGCTGCTGGTGGAGGACACGGTCACCGCGGTGGTGCAGGTCAAGGGCAAGCTGCGCGACAAGCTGGAGGTCCCCGCCGATATCAGTGCAGAGGACCTGGAGGCCCAGGCCCTGGCGCTGCCGAAGATCCAGCGCTACATCGAGGAGGACGGCGGAGTCCGCAAGGTGATCGTACGGGCTCCCAAACTTGTCAACGTGGTAACGGGTTGAACAGTACTCTGCTGTGATGCTTGAGCCCTGGATCCAGGCACTGGACGCCGAGCTGCACGCCCGGCGGGCAGAGCTGCCGGGACGCAAGCCCAATCTGCGGCGCACCCGGGGCCGGATCGCGGTGGTCACCGATGCTGCCTGCGCGCTTCCGGTGGACCCCGCCACCGGCCGGCTGCAGCTGGGCCTGCTCGGTGAACAGATCGAAGTGGTGCCGATCCCGGTGATGATCGAAACCGGCCCGCGCAGCGAGATCTACCCAGAGGCCTCGCCGGAACTGGTTCGGGACCTGCCGCTGGCCCTGGCCCAGGGCCTGCCGGTGCGCACCTCACGGCCCTCCCCGGGCCGGATCGCTGAGACCTATCAGCAGTTGCACCGTGAAGGATTCGCCGCAGTGGTCTCGGTGCACCTGGCCGCCAACCTCTCCGGAACCTGCGACGCCGCCCGGCTGGCCGCAGACCAGGCAGCCCTGCCAGTTACTGTGCTGGACTCCCAGCAGGCAGGCCTGGCCCTGGGCCAGGCAGTGATTCAGGCGGCGCTGAGTGCTCGGCTGGGCGGGAGTCAGGAACAGGTGGCAACCGCTGCCCAGGCAGCTGCGGCCTCCTCATACTCGGTCTTCGCGGTCCCCAGCCTGGAACAGCTGCGCCGCGGCGGCAGAATCAACCCCTTAGCCTCACTCTTCGGCACGATGATCCGGATCAAGCCGGTACTGCAGCTGCGCGCCGGAGAGATTCAGCTGCTGGAACGGGCCCATTCGATGCAGCGGGCCTCGGCAAGGATGATTGCGCTGGCCGCTGAGCGCGCCGCAGATGTGGACCGGGCGCTGATTGGCGTGCAGTGCTGCGGAAACCCGGAACAGGCCGCCGAGCTGGCCCAGGCCCTGCAGCCGCACTCGGCTCAGCCGGTGCCCGTCGTGGAGCTCCCGCCTGGATTGGCCGCGCATCTGGGCCTAGGCGCTCTGGGAGTCTGTGTCACCAGCGCTGTGCCTCACAGCCCTAACACTTAGAGTTTTCCCCAACTGCCCCGGCTGGGCGGCGGACACGCCGCGCGCTCCTCACAGCGGGTGATCCGCACCCGGCCGGTGCGCCCTGGTGCCTAGCGTGAGGCCATGCAGCCTGACCCTCCCCGTGGTGAACTCAGCAGGGATGCCGGCGACCCGGAGGCGCTGCTGAGCCGCCGTGAGCGGCTGCGCGCCGAACGCCTACAGCAGCATGCGGCCCCCGCCCGGATCAGCCTCCGTGCCGGTGCAGTGACCGTAGCCGTGGCTGCTCTGCTCAGCTGGGCCGCCGTCTCCTGGGTGACGGGCCGTCCGGAGACCGCTGAGCTGCCCGAACCGCCAACCCTGGACAGCACCGCGGAGCAGCGGCCTCAGGAGCGTCCCGGCGGGTCCGGGGAGGAGTCGCCCGCGGTAGTGGTGGTCCACGTGGCCGGTGCTGTGGCACAGCAGCAGGTTGTGGAGCTGGAACCGGGAGACCGGGTAGCAGATGCCGTGGAGGCTGCCGGCGGCTTCACGGAGGAGGCAGCCCTGCACGGGCTCAATCTCGCCGCTGAGGCCCAGGACGGTTCCTTGGTCTATGTGCCCACCACTGAGGAGCTGGCAAGCGGGGACCATCCTCCCCCGACAGGCGGCACAGAGGACGCCGCGGGGCAGGAGAGTGCGGTGATCAATATCAACACTGCTGAAGCCGGTCAGCTGGAACAGCTGCCAGGAATCGGCCCAGCCCTGGCGCAGCGGATCATCACCTACCGGGAAAGCCACGGAGGATTCAGCTCCCTGGAGGAGCTGGCCGCAGTGAGCGGCATCGGCCCGGCGATCATTGAGAACATCGCCGAACAGGTCACCTGGTGACCCATGAACGAGCGGGAACCTCTGGACCTGCGGCTGCTGCCGGCAGCGATCAGCTGCTGGGCCGCTGCCCTGCTGGCGGTGCACAGTACCGCGGCGGGTTCACTGCGCTTGGCCGCGGCACTGGGGCTGCTGGCCGTCGTGGCACTGCTTCTGCTGCCGCTGGGCAGGCGCTCCCCGCGCATCGCTGCAGTGCTGCCGCAGCTGCTGCTCTGCGCCGGCCTGGCAGCCGGGGTGGTGCTCTCTGCCGCCCAGACCCACTACGGCCATCAGGCCTCCGGCTGGAACCAGGCGGTGGAATCGGAGGCTCCGGTGGAAGTCACATTCCGGGTCACCCGCGACTCCCATCCCTTCACGCCCCGCGGGGATCAACAGGCAGGGTACCGGACCGAGGCGGTGGTGATCAGCCACCGCAGCCCCGGCGCTGAACACGAACGCAGCGTCACGGCAGAAGTGCTGATCTTCAGTGATGCTGAGCTGCGCGCTGGTCACCGGTACCGGGCACTGGTGAGCGCTGCGCCCACTGCCAGCGGAGATCGCACCACAGCGCTGCTGCGCAGCTTCGGGGACCAGAGCCCGCAGCAGTTGCCCCCGGATGCGCGCAGCCGGGCCCATGAGGTGTTCAACGAGCTGCGCAGCGCCACCCGAGACCATTCTCGCCACGGCGTCGGGGATGCTCCTGCCCTGCTGCCCGGGGTGATCCTGGGCGATCGTTCCGGGATGAGCCCGGAGCTCACCGAGGCCATGCGGGTATCAGGTCTCACCCATCTGACAGTGGTCAGCGGCACACATACCTCATTGGTTCTCGGCGCCCTGCTGGGCCTAGCCAGGATGATGCGCATGCCCCGTTGGGGAACCGTGCCGCTGCTGTTGGTCGGGCTGCTGCTGTTCGTGATGCTGGTCCAACCCGCCCCCAGCGTCATCCGGGCCAGTGTCATGGGTGCCATCGGCGCGCTGGCCGTCTTCGCAGGCCGGGGCCGGGCCTCCTCTGCGCTGCTGCTGAGCACTGTGATTCTGCTGCTGGGGTTCTCACCCTGGTTCGCTGTGCAGGCGGCCTTCCAGCTCTCTGTGGCCGCCACCCTGGGAATCGTGCTGATCGGTGCCCGGCTCAACGATTGGTTTAGCCTGCGCCTGCCCCGGATCATCTCCGGTCCACTGGCCCTGGCAGTCTCGGCCCAGCTGTTGGTCACCCCGGTGCTGCTTCCGCTGTCAGAAGGTGTGACGCTCTACAGTGTGCCGGCGAATATCGTGGCCGCCCCGCTGCTTCCGCTGGCGACCATTCCCGGCACTCTGGCCGCGGTGGTGTCCACCACGCTTCCCTGGGGCTCGGCCGGCCTGCTCTGGCTTGCCGGCTTCCCGGCAGCCGGCATCGCCGCGGTCGGCAGAACCACCGCGGAGCTTCCGCAGGCCTTGGCGCCTTGGCCGGAAGGACCCTGGGGGTGGGTGCTGGCCGGACTCTACACTGCGGCCGCAGTGGTCCTGAGCCGCCTGGTGATCACCGCTCGGCGGCGGCCGGGGTGGTCAGAGGCACTGCTGCTCAGTGCCGCAGCCGGCGGACTGGCAGCGGTGATCATCCCGGGTGCCGTCCTCTGGGGCCTGCTGGGCGGAGGCGGACCCCCGCAGCATTGGCGATTCGCGCTCTGCGATGTGGACCAGGGCGACATGCTGGTCATCCGCACCGGTGAGGACGCTGCGGTGGTGGTGGATGCGGGGGAGGAACCGGCTGCGGCCGCGGCCTGTCTGCGGCAGCTGGAGGTGAACCAGGTACCGATGCTGATGATCACCCATGACCATCTGGACCATTACGGCGGCACCGCCGGGGTCTACCAGGTCGCCCAGATCCATCAGATCCTCTACTCAGGAACCTCCGGCTGGAGTGTCCTGGATGCCGTGGCGGAGACTGACGGACTGGTGCTGGAGGTCCCGGAGCGCCGCGCCGAGCTGGGTGAGACACTCGAGGATCACCGTGACTACCCAGTGACCTGGAGCGTTTGGTCTGCACCCGACTACCACCCCAACCCCAATGACAACTCCTTGGTGGTGGCATTCGAGCTCTGGGATGCACAAACGCCAGCAGGCGCAGTCGGATCCGCGAAAAATCCGCTGCGCCTGCTGGCGCTGGGTGATCTCGAGGAGGAGATCGCCGCTGTGCTGCTCGCCCGGGGTGGGCTGCCGCAGCATATTGATGTGCTGAAGGTTTCCCACCATGGGGCTGCCAACGGTGGAACTGAACTGCTGGAGCATGCCCAGCCCGAGGTTGCCCTGATCGGAGTGGGGGAGCAGAACAGCTACGGTCATCCCGCGGAGGAGATTCTCCGTACGCTCCAGGACCTGGGGGCCGCCGTGTACCGCACTGATCTGCACGGCACGGTGGTCTTCAGCATGACCCCGGAGGGTCTGGAGGCCGTCTCTATCAGCCGGTGAGGACTCAGTTCCCGGACTCGTCCTCGTCCTCGTTATCCTCAGTCTCGAGGACCGGGAGCTTGAGCTCATCGCCCACGTAGATCAGGTTGGGATCCTCGATCTCCTCATAGTTGGCGCCCCACAGGTCCTGCCACTCGATCCCCAGCTCCTCGGCGATGGAGGCCAGGGAATCGCCCGGCTGCACTTCGTAGGTCTCCTCGGAGGTCTCCACATCAGTGTTCGGCTCGGCGGAGTAGGCGCCGGCCCACTGCCAGGAGGGGGTCTCCGGCTCGGCCTCGGGCTGCGGAGCCGGCTGGGACTGCTGCTCAGGCTGGCTCTGCTGCTGCTGGGGCTGCGGGGCAGGCTGGGACTGCTGCTGCTGAGGCTGGCTCTGCTGCTGCTGCGGCTGTGGAGCCGGAGTGGAGCTGCCGCCGCTGGGGCTGCCGGAGAGGCCCAGCTGAGCTGAGCAGGAGGGCCACTGGCCCCAGCCGTAGCGGGCCTGCAGCTCGGTGGCCACGGCGATCTGCTGCTCACGGGTGGCCTGGTGCGGGTACTCGGCGTACTGCTGGCCGCCCATGGCGTCCCAGGTGGACTTCATGAACTGCAGTCCGCCGTAGAAGCCGTTGCCGGTGTTGATGGACCAGTTGCCGCCGGACTCGCACTGAGCCAGTCGGTCCCAGTCGCTGGAGGCGTTGGCCATAGGTGCCTGGGCCACAACGGCGCCGCCGGCCAGAGCCGCAGCTGCCACGGAGGTGCCCAGGAGCTTCTTGAAAGTCTTAGTTGTCTTCATAGGTATTCGGTCCTCACTGAGGTTGTTGATTCTGCCAGTGCTGGTGTGTGACGCGATGGAAAGGTCACAGAAACATCACTTCGGAATGTCCGCAGTCCAGTAAAGAGTCTCAAAATGATCACGTCAAACCTGCGGGTGACTCCCAGGTAACCACAAGTTCCCCGGAAACACGGGGATGCAGCGGCGTTATCATCCTGTGATCTTAGTTTCTGTGACTTTACTGTGAATCTGTGTGGCGGCTTAGTCCACGGGCTCCCGCACAGTAGGGCAGCTCATGCATCGTGGGCCGCCTCGGCCACGCCCCAGCTCGCCTCCGGGAACCTCTATGACCTCGATCCCGGACTCTCGCAGAAAAGCATTGGAGGTGGGCGTACGGTCATAGGTGATCACCGCGCCGGGGGCCACGGCCAGGGCATTGCAGCCGTCGTCCCACTGCTCCCGGGCCGCAGAGTGCACATCCTGCTCTGCGGTGAGGATCCGTAGTCCATGTAGGCCCAGCGCTTCGGCAATCGCCCGGTGTGCCCCGCCCGGGGGATGATCGGCAATGTTGAGCTCCACCTCCGCTGGCTCGCTCTGGCTGCTCCGCGGGGTAAGCGTGTAGGAGGCCAACTCGCCGAGGCCTGCATACTCGATGAAGGAACGCTCATCCACCATGGTCATCACCGTGTCCAGGTGCATGAAGGAGCGCGCCTTGGGCAAATCCAGGGCCACCACCCGGTCTGCTGCACCGGCGGCGAAGAGTCGCTCGGCCAGCCGCTCCACTCCCTGTGGAGTGGTGCGTTCGCTCATCCCCACCAGCACGGCGCCATTGCCGATCACCAGCACATCGCCGCCCTCCACAGTGGCCTGACCATCAGTGAGCCCGTCCGACCAGCGGGAAAACTTGGCGGACGCGAACTGCGGGTGCCAGCGGTAGATCGCCTCATAGGTGACCGCCTCCCGCATCCGGGCAGGCTTCTGCATCGAGTTCACCGCCACCCCGCCGTAGACCCAGCATGAGGCGTCCCGGGCGAAGAGATGATTCGGCAGCGGGGCCACCACCAGGTCATCCGGGCCCAGCGAGTGCAGCACCACCGAGCGCGGCTCATCGGTGAGCTCCAGCAGCTCGCGCTTGGTCAGCCCGCCGATGACCAGCTCGGCTAAGGCAGCCTCGTCCAGTCCTGCGGCCACCTCTCTCAGTAGCGGCGCAGCAGCTGGCCCGTAGACCCGCTCATCGAAGGTGTGGTCCAGTACGAAGTCTTTGGCCTCAGGCACGGCCAGGCTCTGCCGCAGCAAGGCGTCCAGGTGCAACACCTCGGCCCCAGCGGACTCTAGAGCCGCGGAGAACTGATCATGTTCCTCCTGGGCCCGGCGGACCCACAGCAGGTCGTCGAAGAGCAGCTCTTCCTTAGTCTCCGGGGTCAGGCGCAACAGTTCAGTGCCCGGCCGGTGCACAATCACCTGCCGCAGCTGACCGACTTCAGAGCCCACATACATCTCAGTCATGCAGTTCATGCTCCCATAGCCGGGCTCCCCTGCGAGTTTCAGGGCTGCTAGGGCCTAGGCCTTGGGATGGTGCTCCCGCTTGGGCCGTAGGCCCGGGCGCACTTTGAGCCGCTCCGCCTCGAAGAACTCCAGCTCGAACCAGCCCCGGTAGCCGAACAGCGGTCCTGTCCGCTCATTGGCGATTGTGACCGAGATCCTGAACCGCCCGGTCCGCTCCTCGAAGTGCTCGCGGATCGTGGCATCGGCGGAGATGAATCCAGGCACCGCCTCATCGGGCGGCGGGAGACAGCGCCACTACCCGGAGCCGAAAGCCTCAACCCGGGCAGCACGGTAGTGGCGTATCCGAAGGGCACAGTCTTGGGTGTGCTCCCAGTGTTTGTCCAAAGGTGCTCGGATGAGAGTCTCCACGTAGTTGCGCCGTCCCAGGGTACACGGCAGCCACACTTCCCAGTGCTCACGGCGCGGGACTGTAGCGCGTGCGGAAATGTCCAATGAAGAAGATGCTCATAGTCCAGTGAGAATCCTGCTATTAGTTCAGTTGTGGAACTGCTGGAGGTTCATTAGAAGGGATGCTCAAGGTACATTACAGGTATGAGCTATCGACCGAGGACCCTTGACGTCCAACTGGATGAGCTCCTTAAGATGGCACCTGCCATCGCGATCGAAGGCCCTAAGGGCGTGGGGAAGACAGCGACCGCGAGACGTCGGGCGACGTCGGCATGGATGTTGGACGACGAGGATCAGCGGGCTCTGCTGAGTGCAGATTCGTCGTTCTCGCGCAGCACTGGGGGAACTGTGCTGATCGATGAATGGCAGAAACTGCCTCAGGTATGGGATGCAGTCCGCCGTCAAGTAGATGACCAGGCGCCACCGGGTCGTTTCCTGCTGACTGGCAGCGCCACACCGGTCTCTAGCCAGGGAACTCACAGCGGGGCGGGACGAATCCTGTCTCTGCGCATGAGGCCGATGGCATTGTATGAAAGAGGAGAAGTTTCCCCGTCGGTGAGCCTGAAGGAGCTGCTGGGGGAGGGGGAGGCGGTGGTCGAGGGTTCCACTGATTTTAGGGCCGCTGATTATATGGAGGCCGTGGCCGCCAGCGGATTCCCCGGCATCACGTCACGCCCAGCGCTCTATCGCGAAGACCTGCTCGAAACCTATGTGCAGCGGGTCATTGACCGCGATCTTCCCGAGCTTGGCTTCGCCTCCCGTCGGCCTGAAGTCCTTCGACGTTGGCTTGCAGCCTATGCCGCAGCCTCTTCCAGTCCTGCCAAATACTCGGAGATCTTAGATGCCACCACTGCCGGAGATGGGCATCAGCCGGCCAAGGGAACGACGATCACGTACCGAGACCATCTGACTCAGCTCTGGCTCCTAGATCCGACGCCGGGGTGGAGCCCAAGCCTCAATCCATTTGCGCGGCTGCAGCAGGCGCCTAAGCATCAGCTTGCGGATCCAGCATTGGCGGCCCGTTTGCTGAATCTCAATGCGATGAGGCTCTCCTCACCACGGGGAGCGCATATGGCAGGGCCGTTGTTTGAGTCCCTGGCGAGCTTGAGTGTGAAAGTGGCAGCCGAAGCAGCTCGGGCGCGGGTGGGGCATCTTCGCACCCGAAACGGGGATCACGAGGTTGATCTGATCGTGGAGGGACGTGGGGGTCAGGTCGTCGGAATCGAGGTCAAGCTCTCAGCCTCTGTGGAACCCAACGATGTGAAGCACCTATTGTGGCTGAAGGAACAGCTCAAGGATGAGATAGCAGATCTCGTAGTCCTGACTACAGGTAAATACGCCTACCGGCGAGAGGACGGCATTGCGGTTGTTCCGCTGGCGCTGCTCGGGGCATAGGACGGCCCGCCCCCGGTTGATCGACTTCGTCTTACGCGAGGGCCGTTTCTGCCCGGTGGCGTATCGGATCAGGAGGTGCGTATCGATCAGCGGCAGGGACCTGATGTATTCGCCGCGCTGGCGGAGCATAGACTCGTCACTGTGAGTGATCAGCAGACTGACGTCCGGCTTGCCCGTTTTGTCCCGGAAACTCTCGAGGATTTCCAGCGGGTGGAGCGCCTGCCGGAGTTCCGCGCTGACCTGGAGCGGATCAGATTCTCACCCTATTTCTCACGCCTCTCGGCGGTCACCCAGGTGATCTCGCAGACCGGCGCCGGGCTGGCCATCCACAACCGGCTGACCCATTCGCTGAAGGTGGCAGCCGTGGCCCGGGCGATGGCGGTCTCACTGGCCGCTGCTGAGGGACAGGCCCGCCAGACCCTGGAGCGCCTGGGCGGCTGCCACCCGGTGGTGGTTCAGGCCGCAGCCTGCGCCCATGACGTCGGCCACCCGCCGTTCGGGCATCTGGGGGAGCAGACTCTGGACAGGCTGGCCCGGGAGCTGTTCGGGCTCTCCGAGGGGTTTGAGGGCAACGCCCAGTCCTTCCGGATCCTCACCCGCCTGGACCAGTACAACCGCGCCGACGCTGGGCTCAACCTGACTGCGGCAGTACGCTCCGCAGTGCTGAAGTACCCGTGGATCCGTGCAGAGGGGATCGGCCGGCCGGCCGGGCCGCAGACCGAGCGCGGGCTGTCCCCAGATGCTGCCGGGGCGCGGAAGTTTGCCGCCTACACCCTGGACCGGCACCAGATGATCCAAGCCCGGTCCGCATATCCACAGATCAAAGAGCACCAGCAGACAGTGGAATGTTCCGTGATGGACATTGCCGATGACATCGCATACTCCCTGCACGATCTGGATGACTTCTACCGCGCCGGTCTGCTCAACCAGGCTGCGATCTCCGCAGAGTTCAAAGCCTGGCGCACCGGGCGCGCCGAACTGGCCGGTGTGGACCGGACTGAGCTGGAGCGCACTATGCGCGTGCCGGGCCGTTCCCTGGAACTGCTCTGGCGCCGCCTGCACACCAAGGACGGCTGGATCGCTAATGTGGAGGTCTTCGCCTCGGCGGTGGACCGGGTCAATGAGGACGTAGTGGAGGGGCTGCTGTTGGCACCTTTCGACGGCTCCCGAGACTCCGAGCGAGCGCTGGGGGCCTTCACCGCCACCTGGATCAGCCATCTGCAGAGCTCGGTGGAGGTCCACGCTGAGCCGCATGTGCGCTCCGGGCATGTCAGTCTCAGCCAGGCTGCCTGGCATGAGGTGGCGGTGCTGAAGTTCCTCCATGAGCGGTTCATCCTGGACCGGGCCGATCTCACGGTGTACCAGCGGGGCCAGGCCCGGCTGCTGGAGCGCATCGTGCGGGGTTTCGCCGCCTGGTTGCAGGATGCTCACGATATCCGCCGGGCGCC
Source organism: Nesterenkonia alkaliphila (assembly GCF_009758175.1). Classification (GTDB taxonomy): domain Bacteria; phylum Actinomycetota; class Actinomycetes; order Actinomycetales; family Micrococcaceae; genus Nesterenkonia; species Nesterenkonia alkaliphila. The sequence goes on from NZ_WRPM01000098.1 coordinate 13,506, forward strand.
CCGGCGGCTCCTGGACCTGGTGGAGTTGGCCGAGCAGGATATCTTCCGGCTGCGCCAAGAGGCTCCTGAGCTATTGGATGCCGCCGATGAACCCACGCTGCGCCGGCAGGCAGTGGGCCGCGGCATCATCGACTACGTGGCCTCACTCACCGATGCCCAGGCCACCTCCCTGGACGCTCTGCTTACCGGAACCTCTGAGCGGCTCTGGGAGGCTGGGCAGGGGCTCTAGAGGTCCCGCGTGCGGCTCAGCCGGGGCGCTGCGGCCGGCTTTCCCTGGTCCAGGTGTGCAGCAGATAGCCGTAGCTGAGCCCGGTGGCCTCCGGATGCGCGGCCAGCCACGGTCCGGCGGTCTCGCCGAACTCCAGATACAGCACATCTTCGAAGTCCTGCCGGGAGCCGAACTCCCAGGAGCTCATCACTGGCGTGGTCACCGCCCCGCGCTCGGCCCACCAGCGGGTGGAGTAGTCTCCATGGCCCTGAGCCTGGGACCCGGGGCTGGCCTGCAGAAGCTCGGCGAACTGGCCGCTGAGGCTGTCATTGTCGACGACCACCAGCCGGCCCCCGGGCTTGAGCACCCGCTGCACCTCCCGCAGCCCCGGCTCCGGATCGAAGTGCCGGCTGGGGAAGAAGTAGGCGAAGCGGGCATGGACCACATCCGCACTGGCATCAGGCAGCGGAAGGTGCTCGGCGGAGCCGTGGAGCATTTCGGCGGATGAGTCCCGGGCGCGGGCCAGCGGCAGCAGATCCTCATCCGGCTCCACCGCGATCAGCCTCCCGGCGGCGTGATACGCCGGAAGCCAGTAGCCGGAGCCGCAGCCGAGGTCCACCAGGGTCCTCCCCGCCCAGGGTGCTGCCTGCTCCAGAGCTGTCCAGAGCGCACCGTCGGGGTCCATGGCTTGGTTCTCCAGCTCATAGAGCTGCGGGTCTCCGCGCTGGTTGGCGGCGCGGATGAAGTCCGGCAGAGTCATACCGGCCAGTCTGGCACGGCCGGGCGGCGGGAATGGAGTCTGGCGCCCAACGCTTTCAGCTAGATGGAAACCGCCCCAGCAAAGGAGACCGCACCCCGATGAGCCCCGCACCTGCCCTTTTCGAGCCGATCACCCTGCGCAGCCGCACCATTCGCAACCGGATCTGGATCCCGCCGATGTGCCAGTACTCGGCCCAGGCCCGGGACGGGGTGGCCACGGACTGGCATCTGGCTCACCTAGGCGCCTTCGCCAGGGGAGGGGCCGGGGCGGTGATTGTGGAGGCCACCGGTGTCACCCCCGAGGGGCGGATCTCCCCGGAGGATCTCGGGCTGTGGAACGATGCCCAGGAGCAGGCCTTGGCCCGGATCGTGGAGTTCATGCATTCCCAGGGCGCGGCAGCCGGAATCCAGTTGGCCCATGCTGGCAGGAAGGCCTCCACCTACAGTCCATTCGTCGAGGGCTCCGGCAGTGTCCCCCAGCAGGAGGGCGGCTGGACAACTCTGGCACCCTCAGCGGTGGCCTACCCGGGCCTTGCTGAGCCTAAGGAGCTGACTCAGGAAGGCATCAGCGCAATCATCCAGGCCTTTGCCGACTCCGCGGAACGTGCCCTGCGCGCCGGCTTCGACATCATCGAGGTCCACGCAGCCCACGGCTACCTGCTGCATGAGTTCCTCTCCCCGCTGAGCAACTTCCGCCAGGACGCCTATGGCGGCTCCCTGGAGAACCGGGCCAGGCTTGTGCTGGAGGTTGCCGAGGCGGTCCGCTCCCGCATCGGCGAAGAGATCCCGCTGCTGGTCAGGGTCTCAGCCACTGACTGGACTGAGGAAGGTCTCACTTTGGAGGAGACAGTGCAGGTGGTGGGTTGGCTCAAGGAGCGCGGTGTGGACCTCATCGATGTCTCATCCGGGGCCAATGCGCCAATCCGTTTCCCCATCGGCCCCGGCTATCAGGTGCCGCTGGCCGCCAGCATCAGGGAACAGGCGGAGATCCCCACCGCGGCTGTCGGACTGATCACTGAGTCGGTGCAGGCTGAGCACATTGTGTTCACCGGCCAGGCCGATGTGGTGCTCATCGGCCGTGAGGCTCTGCGCGATCCGCACTTCCCGCTGCGCACCGCCCAGCATTTTGGGCATCGGCCTGACTACCTGCCTGTCCAGTACGAGCGTGCCTACCGGTAGTCGGCTGCTCGGCCACCGGCGGCCCCGTTGTGATTCTGCCGACACTGCGGAAGAACCCCGCCAGTGCCGGAGTTCCCCACTGGTGACCCCTTGAATAGGCTCACCTGAAGGAGAACCTGTGACCGCTCAGACCGCGGAGAAGACCCTTGACCGCCCGGCCATCGACACCCTGTTCGCTGGCCGGCACACCACAAACACTTTCACCGACGCCCCGGTGGACCCCGAGCTGGTCCAGGCAGCTTACGACGACGCCCGCTTCGCCCCGGTCTCCATGAACTCCCAGCCGCTGCGGCTCACCCTGGTGAGTCGGGGCGAGTCCCGGCAGAAGCTGGTGGAGCACATGATGGGCGGCAATAAGGCTAAGACCGCTGCGGCCCCGCTGAGTCTGGTGATCGCCTATGAGCCGAACTGGCACCTGAACATGGACGAGCTGTTCCCCGCCGTGCCCGGAGTCAAGGAGAACTTCGCCTCCCAGCCGGAGAACCGGCACGGGATGGGCCGGGACAATGCCTTCATCCAGTTCGGCTATCTGCTGCTGGCGCTGCGCGCCCACGGCCTGGAGGTCGGCCCGATGACCGGGATCGACGCCGCCGGGATCGACCAGGACTTCCATGCTGAGAACGGCTGGAAGGCCATCGCGGTGGTCAACCTGGGCCATGCCCCGGCACCTGAGGACGAGCTGGCTCAGTACCCCCGCAGCACACGCTTGGACTTTGCCGAGGTCAGCCAGACCCGCTGAAGCAAGAACCGGAAAGGGCCGCTGACTGAGGAAAATTCCTCAGTCAGCGGCCCTTTTCTATGGGGTCCCTGCGTAGAAAGTTCTCAAACCCCACCCCGAAGCTGAAATCGTTGATTTCTCGCTGGAAACGAGGGGTATACCGGGTATCGCAGCGGGCCGATAATACCCCGATTCACGACGTACGAGGGCCTTGCGTAAGGAGGATTGGAAAACCTCAAACCTTTCTCACCCCCGCAGAAGTAGATCGACTTGTCGACGATTACCTCACTGGTTTCAGCGTCGGATACCTCGCTCAGAAGTATGGTGTGCACCGTGCAACCGTCTCGAAGCATCTCACCCGGAGCAACGTCGTGCGCCGCCAGCACGGCCTCACAATCGAGGAAGCCGCAGAGATAGTGAAGCTGCACGGCGGTGGCATCTCAATGCGCGCTATCTCACGCACTCTCGGTGTCGACCGTAAGCAGGTTCGCATCTCCTTAGTCGCAGCTGGTGCACTCGTCGATCAAGCCTCGACTATGAGAATTTAAACGAAGCCTTCCTCGACAAGCACACAACCGCTCTCGGTAATGACATGGGCCTGGCCTGAACCGCCAACGACTCGGCTCCAACTCTCAACCAGCAATCGACCCTTGAATATCGACATCGAGAAGCCGCCGTACATACCTGGATAACCAAAGTACAGATTGTCCAATGTCTCCAACGCGATGATCTCGGAAGGGATTGGCCGAATCTTTAGGGCTCCAAAGACTCGGTACGTTCCTGAATCAGTTCAGATAGGTACTTGTCCCATGCAGCAAACTTTCGCAAACTCGTTGTCGCTCAGATCACGCACGGTCAGCGCATCAGCAAGATGCTGATGATTGCGTTTCAAAGCAATATCGATTGGACGATCGCCTTCAGCGTTCCGTAACGAACGCCATGCTCCGCGGCGGATGAGTTCATCCACGACCTCCGATGAGGCGCCGAGCCAAACTGCCTGGTGAAGTGGTGTGAACCAAGAGTCACCAGCGATTCTCCATTGATTTGCGCTCAGAAATCGCTCTCGATCAAGAAGACGAAATACCGCCTCCCAATTGCCGACTTTGGCAACGTCCGCAAGACGATTGATGTTGTCGACGTGACTCTCCCTGAGAAGTCCCGCCTCTATCACGCCTGGCCAATCAACTTCCAACTGCCACCCTACGCTCGACATTCGGACGGTGTAACCAGAACTACTGCTGCCGGATCTACATCACTTGCCGTTGCAAGAGTCGGCAACTCGGCAGAATCAAGACCAGCAAGTTCAAGTGCTGCCTGTCCAGCTAAGTGAGCCGAACGCACAGACGGGACTGCTGCACGGATAGGTGACAGTTCTAGTCACGCCGCCAGTGCGACGGCACTCGATCTCCTCTGCAACCCGTCAGACCTTGACCGAACCTTTTGCGACCGGCGCACGGCAAAGTAGCGCTTGGTACTTCTCAACGGCTTCTGCCATTCGCTCTACAAGTCTGGGTCGGAAGACGAACTGCTTGAAGGTCGGTGAGTAAAGGCAGTAGCGCGGCGATCTGCGGAGCGCTGTCGATGTGATCCGACTCTGACGCAAGACGCTCGGCACCATCAAGACGAACCTGTCTTGGGCGTTCGCCTATAACGTGGCAGCGATTCCGGTCGCAGCGTTCGGTATGCTCAACCCAATGCTCGCCGGCGATGGCGTTCTCGAGCGTCTTCGTCGTTGGCAACAGCCTGCGTCTGCGCGGCTTCACGTCCGTCACCAAGCAGGCTGCCTAGCACACCGGGCCCGGTCGCCCAGCCGAGAGAAGACACCCATGACGAAGCCACACGCGGGCCACGGGCACGACCACGGGCCTCACAGTGGCCACGAGCACCATGAGCGCACTGGGCACGAGGATCACGATGGTCACGCTGGCCATATGGGCCACTGCGGTCACGGCGGCCACGGCGATCATGTGGCACAGTTTCGGCGCCTGTTCTGGGTGAATCTCGTGCTCGCGGTGCCAGTCGTCGCGTTCTCGCCAATGTTTGCCATGATCCTCGGCTATTCAGTACCAGGCTGGGCCACCTTGATCGCACCTGTTATCGGCACCGTGATGTATGTCTGGGGCGGCTCCCCATTCTTGACGGGCGCGGTGAGCGAAATCAAGGCCCGCAAACCGGGCATTATGCTGCTGATCGCCCTGGGCATCACCGTGGCCTTCCTCGCATCGTGGGGCGCAACACTCGGGCTGTTGCATCACGAGCTCGAATTCTGGTGGGAACTCGCGCTGCTGGTGGTCATTATGCTGCTCGGGCACTGGATCGAGATGCGTTCGCTCGCCCAGACCACTTCTGCGCTCGACTCCCTCGCGGCGCTTTTGCCCGACGAAGCCGCGCGGGTCGAGGGTGAAACGGCCGTCACGGTGAGCCCGGCGGAGTTGCGCGTTGATGATCTCGTGATCGTGCGCCCGGGCGGCAGCGTGCCGGCCGACGGCATGATTGTTGACGGACGTGCGGCCATGGATGAATCGATGATCACCGGCGAATCGCACCCCGCGACCCGCAGCGAGGGCGATGCGGTGACCGCCGGCACGGTCGCGACCGATTCGGGGCTGCGAGTCAGAGTCACCGCCATCGGAGACGACACGACACTTGCCGGCATCAACCCACTCGTCGCCGACGCACAGAACTCGTCGTCTCGTGCGCAGCGCATCGCCGACCGGGCTGCAGGGTGGCTGTTCTGGTTCGCCCTCGCCGCAGCGGTCATCACCGCGATCGTTTGGATGCTCGTGGGCGACCCAGATGCGGCCGTGATGCGCACCATTACCGTGCTAGTGATCGCCTGCCCGCACGCGTTCGGCTTGGCGATTCCGCTCGTGGTTTCCATCGCCACCGAGCGCGCGGCTCGCGGCGGGGTGCTCGTGAAAGATCGTCTCGCGCTCGAGACGATGCGCCAAGTCGACGCGGTGCTCTTCGACAAGACGGGCACACTCACCAAGGGCGAACCGGTTGTCACCGGTGTCGCGCCAGTCGGCGATGTTGACGAGCACGCCCTGCTGGCCCTGGCCGCCGCGGCCGAGGCCGACAGCGAGCACCCCCTCGCCAAAGCGATCGTCGCCGCGGCGAGCGACCGAGGCCTCAGCCTTGCACCCGCCACCGGGTTCTCTTCTTCACCGGCGGTTGGCGTCACCGCCACCGTGGCCGGCCACGAGATTCAGGTCGGTGGGCCCCGGCTTCTGGAAGAAACCGGGCAGCCCGAGATCGGTGCAGCCGATGCCTGGCGGGCCGACGGTGCCATCATTCTGCATGTCGTTCGTGACGGAATCATGATCGGCGGGCTGAAGCTCGCCGATGAGATTTGCCCGGAGTCGCGCGATGCCCTCGCCGCACTGCATCGGCTCGGTGTTGAGGTCGTGATGATCACCGGTGACGCTGCAGCCGTCGCGGGGGAGGTTGCTCGCGAACTCGGTATCGACCGTGTGTTCGCGGGCGTGCGCCCCGAAGATAAGGCCGCAAAGGTGGCCGAGTTGCAGCACGAAGGCACGGCTGTCGCGATGGTCGGCGACGGTGTCAACGATGCCCCCGCCCTCGCGCAAGCCGATGTTGGTATCGCTATCGGGGCGGGCACCGATGTGGCGATCGCGTCGGCAGGGGTGATCCTCGCCAGCTCTGACCCGCGTTCGGTGCTCTCAGTGATCGAACTCTCACGTGCTGCCTACCGCAAGATGAAACAGAACCTGTGGTGGACGGCCGGGTACAACCTGATTTCGGTGCCGCTTGCCGCCGGTGTGCTCGCCCGCGTCGGGTTCGTGCTGCCGATGTCGGTCGGAGCGATTCTGATGTCGCTGTCGACGATCGTCGTGGCGCTGAATGCCCAGCTCTTGCGCCGCATCGATCTCAGCCCAGAAGCCAGCACTCGCGCCGTGCTCGAACGCACGAACTGAGCTCACGCAGCCCAGGATCAGCACATGTCATCAACCACTGAATCGCACGCGTCGCACCATGGGTATATCGGCGATAAGAAGCGCTACCTGCAGCGCATGAAACGAATCGAAGGTTTGGCCCGGGGCATCGCGAACATGATCGACGAAGAGCACTACTGTATCCACATTCTGACCCAGGTCAGTGCGCTCACCCGCTCGCTGCAGGGGGTGGCGACGGGGCTGCTCGATGATCACCTGAAGCACTGTGTGCTCGATGCCGCCAAGCTTAGCGACGAGGCCGCCCACGAGAAGATTCAGGAGGCCACTGCCGCGGTCAACCGGCTGATCCGATCGTGACTGTGTGAGTCGGCCTCGCGGGTTAGCCTACCGGCACTTCCCGCCGAGCAGGGCTCTCGCGCCGCGCACCCCGGTGCGCTCGGAGCGCGCGGAGCGCCGACAGAATGGCCACAAGGTCAACAATCTCTTGCAGCAGCGCTCCCACCACCGCCGGCAAATAGCCGAATGCGGCGACGAGCATCAAACCGACTGAGATGATGATGCCCATCCAGATCGACTGCAGGGCGATCTGCACCGTGCGCCGCGAGACATAGGCCACATCTGCCACTCGCGCGATGTCGTTCGAGGTGATCACCGCCGCTGCTGACTCGCTCGCGACCGTTGCACCCCTGCCCGCCATCGCAACACCGACGTCGGCGGCCGCCAGCACCGGGGCATCATTGATCCCATCGCCGACCATGAGTACGGGTCTCGGCCGCATCGCCTGCACAATCCGCACCTTGGTCTGGGGAGTGGTCTCAGCGTGCACCGTCTGAATGTCGACCGCGTGTGCGACAGACTCCGCGGTCGACGTGATATCACCGGTCACCATCGCGATCTCGGCTACGCCTGCTCGGCGAAGACGGGACACCGTGTCTGCAGACTGCTCACGAATCGGGTCGGACAAGATGATCACTCCGGCGAGCTCGTCACCGACCGATACGTAGACGGCCGTCTCCCCAGCTGAGAGTACGGGTCGATCGATCGGCCCGGTCACCTCTTCGATAAATGAGGGTTTGCCCACTCGCACCGAGGTGCCGTCTGCCAGGGAGGCGAGGACACCGTTTGTTGCCACCTCGTCGGCCGTCACCACTTCGGGAAGCTCAAGTTGCTGTGTGCGTGCCGATGCCACGATCGGATCGGCGAACACGTGCACGGAGTACTGCTCGGCGGCGGCCGCGAGCTGCAGCGTCTCGTCTACGGTGCGAGCAGCAGGGTGAATCTCGACGACGTCGGCTTTACCTTCGGTCAAGGTGCCGGTCTTGTCGAATGCGACTGCACGGACCCGGGCGAGCACCTCTAACACGCCACCGTCTTTGATGATGACGTTGAGCTTTGCCGCGGAACTCATCCCGCCCATGAACGCGACCGGGGTGGCGATGAGCAGCGGGCACGGCGTCGCCACGACGAGCACCTCGGCAAACCGCACCGGGTCCCCGCTGAGAAACCACGCGAAGCCCGCAATCAGCAATGACACAATGGTGAACGGCACCGCATAACGGTCGGCGAGTCGCACCATCGGTGCCCGGGAGTCCACGGCCTCCTCGACCAACCGTACGATCGAGGCGTAGTTCGAATCGGCTGCCACCTTCTGCGCGCGCATCGTGAAGCTCGTCGTGCTGTTGACCGTTCCAGAAAGCAGTGGGTCGCCCGCGTGGTAGTTCACCGGGACCGGTTCACCGGTCACGGATGATTCATCAATCGTCGCGTGATTCGATAGGAGCACCCCGTCGACGGGGAGGATCTCTGAGGAGCGCACCAGCAGTTCGTCGCCGACTTTCACCTCTTCGATCGCGATGCGTTCGACCTCACCTGTTACCGGGTGAATTCGACCCGCGAATGCTGGGGCTCGGCTCAACAGTTGGTCGAGTTCTCGGCTCGCGCGGCGAGCGGCGAGGTCTTCGAGTGCTTCCCCTCCGGTGAGCATCAACGCGATGATGAGCCCCGCGACATATTCCTGTACGGCGAGTGTCGCGATCATGGCGATGACCGCAAGAATGTCGAGCCCCCAATGCCCGCGCATCAGATCTTTGAACATGTCGATCGCGGTGATCACGATCACGATACCGAGCACCAAGTATGCGGTGACCCCGAGAGCCATCTCTGCGCCGGTCAGCCAGAGCATAACCCCGGTCGCCAAACCGGCGAGCACGAACATCATGAGCTTGCGGTTACGAAGAAATTCCCCCGTCGATGACATTGCGTGTGACGCTTCGGAGGTACGTGGGGCGATGGTCTGGGCTGGCACGGTGCTGTTCTCAGTCTCTCTTCGAGAGGGTTGAGAGTGCGGTGAGCGCGGTCACATCAGTGATCGTGATCCGCCCCTGTTCCTGTTGTGAGATCACCCCGGTGTCGGTGAGTTTGCGAAGTTGCCGACTGAGGGACTCTGGTGTCGTGGACAGGAGCGAAGCGATGTCCTTCTTTGCGAGCGGCAGCGTCACGTCGATGGCTCCTCGCGGCCCTGGCGTCGCAGGGAGCGAGAGCAGGTAATCGGCGAGACGAGAGCTCACGTTTCCGAAGATGACAGAAGCCAGCCGCGCCTCAGTATCATCCAAGCGCTGACTCACTCCTTGCAGCATGCGCAGCCCGATGCTCGGATGCTTCTCGACGAGACGCCCGAGATCGGCATGACGGAACACGCACAGTTCGGTATGCACGAGCGCTTCTGCTGCGTGATCGGGTCTCGTGCCGGTGAGAAACGCGGATTCTCCGATGAAGTCGCCCGGACCGAGGACCCGGATCACCTGCTCGTGCCCAGCCGCACTTGTACGAGCGATCTTCACCTGACCGGTGTGCACCACCATCAACTGCGACATATCCGAGCCTGCTGTATACGCCTGCTCGACAGCGTCTAATCGGACGGTACGTGCAAATCCCGCAACTTCCACTTGCTGCGCATGTGTGAGCCCTTGAAACAGCGGTACACGGGCCACGCAGAGATCATTTGCTGGATCAGCATCCACATCGGTTGAAACAGCCAACGGCATCCTTCCCTTCCCTTCCCTTCTAGTATGGCGACTCGTGGCACAACACACGCGCTTCAGCTGAAGCCAGGGGTGGCGCGTGCAGTGATGTACGCGTGTGGCGTCCGCGGGTTCGAGCGCTGCCCGATCACCTCGAACCCGGCGTAGGTGAGGGCTTCGACCATTTTGTTCATCGGCCACCGGTATGCGGCGGCGATCGGATGGTCGAATGCCTCCCGCCGCGGCCCCGCGAAAAAGGACATCAGCAGCGATCCGCCGTCACCCAGCCGAGTGCGCAGTGTTGCGAGCGCGTGTAGGAGCTCTTCTGAGCTCATGTGAATGGTCGAATACCAGGCGAGGATCCCGCCCCAGCGGGTCTCGCAACGGGCGAGATCTTCGATGGAATCGTGATGGAACACAACCGCGGGATGTCTGGCTCGGGCAATCGTGATGAGGCGATCCGATGGCTCGAGCCCTTCCACCGTGTGTCCGAGGCGTGCGAGGCGACCGGTCCAACGCCCGGTACCCGCGCCGACATCAAGAATGGGGCCATCGACTGCCGCGGCCCACGGCTCGATGACCGCACGGTCAGGGTCATCCGGTGAGATCTCGGCGCCGAGAATGCCCTCGATATCAACCTCAGGCGACCCGTATGCATCGGCCACCCGGTTTATTGAGGCCACAGGATCAGACGTCCGTGCTGCTGTGAATACGGCGTCCGTCGGTGCCTCAGGCCGCTGGGTCATGGTTCGATGATCACTTTGCCGGCAGTGCGCCCAGCCTCCACCATGGCGACGGCCTCCGCAGCCCGATCGAGACTGTACCGGTCCGTCACCTGCGGGTCGACGAGACCGTACTGGGCGACGCCGGTGACCTTCTCGAGCCCTTCACGCGTGCGCACCACCGCTACGCCACCGAGTTGCTGCACGGTGGTCGGGTCTGCGGTACTGATGATGACGCTCGGGTCTTTGGCGACGACCGCGAGATCACGAAGCGCCTGCCCACCGACCAGGTCGATGAGCACATCAACACCCTCCGGCGCGATGGCACGCACCCGGTCAGCCGCACCCTCCCCGGAGGCAACGAACGTCGCACCGGTCGACTCCACCAGTTCCTGCTTCGCTGCACTGGCCACACCGATGACCGTGAACTTGTGCACATTGCCGATCTGCGCCGCCATCAGCCCGACCCCACCTCCGGCGCCAAGAATCAGCATCGTCTGACCAGGTTCCAGCTCGATCTGATGCGTCACGTCATACGCAGTCGCCCCTGCGACAGGCAGTGCTGCAGCGTCAGCAAAGGAAAGCTCTTCGGGCTTCTGGACGGTTTGTGCCGCATCCAACACCGTGTGCTTCGCGAACGTTCCCTGTCCTTTGGCCGCGAGGCCGAGCACCATGTCACCGACAGCGAAGTTCTCGACCTCTGCGCCTACGGCGGTGACGACACCGGAGGCCTCTCGGCCCATCGGTGCGGGAAGCGGCCAGTGGGAGCCCATCTGCCCCGCACGGATCTTCCAGTCAGCAGGGTTCACCCCGGCCGCTTTCACTTCGATCGCGAGCTCTCCAGGCCCAGGCGCCGGAGCGGGGCGTTCAACGAGTTCCTGCGTCTCGGGGCCGCCATAGGCGGCGAAGACCAGCGCTTTCGACATTATTGACTTCTCCTCATTCTCCAGGTGAGTGCCACTTACGTGGTTGCCTGTGGCGGAGCGTCTTCACCCGAAGCCTCTGCCGCATCAGCGAGTTCCTTCGTGGCATACTCCGCGTCAATTGCGTGCTCCGGAGGTGAATAGACGGTGTAGAGCACCAAAGGCTCATCGCCAGTGTTGCGGAAGTTGTGGCGAGTACCGGCCGGGACAGCGCACAGGTCGCCAGCATCAACGGTGTGCGTCTCGCCGTCAAGGTCGGCCTCTCCGCTGCCCGACACAAAACTCAGCAACTGGTCGGTGGTGTCATGCACCTCGTCGCCGATCTCCCCGCCCACCGGAATCGTCATCGCAACGAGTTGGGAATGCTTTCCCGTCCAGAGCACCTGACGAAAATTCGTGTTTGCTTTCGCGACCTCGTCGATGATGAAGTGCGTCGCCTTCTCGCCGACGCTGAACTGGTTCTCACTCATGTGTGTGGTCCTTTCTTAAGATGGAAGTTCGGATGAACTCTGGGCCGTGGCTGGTTCGACCGGGCGGCCTGTTTCATGTGCGGCTCGGGCGCGTTCACTCCTCGACAACGCAGTGGCTCCTTGGGTGTTGCGCAGCAGGCGCATCGCGTTGAGGATTACGATGAGCACCGATCCCTCGTGCACGAGCATGCCGATAGCCATCGTGACACCCCCTGCGAAGACCCCGACGAGCAGCACGACAACGGTGATGAGCGCGATCCAGATGTTCTGGCGCATGACGTTCACGGTGCGTTTGGCGAGGCTGATTGCTTCGGGCAGTTTCAAGAGGTTGTCGCCCATCAGGGCAATGTCTGCCGTCTCCACGGCCACCGCTGAGCCCGCTGCACCCATGGCAACACCAATGTCGGCGGTCGCGAGGGCCGGGGCGTCGTTCACGCCGTCGCCCACCATCGCGACCGTGTGCCCCTCGCGCTGCAACCGCGCGACAGCGTCGAGCTTGTCCTCGGGTAGCAACGAAGCATGGATCTCATCGATACCGACCGCCTCACCGATGGCTTCGGCGACAAGGCGCGTATCTCCGGTGAGCATCACCACCTTCTGCACCCCGCTAGCGTGCAAGCGCCTGATCATCTCGGGGGCATCCTCGCGGATCGTATCTGCGACACCGATTACGCCAAGCACGCTCTCATCGACCGCGACAATCATGGGGGTCTTGCCTGCCGCTGCCAGTTTGTTCGCAGCCACAGCCGCCCCCGCGTCGTTCACGATCCCGTACTGTTCGAGCAGCGGCACGTTACCGATGAGTACCCGCTTGCCGTGAGCGTCGGCCACGATCCCCTTGCCCACGACCGGTGTGACCGATCCCGGAAGGCCCTCGGGGGCCACTCCTTCTTCTCGTGCGGTGTCGAGGATCGGGAGGGCAAGTGGGTGCTCGGACCCTGCTTCTGCGGCGGCTGCCCAGCGAAGCACCTCGCGCCGATCCGCTTCAGGATTGAGCACAACGATGTCGGTGAGTACCGGGCGGCCCTCGGTGAGAGTCCCCGTCTTATCGACTGCGACGGCCGAGATCTTGGCCGAGGTTTCGAGGTACTCGCCGCCCTTGATGAGAATCCCGTTGCGGGCCGAGCGGCCGATTCCCGCTACGATCGCCACGGGAATCGAGATGACGAGCGCGCCCGGGCAACCGATCACGAGCAACGTGAGGCCGAGCACTACGTCACCAGAGATGAGGCCCGCCGCAAGCGCGAGTACCATCACCGCGGGCGTGTACCACTTCGAGAATCGGTCGATGAATGCCTGCGTTTTCGCTTTCGCATCCTGCGCTTCTTCGACACGGTGAATGATGCGCGCGAGCGTCGTGTCGGCTCCGATGCCGGTCGCCATGACCTGTAGGAATCCGCCCCGCGAGATCGTGCCCGCAAACACGTGATCTGACTTCGTCTTTTCGACAGGGATCGACTCACCCGTGATCGATGCCTCGTCGATCGCTCCGGTGCCTGACACGACCTGCCCGTCGACGGGAACTTTCGCTCCGTTCTTTACGAGCACGATCTCGCCCATGCGCACCTGATGTGCGGCGATCTCGACCTGCTCACCGTCGCGCATCACGACTGCAACGTCGGGGGCCACCGCGACCAACTCAGCGAGCGCTGCACGGGTCTTGTTCATCGTGCCGGCTTCGAGTGCGTGACCGATCGCGAAGAGGAACGTCACGGCGGCAGCTTCCCAGAAGTTGCCGATGAGTGTCGCGCCGATCGCTGCAATCGATACGAGCAGGTCGATACTGATGAACTTTACGAGCAGTGCCCGGACGGCCTTCACGACGATTCCGTACCCCGCGACAATTGCTGCGGCGAGCATGAACGCGTTCGCAAGGGTAAACACATGACCAGAACCGTGGGCGTGTTCGCCAGCGTCGATCCACCATTGCGGACCGACCGTGACGTTCCAGCTGCCGCCGAAGAGCTTTTCGACGCCGAACGACACGAGAATGAGGAGGCCCGAGACAACGGGAATGAACCAGTTGCCATACCGCCACTTACGGAACGCGTTCACGAATGTGCCGCCTTTCGAATTGGTGAACTTAGTGCGTTAGGAGCCGTTTGGCTAGAACGCGGCGGCCTTCGACTTATAGCCGGCCTTATCGACAGCAGCAATGAGATCGTCGACGGAACTTCTTGTCTCATCGTGGTCGATCTCAACGCGACCCGAGGCGAAGTGCACCGTCACGTTCTCGACGCCATCGAGCTTGCCGACCTGCTTCTCGATCTTGGTCACGCACGACGGGCACGAGAAACCCTCGGCACGCAGCAGAGTGTGGGTGGTGTCAGTAGCATTCGCCATGATTTGTCCTCTCGCGTCACCCCGAAACGGGGATCGACCAGGAGGTTCCTGGCCTTCACGACCCAGACTACTGCGTTGATAGAACCTCATCCTTGACGTAGATCAAGTCGTGCTCGGAGCTCCTCTCTGTGGCTCACCAGCTACTTGGGTGCTGTGAGTCGCTTCTTGGTTGATCTGCTGGGCGCCATGAAGGTCTACAAGACCGAACTGATCCGTCAGCAAGGCCCTGGCGGACGGTCGAGCAGGTCGAGCTTGCGACCCTCGAATACGTGTGGTGGTGGAACCATGAGCGGCTCCACGGGGAACTCGATATGCGTACTCCGATCGAGGTCGAACAGGCGTACTACGCTGAAACCGAGACGCTTCTGTCACCGACCGGCTGACAGGGAAACCGGTCGGAACAAGAACCAGGCCAATTCAAAATGCTTCTTCCTGCCAAGCGTAGAGACCAAGGCGCCCGTCTTCGAGCGGATGCAAAGGAAGAGCTGCACTCAGCTCGGGCTGCACCATCATCGGCTCGGGGGCCGCTGAAGCGAAGAAGAAGGGAGAGGCTCAAACCGGACAAAGAGTGGAGACTCTTGTCGAGGGTTTGAACCTCTCCCATTTGGGGTGAGCGACGGGGCTTGAACCCGCGACCCTCGCGACCACAACGCGATGCTCTACCAGCTGAGCTACGCCCACCATGTGCTTCTCCGGGAGCAGAGCCCCGGGTGAAAGCAACCAATACATCATACACCTGAAACGTCTCCAGAGCGACTTCAGTGCCGCTGCCGGGAGATCAGCGCAGCATCTGCTCCCGGTAGTGCTTCAGTTCCGCGATCGAATCTCTAATATCACCCATTGCCCGGTGGTTGCCGGTCTTCTTGGGAGCGGCCGCTTTGACCTCCGGATACCAGCGGGCAGCCAGCTCCTTGAGCGTGGAGACATCAATGATCCGATAGTGCAGGTACTCGGTCAGCGTGGGCATACCTAGCCTCAAAAACGCCTTATCCGCATGCACGGTGTTACCGGCCAAGGGGGCCACCCGGGCCTCCGGAACCCAGGCCTGCACATACTCCAGGACCTTCTTCTCCGCAGTCTCCAGGGCGATGCCGTCCTCTAGCTCAGCCAGCAGCCCGGAGGAGGTGTGCATCTCGCGCACCACTTTCTCCATCCCGGCCAGTGCCTGCGGGTCAGGGCGGATCACCACATCCACGCCCTCGCCCAGCACGTTGAGGTCGGCATCGGTGACCAGAGCGGCCACCTCGATCAGCACGTCCCGCTCTGGGCTCAGTCCGGTCATCTCGCAGTCGATCCACACCATCCGGCCGGACCAGTCACCCCCGCCTGCGGGGCTCTGAGCAGTCGTTTCAGTCACGGAGCACCACTCTACTACCCGGCTGGGACCCCTGGCGGGCGTAAACTCAGGCAGGTGAACACAGCGCCGCGCGGAGTCATCCTCTATGGCCTGCTCGGCTCCCTGCTGATCCTGTTCGGCTCACTCGGTGCGGGCTGGTTGGTCACCGACTCCCCGCTGAACCGCTGGGACCCCGTTATTTGGATGCGAGCCGAGGTGGGCGGCGTCGTGCTCTCGGTGACCGCGCTGACCGCAGGCTGCTGGGTTCTGCTCCATGCCTGGCTGCGGCTGAAGCACGCAATCGACCAGGACGCCGCCCGCCGAACTGCGCTGCGCACTGTCACCTCGGCTGCCCTCATCTGGTCCGCCCCGCAGCTGCTGGCAGCACCCATCTTTTCCCGGGACGTGTTCGCCTACCTCAATCAGGGCAGGCTGGTGCTGATGGGGGAGAACCCCTACACCACCGGAGTCTCCGCTCTGGAGAACTGGTTCCAGCTGGGCACCGACCAGCTGTGGGCCGAGGACCCCACACCCTATGGGCCGCTGTTCCTGTGGATAGGTGCAGGAGTGATGGATATCACCGGGGAGTCCGCGGAGCTGGCCATCCTGCTCTTCCGGTTGGTCTGCGCTGCGGGGATGGCGCTGATCCTGGTCATGGTGCCGCTGCTGGCCCGGATGCTGGGCGCTGATCCGGCCAAGGCCCAATGGGTGGCCTCGGCCAACCCGCTGCTGATCATCAGCTTCATCTCCAGCGTGCACAATGACGCCCTGATGGTGGGACTGGCCCTGGCGAGCACCTGGCTGGCCCTGCGCGCAGGGCGATGCACCGGCTCCGCCCACCTGCTGCTGGGACTGGCCGCCGTGCTGCTGATGGTGGCCTCCATCGGCACTAAGCTCATTACCCTGGTGATGCTTCCCTTCATCGCTCTGCTCTGGGCGGGACCGGCCGCCGGCTGGGTCAAGAGGTTCATCTACTGGGGTCTCACCGCGGCACTGGCCGGGGCAGCCCTACTGGGTATCGGCGCGGCCGGCGGCTATGGCCTGGACTGGATCATCGTGCTGGCCGGTGCCGGCTCCGGAGCCAGCTTCTGGGCCCCGCTGGCCATTCTGGCCACCCCTTTCGCTGTGCTGCTCCTACTGCTGGGTCAGTCCCCGGATGCCGCCTATGACCTGGCCAGCCTGATCGGCCGCCTGGCAGCGGTGGCAGTCGTTCTATTCCTGATGTTCTGGGGTTCCGGCCACCGGATCTACCACCGGATGATGTGGGCCTTTGCTGCAGTAGTGCTGCTCTCCCCGCTCATCCAGCCCTGGTACCTGCTGTGGATCCTGCCGCTGTTCGCCGCCGCTGGGGCGCTGACTGGGCCCTCCAGGCGCTGGCCTCTGATCCTGACCGTGGCCGGCACCGGTTTCTTCCTGGCCCAGGGGGCCGCCGACCAGCTGTTTATCCACCAGTTCCTGGAGCTGGGCAGCGCTATGGTGATCCTTTCGGTGGGGGTCTCCGTGCTCAGCGCCACAATCATCTGGTTCACCGATTCCCGGGCCCGCTCGGTAGTGTTAAGCAGTGCCCCACAGCCCGCCCGATAACCGGTTTTCGCGCGCCGCCGACGCCGCCCGTGAGGCCCTCGGCAGCTTCCGCGGCACCTCCTGGCTGATTGGCGGGGCGGAGGGTCAGGTCTCACACACGCTGCGGCAGGGCTTGTTGGCTGCGCTGATGATCATGGTCGGCTCCTGGGGGGTGGGTTGGCTGGTGATGGTCCCCGGCTCCTGGCTCCAGCTGCACCAATGGCTGCTGCCGGTGCGTACCACCACCAGCGGGGTGATCGCCTGCGCAGTGCTGCTGGTGTTTGGCGCCCTGCTGCTGCTGCGCTCCTGGCTGCGACTCTCCCAGCGGATCACCGGATGGGAGGACCCGGCGGCGCTGCCCACTATGCGCAAGGCTGTGCTGCTCTGGGGTGCCCCACTGCTGGCCTGCTTCCCCATCTTCTCCCGCGATGTCTTCTCCTATCTGGCCCAAGGCGGCCTGCTGCAGGCCGGCCAGAACCCCTATGAGGCCGGAGTCTCCGAACTGCCCGGCTGGTACGGCATCGGCGCCGATGAGCTCTGGGCCGAATCGCCCTCACCCTACGGCCCGCTGTTCCTAATGTTGGCCCGGGGCATCTGGTTCATCTCCGCCGGCACCCCGGAGCTGGCCGTGCTGCTGTTCCGCGCGCTCTCGGTGTTCGGACTGGCCCTGATGCTGCTGATCATCCCGATGCTGGCCCGGGCCTTCGGCTCCCAGCCCGCCTGGGCGATCTGGCTGTGCCTGCTGAACCCGCTGAGCCTGATCGTATTCATCCCCGCTGCGCATAATGACGCCCTGATGATGGGCCTGGCCCTGGCCGGCATCTGGTACGCCCTGCGCCGGCGCCGGTTGGCCGCCTGGTTGCTGCTGATCGCCGCGGTAGCGATCAAACCGGTGGCCATGGTGCTGCTGCCCTTCGCAGTGCTGCTGCCCCTGGACCGCACCGGGAGCTATCTGCACCGGATCCGGGAATGGGTGCTGGCCGGGGGGCTGGCCGCCGGGCTCCTGTTCGGCGGCGGCTGGCTGATCGGCGTGGGCACCGGCTGGTTCACCACCGCCCTGGGCGCCGGGGCTGAGGCGTTCCAGGCAGCCCCGGTCGGACTGCTCGGGCTGGGCCTGGGCTGGCTCACCGAGACCGCTGGCGGGCCAGCCCAGGAGGTCACAGCAACCGTCATCTACACCGCGGCCCGGATCTTCTCCGCAGTGGTGCTCACCGTGCTGCTGCTGAGCCGGCGGCTGGGCAATCCAGTGCTGTGGGCGGCCTATGGACTCACGGTGGTCATCCTCACCTCCTCAATCATCCAGCCCTGGTACGTGCTCTGGCTGCTGCCGCTCTACGCAGTGGTCCACGTATACCGCGGCCGGGTGATGATGCTGGTGACCCTGCTGATCACCCTGATGACCCTGCTGGCCATGGTGGGTCAGCTTTCAGTGGCCCAGTGGCTGGACAGCGTGCTGGTGCAGCTGATCGCACTGGCGGTGGCCGCCGGGTATCTGATCTATATCGTGCTGCTGGACCCCAATACTGCCGCCATGTTCCGGCTGCGGGAAGACTCGGAGCGGTGGAACTCCGCTGACGGCTGGTTGCGGCTGCGCAGGCTCTCCACCCCGGACACCTCCTGGTCCGCACCCAGCCTCATCCAGCAGACGGAGCGCATATGAGACCCGCCCCGCTCTCGGCACGGACTGTGCTCATTCTGCTTACGGCCACGGCATTCGCAGCGCTGCTCTCGGTTTTGGCCGTGCAGTGGTGCCGGATCAACGGCTGGACGGACCCGCAGCAGCACCTGGCCATGTGCTACTCCGACTTCCCGCTGCTCTTCGCCGAACGGGGCCTGGCCGATGGGGCCTTCCCCTTCATCACCCCCGTTGCACCGGAGCAGACCATGGAGTACCCAGTGCTGATCGGCGCAGTGGCGGGGCTGATCGCTGCTGTCATCCCGGGACAGGGCGCGGCCGCGGAACGGATCCTGGCCTTCCATGACCTCAACCACCTGGCGGTCATCGGCTGCTGGGCCGGGCTGGTGCTGCTGACCGCCGCCGCCCTGCCGACATCACGACGCCGCCACGCCCTCCTCGTTGCCCTGGCACCGGGGATCATCCTCACCGTCTCCATCAACTGGGATATGTGGGCGGTGGCCCTTGGCGCCGCCGCCCTGCTGGCCTGGGGCAGGCACCGCCCGGTGCTGGCCGGGGTGCTGATTGGGCTGGGCACGGCGATGAAGCTCTACCCGCTGCTGTTCCTGGGGGCGATCATCGTACTGTGCCTGCGTACCGGGAAGTACCGGCCGCTGGGCGGCGTCGTAGTCTCGGCAGCGCTGAGCTGGCTGGCGGTGAATCTGCCTTTTATGCTCTCCCAGCCGCAGCAGTGGCGGCTCTTCTATGAGTTCTCCTCCGCCCGGGAGCCCGGGTTCTCCTCCGTGTGGCTGGCCCTGGCTCCCACTGGATGGTCGGGGGAGACCTTCTCCCTGCTCTCCAATGGGCTGTTCCTGCTGTGCTGCATCGCGATCGCCTGGCTGGGCCTTGCCGCCCCTGTCCGGCCCAGTACCGCGCAGCTGAGCCTGTTGATTGTGGGCTGCTTTGTGCTGTTGGGGAAGGTCTACTCACCACAGTTCGTGATCTGGCTGGTCCCGCTGGTGGTGCTGGCTGTGCCGCAGGTCAGGGTGTTCCTCATCTGGCAGGCCGCGGAGGTCTTCCACTGGGCCAGTGTGTGGCTGATCAGCGCCAAGATCACTGCCGAGGCCGGTGGTGGGGACTTCGGGCAGGGCCACTATCTGTTCGAGACGCTCTACGGGCTGGGCATCGCCGCCCATATGATTGCGCTGATCTGGGTGCTGGGGCTGGTGGTCCGCGATATGCTACGCCGGCCGGAGTGGAACTCGGGGCGGGGCTCGGATCAGGGCTCGGAGCCGGATCCACTGGCCGGGCCCACCGCCGAACAACCCGATGTCTTCACCCTCCCCGGGTTCAGGCGGAGACTCGCCTCCCAGGAGGCCGGCCGTGATTGAGATGCTCACCGTCATCGCGCCCCTGTTCGCGATCATCCTGCTGGGCTTCGGGGCAGGCTTCGCGCCCCGGCTGCTGCAGGCCTCCCCGCATCTGAACGCCTTCGTGTTCTACTTCGCCCTGCCGGGCTTCATCTACACCACGATCATCTCCGCACCCCCGGTGGGGCACTTCCCCTGGGCGATGCCTCTGGTGGTGCTGGTGGTCACGCCCACACTGGCGATCGGACTCTACTACCTCAGCCGGGCCATGGGCGGGCTCAGCCGCGACCTGGCGGCCCCGGTCTCGCTGGCTGGCAGCTTCGGCAACGTGGGCTACTTCGGCATCCCGATCTCCATTGGCCTGCTGGGTCCCGAGGCCGGGCTCACCGCCGGGGTGGTGCATATGGTGCACAACATCTTCTTCATGAACGGCTACCCGCTGGTGCGCACCGCGGTGCGCACCCGGGAGCGCGAGGGCGCGGCGGCCAGCTTCGGGGACCTCATGAGCCGCCAGCTCTGGCCGATCCTGCGCCGGGGTCTGGTGCTCAACCCGGTGTTCTGGTTCATGGGACTCTCACTGCTGGTGGTGCTGACCCCCTTCAGCATGCCCGAACTGTTCGACGAACCGGTGGCCATGCTTGGGACAACCGCTGTGCCGCTGGCGCTGTTCTGCGTGGGCCTGGCCCTGCATCCGGCGCTTCAGGGAGTTCGCAGCGGAGCAGTGCCGGTGCTGCCCATTGCCATCGGCACCGCCGCCAAGCTGGCCGTGCTGCCCGTGCTGACCTGGCTGGCCCTGCTGCCGTTCTACGAGCAGCTGGGCCCGGTCTGGGCAGGCACACTGATCATCCTGGCCGCCACGCCATCCTCCACCACGGCGTTCATCTTCTCCGAGACCTACGACGGCGACGGACGGATGGCCGCCGCGCTGCTGGTGGCCACCACCGCAGTCTCCCTGCTCACCCTGCCCCTGGTTGCTGCCCTGCTCCTTTAGACCCCTCAACCACGTAATGCAATTAGGTCATTTGGATGTTGCGTATAGTAGTGTCTCGGACTTTCCACCGGAGAGCCCGCACTACGCACCCAAGGGCCCACAGATGTTACTTGGAAAGGAACACCTACCTATGACTCGCACAACACGCGCGGCTCTGGCCCTCACGGCCGCAGCGGCCTTGGTGCTCACCGCTTGCGGGGACAACGGCGGCGGCGACAGCAACGGCAACGGCGCCGACTCCGCAGAAGCCGGCAGCCTTGTGCTGTACTCAGGGCGCAATGAGGAACTCATCCAGCCGCTGATTGACCAGTTCGAGGAGGAGAGCGGCATCGAGGTCAGTGTCCGTTACGGCGACACTGCCGAGCTGGCCGCCCAGCTCATCGAGGAGGGTCAAGCCACCCCCGCAGATGTATTCCTCGCCCAGGACGCTGGAGCCCTGGGCGCAGTAGCCCAGGAGGGGCTCTTCGCAGAACTCGACCAGGAGCTGCTGGTGCAGGTGCCTGAGATCTACCGGGACAACGGCAATAGTTGGGTAGGTCTCTCAGGACGGCTGCGGACCCTGATCTACAACACCGATCTGGTGGAGGAGTCCGAGCTTCCGGAGACAGTTGCCGAGCTGACCGGCCCCGAATATGCCGGCCGGGTGGGGATTGCCCCCACCAACGCCTCCTTCCAGGCTTTCGTCACTGGCTTCCGCATCTCAGAAGGGGATCAGACGGCACAGCAGTGGCTCTCCGATCTGGCCGGCAATGACCCGCAGTACCGTGACCGCAACGGCCCGATCGTCTCCGATGTGATCGACGGTGCCCTGGAGATGGGCCTGGTTAATCACTATTACCTCTACGCCCAGGCCGCTGAGCGCGGTGTGGAGCCTGAGGAGCTGCCCGCGGCCAACCACCTCTTCGGCGATGGCGATATCGGTGCGCTGATGAATGTCACCGGCGCCGGGGTCTTCGATGCGCAGAATCAGGGCGCAGTGGACTTACTGGAGTACCTTCTCTCTGAGGAGGGCCAGCAGTACTTTGTGGAGGAGACCGCCGAGTACGCCATGGTGGAAGGATTCGAGGCACCGGCAGGACTGCCCCCTCTGCAGGAGCTCGATGTCCCGGATATCGACCTGAACCAGCTGGAGGACCTGGAAACCACCATCCAGATGATCACCGAGGCAGGGCTGGCGGGATAACCCATCACTGCACTTTCTGAACCTGCTACGCAGCAGGCCGCCCAGAACTATCCGTCGGGCGGCCTGGCTGCGAGCGCGGCAAAGCAGCGCAGAACACGGCCCTCCGGGGTGCCCTGGTGGTTGGCGGCACTGGCCTGTCTGACCACTGGTGTGGCCTTGCTGCCGCTGTTCTACCTAGGCGTGCGGGCAGCACAGTATCCGGCCGCTGATTTCCTGGCCGCGGTGTTCAGCGAGCGCAGCGCCCGCCTGGCCACAGCCTCGCTGGCGCTGACCGCAGTGGTGACCGTGCTGTGTCTGGTCATCGGGGTGGGGCTGGCGGTGCTGGTGACCCGCACCACCCTGCCGGGGCGGCGCAGTCTGGCGGTGGCCGCGGCCCTGCCACTGGCGATCCCAAGCTATGTGGCGGCCTTCGGCTGGCAGTCGATGAACCACCTGGTCAGCCCAGGCACCACCTTTGAGGGCTTCTTCGCCGCCACTGTGGTGATCACCTCCGTGACCTACCCCTATGTGTTCCTGCCCGCCGCCGCAGCTCTGCTCCGGGTGGATCCGGCCCAGGAGGAGGCGGCCCGCGCCCTGGGCCGCGGCCCGGTGAACACCTTCTTCAGCGTGACTGTCCGCCAAGCGGCACCGGCAATCACCTCCGGCGGACTGCTCTGCGCCATCTACGTAATAGCCGACTTCGGCGCAGTCTCCATTCTGCGGGTCGATACCTTCACCCGGGCCGTGTTCACCAGCTTCTCCATGGGATTCGACCGGCTCGGCGGGATCGCGCTGTCCTCTGTGCTGCTGGTGCTGACCATGGTGGTGCTGGTGGTGGAGGGCCGGTTCCGCCGCACCTCCACCCGGTACGCCACCGTGGGCAGCGGGGCCGCCGCCCCGGCAATGCGGCTGAGCATCGGCCGCTGGGCTGCGCCGGCCCTGATCTTGGCATGGGGCACAGTGCTCACCGCGCTGGCAGTGCCCGGTGCGGCCCTGGCCTATTGGGCCTATCGGGGGGTGTCAACACCGGGATCACTGGCCGAGGTGGGCGGGGCCTTTATGAACTCCCTATGGGTGGCGGCCCTGGGTGGGGCGGCCACTACGGCGCTGGCCATTCCGCTGGCGGTCTACATTGCCCGCCGGCCCTCCCGGCTGGCCCGCAGCTTGGAGCGCCTGGCCTATCTGGCGCACTCTCTGCCCGGCGTAGTGGTCGGGCTCTCGGTGGTGATGCTGGGCATCTCGGTGTTGACCGGGCTCTATCAGAGCATGTGGCTGCTGGTGCTGGCCTACTGCACACTGATGCTGCCGCTGGCCCTGGGCCCGGCAGTGGCTGCCGCCCTCAGCGCACCGCCGGAGCTGGAGGAGGCCGCCCGGGCCCTGGGCAAACCCACCCTCATCGCCTATCTGCGCATTACGCTGCCGCTGATGGCCCCGGGCATC
Source organism: Nesterenkonia alkaliphila (assembly GCF_009758175.1). Lineage (GTDB taxonomy): Bacteria > Actinomycetota > Actinomycetes > Actinomycetales > Micrococcaceae > Nesterenkonia > Nesterenkonia alkaliphila. Next base: position 37,242 of record NZ_WRPM01000098.1, read on the forward strand.
GGCTCCGGATTCCTGCTGGTGATGCTCACTGTGGTCAAGGAGCTGCCAGCCACCCTGATGCTGCGCCCCACCGGATTCGATACCCTTGCCACCAGACTATGGACCTATACCGGCAATGAGTCCTTTGCCGCGGCCGCACCGTTTGCTGTGCTGCTGGTGATGCTGGCCGCCATTCCGGCCTGGCTGATGATCTCCCGACTGCTCAAGGAGGAGAAGTGAGCCCTGCTGGAGACTCGGGCACCCTGCAGCTGACCGGCATCAGCCACCGCTACGGCGCTCACCAGGTGCTGCACAATGTGACCCTGGAATGCCCGGCGGGCACGGCCACCGCGATTGTGGGGCCCTCCGGCTCCGGCAAGACCACCCTGCTGCGCACCGCCGCCGGATTCCTCACGCCCAGTCAGGGGCAGGTGATGCTGGACGGCACCGATATCACCTCCCGGCCGGCCCACCGCCGGTCGATCGGCCTGGTGTCACAGGACGGGGCGCTGTTCCCGCATCTGAGCGTGGGCCGCAATATCGGCTTTGGCCTGCCCCGGGGTCAGCGTGGCGGTAGCCGGATCGGCGAGCTGCTGGACCTGGTCAGCCTGCCCGCCGACTACGCGGACCGCCGCCCAGACCAGCTCTCCGGCGGTCAGCGCCAGCGAGTGGCCCTGGCCCGGGCACTGGGCAGGCGGCCCCAGATCATTCTGTTGGACGAACCCTTCTCCGCCTTGGACGCCGGGCTGCGCGAACGCACCCGAAAAGCAGTGCAGAAGGTGCTGCGCTCCACCGGGACCACCGCCCTGCTGGTCACCCACGACCAGGATGAGGCGCTCTCCTTTGCCGACTCCGTGGCAGTGATTCAGGAGGGGACTCTGCGGCAGGCCGGAGCCCCGGAGAACATCTATAACCTGCCCGCCGACTTAGCCACCGCCCGGTTCCTCGGTGAGGCAGTGGTGCTGGAGGGCCAGGTATCGGCAGGCTGGGCCGAATGCGCCCTCGGCAGGGTCCCGCTGCGCAATGAGTCGCCCACCGGTTTTGTTCACCTGCTGCTGCGCCCGGAGCAGATCGAAGTCACCGAGCCGGAGCAGGGCATCCTGGGCCTGGTGCTGGACGCCGACTACTTCGGCCATGACACCACAGCGGTGGTCCGGCTGCACGGCAGCCAGGAGGAGATCCGAGTCCGTCAGCTGAACACCCAGCCCCTGGAACCGGGAGAAACTATCGGGCTGCGCGTCACCGGCGCCGCAGTGGCCTACCCGCCCGGCGGCCACTGATACTGTAGCTGCACAGCACGGGGTGCTCCTGACCAGGGGCTGAGAACACACCCGTCGAACCTGTGAGTTAGCACTTGCGAAGGGAATGCTCATGGCGGCCTCTGTTCCGAATATCCTCTCCATCGCCGGCACCGACCCCACCGGGGGTGCAGGCATCCAGGCTGATCTGAAATCTTTCGCCGCCCATGGCGGCTACGGGATGAGCGTGGTCACCGCACTGGTTGCCCAGAACACTCAAGGGGTCCGTGAGATCCACGCCCCGCCGGTGCAGTTTTTGCGCGCCCAGCTCAGCGCAGTCAGCGATGACGTCACCGTTCACGCCGCCAAGACCGGCATGCTCGGCACCACCGCCATCATCGACACCGTCGCGCAGTGGTGGGATGAAACCTACCGGAGCACCAATAACGACGCCGCCGGGAACAGTTCACCAGTGACCGCACCAGTTCTGGTGGTGGACCCGGTGATGGTGGCCACCAGCGGCCACCGGCTGCTGGAGGCTGAGGCTGAGGCCTCCCTGATCGGATTCCTGCACCGGGCAGATCTGATCACCCCCAATGTGCCCGAACTGGCCATCCTGGCCGGAGCCGAACCTGCGGGATCATCCGCGGAGCTGATCCGCCAGGCCGAGCAGGTGGCCGATGCTCACCATACGGTGGTGCTGGCCAAGGGCGGGCATATGAACCAGCCCACTGTCACCGACACTCTGGTGTTCCCGGCAGTTGCCGGCCGCCGGGCCCAGGCCTACTCAGTGAGCACCCCGCGGGTGGAGACCACCAATACCCACGGCACCGGCTGCTCGGTCTCTGCGGCCTTCGCCGCCCTTCGCGCCCGCGGTCTGGACTGGGAGCAGTCCCTGGATGTGGTCAAGGAGTGGATGCAGCGCGCCCTTGAGGGCGCGCAGCGGCTGGATGTGGGCCGCGGCAACGGCCCCATCAACCACTTCCCCTAAAGCTGATGTTGAGCCAACCTGCAGGTCATCGGCTTACCTTCAGGGCCCATGGAGCCAACACCATCAGCATCCGCTACCCCGGCCACTCTCCGCCCAGTCTCCGTCATGGCTGCCGCGGGCCTGCTGCTCACAGCCTGCGGGCCGGTGGAGCAGCAGGCGCCGGAACCCGATCCTGAGGAGGATATCCCCGGCCAGCAGCTCGAGGAGGATGAGGCCCCCGAGGCCGCTGAGGAGCCCGCGGAGGAGGATCCCGAACCCGCCCCTCACCTTCAGCAGCAGGGGGTCAGTGCCGGTAATGAGCTGGCCGTGGACGCTGCTGAGGAGATCTTCGACCAGGGCGGCAATGCGGTGGACGCGGCCGTGGCGGCGTCATTCGCCATTGCCACCGTTGAGCCGGTGGCCTCCGGTATCGGCGGCGGAGGTTCGGTGATCCTGGCCGGCCCGGAGGGTGAACCGGTCTTCTACGACTACCGCGAGGTGGTCAATAATGACGGCGAGATCCCGGAGACAGATATCGGGATCCCGGGGTTCGTTGCCGGGATGGGGCAGCTGCACGAGGACTACGGGGAACTGGACTGGGAGCAGGTGCTGGCGCCAGCCATCGACCTGGCTGAGCAGGGCTTTGAGGTGACCGAATATCACGCTGACCGGATTAACACCGGCAGCGGACCGGAATACCTGGCAGAGAACGAGGCCTATTTCCCCGACGGGTCTCCGCTGCAGGCCGGGGACACGCTCATCCAGCCGGAGCTGGCCGAGACCATGCAGCAACTCTCCGATGCCGGCTGGCAGGACTTCTACACCGGTGAGCTGGCCCAGTCCCTGGCCGATCAGGTCGACGGGGTGGATCAGCAGTCCTTGGCGGACTATGAGGTGATCACCGCAGAGCCGGCCGTGGGGGAGGTGGGCGAGTATCAGGTGGTCTCCGCAGCCCCCGCGCTGCCCGGTGCGGCACTGATCCAGATGCTCCAGGTGGCCCAGACGCAGGGAGCAGACCAGGCCGAGCCAGGCTCTGCCGAATATATCGATGCGCTCTCCCAGGCCTGGGCGGTGGGGGAGGAGACCATCCGCAACGATCTGGGCGACCCGAATTTTGTTGATGTTCCGGTCGAGGAGCTGACCGACCCCGAGGCTAATGCCCAGGTGGAGGTCAACGGCCAGGCCGCCGCAGAGCCGCAGACCCCGGCCCAGGACGGTAATACCACACATCTGGTGGTCATAGATGAGGATGGCCTGATGGTCTCGATGACCAACACCGTCACAGACTTCTGGGGCTCGGGGGTCGCGGTGGACGGCTACTTCATGAACAATGCGCTCTACCGCTTCCAGGACATCGATTCACCGGCCAACCAGCCAGAACCCGGCCGGCGCAGCGTCACCTGGTCCAACCCCACTATGGTGCTCGACGCTGAGGGCCGCCCGGTGCTGGGCATCGGCACCCCGGGCGGCATCCAGATTGTGCCCACAACCGGGCATGTGCTGGCCCAGTGGATCTTCCATGGAGAGCAGCTGCAGGAGGCAGTGGCGGCCCCGCGCTTCCGCGGTGACGGGGACACTGTCCGGCTGGAGGCCGGCCATCCGGCGGAGGTGATCACAGAGCTGGAGGAGATGGGCTGGAGCTACGAGGAGTCGGAGCCCAACGTCTGGGGCTCCATCCAAGCATTGCAGATCGACTACGAGACCGGTGAGATCACCGGCGCCGATGATCCCCGCCGCGACGGCGCGCATCGGGTCCTGGACTGAGGCGCCCTCCTGGGTGCTCAGCACCGCCGGTTTCGGGTTCTCAAGGCTGTTTACTGCCTCAGAACCCGAAAACAGCGGATCTCAGCGGAGGCGGGCGCATCAATTGCTGCGGTTCTGGAGGTCCTGCCAGGTAAACGGTGGGGTGTTGGAGTCTGAAGGTGCCGAGGCGTCGTCGTTGCCTCTGAACCAGTGGGCCGGATCAGGCCGGTCGGAGGGAGTGGGCCCGGTGGCACCTTGGCCCGAATGCGGTGCCTGTTCGCGCAGGGCGGTGACCTTGTCCCGGATCTCCGCCATCTGCTTGTCCAGGGCGGCCGCCTGCACGGCCGCTTCGCGCAGCTCGTCCAGGATGTCGGAGGGCACCTCGCCCTCATAGGTGTAGTAGATCTTATGCTCCAGAGAGGCCCAGAAGTCCATGGCCACAGTGCGGATCTGCACCTCCACGTAGACGAACTCGGTGCGGTTGGACAGATACACCGGCACCTGGAGGATCACATGCAGGGACTGGTAACCATTGGGCTTGGGTGAGCGGATGTAGTCCTTGACCTCCACCACCCGCAGATCCGGCTGGGAGCAGAGCATCTCGGCCACCCAATAGGCATCAGAGACAAAGCTGCAGGTGATCCGGATGCCGGCGATATCGCGGATCGCATGCCGGATGGACTCCAGGTTCGCCTCCACCCCATAGCGCTGGACCTTGTCCAGGATCCGCTCCAGGGCCTTCAGCCGGTAGTTGACGTGCTCGATGGGGGAGTAGTCGCGAGTGTGCTCGAACTCCTCACGCAGCACATTGATTTTGGTGAGCACCTCATCCATGCCGAACTTATAGTGCAGCTGGAACTCGGTGAGCTGGCGCCGGACATCAATCATCCGGTCCACCGCCCCGGGCTGGCCGTTTGCGTCTGCGTTGGAGTTCAGCTGCGTCAGCAGCTGCCGGTACAGGTCAACATCGGTCTTCTTGACCAACGCATCGGCTTCGATCTCCTCGGTAGGCGTGAGACCAGCGGACATAGATGACTCCTCATCGGGTTAGGTCAACGGTGCAACGTTGAAACAGCAGTTCCTCTGACGTCCAGTCTCGACCCTAGTGGGGCTTTCTGTGAAGAGGCTAGGAGGTCACGATCCGAGCACATCTGCCGATGGCTTAGGCTGAAAGGGTGAAGCCCAAGCCGCTGAACGCAGCATCCCGCAATGAAGCCCTGGCCCGCCTGAAAGCCACTGCCGATCCGGAGGGCGAGCCCCTTGACGTACTGGTGATCGGCGGTGGCGTAGTGGGCGCGGCCGCCGCGTTTGACGCTGCCGGCCGGGGCCTGCGCACCGGTCTGGTTGAGGCCAGGGACTTCGGCGAGGGCACCAGCTCCAGGTCGTCAAAACTGGTCCACGGTGGGCTTCGCTACCTGCAGATGCTCGACTTCAAGCTGGTGGCCGAGGCGCTGCGCGAACGCGACCTGCTGCTGCGCCGCCTGGCCCCGCACCTGGTGCGGCCGCTGCCGTTCATCTTCCCCTTCGACAAGCCTGTGCTGGACCGGGCGTTCATCGGCTCCGGAGTCACCCTCTACGACACTCTGGCCTCCGGCTCCTCGTTCCTGCGCGGGGCGCGCGGGCGGGCCGTACCCTTCCACCGGCACCTGGGCCGGGCCGGGCTGCGTGAACGCTTCCCCGCCCTGGATGCCGAGCGGTACCACGGCGCCCTGGAGTACTACGACGCCCAAGTCGATGATGCCCGGCTGGTGCTCACCCTGGCCCGGAGCGCGCACAGCCTGGGTGCGGCCGTGACCTCCCGCACCGAGGCGGTGGAGTACCTGCGAGCAGCCACCCCGGAGAACAGCGCTGCGGAACCGGAACGGATCACCGGGGTGCGCCTGCTCGACCACCTCACCGGGGAGACCTTCGAGGCCTATGCCAAGGAGATCATCCTAGCCGCCGGGGTCTGGACCGGGCAGGCCCAGGAGGCCGCCGCCACCGAATCCGGACTGAAAGTGCTGGCCTCCAAGGGCATCCACATCACCGTTCCCCGGGAGCGGATCAGCGCCGAGGGCACAGTGGGCATCATCACCCAGACGGAGAAGTCGGTGCTGTTCCTGATCCCACTGCGCGATGTGTGGGCCATAGGCACCACCGACACCGCCTGGCACGGGGCCGTGGACTCCCCGGCGGCCACCTCCGCAGATATCGACTATGTCTTGGAGCACGCCAATGCGGTGCTCGGCGAAGACCTCACCCGGGAGGATGTGCTGGCCACCTGGGCCGGACTGCGGCCTCTGGTGCAGCCGGTGGCCACCGATGAGTCAGCCTCTACCAGGGTCTCAAGGGAGCACACCGTGATGCAGCTGGCCCCCGGGCTGACCGGCATCGCCGGCGGCAAACTCACCACCTACCGGGTGATGGCCGAGGATGTGGTGAACTTCGCCGCCGAGGGCAGCTTCAAGGACCGTGCCTCGATCACCCACGCTCTGCCGCTGCTGGGCGGGCAGGGCTACGGCGAATGGGTGGATCAGACCGAGGATCTCACCGCGCGCTACGGCTGGGACCATGACCGGGTGGACCGGCTGCTCAACCGCTATGGATCCCTGCTTGCTGAGCTGCTCGAGCTGATCGAGCAGGACCCGAGCCTGGGCAGCCCACTTGAGCAGGCGCCGTCGTACCTGCGTGCTGAGATCGCCTATGCCGCCCAGTATGAGGGTGCGATGCACCTGGACGATCTGCTCTCCCGGCGCACCCGACTGGTGCATGAGACCGCCGACCGCGGCCTGGCCGCCCTGGAGGAGATCCTGCAGATCGCAGCCCCGCTGCTGGGCTGGGACACGGAGCGGGCAGAGGCCGAACGCAGCGCCTACACCTCCTATGTAGAAGCCGTGCGCGCCGCAGAGCAGGTCCAGGACGACGCCGCGGCCGCCGAGCTGATCGCCGCCAGTTACCCGGTGCCCGGGCAGAACGTGGAGGCGTACCCGCTATGAGCAGCTCTGAGACCAGCGAGTACATCCTCTCCATCGACCAGGGCACCACCTCCACCCGGGCGGTGGTCTTCGACCACACCGGGCAGATCCTGGCCTCTGCACAGAAGGAGCACACCCAGCACTTCCCGCAGGCCGGATGGGTGGAGCATGACGCAGTCGAAATCTGGCAGAACACCCAAGAAATGATCAGCGGGGCGTTGACCGAGGGCGGGGTGACTCCGGAGCAGATCAAGGCCCTGGGCATCACCAACCAGCGTGAGACCACTGTGGTGTGGGACAGGGCCACTGGCGAGCCCATCCACCGAGCGCTGGTCTGGCAGGACACCCGTACCCAGGCGATCATCGATGAGCTCGCCGCTGACGGCGGCACCGAGAGGTTCAAGGAACGGGCCGGTCTGCCGCTTGCCACCTACTTCTCTGGGCCCAAGATCCGCTGGGTGCTCGACCAGGTGCAGGGCGCCCGGGAGCGCGCTGAGGCCGGCGAACTGCTCTTCGGCACTATGGACACCTGGTTGGTATGGAACCTCACCGGCGGCACCGAGGGTGGGGTGCACATTACCGATGTCACCAATGCCTCACGGACCCTGCTGATGAACATCGACACCCTGGACTGGAACCCGGAGATCTGCGCGGCGATCGGGGTGCCTGAGGCGGTGCTGCCGCAGATCCGCAGCTCCTCGGAGGTCTATGCAGAATGCGCTGAGTCCAGTGGGATCCCCGGCGTGCCGATTGCAGGCATCCTGGGTGATCAGCACGCTGCCACAGTGGGCCAGGCCTGCTTCGAGCCTGGGCAGGGCAAGAATACTTATGGCACCGGAAACTTCATGCTCATCAACACTGGGCACGAGCCGGTGCACAACGATCAGGGGCTGCTCACCACACTGGCGTATAAGTTCGGGGCCCAGCCTCCGGTCTACGCCCTGGAAGGTTCTATCGCGGTCACCGGCTCACTGATCCAGTGGCTGCGCGACAACCTGGGGCTGATCAGCAGCGCTGCCGAGTCCGAGGACCGGGCCGAGAACGTCAAGGACCACGGGGGTGCCTATATTGTGCCGGCCTTCTCCGGTCTCTTCGCCCCCTACTGGCGCCCCGAGGCCCGCGGGGTGATCGTGGGTCTGACCCGCTATGTCACCGCAGATCACCTGTGCCGGGCCGCCCTGGAATCGGTGGCCTTCCAGTCCGCCGAGGTGGTGGAGGCGATGAACGCCTCGGCACCCGAGGACCTCACCGAGCTGAAAGTGGACGGAGGCATGGTGGTCAACGAAACTCTGATGCAGTTCCAGGCCGACCTCCTCGGGGTGGATGTGGTCCGCCCCGAGGTCATCGAGACCACGGCCCTGGGCGCGGCCTACGCGGCAGGCCTGGCCACCGGCTACTGGGCCTCCACCGATGAGCTCACCAGCAACTGGCGCGAGGGCCGGCGCTGGCGCCCCACTATGGACCAGGACGCCCGCAGCCACCGCCTCACCGAATGGCGCAAGGCCGTGGAGCGGAGCTTTAACTGGGTGGACTGACTGAGTCCGTCCCCGTCCTAAAGCTACGGAGCCCGCGGAGCATTTCGGCGTAGTGCCGCGTAAAAGGAACAGCGGCCGGAGCCGAAGATGCGAAGAGAGAGGGCTCCGCAGAATACGACACGCGGAGCGTCAGATTAATTTTTCTGGGGATAGAACTGTGCACAGCTGTGGAGAGGCGAGCCGGCGGCGTCGTACTTCCCCGCCCTGGTGCCGAACACACCATCCACAGCCGTTGTGCACAGGCAGTGGATAACTACACTGGTGTGAGTACAGCATCTTGTGGCTACTGACTTAAGCCGACACAAGATGTAGTATTGAAGAGTCTTCACAGCCCCCGGAACTACCTGAGGAAAGGAACCTTCCCCATGAGCGTCACCGTCTACACCAAGCCCGCCTGCGTGCAGTGCAACGCCACCTACCGCGCGCTGGACAAGAACGGCGTCACCTACAAGACCGTTGATATCTCCCAGGACGCTGAGGCCCTGGAGCGGGTTCGCGCACTCGGTTACATGCAGGCCCCTGTGGTGATCACCGAATCCGACCACTGGTCCGGATTCCGGCCCGATAAGATCTCCGAGCTCTCCGCTGCTGCAGCACCCCAGGCCGCCGCAGCCTGACCACCCCTACGGGAGCCAGTATGCTCACCTCCGCCAGGCTGATCTACTTCTCCTCGGTGTCGAACAACACCCACCGGTTCGTGGAGAAGCTCGGCCTGCCCGAGGGGGAGGCGGCCAGACTGCCGGTGCACACCGGGGCTGAGACCCTGACGGCCACAGAGCCCTATGTGCTGATCCTGCCGACATACGGGGCCAATGGCGGCAGGGGATCGGTGCCCAAGCAGGTCATCAAGTTCCTCAACGTGGAGTCCAATCGGAGGCTGCTGCGAGGCGTGATCGGCGCGGGCAACACTAATTTTCACGAAAGCTACTGCATTGCCGGTGACATCGTCGCCGCCAAATGCAATGTGCCGCACCTGTACAGGTTCGAGCTGATGGGCACTCCAGAGGATGTGTCCAAAGTCCACAAGGGATTGGAAGAGTTTTGGAAACAGCAGTCAGCCCTCTCAGCCGCATAGCCGAGTCCTCCGGCAAGGAACCAGCTCTGGCCAAGGATGTCCCCCCAGAGTGGGCGGATCTGTCCTATCAGGACCTCAACGCCATGCTGAACCTCTACGGCCCCAACGGCGAGATCCAGTTCGAGGCTGACCAGCTGGCCGCCCGGAAGTACTTCCTGGACCACGTCAACGTCAACACTGTCTTCTTCCACGACCTGGACGAGAAGCTGAAGTACCTGGTGGAGAACGACTATTACGAGGCCGAGACCCTGGCTCAGTACTCCAAGGAGTTCATCCACCGGCTCTGGGACACCGCCTATGCGCGCAAATTCCGGTTCCCCACCTTCCTGGGCGCCTTCAAGTTCTACACCTCCTACGCGCTGACGACCTTTGACGGCAAGCGCTACCTGGAGCGGCTGGAGGACCGGGTATGCATGGTGGCGCTCTACCTGGCCCGCGGCAATGAGGAACATGCCATGGCGCTGATGGAGGAGATCATCTCCGGGCGCTTCCAGCCGGCCACCCCCACCTTCCTCAACGCCGGCAAAAAGCAGCGTGGCGAGCTGGTCTCCTGCTTCCTGCTGCGCATCGAGGACAATATGGAGTCCATCGCCCGCGGCATCAACTCCGCCCTGCAGCTGTCCAAGCGCGGGGGAGGGGTGGCGCTGTCGCTGACCAATATCCGCGAGCACGGGGCCCCGATCAAGCAGATCGAGAACCAGTCCTCGGGCGTGATCCCGGTGATGAAGCTGCTGGAAGACTCCTTCAGCTACGCTAACCAGCTCGGCGCCCGGCAGGGGGCTGGGGCGGTGTACCTCAACGCCCACCACCCGGATATCCACCGCTTCCTGGACACCAAACGGGAGAACGCGGATGAGAAGATCCGCATCAAGACCCTCTCCCTGGGCGTGGTGATTCCGGACATCACTTTCCAGCTGGCTAAGAACAACGAGGACATGTACCTGTTCTCGCCCTATGACGTGGAGCGGGTCTACGGCAAGCCGTTCAGCGAGATCTCAGTGACTGAGAAGTACTACGAGATGGTTGATGATGCCCGGATCCGCAAGACCAAGATCAACGCCCGGGAGTTCTTCCAGACGCTGGCCGAGATCCAGTTCGAATCCGGCTATCCCTACATCATGTTTGAGGACACGGTGAACCGGGCCAACCCGATTGCCGGGCGGATCACTATGTCCAACCTCTGCTCCGAGATTCTGCAGGTCTCCGAGCCTTCCGAGTACTCCGCAGACCTGGGGTACGCGCAGATCGGCAAGGACATCTCCTGCAACCTGGGCTCGCTGAACATCGCCAAGACCATGGACTCACCGGACTTCGGTGCCACCATCGAGACGGCCATCCGCTCGCTGACCGCGGTCTCGGATATGTCCTATATCGAGTCGGTGCCCTCGATTGCTGAGGGCAATAAGCGCTCCCATGCCATCGGGCTGGGCCAGATGAACCTGCACGGCTACCTGGCCCGGGAGCGGGTGCACTACGGCTCCGAGGAGGGCCTGGACTTCACCAATATCTACTTCTACACGGTGCTCTACCACTGCCTGCGCGCCTCCAACCTGATCGCCAAGGAGACCGGGGAGACCTTCGACGGGTTCGAGAACTCCACCTATGCCTCAGGGGAGTTCTTCGATAAGTACACTGAGCAGGTTTGGGAGCCGGCCACCGCCAAGGTGCGGGAGCTCTTCGCCCATGTACACATCCCCACTCAGGAGGACTGGCGCCGGCTGAAGGCTGAGGTGCAGACTCACGGCATCTACAACCAGAACCTGCAGGCCGTGCCGCCCACCGGCTCGATCAGCTACATCAACAACTCCACCAGCTCTATCCACCCGGTGGCCTCCAAGATCGAGATCCGCAAGGAGGGCAAGATCGGCCGGGTTTACTACCCGGCTCCGTATCTGACCAATGACAACCTGGAGTACTACCAGGATGCCTATGAGATCGGGTACGAGAAGATCATCGACACCTATGCGGCGGCCACCCAGCATGTGGACCAGGGGCTGAGCCTGACTCTGTTCTTCAAGGACACCGCCACCACCCGGGACATCAACAAGGCGCAGATCTACGCGTGGAAGAAGGGCATCAAGACCCTCTACTACATCCGGCTGCGCCAGCTGGCCCTGGAGGGCACCGAGGTGGAGGGCTGCGTCTCCTGCATGCTGTAGGGACAGTACGACGACGCCGCCCCGCCCGCCTGACCGCCACACCACTTATCACACACTCAAGGGAAGAACCGGAGCAACAGTGACCACATCAGTCGAGGCAGAGACCTCCTCCACACTGCTCGACCATGTCGAGGCGATCAACTGGAACCGCCTGCCCGATGAGAAGGACGGTGAGGTCTGGAACCGGCTGGTCAACAACTTCTGGCTGCCGGAGAAGGTACCGGTGTCCAATGACGTGCAGTCCTGGGCGACTCTCACCGAGGAGGAGAAGACCCTGACCATGCGGGTCTTCACCGGCCTGACCCTGCTGGACACCATTCAGGGCACGGTGGGCGCGGTGGCGCTGATTCCGCATTCACTGACCCAGCATGAGGAGGCGGTGCTGACCAATATCGCCTTCATGGAGAGCGTGCACGCAAAGTCCTATTCGCAGATCTTCTCCACCCTGTGCTCCACCAAGGAGATCGACGACGCCTTCCGCTGGTCACGGGAGAACCAGCACCTACAGCGCAAGGCCCAGATCGTCATGGACTACTACCACGGCGCTGATGGGCAGAAGAAGCGGGTGGCCTCTACCATCCTGGAGTCCTTCCTGTTCTACTCGGGCTTCTACCTGCCGATGCACTGGTCCTCCCGGGCCAAGCTGACCAACACTGCGGACATTATCCGGCTGATCATCAGGGACGAGGCGGTGCACGGCTACTACATCGGGTACAAGTACCAGCGGGCACTGGAGCTTGAGACTCCGGAGCGCCGGCAGGAACTGAAGGACTACACCTTCGAGCTGCTCTTCGAGCTCTACGACAACGAGGTGCAGTACACCCACGATCTCTACGACGGCGTGGGCCTGAGCGAGGACGTCAAGAAGTTCCTGCACTACAACGCCAATAAGGCTCTGATGAATCTGGGCTATGAGGCGATGTTCCCCTCCGACGTCACTGACGTGAACCCCGCGATCCTCTCCGCGCTGAGCCCCAACGCCGATGAGAATCACGACTTCTTCTCCGGCTCCGGCAGCTCCTACGTCATCGGCAAGGCCGTGGAGACCGAAGACGAGGACTGGGACTTCTGAGAGACGAGGGTTGGGCATTCTGAGTCACTGACTGACCCAGACGCCCATCAGGGTCCTTGAAGGCCTGGATCTGCATGCTTCTGCAGGTCCAGGCCTTTTTCGTGTCCCCTCCCAACGAAACAGAGGAGGACCGAGATGACCATCAGAAGCCGCCCAGTGGGGCACGCCGAGGGCACGGGCACACCTACCAGATGGGTAAGGGAGTCTTTGCCACCCGGAATTTGGGGTCGGCATGCCCGCGAGGTCGTGCCCCAGCGTGCCCTCCAGGGTACTCGCAAGGGCTCTGGATCCCCAGGATTACAGGGATCTTGCCGCGTGTGCTCTGCGAGGGGCACGGAGGGGCACGACGGCCCGGGACAGTCCGTACGAGGTCACCGGAGGGTACGATGAGCACCACCACGAAGAAGCAGACACCTGCCACCCGACGTGAGTCCTGGGGGAGACTGCGCAAGCTCCCCTCCGGCCGTTGGCAGGCCCGCTATCCGGCCCCGGATGGGCAGATGTACCCGGCTCGGACCGAGGACGATAAGCCGCTGACGTTTCTGACCAAGACCGATGCCCGCACGTGGTTGGCCGGGATGCATACCAAAATCGCCCGGGAGGACTGGGCGCCCCCAGCCGTGGTGGCAGCTCGCCGTCGTGCCGAGGCAGAAGCCGAGAAAGCACAGGCCCTGGGGTTCGCCGAGTATTCGGAACGGTGGATGGAGATGATCCGCACACGGCCAGGTCGTAGCGGCAAGAAGCGCGCCCCAGCGACTATTCGGGACTATCAGGGCAAGGTCACCGGGTATCTGGTGCCTGAGTTCGGTGACACTCCGGTGCGGGATATCGATGAAGCTCGGATACAGGTGATGACTGAGCGGTTGGATAAGATCCCTTCGCCGTTGAATCCGAACTCGAAATTCAACGGGGTCACCAGGCCGGTGCTGATCGTGTTGATGATGATTCTTCGGCAAGCAGCCAGAGACGGGATCATTCGGGTAGTACCGAACGTCTCAGTTCCCAAGCAGGAACCAGTCCGCCATGACATCGACCACTCCCCGGAGGAGGACGTGGCCACCCCCGAGCAGGTCGAAGGCCTCTACGAGGAATTGCCCGATCTCTACAGCATTATGGCGCTGCTTGCTGCCTGGTGTCAGTTACGTCGCGGGGAGGGCCTTGGGCTTCAGCGCCGGGATATCCAATGGCAGCGTGACGGCAGCGCGATTCTTCACGTGCGGCGGCAGCTGAACGCGAACACCGGTGACTACACCGATCCCAAGAGTGAGGCCGGCAAACGCTCACTCAGTATCCCGAAGATCATGATCGACCGGCTGAGAAAGCACATGGAGGACAACGTCGCATCCGAGGCTAAGGCCCCAGTCGTTCCGACCAACGTTCAAGGAAGTGTGCCCTTGTCCAATACACGATGGGGATACGTATGGGCCGAGGCCCGAGACGCGGTGAAGAGCCTGCCTAACTACTTCCGTTTCCATGATCTGCGGCATACCGGCTTGACCATCTTCGCCCAGGAAGGAGCAACACTGGCCGAGTTGATGCGTCGTGGCGGACACTCAGATATTCGTGTGGTGATCCGCTACCAGCACGCCACCATGACCAGAGATAGGGAGCTCGCTGACCGGATGAGTGATCACGTCGCCGCCAGTATCGCCGCGGCCAAGAAGAAGAAGGAAGAAGCAGAGACGTCTTCGGACAGCCCAGGACACCTATGAGGTGAAGCAACAACTAAAAGGAGGTACTGCCATGGTTCAACACGAGACCACCCCGGGACCGAGGCTGGTGTCACTGGCCGAGGCCGCAGAGCAGTTTGGAGTCTCGGTTAAGACACTCCGGCGACGAATCGCTGACGGGACCGTTCACGGATACCGCGTCGGACGGCTCATCCGAGTCGACCTGGACGAACTCCATGAGCGATTGCTCGTTGAGATCCCTTCGGTGAGGTAGTCGACACCCACACGAAGGGGGACGCACCCATGGGGGCGCGTCCCCCTTCGTGTCTAGGCACCGCCGCCGTCGTCCTTCCCCTGATCAACATGGCAGGCTAACGAGCCGTCCTCGCCCCTTGTGATCTGCGAACGAGACGATCCGCTATGCCCTCGTGACCTATGCCGTTGCCGGTTGCACGGATTCTCTGCGATCGTTCCGAGTGAGACGGATTCGAATAAGGTACACGACACTGATGGGCCCCATAATCAGGAACTTGAACGCTGACCAGAGGCAGGCCAGGACGATGAGGTGGAGCCAGCCAGGGGCGCCGGCGTCGATCAAAGTGGTGCACCAGTAGGCAACGGCGAAGTATGGGATGGCCAGGCCCATGGCGGGGATGCCCCATTTGAGGCCCTGACGGGTGCGGATGCGATCGAGGATGATGTTGCTGGGCATCCATGCGCGAAGAAACACGCCGGTGTGAATGCTGGCGATCCAGATGAGACGAAGCATGACGGAGTCCTCCCTTACGGACGGCGACGTCACGTAGGAATGGACTCACCCGGCCTGTTGTCCCCGGGGTCGTCAACCACCAGCCTGAAGCTAGCAGCGCAGCTAATAGGGTATCGCCGTAGCTCTGAGTCTACGTGGCCTTACGGTCTCATGTGAAGAGCTCCGGAGGGCCCGGTCCTATGCGGTTGGTTTGGTGTGCACCTGTGCCGTGAAGGGAGGGCACCGGTCATGGCAGAAGTCTATGGACAGTTGGCGTTCGACTTTGATGAGTTAGCCCGGGAGGAAGCCCGCGCGCAGGTCGATCAATGGCGGGACGCACCACTGCACTTCACCAGCGAGTATTACTCTCCACACGAGTTGGAGGAAGCGTTCGCGCACTGGACGTTTCTCAACGGGAACTTCGACTCCTATCGACGTAGCCATATGTGGCATCGTGGGATCGCCCATGAGCAACAGACTGTGCTGGGCGATCATAGTGGGGAGATGTTCAGCGCTGATCTCAGGTCAGACCGTGGTCACCTGGGCCCGGGGGAGCTGCTGGCGCAGATGATTTGCGAACCCTGCGACTGGCACGTGATCACCGCTGACGAGAACGCTGCGGTGGAGGCGTGGCACGATCATGCTCTGCCGGGCTGGCGAGCGCTGCCGGTAGTGCCTGCACAGATTAAAGTCCGTCATGAGTCAGGCCTGACCACGGTCGCGAAGACGTGGATCGCCGAACGCTACCCAGCCGATATGCAGGTCCACGGGGCCCCGATCATCACTGAACGCAGCCCCGTGGGCACCCGCCATGTGCCAAGCTATTCACCGTGGGGCGGCTATGACCTCTCCTCGACAGCTCTCGATACACCAGCCGCACCACGAGGCTCCTCCAGAACAGTCCGCCGTGAGCTCCCCGATTTCGCTGGACCGCGGCCCTGTGTGACGTCCGATAGGGGTCGTGGTCTTGGTGACTGACGGGCACCGACGTGGGGGAGGGTTGCAGCAACGTCGTTATGCTGCGACCCTCCCCGTGGATGTGTGTGGTTAGGTGACTTCTCCGGTTTGTGGGTTGAGACTGGCGTAGAACTCGTCTTCTTTGGCTTTGCGGCGGGCCACATCGTCGAGGACGAACTCCACGAAGTCCTCATCCCGGTTCTCGATCGGGGCTTCTTCGACCGCATCGGCGGGATCTTCCCCCGGCCAGGCGGTTTGCCGGGTGGGCCGGTCCCGGTCCAGCCGTGTCCCCGAGGCTTGGACCCAATCGCGCAGGCGTTGGCGTGCTTCGGCGAAGTCTCGGTGCCAGCCAATGGGCGCGGACCCGTTTTGTTCAGGGTCGTAGGCACAGAGCCAGTGGGTGTGCAGGGCGGAGAGTTCCCACACCAGTTCCGAGTGTCGATGCCACATCGGAGGGATGACACTGACAGGCAGCCCGTAGGTCTGCCGGAGCCAGTTCACCCACGCGTTGAGCTCCAGCCACTGCAGCTCTGCCTGCTCGGAGGAGAGCAGGTTCCAATTGATCGGCCCGGGCGGCTCATCCAAGGCCGGTCCCGTCCCAGCCGCACCGGGAGGTGACTCTGTGCTGGCAGGGTCCTCTGGTTCGGGCTCGTCGATCTGGGGTGGATCTTCTGGGCCGGGGGTGAGATCCTCGTCGTCTTCGCTCATGGTGATGGTCTCCTCACTGGCCCATTGCCGCGTGCTGAGGTGGCTGCTGGGCCGGCCGCTGCGGTGGTTCGAACGCCTGGTTCTGCGTGCGGCTCTGATCCACACTGACCGGCTGCTGGCCCACCGCCTCCTGCTGGGGCGTGCGATCAACACTCACTCTGCTGCGGGCAGCGTCGGGGCCGATCTTCTTGGCGACGAATTCTTCACCGCCGCGCTGCTGGCCCTCTTTTTCATAGGCGTACTCGCGCACATACCCGTCAGCGACGAAGGGATCGCCCTTCTCGAAAAGATCAGCTGCTCGTTCAGCGGTCTTGCGATAGACCACCAGGTTGTGGAACGAGGGCTCCAGCTGGGTGAAGGAGCCGTCGTCCTCGCGGCGGTAGTGTTCGATGCCCATCCGGGCGTAGAGCCGGGCCACCCCCTGTTGCCCATAGGTCAGTTGTGGATCGGTGGCGATGAAGCCTGATACTGACTGACCGGTCTTGATAGCCATGGCCCTTCCTCCTCCTCGTGTGTTCAGTCCAATGGCGACCTGTGGTGATCGCTCCTATGAGGAAGGTGCGCATCCCCGGACACCTCAGGACCCGGTGGTCACGGGCCGGTATGACGAGAAGGCTCAGAGGCCGGGAGCGGGGCGGCCCGCGCCTGAGGCAGGGGAGTACTGTTGAGCAGGCTGTGGTGGTGTGCGCTCAGCGCTGGGGCTTACCCCCATGGCCGGTTCGTGTCCTCGCACCGCCGCCACATCCAGGTCCTGTCCCGGACGGGCACTGTCTTGTTCGCCCTCGGGCGTGGTCTCGTCCTGGCCGCCGATGGCTGCCTCGACCTCAGCGAGATCGCGCTCGGCAGTGGCCAGTGCCTCGGTGTGCTTGAAGGGTTTGCCGATCCGGGCGGTGGCATCAGCCAGAGTCTGTTCGGCCCCGGCCAGCTCGGTCCGGGCCTTCTCCAGTGTGGTCTCGGTGCCAGCCAGTCGGTTCTCGAGGCGCTGGATAAGCCCCACACCGCCTTCCAGCACAGCGGAGGACTCGACGGTGAAGCTGCTACGGGGCAGGCCGTGCAGTCCCAGGGTGACGGCGGGTCGTCCTCCCATTTGTGGGTGCGTTTCCACGGTGATGTCGAAGCCGCTGATGGAGCCAAGGGTGCCGTATTCGCGGCTTCGGTGAGTGGGCGCATACTGGATACCGGCCCGCTGGGCCCAGGTAGCGACGGCCTGTCCGGCATCGGCGCGTGAGTCGACGCTTCTCCCGTCGATGGTGATGGTGAAGTTCTCCCCGGAGGTATCGGTGATCCGAGGCAGCGCGGCTTCGAGTCCGGCAATGTCCTCCGTGTACCGGTCGATGTCTCGGGTGGTGCTCTCGCGGGTGTGGGTGAGCATCGACTCGTTCCGCGAGTGGGCTCGCTCCAGTCGTCGCAGGCGGGTGACCTCGTTCTGCAGGGTGGATTGCTCCAGCAGCAGGGGGTTGCCGGAGCTGATGGCTTTGGCTTCGGCGGCTGAGAGGGCGGCGGAGTCGATTTCTTCGACCTCGCGGGTATCCAGGGATCCGCGCATCAGTTGGCTGATGAACCGGGCTTTGCGCTCGACTCCTTGCCACATGTAGGAATCAAAGGACCGTTCGGTCACCAGCCGGACGATTCCGACCTCGGAGTTCTGGTTGCCCTGGCGCAGGATCCGGCCCTCGCGCTGAGCGATGTCCGAGGGTCGCCACGGACAATCCAAGTGATAGAGAGCCACCGCGCGTGCTTGCACGTTTGTGCCCACACCCATTTTCTCGGTCGAACCGATCAGGACCGAGATGTGCCCTGCACGGGCGGCGGCGAAGAGCCGTGCTTTGTCGGCATCGGTCTTGGCTTCGTGCATGAACCGGATGGACTCACCGGGGATGCCCCGCAGAATCAGCTGACTGGCCAGCTCGTCGTAGGCGTTCCATCGGGTCGGGTTGGGGGTGCCGATATCGGAGAAGACCAGCTGCAATCCCCCACGGACCGGGCTAGGCTCTCCGGTGATGGAGTCGAGGTACTCGTTGTCTTTGTTCTGTTCCCATACCCGGTGAATGGCATCAGCGGCGACATCGACTTTGCTCGGCCCCGAGGGGCCGTCCTCACCGACCAGGCGCACATCCAGGGCGGCTTTGCGGCCATCGGTGGTGATGGTGAGCATATTGTCCTCACTGGGGTCCACCGCCTTGGCTGCGACCCGCTCTGCCCGCTCACCGAGCTGGTCAACGAAGTCCTCCAGCTCGACGGTGGGCTGGACGACCGTGGTTTCTGCTACCCGGGCACCATCCGAGCGGGCTACGATCTGTGGGACCGGTAGGTTGAGGTCTTCAGCAGTTTGCACATCGGCGAAGACCGACCACATGCGCAGCATCTCGGGCACATTGGTGAACCGGGCGAACCGGGTCTTCATCCGGAATCCGGACCCTGTCGGCGACATCTCCATCTGCGTCAGGGTCTGGCCGAAGGTCGCCGCCCACGCATCAAAGGACTCCAGCCCCGCGTCCCGCAGCAAGTCTGGTCGCAGATACTTCTGCATCACGTAGGCCTCGGTGACCGAGTTCGAGATCGGGGTGGCGGTCATCCCGGTGACCACTCTCTCGCGGTCTTGAGAGCGGAGGTAGTCCAGCTTCATATCCAGATCCGAGGCCCGGGAAGAGCCCTCGATGGCGGCATCGCGGATATTGGAGTCGGTGGAGAGGTTCTTATACATGTGCATCTCATCGACGACCAGGTAGTCGATACCGGTGTCTTCGAAGCACACGCCGGCGTCCCTGCCGGTATCCAGGCGGTCTTTGAGTTTGTTCTCCAGGTTCGCCAGCTTGCGCTGCAGGCGTTTGACGGTCATGAAGTCGTCTGTCTCCGCGGTGGAGACCACCTTCCGCAGCTCATCGACCTGGGCTTGGATGTAGGCCTGCTGTGTCTCTTCTTGGAGGGGGACTTTCGAAAACGCCGATTGGGTCATCACCAGGGCATCCCAGTCATTGGCTGCCGCGCGGGCGACGAACTGGCGGCGCTGATCAGCGGTGACGTCCTTGGAGGAGGCTGCCAGGATGCGTGCCTGCGGGTAGATTTGCAGCCATTCCCGGGAGAACTGCTCCAACATGTGGTTCGGGACCACCACCAGGGGCTTGGAGATCAGGCCCATCCGGCGCATCTCCATCACGCCCATGATCGACTCGGCGGTCTTGCCCGCCCCGACTTCGTGGAACAAGCCGGCTGCCGGTTCGCTGACCATCCGTGCCACCGCCGCCCGCTGATGCGGCCTGGGGGTGAACGTCGCCGAGAGTCCGGGCAGGGTCAAAAAGTCCCCGGCGCTGGTGTAGTCGCGTAAGACCAGGTTGTTGAACGTGTGGTTGTAGGTATCGACCAGGGACTTCGACCGGGCAGGATCTTCCCACACCCACTCGGCGAATCGCTCCTGCAATGCGGTGGCCTTCTCCTGGGCGGCCGTGGTCTCAGTGGGGTTGAGGATCTGCTGAGGCCTGCCGTCGGGACCGTCGATCTTGTCATAGACCAGCAGGGTGCGCTGTTCCATCACCGCCTGGGCGATATCCGGTGCCGGTCGGCGTTCGGTGCCCCACTCACTGGTCGATAGCAGACCAGCACGACCGCCGCGGACCTCCCACATTCCCGAGGTGGGGTTCTCCACCCGCACATCTGGGGTGCGCAGGGTCTCCTGAAGGAACTGCTGATGGATCTCTGGGCTGATCCAGACCGCACCTAAGCGCGCGCTGATCTCCTCGATGCCGAGATCCTCAGGCTGGACCCGGGTGAGTGCCTCGACATTGACCTGAAAGGAGGGGTCCTGTTCGGCTCGGTCTTTGGCTGCGGCGAGTTTTTCGCGGACGTTACCGGAGAGGTATTGCGGGGCATGCACCAGATCCCCGGTTGCCGGATCGGTGTAGGCCAGGTCCGCCAAGGAACTGCGGGCTTCGGCTTCATCGGTGCCCAGCAGATCAGCGATGATGGGCAGGTCAATACCGCCGGTGCGGTCCAAGCTGACCGCGACCGCATCGGTCGGTGTCTCCACACCTTGGACCTCGGCTCGTGGGGCGACGACTCGCTGGCTGAGCATCGCGGCCGGGCTGGCGGTCTGCTCGGCGTCGTCGAAGACCTCCAAGGCCAGGACCAGGGCGCCGAAAGGATCCCCACGCAACAGGCGGATCGGGGTGGGCACGATCCGGGCGTAGGTGTCCTTCCCTGTTTCGTTTTGTCGGCCGGTGCGTCGGAGGCTGTAGCGGTTCAACGGCCCATAGGTGCCCAGATACTTCTGGTATTGCCGGCGCAGATCCTCACGGGTCTCGGTGATCTCCTCGGTGTCGTCGGCGGTGGCCGCTTCCAACTCGAGCAGCCCGGCGGCGGTATCGCGCAGCTTCAGCAGAGCCTGCATCTCGCGGGTCGCGTTCTTGGGCACTTTTAGCGGTTCCACGGAGGCTCCGACGACTGTGCCGAACTGCCCGGCCTCGGTGTTCACGATGGACCCATCCCACTGCTGTGGTGCCGACCCGGTGGTCGCCACGACGCGCTGCGGGGTAGGGTCAGTGCGCTCGGTCATCACCTGACCTGCCCGGCGGGCTGTGAATGCGAGTCCCTCCAGCACCGTGTGCAGACGGTCAGGCAGATCATCGATCTCACCGGTGACAGTCAGGGTCTCGGCCCCGTACATCCCATGTCCGGTCTCCAGGTTGCCGAGCACATGGTCGGGGTGCTCATCGAAGTACCGGTTGATCTTCACCCGGGTCCCGTCCAGGGTGATCGGGGTGACCGTTTCCCACAGGTCATCGGCCGGCGGCTCGCCCTCAGCGCGGCGGCGGAAGATCAACAGATCGGTGATCGCCTCTGTGCCCGCGGTGCGTCGGTGTGCCCCGGTGGGCAGACGCACCGCTCCGACCAGGTCAGCCAGCAGGTTCATCTCCCGCCTGGCCCCGGGGTTTTGGGCATCGAGGGTGTAGTGGGAACTCAGGGCTGCCACCAGCCCTCCGGGCCGGGTCAGGTGCAGGGATTTGAGCAGCACATGATTGTGGATGCTGTGCTTATTCGGGTTGTGCACCGGGTCATAGAGGCTGATCTTGCCGAAGGGCACATTGCCGATTGTCATATCGAAGCTGGACTCCGGGACGCGGAAGTCGGCGAAGGAGGCGGCGTGGATCTGCGCGTGTGGGTAGAGGCCCTGGCTAATTGCGGCCGTGACCGGGTCCAGCTCCACCCCTGTCATCTGCGCCTGAGGCGGTGCCAGGCCCAGGAAGGTGCCGGACCCGCTGCCGGGTTCGAGTACCTGGCCACCGGTGAACCCCAGCGATCGGGTGGCCTGCCAGATCTCTGCGGCGATGCGAGGATCCGTGTAGTGAGCGTTCAAGGTGGTGCGTTCAGCGGCCTGGAACTCTTCCTCGCTGAGCAGGCCCTGTAGCTGGGTTTTTTCGGCCTCCCATTGGTCTTTGCGGGGATCGAAGACCTCCGGGATGGCACCCCAGGACGACCACCGGGCCAGCACCTGCTGTTCTTCGACGGTGGCTGGCCGCTGCTGGTCTTTGAGGCTGCGCACCAGGCCGATGGCGTCGATATTGGCCTGGAACCGGGCCCTCGCCCCGCTGGGCACCCCAGGATGGGCGGTGGGATCGAACCGTGGCGCATCCGGGGCGGCAGATCCCTCGGGATCGCTCTCAGGTGGTTCGTGGTCCTCGGAGGTGGTTAGCGGATTTCGCGCTGGAACCGCTGATTCGCTGCCTCGGTCAGCACCTGCTGGTGCTCCCGGGCGTACTGGGCCGGGATCTCCGCGGCCAGCAGGCCCTCGAGGAACCAGAGCGGCACCGCCCAGTCCATCGCCTTCTGCTCCAGCTCCACGGTCGAATGCACCGGGTAGGGGGAGTCCTGGATCCCCTCGGCCCAGCGAATCAGATTCTCGTCGGCCGCCCGGGTCTCCTCCCACTCCTGGCGTGCCTCGGGAAGAGACAGGCTCGGGTCGCGAATCCACACCATCTGGTTCATCACGACCTCCTCGGCGATCCGGCGGGCCGTCATCTTCGAGGCCACCTGGTCTACGTAGCTGCCCCCATTGTCTCCCAAAGAGCCCGCCGTCTCCACCCTCAGGGAGGGGCTGGTCTCCAGCTGGGCGGTCAACTCGCTGATTTGAGTCGCGATTTCCGCGCCCATCTCGGTGAAGAACCTCTCCGAATCCTCGATCGCTTCCAGCTGCTGCGGGGCGTGCTGGGCCCAGTGGTTCTGCGCGGTCCTGCCGTAGTGATTCACCAGAGGTCTCTCCTTCCAGATCAGACCCACCTCGCTGCGGGATTGCCACGTCCGGGCCAGGTACGTCCGCTTCCGACGGGTCAGGTTCGGCGAGCCCTGCTTGCGTGGGCTCGGTTGCGGCCTCATTGGGGGTATTGCGTTCGGTTTCGGCTTCGGCGTCGGTCTCAGAGAGACCCCACAGGTCGAACTCCAGCTGGCCAGGTACGGCGGCCTGTCTGCGGCGGCGTGCCATCACCCCCACCCCCACATCTCACGAACGGGCGCGGGGGAGCAGGGGCGTGTAGGTACTGGGTGTGGGGTCATGGGCTCTCTCGCAGCAAGTCTTCGACACCCGAACGGGCCTCCTTCAGCTCGGCGGCGTCCCGGCGTGTCGTCCAGGCCTTCAGATCGGTGACGATCGGCGGTGCTGCCCGCAGCAAGGTAATCCCCGTGCCAAAGGGCAGGGTGCGGATCTTCTCCGGTGGGAACACTGCGACCCGGCGCACCGAGCGTTGGGAGGACCGTGACCCGTAGTCGCTGATAGTGATCGAGTCGGTTTCCTCGTCACGTTCTCCGATCAGCGCCGAGAGGTCCTGGAGGTCTCTGGAGTTCGAGCCGCCACCGAGGATGATCTTGACGATGCTCGCGTCCCAGATGGCATTGGCCTGGTTCTCATTCCACTTATCCCTGGCCTGGGCCATCGACTGCAACACCGGCATGCTGGTGATCCCGCTACCGCCACCTTCAGCCATCAACGTCGGCAACGAGGGCAACGGCGCGAGGTTGCCGATCTCATCCAGAGCCAGCAACACCGGTGGGTCCAGACGAGCGCCGGGGGAGCGGGCCGCGATCCGGCGAGCGGTCTCGATGAGGTCCTCGACGAACGCAGCGACCAGGGCCGCGGAGGCTCCGGCACCGGCACCGGTGGCCAGCAGGTAGAGGGTCCCCGAGCCGGTGAGAAACTCCTCGGGGTCGAAGGACTCACCAGGGCCAGGGCTGACCGCATCCAACACCCTCGGGTCAGCCAGTGCGGACAGGGCCAGGCTCACACCCTGCCAGATCGAATCCCGGGTCCGCGGGTCCGAGTCGATCATCGCCGCCAGCGAGTCTGCCCACCCGCCAGCGGCCTGGGTGGAGTTGGTCAGAATCGCCACCGCATCAGCGGCCGCCGAGGGGTCCAGCGTCCACCGATAGAGCTCAGAAGGCGGACGCCCATCCAAGGCCGCGGCATGTAACAATGCTTGCAAGGCCGTGCGGGTCTTGCCCTCCCAGAACCCACCGGAATCCACCCCACCGGAGCCCAGGCCGGTGGAGGCGGCCAGCCCGGCCGCCCGGATCATCGCGGTCAAGGGGTCTTCGCAGCCGCGGATCGGGGACCAGCGCAGCCCCGAGGGCAGCCCCTGGGCTAAGTGCTGGGGATCGAAGATCGCCACCGGCCCGTGCTTTTCGCGGGCTCGCAGGGTCGCGGTGACGTTATCCGGGCGGGTGCTGGTGGTCACCACGGCACCGGGGGCATCGAGGATCGCCGGGATCACCAGATGCAGGCCCTTACCCGAGCGCGGTGGGCCCACAATCAGGATCGAATCCTCCACTGAGGCCCAGACCTCATGGCCCCGCGAGTGACCCAGGCGGTAGCCCACCTCCTCGGCCGAGGGGGCCTCAAGGGAGGGCCGCAGGGTCTCGGCCCGAGACAGCAGAGCCTTACCCGAAGCGGTGGTAGCGACCTCGTGCTTGGTGGCAGCCCCGGGAGTGCGCCGGGGATCGGACTCGGTTGCCTCGCTGTGTCGGCGCAGACGCCGCCACACCCAGACCCCGGCCCAGGCCAAACCGGCCAGCAACAAGCCGGTGACCAGCCAATACAGGATCGGATTCAATCCGGCAGATTCCAACGCCTGTCCGGGGTCCGCGGGGTTGAACAGAACCCCGATGCCTGCCCCCAGCCCTGCCTGGGGCTGGGATGTTCCGGAGAAGAAGGCCGCGATCGAGCCGCTGGCCCGCAGGATCAGGGTGAACCCGAAGAGGCCGATGAGCCCGAGCATCGCCGCATTGGTCAGCTCATCACCGAACGATCCGGTCTGCCGATTGGCCGGGCTGCTCATACAAGCCCCCGCAGCTCGACTCGACCGGAGGCTCGCCCGTAGAGAAGAACGATCTCTGCGACCTTGATGCGGCCTTTGGGCACAGTGATCTCGGCCGTGCCGTCCTCATCAGCGGCAGCTTCGCTGGCCACGACCGCCACGGCCACGCTCTCTCCAGGGGCGAAACCCGCAGCCTGAATCGTGGGGGGCTTCTTTGAGGGTTTCGACTTCTCACCGGCAGGCTTCGAACGGTCTGTCGTCTCGAGGGAACGAGGAGGCGTGCGCCGGGGTGCTGCCTGGATGATGTCGGTGAAGGTGGTGCCATCGGTCTCAGAAATCTCCACCCGCACTGTGCGCGAACGGTCCTCGGTGACCGCATCCAGCAGGCCCCCCAGGTCTGCCCTGACCCATGACGTTTTGCCTTCTGGGGGCGGATACTCCTCCCCGTCCACGGTGACCCGTAGTCGCCCGCGGTCTTCGACGATGATCCGGGCATACGGCAGCGTCACCGGAGCCTCAACCGGGACGCCACCAGCGGTGGCATCGTTTGAGAGGGCGTTTTCGCTGGCGTGACTGTGCGCAGTGGAGTGTGTGGAGCGGCTCATGCCGGACAGGTGCACATCAGCACTACTCGCGGTTCACGTGAGCTCTCCGTTCGGCCTCGAACTGCGGTGCGAGGACGCGTCAGGGGTGCCCGTTAGGCTGCAAACATGAGCCTGATCAACCGATCAGGGGAGGCTGGCTTCAATGGGGAGGGCCGATGCTGACCGCACTACTTGACGGAACACAGGAATGGGAAGCTCGCCAGGTGGCACGGCTTCCCGATGATCGGGTCGATGCACTCCGTGCGCGATGGATCTGCATCGGGTGTAAGAACAAGGCCTACTATGCGAGCCGAAGTCGTAATGGCAGGCCACCCTTGTTCGGTTCGCACTATCGTTCCGAGGATTGCCCGGAACAAACCAAGAGCGGCACAACCGAAGAGGCAGGATGGGAGACTGAGGTCGAGCTCATTGCTAATGACGCGTCCCGATTGATTCTGCGTTTGGATCGTCCCGAGGAGCAGAGAACCCAACGCCGGGTCCGCGCCGGAGCAAACGATGAGGTCGCTCGACGCCACACCGCCACCGGATCAGGGCAGTCACGTCAGGACCAGAGCCACAGGCTTGCACCTCTCTTGGACCGTCTGCGCCGTGATCCAGGTTTCCGTGAGGACACTCGCCCTTTCCGCCTCGGTGGTGGCACCTGGACCACTGTTCGTGAGGTCTGCATTCACGCCGGTGAGTTCACCGAGGACGACCTGTACCAGCAGGTCATTGTCTGGGGGACGGCAACTGGCTCAACTCCGGGCCCATGCGCCGCCAGATGCCCTCAATTCGACTCTCCGATAGGAATCTCAGCACTGTTCTGGACAAAGCCAAAGTCGAAGATGCCGAAGACCTTGCCCAATGGTCGTTCATCGTGGTCGGCGCCTTCGAACCCAACAGGCACGGCACCCCCTATGTGAAACCCCGGGCCTACGAAGTGGCGTTCCTGACGCCACGAGGATGACCCCACGGTGTGAGGACCCGGAGACGGTGGTTCGGCAGGTCTCGGCTATCCGTGCTGCCCGTGGCGAAATGCATTGATGATCGTGCCCGCCGGGTGCGGACTATAGGCCCCGGTTACTCGGTGGGCGGTGACTGGTCGTGGATGGTGGTGATGAACTCACCGAGAAGAAGCCCTCCCGCAGATGAGCCGTGCGCACACCGTGTGCCCACGTCCGAGTGATCTCGAGGAGCCTGTCGACCTCTGCTGATGTGACTTCTCCTTCAGAGTGCACTGTCCAGATGTGGCTGCCATCAGGCTGGCGTTGGAGCCGCTGATCCTGCCAGGTCCATGACGTGGGCACCCGATCCGGGTCCGACCAGTCCGTGTCGGTGTACTGTTCTTCGATCGCCCATCGTGGACTGGTCTCATCGCGAGGATAGAAGACGAAGTGACCTGCCCCGAAGGTCTCCGGGTCCTCCTCGTGGTAGTCGACGTGGCGCCGGTAGTCCT
The DNA here is from genome assembly GCF_009758175.1 of Nesterenkonia alkaliphila. Lineage (GTDB taxonomy): Bacteria > Actinomycetota > Actinomycetes > Actinomycetales > Micrococcaceae > Nesterenkonia > Nesterenkonia alkaliphila. The sequence continues at coordinate 64,387 of NZ_WRPM01000098.1, forward strand.
GTGCAATCATCTCCAACCCTGCGCTCAAACGATCCATCTGAGTCACCAACTGGTCGCGCTCTCCGGCATCCATGGGTCTCACCGATCTCCCGTGCTGCCAGGTGCCGCGAGACGGCCGCGCTTCTGGGGGAGGCCGGCACTGCTGGCAAGGTGTGCACGAGGCGGACCCCCCGCCGCAGTGTTAGGGGACGTGTGCGCGGTGAGGCGGTGGGATTCGAGGGTGCCATCGGGGTGGGACACTTCGATATCGGTGGGACCGCCTATGGTCTCCACGATCTCGCTGATCGCATCGTCGACCTGATCCTGGCGGATCGGTGCGGCCACCAGGCGTTGCCCATTGACGGTTGCAATCGCCATACCAGCGGCATTGACATCGAAGCGGACACGGTGCCTGCGGGGTTCATTGAGAGGACTCATACCTCTCAGGTGCGCTGGGCCCCATCCTCTGCCCAGCTCTCTGGCCCTGGACTGCCCCGTCGTCCCCAAGACAGCCTCGCCTGCCTGCGAGTCTTCTAGCGTTCTGGCGACTGTGGCATGGGTCACTCTAGGGTGGGGGCATGACTCGTTCGCTGCCGGAGAAGACCTTTGAGCACTGGTGCTCGATCCATCTCAGCTACCGCTATCGTGCGAAGCTGCGCATGTGGTGGCCCCCAGACGGTGCCGATATTCAGATCGCCGGGTCCACAGCGCTGTTGGGGAAGCGATTCTGGTTGGAGCTGAAAACCACCGAGTGGGACAAACGCGCTGGCAGGCACCTACTTCCGGTCGATCTCGCACAACTCGACAAATATGGGCGCCAGACGGTTCCTGACTACTACGTCTTCGCGATACCGGTCTGGACCGGCATCCTCGGCGATACCCCTAGCCACCCATGGTTGAGACCGCTGGATCGTTCGGCCCTGGGATACCAGTCGCACTCCTCGACAAAGTGGTTCGCCGAATGGACCTGGGTCGTTCGTGGCAGCCACCTGCGGCGCATCCTGAGCACCCAGATCACCCGATACCGCCGGGGCCAGCGCAAGAGTAAACAGGCCACCATCGCCCGGACAGATGGGACGACGTTGACACTCACCAGGGGCGTGGCAGATCTCGAGCAGATCTCCTGGCGTGGCTTCTGGAAGAAGATGGAGACCTGCGGAGACGACCAGTGGACTGCCCAATTTGTGCTTCCCCGTTCCGCGGTCACCGGTGGCACGGGCAGTAAGGCCAGTAGTCACGGTGCAGGCAGCGCCCAGGGCGCAGCACCCGGTGCCACCTCGCGCCAAGCACTCATAAGTGTTCTCGGCGGCCTGGATGAGGGCGCGGAACCAGCAGTGGATACCGCTGATGTGTACTCACCACTCGAGCCGGGATCAGAGGAGTACATACTGACTCCAGAGGATGAAACACTGCGCGTGGCCGGGTTTGAGTGGGAAGATGAGCCCTCCCGCGGTCTGATCTCCATGACCCCGGCGGCGCTGTCACTCTGACCCGCCAGCGTTCGCTCGGCCCGTTACTCACCCCGATCCTTGCTGAGATGGTGGGCCGCGCCATAGCTACGCCACTGCCGAGCACCGCGGAAATGCGCCCTCTGGGAATGACTGGGGTGTGGGCCCTTTTAGCCTCGATCCACCGATGAGGGGTGTGTCTGAAGCGGCGCGTTAACAAGGAAATGCCCGCCTGACCTGGGAAAATAGTGATGTCTAACGTCACAAGTTCCCAACCAGAAGGGCACACCTCTCAGGTGCTATTCAACCATGCCCCAGCTGGGGTCTCCTATACCTTCGATGAGCCCAACCTCGTGTCGGCTGCTGGGCTAGCGCCGATGATGGCTCTGGCCCAGAATGCTGGGCTGGCTGAGTTGGCTCAAGACAGGGTCACGGTGCACCGCACTGGGGCCGATAAAGGCGCCAACGCTGGTGCGAAGGTCAGCTCGATCGTGGCCGGGATGGTCGCCGGTGCCGACAGCATCGATGACATGGACGTGCTGCGCCACGGCGGGATGAAGAGTTTGTTCGACTCGGTGTATGCGCCCTCCACGTTGGGGTCTCATCTACGGGCCTACACCTTCGGCCATGTCCGCCAGCTCGACGCGGTCGGCACCCGATTCCTGGCCTCGTTGGGCTCGTATGCGCCGCTGCTGCCGGTAGCGCCTTCAGCCACCGGGGCCGCGGCCATGACGTTTGTGGATATCGATGACACCGTCATCGAAGTCCACTCTGCCAAGAAGCAAGGAGCCGGGTTCGGCTATCAAGGTTCCCGGGGACTTAATGCCCTGCTGGCCACCGCTTCCACCGCTGAGGCCTCTCCTGTGGTGGTGGCCCAAAGGTTGCGCGAAGGCTCGGCCTATTCAGCCCGCGGTGCTTCCCGGATAGTCGGTGACGCCCTGGCCGCCACAGCCAAAATCCCGGGCACCTGCGGGCCTGTGGTGGTCCGGGCCGATTCGGCCTACTACAACGCCAAGGTCGCCAAAGCCGCCGCCGATGGCGGGGCCAAACTCTCGGTGACGGTGCGGATGAACAAGAGGGTCAAGACCGCCATCGCAGGCATCCAGGAGGACGCGTGGACCAAGATCCAGTACAAGAACTCCATCTATGACGAGACCACCAAAACCTGGATTTCTGAGGCTGAGGTCGCTGAAGTGCCCTTCACCGCGTTCACCTCAAAGAAGAAGTCCCTGCAGGTCACTGGCCGGCTCATCGTGCGCCGGGTGCTTGAGAAGAACGCCAAGAAACTGGCCGCCGGCCAAGACACGATCTTCGATGTCTACCGGCATCATGGGTTCTTCACCACCATCGATGCCTCAACGCTCGACACTGCGGCCGCGGACCGGGTCCACCGGGCCCATGCGGTGATCGAGCAGGTCAACGCCGAACTCAAAGCAGGCCCGCTGACGCATATGCCCTCCGGGGTCTTCCAGGCCAACGCGGCCTGGCTGGCGATCACCACCATGGCCCATAACCTGATGCGTGCTACTGCTGCTGTCATCGGCGGGACCATGGCCCGAGCAAGGGCACTGACCCTGCGGCGCCGGATCATCAGCATCCCCGCACGGATCGCTCACCGGGCCAGGAAACTCATCCTGCATCTGCCCACCGACTGGAAATGGGCTGCCGCCTTCGAGGAACTCTGGGCCAAAGCTCTGGGCCCACCAGCAGCGGCGGCCAAGAGCACCTGATCACCCAGCCCTGCAGGGCACCAGGCCCAGGACACAGGAGATCCTCGGAAACCAGAAGTGGAACAGACCGGAGCATGGCCGGGACGCTACCGGCTGCCCACATCCCCCGCAGCCAAAATTCACCAACTCAATGACCCAACAAAGAACTCATCGGTGGATCGAGGTTTAGCGTGGCCGGAGTTGGCGCAGTGCGCGGGCGTCGTCCAGGGAGAAGATCGTCACCCCATGTGGTCGTGAGGCCGATGTACAGCTCATCAGGGAGCCGAAGCCGGCAGGATTGGTGATGAAAATCTTGTGCCATGCCCCCGCAGCACAGTCTCGACACTGCGGCTGAGCTCTCGATCTGAGCCGACGCCCCCGCACAAGGAGAACGATCGTGCACACCGCTAACGGTGCGTTGATGAACCCAGGGGCTCCCGTCCAGAACGCATCGGCCAGTACCGCATAGAGGCCCCAGATCGCGGCATTAGCGATCACACAGACTTGGGTGAGCAGGCTGATGCCCTCCAGACGATTCGGCCGGTGCCGGTTCGCCCAGGTCCGCCTAGCTTGGGGCAAGAACAGCAGGAAAGCTAGGACCGTCCCGCAGGCACCAACCCACGTCGTCAGCTCCACGAAGGTCTTCTACGTTCCTAAATATCTGGGAGTTGCTTGGTGGTTGCTGTCGCTAGATCCGCGTCGTCGTGGGTGGCTTCCATGCCACCAAGGTGTGCCCAAGGAACGACGATGCCGAGTGCTGGCCTGCTCAGAGAACCTGACGAGCGACCACGATTGCCGATGAACGGCCTGGAACCTCGACAGGTTAAGGGAGTAGCTGAACTTGTGTGCGTCTCCTGGCTTCCGGCGACCTCAAACGTTCGACAAGAGTGTTAGTATCTGCGTATGGATGCAGATAAGAAGATTTGTGGCGTGCATCCGGCCTCGGAGTACGTCGAGCTGGCCGGCGAGGTGCTGGGGCTGTTGTCTGATCCGACGAGGATCAGGATCGTGCTCGCGTTACGCCAAGCCGACGAGTTGCCGGTGAACGCGCTGGCGGAGATCGTCGGAAAGAAACCTTCCGGTGTCTCGCAACACCTGGCCAGGCTCAGGATGGCCAGGATGGTCACCACTCGCCACGAGGGCACGAGGGTGCTCTACCGGCTCACCGACGAGCACGCGGTTACGCTGGTGGTCGAGGCGATCAAGCAGGCCGAGCACGCTGTCGCCAACGGGCAGATCCCGCCGCACCACCACACGCCTCAGCACCCCGGCCCCGGACCTGTCGACATCTGAGCCTGAGGCGCGGCGCATGTTTGCTGTTCTGCGGAACCCGACGTACGCGAAGCTTTTCAGCGCGCAGATCATTGCCCTGCTCGGCACGGGGTTGCTCACTGTCGCCCTCGGTCTGCTTGCCTTTGACATCGCCGGCGGGGATGCCGGGGTAGTAATGGGGGTGGCGATGACGATCAAGATGGTCGCCTACGTTGCCGTTGCCCCTAGCATTGCTGCCCTCGTCGCACGGCTCTCGCGCAAGCCGGTGCTCATCATTGCTGACCTGGTACGGGCGGGGGTGGCGGTGTCGCTGCCGTTCGTGTCCGAGGCGTGGCAGATCTACCTCCTGATCTTCCTCCTGCAATCGGCTTCCGCGACGTTCACCCCCGCGTTCCAGGCTGTGATTCCGTCGGTGCTGCCCGACGAGGATGAGTACACCCATGCCTTGTCGCTGTCGCGGTTGGCCTATGATCTCGAATCGCTGGTCAGCCCGATGCTCGCCGCCGCGCTGCTCACGGTCATCAGTTATCACAACCTGTTCATCGGCACCGTGATCGGGTTCCTGGCCTCCGCCGTCCTGGTGGTCGCTTCCCGGTTTCCGCGCATTGATGCTCCGCCCCCGTCGGGTTTCTTCGATCGGCTCACCCGCGGGGTACGGGCGTTCTGGGCCAGTGGCGAGCTGCGCGGACTGATCGGGCTGAACCTCGTCGTCGCGACCTCGACCGCGATGGTGATCGTCAACACCGTCGTTCTCGTCCAGGGTGACCTCGGCCGCTCGCAGCCCGATGTTGCGCTGCTGCTGGGCGCGTATGGAGGCGGGTCGATGATCGTTGCCCTCTGTATCCCGAAGCTACTCGAACACCTCTCGGATCTGCGGGTCATGCTCGCTGGCGGCATCGCCCCCCCGATCCTGCTGCTCACTGCGGTTGGCGTGATGGCATGGATGGACGGCACCCCGCAATGGATCGCGCTCTTCGTTCTCTGGGTGCTGCTGGGGGCGGCGACCTCGACTATCCTCACCCCGTCAGCGCGACTCTTACGACGCAACAGCAGCGAGCAGGCCCGCCCGGTCGTGTTCGCCGCGCAGTTCTCCCTCTCCCACGCCTGCTTCCTCATCACCTACCCTCTCGCCGGAGCTCTCGGGGCCGCCATCGGGCTCCCTGCGGTCGCGCTCGTTCTTGTCGGTATCGGCGTGATCGGAGCCGCCACCGCACTGATGACCTGGCGCACGATCCCCGCCCGTACGAGCAAGACACACTCCCAGACCAGCGCTTGACCACGCACCAACTATGGACAATCCGTGGAACGCCAGCCACCCGATACAGGGTGGTGACCCGCATCTTCTCGCGAACTTCTAGGTTTTGCCGAGGTAGCGGGCATCGGTCCGGAAGAGTTCCAGCTCCTTGGCGTGTAGTTGCTGTTGGACGACGAAGCTGCGTTCCTTGATCTTCCATAGCCCTTGACCTACGCCGAGGGTCGGTAGCAGTTTGCGTTCGGTTCTGGTCAATCCCAAGGTCGAGGCGGTTACCCCGAGTTGGTCGGATTCCTGCCGGTAGATCACTCGGGTCTCGGCATTGGCTAACAGGGAGTTCGCTAGGGCGCGCATGGCTGAGCCGCTATCACCGACGTTTTCCAGGTCGGTCAACTTATGGAAGATCAGGACATTGGCGATCCCGTAGTGGCGGGCCAGTCGCCAGTGAGCGTCCATGCGCCGTAGTAGGGCGGGTTGATTCATCAGCCGCCAGGCCTCGTCGTAGATCACCCACCGTTGTCCGCCGGTGGGGTCCAGCAGTGCTGATTCCATCCAGGCTGAGGAACAGGTCATCAGCACGGAGATCAGAGTGCTGTTCTCGGTGACCCGGGAGAGATCCAGGGAGATCATCGGCAAGGTGGGGTCGAAGGTGACCGTGGAGGGCCCATCGAAGAGTCCAGCGAGATCGCCGCGAATCAAGCGCCGCAGTCCGTGGCCGAGCACGCGCCCGTCCTCAGCTAAGCGCCCATCCGGGTCCTCGGAAGGGGAGAGGATATGGTCGACGACCATCGGCAGGATCGGCGTGGAGTTCTCGCGCACCGCCTCAGCCAGAGCAGTATCGATAGCCGTGTGTTCCAGTGGGGTCAGTGCACGGGCGAGGACGACTTCGGCCAGAGCGCCGATGAGATCCCGACGACGGGAGGACACGGTGGTCTTCCATTCCTCATCGCTCATCCCGGCAGGCCGGTAACCCTCATCCAGCGGGTTCAGCCGCGTGCTGAGCCCATGGCCCAGGGTGATGGCTTTGCCGCCGAGGGCTTGCGCGACGGCGGTGTGTTCCCCTTTCGGGTCTCCGGGGACGTAGACGCGTCGGCCAAACGGTAAGCTGCGGGTGTAGAGGCTCTTGGCCAGTGATGACTTGCCCGATCCGACGATCCCGGCAAGGACTAGGTTGGGGGCGGTGATCAGGCCCTGGGAGTAGAGCACCCAGGGGTCATAGACGAAACTTCCCCCGGAGTAGAGGTCCTGGCCGATGAAGACCCCGTTGCTGCCCAGCCCTCCCTCGGCCAGGAAGGGGTAGGCTCCGGCCAGGGTCGCGCTGGTGTCCTGGTGGCGGGGAAGCCGGAACCGGCCCGGGGTGCGCAGCATGGCCGGACCCGGTTCACCGGCGGAGGGCAGGTAGTGGGTATTGCGCCGCTCGGCCCGGGCGGCCTCCGCCTCAGCTTGGGCTTCGGCTTTGCGGGTACGCCGCTGTTCGGCCAGGACCTCCGCGGCGGCGTGACGGCGCCGTTGACGTGCCCGGCGACGCTCTTTCGCCGGAGTCACCAGCACCGAGGTGTGCAGACGCTCGGTATCACTCATAGGGACACCCCGCGCTGCTGGGTGTCGGTGGTGCCACGGTGGGTGAACCAGGTGTTTTCCTGCGGTGCCCGGCCGGCGCGTTCACCAACCTCGGTAGCAGGCCCCACGGCTGCACTTGGGGCGGGAGCTGGTGCTGTGCTTTTGTTCAGCAATGTCGGGTCCGGGGTGGGCCCTCGGTTCCCGGTGGCCCGGTGTGTGGGGACCAGCCCGTTGGACGGGGGGTCGGGGAGCTGATCGGCGGGGTGGATCGTGTGATGCCGGTAGAGGCCGACGTGGCCCAGGGCGTGGTTGTGGACCATTCGGTATTCGCCCAGATCGGTTTCCTGATCCAGTGACCCTGCCGGTGGATGGTCGTAGACGTGACCGTCTTCCATGGCCACATCGGTGGTCTCTGTTCCGTAGTCGAAGCCTGATAGATGCTCGATCGCGGCATCCGGGCCATCGGTGTCGATGACATCGAGGACGTCGTCGGCCTCGGAGCCTTGCAGGAAGACCACGCTGAGCCACCGTTGGGCAGGCTCGGCTTCGACGGTGACCGGGGGAGGGGCCCAGGCGATGCGGCCACTGTGACCGGTGGCGGCATCGAGGTGGGTTTCTGCTTCATCGAGCAGTCCGGAGGCCTTGTGTAGTTCTGCTGCTGCGGCTTGGGCAGCATGGGCTCCCAGCAGGGTGTTGCCCTCGTCGTCGCGGGCTCGCCCCAGGTTGCTGGTGTGGGCGGTAGCGACTTGGTTGAGCACCTGGCTGAGACGCCGAGTGGTGGCCAACAGTTCTCCCATGACGGGGTAGGTATCCGCGGGGGTCTCGAAGCTGCCGGTGGAATGGGCGAGGCCGCGCAGGGCTTCGCTGGCTTCGGCGGCGTCGGTGAGGGGGTCGTTGAATGTCGGCATGGGTCTCACTCACATAGGGGCTTGGGTACAGGGAAGGTCCGAGGCCGGTGTCAGACTTTCCGGCACAGGGGTAGGGCGGCGGCGGTGAAGGCGGTGGCCTGTTGACCGACCAGGCGGCGGGTTTCGCAGCTGGATTGGATGGCGGCCTGTTCGAGGGAGGCCACAGCGGTATCGAGCTCCTCCAGTGAGGGGGCCGAGACCGAGATCAGCCCGGTGTAGCGCAGCACGCCGTGACCGGCGGTCAGATCGGCTTCCTGTTGGAGCACGTCGTCGAATTCAGCCGTGTGTGAGGCGTCTTCGATCTGCCCGATGCGTTGGCGCTGTGCCCGGTCGCTGATGTGCTCGGTCTTCTTTTTCCGGATATCCCGGGCGGCCTGATCGGTGCGCAGCGGGGTACAGATCAGGGAGAAGGACCGTTCGATGCCCGTGGTCAATAGCAGTGGGGAGAGGAACCCGGCATAGACCTGGGAGCGGGGCCATTCCGAGACCCAGAGCACGGCGTGATAGGCCGAATCGCTGCGCAGGTGGGTCCAGGACTCATTGACTGCGACCGGCCCGGCGGTGGCCAGCTCTTGACCCAACGATCCGTGGCGTTCTAAGGCCGCGGCGATGGCCGGGTCATAGGCGGCCCGCAGAATCACGGCGATCTGCCCCGGTGTCAACCACGGGGAGGGGGACAGGTCAGCTGAGCGCAGGGCAGCGGTCAACGCTCCCATCTCTTGGCGCAGGATCGCTGCCGCCCCGCGCAGCCCGCCCCCGGCGGTGTGGATCTGTCGATGGCAGGCCCGCATATCCAGGCTGAGACTGATCGTGGTTGAATGCCGCTCTCCGGCGGGCCCGGCCCGTTCGATGAGCTCGGCATAGGTCTGTGAGGCCCAGGAGTCATCCTGGTGGCCGTGTTCGGCGAACCACTCGGCCAGCCCCGACCCGGATTCCGGCAGCGTGCGTTCCTGGACCTGGATGGTCGCGATCCGCCCGGATCGGCAGGTGGTGGCCAGCACCCGGCCCCAGGCTTGGGTGCGGCGGTCTTGTTCGGCCGGGTCCAGCAGCACGAAGGCCGGGTGTTCGAGACCGATGATCGCGGTCAGCGTCTGGTCTTTGGGGTCGTGGATCATTCCCGCCCCGGTCTCGGGGTCGGTGTATTCGCGTAGCCGTGCCGCGTCCCCGGGCAGGGCCAGGGTGCCAGCGGGCCGGGGTGTGACGATCCTGCGCCGGTAGAGCAGCTGAGCACCGGTGGCCCGCCAAAGCCACCTGGTGGTCACCGGCACCCATTCCACAGCCACACGCCCAGCCACCGGTATCCAGGCCAGGGCGGCGGAGGCCAGCCAGATCGGGGCGGTGTAGGCGATCAGCAGCCCGCCGCCTGCGTAGAAGGCACCGACCAGGCTGACCACCCCGATGGCCAGCACGATCAACTGGGACAAGGACAGCCCCAACAGCACGCCCCTGCGGGAGAGGCGGGAGAACTTCACCAGCGCCAACTCCGACGAGGCGTTTGCGGTGTCCTGAGATGAGTCACCCATTCCCGGTCACTCCTTTCCCTTGATCGGATCGACATCGGCCCGAGGGTTCTGTCCCGATCGCGGCGGGGGTGAATCCTTCGCCCGCTTCTTCGGGTTCTGCCTGCTCTGCGAGGGGTCCTCCGAGGCCGGGGAAGCCCCCGACTGGGGCGGCTGTGACGACGAGCTCGGTGACTGGGTGGGGGAGTCCGGTGAGCCCTGCGAGCGCGGAGACCCTGGTTTCTCCGAAGAGCCCGGGGAGGAAGCAGTGTCGTTCTGGTCGGCGGCCCCGGCGTGTGTCTCGGCTTCACTGCCGAGGTTCTTGCCTGCCTGGGGTCCGGCTTTACCGGCGTCGTTGAGGACTTTTCCGCCGATGACCACACCGGCGGCCACAGGTCCTGCAGCACCACTGCCAGCAGCCGCGCTCCCGCCGCCACCGCCGGCGCTACTGCTAGCGGTGGCGCCCGGGCCACCCGAGGCAGGAGGACCACCGGAGGTCTTGCTGGCCCCTTGACTGCCGGGTTTGGCCCCCGAGCCCTCTTTGCCACCGAAGATCTTCTGCGGGCCCTGCCCAGATCCCGACCCTTGGGAGCCGCCGCCCTTGCCAGGGGTCGGGACTGGGCGGTTCATCGCGCTCTTGGATTCCTGCTCCGCGCCCATGGTGTTGTAGAGGTCAAAGCCGATGAAGGAGATAAACCGATAGACCATATAGGGGGCGAAGGCGGCGATTCCCATCAGCACGATCCCGGTGATCGGTTCGGTCACCGCTTGCAGATCGGCCTCAATCGGGGTGGCCATCTGGGTGATCGCGATCAGGAAGACGATCACCAGGACCAGCTTGCTCACGGCCAGGGCAATGACGAAGGCCACCCATTTGCCGATCCAACCGCGGGTGGCATCCCAGGCGGCCCCAGAAAACGCCAACGGTGCCAACACGATCGCCACCAGCAACAGGGCTTTGCGGATCAGCAGGGAGAACCAGACGATGGCGATGGCGGCGATCATCAAACCTGCCAGGAAAATTGTGATAATCGCGCCGACACCGGGGGCTGCAATATTGATCGTGGTCAGCCCGGCAGTCAGTAAGACGATCTTGTCGCCCATGGACTCCGTGGTCTCTCCGGCAGCCTGGATGACCCCGACGCTGAGCTGATCGACGATCTCGAGCAGCAAGGCGGTCAGAGTGATCACCAAAAACGAGCCGAGCACGGATTTCGCCGCCCCGAGTGCCGCCCTTGCGAGGGCGTTGGGGTCGCGTTTGATCAGCCCGGTGATCAGCTGCAGGCAGAAGAAGATCAGCACGACCATCACCGCGATGCCGAAGACCAGGTTGTAGACCGCCAGATAGCCCTCGTTGGTGACATCGACCAGAGTGGTGGAGTCAAAGACAGTCCACATGGTCTCCATCAGCCACCCGGCGGCCTCACCCATGGCTGAGGCCAGCCAGTCAAAGGGCGCAGAGACCAAGGTGGCCGCACCCTCGCCGACGGCATCACAGACTTCAGAGATGACAGGGACGTCGCATACGCTCATGGCTCGACCTCGGCTTTCACCACGCGGGTCCAGGTCATACCTGCTGGCCGACGTCCCAGAAGAAGTTGATCAGGGTCACTGAGGCACCACAGATCACCGCGGCACCACAGGAGATGAGCACCCCGATCTTGCCGCGACCTGCCAGGTGCGGATTCGAAGAATTGGAGCCGAAACCCCAGACGATCGCGCTGATGATCAAAGCCAGCACCGAAAGGATCAGACCGATGGTCATCACCGCCCCGACAATGGTGCGCAGCTGAGCGATACCGGGTAGCCCATCGTCGTTGGGGCTGATGTCGATATTGGCCGTCACCGACTCGGTGATGGCCAGCAGAAGGGGAAAGAACTCGAACACGTGTGCACTCCTGTTCACGCGGCCCGCACAGGGGCGGTAGTCGATGCGTTGACTGGGTCACCAATCAGGTGTTCGCCTCCTTTCACCACCGCCCATCCGTGCCGCGGGCACGCAGAAGAGCCGCCTCACCCGGTGGTGAGACGGCTGGCGTCACAAGATGCGGTTTAGAGCTGTTCGCCGAGGTCGATGAGCCAGGAGATCCAGGCCACCCCGGCACCGGCCAAAGCCGCTGCCCCGAGGCTGACCCAGACCCCGATGCGTCCCTTCGTCGCGGCACTGGGATTGCTATTGGACGAGGCGATCGCCCAGATGATGGCCGAGACAATGATCATCAACACAGCCAGGATCAGCACGACCGTCAGCAGGGCACCGACGACCTCTTTGATGTCGTCGATACCGCCAACACCATCGAAGTCAGGGAAAACGGTCATCAACACCTCAGTCACCGAAGCACGGCAGGCGAAAGCGAAAGCTCCATACCCTCCAGGTACGCCGACGTGCCCATCGCATGAACGAGCAGACGGGCATCAGGCAGTGATGCCAGACCCTCATGACTAGCCGCGGGCAAAGCCCCCGCGTGTGGGTGGCCGAATGAAGCAGCACTAGGGGATTGGGCCGCGTTGCCTCACGGCTAGAAGAGACCGCCGTGGTGATTCACAGTTCGGCGGTCATCGGCGACATGCCCCTGTGCAGTGAGACGATGGTCATATGAGATAAGGAGGCGATTATGGACCACGGACACAGCGTCACCTGCGCTGACGCGGTACGCACCACACCGGAGCAGTGCGATTGCACATGCGAGGGCAGTTTTCACGGTGGCCCGCACACCGAGAGAGCCCGTGCCTTGGTCTGGAAGGAAGAAAAGCGCAAGACCTATTCCGGATGGCGGGTCACCGCGGCAAAAAGGGCCGCCCGTGAGGCCATTGCCGCTGCCGCCCACAGTCCAGACCCTGACGCAGACTCTCTTCTAGGATCTCTGTGCACTGATTACGCTGTCACCCATGCCATAGACGTTCTCGTTCTCACCGGTAGCACTGCAGACCATGAGCGCGCACACGCGGTGCTCACAGCCCTGATCGGCCCCTTCGTGGAGACAATTGTCGCTGAAGACTTGAGCGAGCCCGATGAGGAACAGCTCAAGGCCGCTGTTAGCGAGCTACACCTCCTGTGCAGTATTTGTGCATCCGTACTAGAACTGGTCGCCGAATCGAAAAAGCGAGCAAGCGAGACCGCAAGAGCGACCGCAGAGGCAGTAGTCTCAGCTCTCGGGGCTGATAACGTGCTGTCGGCCGTCGTCGAGGGTGCCCTGAGGAAAGCACTGACTGCCTCGTTCAATGCCGCCATTGATCTCATCGCCGACCCCGCCAAACTCAAGATGCTCCAGCTCGTCGGGTTGGTCACCTGCCCCGATGTCTCCAAACACCCCGATGTTGAGACGTACTGTGTCAATCCGCTCGTTGGTGAATGGGTGACCACGGCCATGCACGACTGGATCGACACGAAATTCCAGGACCACTCGCGCGTCTTCCAACGGACGGTTCCGCAGAAGCGTAGCTAACCCCAAGTATCCAGTGGCAGATATCCAGTGTCAGAAGGCACTTCGCCCATTGGCGGACCTCGCGCGGCACGTCATGTCCGACCTGTTTCGATCCATGTAGAAGGGTGTCCGTCACGCCCAGGTCTACACTGAGGGCAGAAGCAGTAGAGTTCTACTCAGCGATTGCTATAGTAGAACTAGTGAACAAGCGGATTACATTAGATGTAATAATTGCTAATTTTCGCTGACGGAAATGTGGAGATGGTCGTAGTGGCCGCCTGTGGGATCATCCGGGTCATGCATTCCACCGCCGTCGTAGTCGCGCCATCCTTCATCGTCGCGACCCAGCGCCCAGATTTTGCCGTCCCAGATCAGGTAGTCGACCCCTAGGGTCTCGGCGTGCTCCTGAAGCCAGTAGGTGACCTCCCATCCGGCTTCGCGCTGGGAGTCGGTGGGGTGCTGGCCAATCGGGTTGCCGAAGGTGACATCACAGGCCCGGCCTAGTGGGTGGTCGGATTCTTGCCCGGGGCGAGGGGAGTAGCAGGCCCAGGAGGTATCGGGGAACTCCTCGAGAGTCTGGTGATAGACGTGGAGCATACGCGCGGTGATCTGTCCCTCGCTGGTGGGGTCATCGACAATCTCAGTGGGGTCGCCGTTCTCGGTCTCAGGCTCACCGCCGGGGGAGTCGTCCTCGGTTTCACAGCCGTGGGCCTCGGGATCGCCGGCTTCTGCCTCGGGAAGGTCAGCGGCATCGTGGTCATTGAGCCACACTGCCGGGTCGGTGTGCTCGCCGTCTTCGCCTCCTTCGCGGACTTCGAAGTGCAGATGCGGACCGGTAGACATCCCGGAGCTGCCAACATCAGCGATGTGCTGGCCCGCGCTGACGGTGTCCCCGGCCTGGACGTGGATGCCCTCGGCCCAGGAATGCAGATAGGCGGTGGCGATCGTCTCGCCGTCGATGGTGTGCTCGATGATGACGCGCCCACCACCGGACTCGGTGTAGTCGGCAGTGGTGACCGTGCCATCAGCGGCAGCGAGGATCGGTGTGCCATCGGGGGCGGCGAAATCAGTACCGGCATGGAGCCGTTCTTCCTCGGTCACCGGGTGGGTCCGGGGCCCATACTCGCTGGTAAGCACCCACGTATCTTCAGGCAGCGGGAAGATCACGCGTGAGGACTCGACGACGGTGCCCACCGTGACCGCGTCGGCACTGTCGCCAGCCGCAGTGTTACCGGAGCCGGTCTCGGTCAGTGTCTCGAGGATGGTTTCGGCGACGGGTTCGTAGTTCCGGTAGCGCTCCGGGTGGGCCGAGACCTCCACGGCTTGGGCGGCCTCGCCGGGGTCCATGTCCTCCCACCCGGGGATATCCAACAAGCCCCTGGGTGATCCGCCATTGGGCCCCTCGGGGCCGCCATAGAATGCCTGGGCTTGGTAGTGCGGGTCCATGAGGTCCTCGACGCTTCCCCACCCGGTCTCTGGGCGCATCTGGAAGATCCCTAGGGAGTCGTGGTCGCTGCCGTCACCATCGTGGGGGTAGTCCTCGGATTCGGGGTAGGCCGAGGTGTTCGACAGCATCTTCAACGAGCTCTCGGTCATGCCTGCCATGAGCGCGACAATGATTCCCGGCTCCCCGACGCCGTCGATCTCGGAGCCGAACTCGATGATCGTCGCGGCATGGGTCAACTGCGTCTGATCCAAGGTCAGGGCTTCACCGTTGGCTGTCTCCACGCGGAGTTGATCGGGAACATCTGCCAGATCAATGCTGCCGTCACTGTTCGGGATGGTGCATTCGGCATTGGATGAGGGGGTGAGCAGAGCTCCGATACTGACTAGCCCCACCGCCGGTCCCAGCAGGATGAGGCAGAGACTGGCCGCGGCGAGTTTCTTCATCATGTGGCATGCCCCCTGTTCTTCGTGGCTTACCGCAGTGGGTTATCCAGTTCTGAAAGGCGCAAGAGGGCACAGTTACCGTCCTCGGGGCAGGTAAGAAAGAGCGTGAACGCGACCTCGTGTTTAGTGGTCACTGGCTCCTCATTCCACACACCGGTCCGGTGACGGGTGCCTTCGATGGTCACCGCGGTAGCCCCAGCCGGTAGCTGCCCGGACCGGGCCTGGTCGACGGCCTCGGCCCATGCCTGCGGGGTGTAGGAGTCCTCAATGCTGAGGCACTGGGTGGTGGAGTAGGTGCGCAAATCGATCCAGGCTTCCCTGGTGGGGAAGTAGGAGGACAGATCGGCGGCCAGCCCTGCTTGTTCGGTACCGGAGGGATCACCGACTTCCAGGATGGCCGCGGAGTAGTCCAGGGGCATCAGCCCGGTGGTGGTCTCCCAGGTGAAGATCCGCTCAGCCACCGCATGGGCGAAGGTCTGGGGATCAGAGGTAGTCGGGACCGGCGGGATCGTCGGCTCGAAGACGGGCTCGTTACTGGGGTCGGCCACCGTCGGGGCGGGGTCATCCGAATCGGAGGGCCGAGAGGCGCCCTCGGGGCCGGCCAGAAGCCCATAGACACCGATCCCGGCCACGGCCACTATCAGGGCCAGCGCTGCGATGAGTCCGATGAGCCTGCGTCGGGAACGGTCACTGAGAAAGCTCTTCATACCGGGGAGGTACGCGGCCGGGTTCCTGGCTCAGATGGCGTGCAGGTGCCGACCCGTCTCAGCCGGGCTCTCGCGTAGGGTGCGTAGCCGGTGGGCGAACGCGGCGGTGCCGTCAACGGTGGTCAGGAAGGACTCGAGTTGCTCATCGGTGAGTTCTGCGGCCAGTTCTTCCACGTCGTAGTGGACCCACCAGTCGATGAGCTCACCCCAGGTCATCAGGAAGGCCTTGACCGGGTATTTCTTCGGTGTCGCAGCCACAGTCTTCGGCGTGGACAGTGGTGCTTCGGTGTCGTCGCGCTCGGAGTGGGCCCGTGCCAGGGCGGCATCGGCGAGCGCTTGGAGGCTACTGGCCTCCTCCGGGCGGTCCTCGCGCAGGGCCTCGGCCTCTGCCCGGGCACTTGCGCGCTCGTCGGGAGGCAGGCTGGTATCGGTGCTGATGCGGTCGAGTTCGGCCAAGGAGAGTTCGGCCTGGGTGCGCTGGTGGGCGGCCTTGACTGAGCCACCGGCGTCAATGGCTTCGAGTTCGGCACGCGCCCGATCCCGAACCGAGTCGGGTTCTGTCGCATCGCCGGCCAGGCGTTCGAGGTCGCTGATGCGTTCCAGGGTGGTGTAGGAGGCCCGGCCGGTGACCATCTGGGCGGCTTGCTGTCGGGTCTCCCCGGGTGGCCCCGGTGACGGTCCCGCCACCGTGGCGGGACCGTCACTTCCGGGCTGTCGCTCGGAGCTGAACCAGGTCGCGGACTGCCTGCGGGTGGCGTCTTCGCCCATGATTCCTTTGAGTTCGCGGTAGAGAGCCGCTGCCTCACGCTGGCTTAGCGGCTTGTGCAGGGTGTTCTCGTCTTGTTCGGCCATGAGTTGACCCAGCCTGGTCGAGAGCCCGGAGCGGACCCAGACGCTGACCTTCCTCCACCCCAGCTTGCGGACCGCGGCCAGTCGGCGAGCACCGCAGACCAGAAATCCTTCCGGGGTGATCGTTGGTGGCTGGAGCAGTCCGTGATCCTCGATCGAGGTGGCCAGTGCATCGATATCGCCCAGGTCCTTACGGTGCCGGTGGCCGACCGTGATCGCCTCCACCTTCCTGTTCAACTCGATGTGTTCCTCGTTCATCGCCGCCTGCCTCCCGGTGAGGGCGCGGCCAACGAGATCGATAGAACCAGGTCATGATCCTCAAGCAGGTCCTCGCCTGACTCGTCGAGAACCAGCCGCAGCAGGATGCCGCGCCCGATACTGGTCGTGGCATATCCGGGATGCGGGTGGCCCAGCAGGGTGCGCAACAATGTCGTCCAGGAGGTCACCGGCAGATCGAGGAACGCCAGGGCGTAGGCGTCACGACGCAGTGACTCGAAGGCGGTCCTGCGATTACCGGCATGGGCCAAGGCTGCGGTGACGTAGTCGATGGAGGACCGGGCGGTATCGGCCGGCCACCCCAGAGCGGTGACCAGTTCTATCGCTTCCTCGACCGCAGCGGTGGCTGAGGTAGCCCTCCGGTGTGGATCCCGTGCCGGGTCCGGGGTGTTCTCGGACTCGTAGCTGTCGGTGACCCGCAGGGCCGGGTGATAATCGGTCAGGGGGTTCTCCCGGTCGCCGAAACGCTCAGGATCGTGGAAGGCAGCGATGTGGGCTCTGCGGGCTTGGTGCACCGAGCAGAGCAGACCCTGGCCGCGTTCTTCAGCGATACATGTGATCCTCACCGCGTGAGTGATCACGCCCCACGGGTCGCGGGCGGTGCGTGCGGCGCGGGTCCGCATCACATCGAAGGCCGCCGCTGCCGCCTCCCAGGGGTCCAGTGAGTGCTTCCGTGCCAAGGCCGCGTATTTCTCCGCGGCGAAGACCATCAGCTCAGTCGCCACGGGATCGTGGGTCCAGGCTCCCTCGCCGGATTTGTGCAAGCGGGTCAGCAGTGCACGCAGCCCATCGCTGGTCGTGAAATCCTCAGCCGCCTCCGCTCCCTGCTGGGGACGGTCATTGCTCGCTGGTGGGGTGTGAGTGGTCATGTCTGGGTTACCTCCTTGCCTACTAGGTGTGGAGGTCCTTTCATGGGAAGTCTTCGGGCTCATCGGGGATCACCGGACTAGCTCATTCCCACACTGGTGCGGGCTGGGGTCGGTGCCGTGTGGCCACCTCTGCCGAACGACGACAGGGGTGGAAGGTTCCGTGCTTTGGAGCCCACCGTGCGCATTCCCGCCCAGGCGGCGGAACGGCTCGTCTGCGACAGTGCTGCGGTGTAGTCGATCCCGCGCCCGGAGGCCGAAGCGCCAGCGCGAGTGAAAAACTCGGTCGGGCGCACCCATTCGATACCCGAGCCTCGGGGCACGGAGATGGCCTGCCGGAGCCGTTCACGACCGGACAGGGTCTTCTCATGCTCGACCGCATCAGGAGCACCCACCGCCTCAGGGGCGATGCCCATGCTGCGGGTCGCAGGGTCTGCATCGACACGGCCGGTCTCCACCTCCTGCGGGCTCACGGAACGAGCATCAAGGGAGGACCATGGAGATGGTTCCGAGGTGAGGTCCCGCGCTGCTGGGTCGGACAGAGACGGATCGCTGAGTACCTCCCATGGCTCAGGAGCAGGCGGTTCGAACTGTGGGCCTAGGGTCTGTGTACTGGGGTCGGTGGTCATGACGGGGTACCTTCCTGTGTATTGATGGGGACATGGTCATCTGGACCGGGGCGCACTGGGGCAGAGGGGCGGCTTGTCTGTGGGGTAGCGGCCTCTTGGTGGTCTTCTTCAGGTGTGCCTGACGGGGAATCCGGGAAACGCCGGGCGAGCCAGCGTCCGATCGTGGAGGGATGGACCCCGAGCTCGCGAGCAACAGCTGCGTTGGACCAGCCCCGATCACGCAGCTCAACCGCCCGGGCATACCCCTCTGGGCGCGACGTAGCCGCGGCCGGAGCTGGTTCTTCTTCCGTTTCAGTGAGCCCTACAAGGGTCTGCGGTGCCGCAGCGATCTCTTCTGCAGGGGACGACGAAGTCAGGTTGATGGGCGCGAGCCGTTCCGGGGTCACGAGAGGACTGGAGGGTGGAGGGTCGGTCGAGCGGATCAGCACGACCGTCAGATGCGTGGAGGCGAGCAACACCAACGGAGGCACGGCGGCGACCACAGCGGCCAGCACTGCCGGAACCGTCGCGTCGGCGGCGACGAAAGCGTGCAGGATATTCGCCACCACAGAGACCAGAGCACCGCAGATCAGCAGCGTCCAGGCATACCACGCACCGGTGAGCTGATCGAGTGCGAACACGGCAATGGTTGCCACCACGATCAGACCATCGACAAGCAGCGGCCACACCCACGCTCGTCCTTCTGGCACCCCAGAGCGTGCAGCCAGATCAGCCAAGGCCGTGAAGGACAGCCAGAACGCGCCCAACCCGATCAGCACCGTGCCTGTCCCTGCGATGACGACCGGCCACCTCCACCGCCCAGCGACCATGTCCATCACAACCCCCGAAACACAGGCGGTGAAGAGGGAGCTGGCTGGCGCTGCGCGTGGGAAAAGCCGCGGTTCACGTGCGTCTGTCCGGTGGTGCGGGATCGTGGGGCATGGACCGTGCGATAGGCCGAACTCACCGTGGAGGTGATCTCCTGCTCGTGCAACCCGGCATGACCTGCCGCCGAAGTCAGAACCTCCAGCGCATCAGAGGCGGGCATGCCGTTCTCCGCGAGCCTGCACGCAGCCCAGAACAGCCCAGCATTCCGTTCGCCTTCTTGCCGCCGCGCTACCCACGAGGCCAGACGCGAAGCATCGACAGACCGATCCACGGCCTCGGGCATCGACGCGGGTGAGGTAGGGGAGGGGCGGGGGTCAAGGAAGTCCCTCAGACCATCCGCGTCAAGAGTGCGGGTCTCCCCAGGATTCACAGCCTCGACCGTGTAGAACATCCGATCGGTACCGATCACCCGACTCGAGGGAGGAACAATGATGTAGCCACCATCACCGCGAAAATCCACCCCTGCCCGTGCCGCCTGCCACGACCGCTGCTCAACTCCTGATGTCGCAGGGAAATAGGCGTGCATCCCACCTGATGGCGAACGCGTCACCAGCTCCCACCCAGAGACCAACCCAGCATTCTCCGCCCGGGCAAACGACTCATAACCATCCACCATCGGGTGACGGTCCACATCGACCACCACCACACCGGAGGCAGCACCTGTGGGGATCCCAATATTGGCCTGCGGCATGGCCGCCCACCACCCCTCGACCTGCCACACATCCGTTGTCGCCCCATGAAACCCACGAGCAGTCAGTGGCTTCTTCCCATTGGCCGCGCACGGGAACACTGGGACGTCGCCCTCCACGATCGCTCGGGCTGCCTCAACGGGCGCAGAAGAGCCATCAACATGCACAAGCACAGAGGACAGGGCACCACGATCAGCCATCACAGGAGGCCTCGCACGGTCTGATCGAGGCCACTCAGGCTGGCCGCGTGGACCGGTCTGGTGTGGAACCGTATGCTCGTCATCGCCTAGCCTCCCTCCAGGAGCCACGAAACCTGTGGCATTTCTGATGAGGTGTGTACGATGCGCCGTAGGCTGGCAGACGCGGAGCGGTCAGGCCCGGTGACGACCGTCAGAACGGTGCATCGGACAAGGGACCCACCTGTTTATCTGCCCGGGGCGACGACTTCGAGAGCCTTACGGGAGAGACCAGAAGATTGCCCTCAACGATGCGACGATCGCCCTCACTTTTCGGCGATAAGTCGCCGGTAGTGCCGAGGGTTTACTCCCATCACACGGCGGAAGGACCGCGCCGCATGACTTCTATCTTTCCACCCCACTCTTCGCGCTATATCTTGAATGGGAAGCTGTGTGGTGCGTATCATGCGAGCCATTTCGTGGGCTCTTAGAGTGGTTTGGTGCGCAAGCGGCGTAGTGTTATATGATTCAACGAAAATCCGGTGTGCCTGTGATGGTGATAGGTGAACCTTGGACGCCAGATTCTTCAGCGTGAGGTATTGAGAGATGTCGTCTTCTACCGTTTCGCGCAGAATAAGAGCTTCATGCCTGAGGGGCCCGAAAGATGGCAAGGGCGATGTCTGTGGGTGTTCATCTGCTTGGTCAATGTGCTCTCCCTGAGAGGTATCGAGGAACGGGGAGAGCACATCAAGTACGGATGCCAAGTCGGCCTGCATTCGGAAAAAGCGCTGAGTGATCGCCCCTTCGAGGTCCATCTCCACCAGTCGATCAAGCCACGGAGCCATTAGGCCGATGCGGTCAGCACCGATATTCACTATGAGTGTCGGATCGGGGAAGCGAGAAGAAATTAGGTCCCAAGCATCATCTCGGTCGGAGAGAATTGCGGCATAGCGCCAGAAGGATTGATCGATTAGATAATTAATGTCCACATAGAGGGTCGTTGTAGTCGTTGACCCTTCGGGGTGGATCGTGAAAACTGTATTAGGGGCGAGAATGAGTGCATCTCCAGCCCGGATATTATATTCTCTCAAACCATTACTGATGATTGCTGTCCCATGACGGATGAAGCTGAACTGTACGCAATTGAAGATGCTAGGACCATGCGGACTCATGCGCGTTTCAGTTCGAGCTGCCAAAGGACTGTGAAGGCTCATTGCCCGAAGAGACTGGTGCTGTTCACTGGATTCTCGCCGGTGTCTACCGTGCTGGGGACGACGCCAACGATGTCGCCTCCAGGCTGTAGTTGCCCGTATCCGAAGAGCCTGAAGACCATCTTCCCCGCCTCTGCGGTGACGCCGGTGGCCGTTGACCGAGTGCATAGTCCCGCACGGTCAGGGGTATACCGCTGTGTCCGGACAGCTGGGTTGCAGACAGCGTGGCCGTCATGCGGGTCTCAGTGTTTATGACCCGCCGGGGCGGTGCCCTAGGCGGATGGTGAAGGCCCAGTGGATGGCTTGGCAGCAGCGCTGGGCGGTGAAGTCGATGTGACCTGTCTTGCTCAGTATCTGGAGCCCGCGGGTGAGGATGTTCATTGTGTTCCCGTCCTGTCCTTCTAGGAGCGCACGAGTCGTGCGATGGCGGCGGAGGCTTCTTTGATTTTTGCTTCGGCCTCGTGGGTGTCGCCGTCGTTGATGGCTCGGCTGACGCAGTGGTTGAGGTGGTCATCAACGAGTCCGAGGGCGACCTTGTTCAGCGCGGAGGTGATGGCGCTGATTTGGGTGAGGATGTCGATGCAGTAGGTATCCTCGTCGATCATGCGATGGATGCCGCGTGCTTGGCCCTCGATGCGCCGTAACCGGGTGAGGTAGCGGTCTTTGTCGCTGATGTAGCCGTGACTGGTAGTATCCGCGGGTCTGGGGGCGGTGGTGGCCATGGCAGGTTCTCTCCTTATGTGCGTTCGAGGATGCGCTCGGTGCTGGCTTGGGGGGTCAGGTCGAGTCGGCGCAGCAGCTGGGCGTTGAGCGCGACGACCACGGTGGAGACCGACATGAGGATCGCGCCGATGCTCATGGGCAGCACGAAACCGATCGGGGCCAGCACACCGGCTGCCAGCGGTACGGCGGCGAGGTTGTAGCCGGCGGCCCACCACAGGTTCTGCTTCATCTTCCGGTATGAGGCGCGGGAGAGTTCGAACACCGAGAGCACCGAGCGCGGATCGGACGAGGCGAGGATGACCCCGGCCGAGCCGATGGCCACATCAGTACCGGCGCCGATGGCGATGCCGACGTCGGCCTGGGCCAGGGCGGGGGCGTCGTTGACGCCGTCACCGACCATGGCGACTCTGCGGCCTTCATCCTGGAGTTCGGCCACCTTGGCGGCCTTGTCCTCCGGTCGGACACCGGCGAAGACCCGGTCGATGCCGAGGTCCTTCGCGACGGTGTCGGCGACGGCTTGGGCGTCCCCGGTGATCATCACCACCTGCACACCGCGGGCGTGGAGGGCGTCGACGGCGTCGCGGGATTCGGGCCGGATCTCATCGGCGAGCCTGAGTGCTCCGATGACCTCGCCGTCGGCGATCACGTGCAGGATGATCGCTCCTTCCTCGCGCCACTGATCGGCCACCGGCAGCTCGCCGGCGGAGTGCTGCTGGAGCAAGTAAGGCCCTCCGACCTCGATGACCGCGGCCTCGACGGTGGCCTTGACCCCGACAGCAGGGGAGGAGGAGAAGTCCGAGGCCCTGGGCACGTGGAGGCCCCTGGTGCCGGCGGCTCCGGTGATGGCGCGGGCCAGGGGGTGCTCACTGTCGGATTCGGCGGCTGCGGCCAGGGCCAGCACCTCGTCCTCACTGCGACCGCTGACGGTTTCGACGCCGGTGACGGTGGGCTCGCCCTTGGTCAGGGTGCCGGTCTTGTCGAAGAGCACTGAGTCGACGGTGCGCATGGACTCCAGGGCCAGCCGGTCCTTGACCAGCACCCCGCCGCGGGCGGCGCGTTCGGTCGCGATGGAGACCACCAGCGGGATCGCCAGTCCCAGCGCATGGGGGCAGGCGATGACCAGAACGGTGATGGTGCGCACCACCGCGGCATCCGGCACACCTAGCAGGGTCCAGGTGATCGCGGTGATCGCGGCGGCGCCCAGGGCGAACCAGAACAACAGCGCCGCCGCGGTGTCGGCGATCCGCTGCGCCCGCGAGGATGAGGCCTGTGCATCGGCGACCAGCTTCTGAATCCCGGCCAGAGCGGTGTCATCACCGGTCGCGGTCACCTCCACCCGCAGCCCAGAGTCAGTGGCCACCGTCCCGGCGACCACCTGTTCGCCGATCTCGCGGCGAACCGTCTTGGACTCACCGGTCACCATCGACTCATCCATCGACGCCGAGCCATCGACGATCTTCCCATCGGCGGGCACCGAGGCGCCTGGACGGAGAATGACGACGTCTCCGACGACGAGGTCAGCCGGAGCGACCGTGACGACTTCCCCGGCATCGTCGAGTTTTTCGGCTTCATCGGGCAGCAGGGCGGCCAGGGAGTCCAGTGCGGAGGTGGTGCGGGCCAGGGAGCGCATCTCGATCCAGTGGCCCAGCAGCATGATCACCACGAGCAGGGCCATCTCCCACCAGAAGTTCAGCTCATGCTCAAGAATCCGCAGGCTGGCTCCCCACGAGGCGATGAAGGCCACAGTGATCGCCAGACCGATCAACAGCATCATCCCCGGCTTGCGTGAACGAAGCTCAGAGACTCCGCCGGTCAGGAACGGCGAGCCGCCCCAGACGTAGATGATGGTGCCCAGAAGCGGGGAGACCCACCAGACCCATTCAGCCTCGGGCAGGTGGTAGCCCACCAAGTGGGCGAACATCTCGTTGAACCCGACCACCGGGATCGCCAGGGCGAGCATGATCCAGAACAGGCGGCGGAACTGGCCCACGTGATCACCGTGACCGCCATGACCCCCATGTCCGCCGTGGTGGTCATGACCACCATGACCGGTGTGGCTTTCGTGGCCGGCATGGTCATCGTGCCCGTGGTGGCTCTGGTGGTCGTGGTGACCGCCGTGCTCGTCGTGGTGATGATGCTCCGGTCGGTCCTCATGCGTGGTGTGCCCGCCGCTGTGAGCATGATGCCGGTGGGCATCGTGTGTGTTGTCCATGCCGGTTCCGTTCCTCCTGTTCTGGTTCGGACCTCGGCCCGTCATCGGGGCGATCAGCTGGTGGGTTCGATCTCGGATTCGACGACCCACTTGTGGTTGGTCATGGTCATGTCCTCGGCTTCGACGTCGACGACGTAGACGGTCTCCTCGGTCGAGGAGAAGATCGTGGCGGTCGCTCCGTCCATGCCTTCCATGTGTTCGGCGGCCAATGTGACCTCGGTGCCGTCCTCCAGGCGCTGGTCTCCGGCGTCTTCCAGCTCTTCGTGGACGACCCATTTGTGATCGGTCACCGGATCACCGCCGGTGGTGGGGGTGTAGTCGACCGAGTAGGTGAAGGTGTCGTAGGCGCCGACGATCGTCGCGGGGGCGCCGTCCATGCCGGGCATGTGATCGGCGGTCAGGGTGACCTCCTCGCCGTCTGCGTACTCGGGGGCGGCGGCCTCGGCCATGCCTTCGGGCACCGGCCCGCCGTCCTCCGGGTGGCCCATGTGCTCGTGGCCGTCCTCGGTGTCCTCGCCGTGGTCCTCGTGTTCGGCCGGCGCCTCGTCCGGTTCCGATTCTGCGTCGGAGGCGCAGCCGGTCAGGACGAGTGATGCGTTGAATGCCGCTGCCCCTGGGGGCTGCGCCAGTGCCTTGCTCATGTGCTTCTCCTTCGGTCTCACATCGCTCTGGACCCGTATGTCGCCTCTGGTCCGATGCGGGCCGCACTCGCGGTGGTCGGGAGGAGCGGGTTCCGCGCCTGCCGGGACGTGTGCTCGGGCAGGCGCGGAACCCTAGGTGTGGGTTTTCTA